>DASVFR010000015.1:0-79171 GCA_036379955.1 Solirubrobacterales bacterium
GCCCGCTCGGGGTCCTCGTCGAGCACCGACTTGATCGCCTTCAGGGGCATGAAGCGCTCCTCCTGCAGCTGCTTGATCAGCCTGATCCGGTCGACGAACTCGGGCGGGTAGTAGGCCATGTTGCGGCTCGTCTTCACCGGCTCCGGCAACAGGCCCTCGCGCAGGTAATGCTTGATCGTCGGCACCGGCACCCCCGACGCCTCGGCGAGCTCACCGACGCGCAGCAACCCCGCCTCGACCGCACTCATCTCCCCCACCGCCGACGGGCCGATTTACGCTCACATAGCGCGCTTTTCGTCCCGTCGGCCCTCATGCGCGGAATTCGGCCTGGGCCTCCGCGCTCGGGCCAGCTGCGGCGCCGGACTCCTTCATTGCGGCGATCTCCTCGGCGGAGTAGCCGGCCTCGGCCAGGACCTCGTCGGTGTGCTCGCCGAAGGCGGGAGCCGGGCGAGTCGGGTCGGCGGGAGTGCGGCTCATCTTCACCGGGGCGCCGAGCTGGCGGATCGTGCCGAGGCCGGGCTGCTCCATCTCGACGACCATGCCGCGCTCGTGGACCAGCTCGGAGTCGAGGACCTCGTCGATCTCAAGGACCGGCTCGATGCAGCAGTCGTGCTCGTCGTTGAACGCCTTCCACTCGGCGCGGGTGCGCGAGCGGAAGACCTCGGCGACCTTGGCCCACTCCTCCGAGCCCGGCGCGGCGAACTGGGCCTCGACCAGGTCGGGGCGCTCGACCCCGGTGCAGAAGGCAGCCCAGAACTTCGGCTCGAGCGCGCCGCAGGTGACCCAGCCGTCGGCCGCCTCGTAGGGCAGGTAGCAGGCCAGCCCGCCGGCGAGCTGCTGCTCACCGCGCTTCGGCACCTCGCCGTCGCAGAAGTAGCGACCGGCGACCAGGGCCAGCCAGGAGAGCGCCCCGTCGGCCATCGAGACGTCGACCATCTGCCCTTCGCCGGAATGGCACCGCTCGTGCAATGCCGCCATCACGCCGAAGGCAGCCATCAGGGCGCCGCCGCCGATGTCGGCGATCTGGCCGCCGGACTGGACGGGTGGCCCGTCCTTGGCCCCGGTCAGACCGAGCACCCCGACCAGGCCGAGGTAGTTCATGTCGTGGCCGGCGCGCTGCGTGTACGGCCCGTCCTGGCCGTAGCCGGTGATCGCGCAGTAGACGATGCCGGGATTGGCCTCGCGCATGCGCTTGTAGCCGACCCCAAGCCGGTCGAGCACGCCGGGGCGGAAGCCGTCGAGCACCACGTCGTGGCTTTCGACCAGGCGCAACAGGGCCTCGCGCCCCTTTTCGCTCTTCAGGTCGAGCCGGACCGAGCGCTTGCCGCGGTTGAGCGCCAGGTAGAGCGAGGAGCGCGTACCCAGCTCCTGCTGCTCGTCTGTCCCATAGTAGGGCGGCGCCCAGCGAATGTAGTCGCCCATACCGGTGTCCTCGACCTTGAGCACCTCGGCGCCGAGATCGGCAAGCAGCAACGAGCAGAATCCCCCCGGCAGCAGCCGGGAAAGGTCGAGGACCTTGATGTCGCTAAGCGGCAGAGCGCTCATCGTCACGCCTGCGCGCCGGCACGCCCAGCAGCTCGCGGGCCTCGGCGACGGTCGCGGCCCGGCGGCCGACGTCCTCGGCCATCTGGCGCGCCTTGGCGATCAAGTCGCCGTTGGAACGGGCCATCTCGCCGTTCGGCAAATAGAGGTTGTCCTCGACCCCGGCACGAACGTTGCCCCCGAGCACAAGCGAGGCGCCGAGCAGTTTCCACTGGTCGCGCGAGATCCCGATCGTCTGCCACTGGTTCTCGCCCTCGGCGCCGCCGGGGATCTGATCGGCCATGAAACCGACGTTGCGAGGGGTCGGGCGGATGCCGCCGTTGACGCCCATCACCAGCGAGATCTGCAGCGGCGTCCGCTCCAAGAGGCCCATGTCGATCAGCGGATCGAGGTTGGCGACGTGGCCGGCGTCGAAGCACTCGTGCTCGGGCTTGATCCCCAGCTCCTTCATCGCGGTGAGGAACTCGATGATCGTGTCGAAGCTGTTCTCGAAGACCGCCTTGAAGACGAAGTCCTTGCGCCGGGAGCTGTACTTGGCGTAGTTCATCGAGCTCATGTTGAGCGCGGCGACGTCGGGACGGAGCGCCCGCAGGTACTCGAGTCGCTTGGAGATCGGGATGCCAATCGCGCCGGTCGAGTAGTTGACGATCACGTCGCCGACCTCGGCCAGGATCGCCTCGGTGATCGCCTTGAAGTCCTCGACCTCGTAGGAGGGAGTGCCATCCGGTTTGCGGGCGTGGATGTGTATCTGCGAGGCGCCCTCGTCGACCGCGCGCCGCGCCTCCGCCGCGTACTCCTCCGGCGTGTAGGGGATCGCCGGGCACTGATCGCGGTTGGCGATCACCCCGCTGATCGAGCAGCTGATGACGACCGGGTCGCCGAACTGGCTCATCTCTTCTCCTCCCTCCCCTTCCGGTGCGCTTTATGTGGGTATGGACCGTAAAAGGCGCACCGGAACGTCATACCGGCATCACCCCGTGGCGCTTGCGGGGCTTCTCGACGTGCTTGTCGCGGGCCATCTTCAGTGCGTTGGCGATCGTCGCGCGCGTCTCGCGCGGATCGATGATGTCGTCGATCACCGCGTTGCCGGCGGCGATGTAGGGGTCGATCTGCTCGCGCACCGCGTTCAGCATCGCCTCACGGGTGCCCTCCGGATCGTCGGAGGCCTCGATCATCGAGCGGCCGATGATTTCGACCGCGCCCTCGGCGCCCATCACCGAGATCTCAGCCCCGGGCCAGGCAACGATCAGGTCCGGCTCGTAGGCCTTGCCGCACATCACGTAGTAGCCGGCGCCGTAGGCCTTGCGCACGATCACGGTCACCTTCGGCACCGTCGCGCGGCTGACCGCGTAGAGCATCTTGGCGCCGTGGCGGATGATCCCGGCGTGCTCGACCTTCGAGCCGACCATGAAGCCCGGCACGTCCTGGAGGAAGACGATCGGGATGTTGAAGGCGTCGCAGAGGTTGATGAAGCGCGCCGCCTTGTCGGCCGAGTCGTTGTCGAGGATGCCGGCGAGCTGCTTGGGCTGGTTGGCGACGATCCCCGCCGGCTGGCCGCCGAAGCGGGCGAAGCAGGTGATCAGCGTCTTGGCGAACTTCGGCTTCAGGTCGAAGTACTCGCCGTCGTCGACGATCTCGCGGATCACCTCGTACATGTCGTAGGGCTGGCGCGAGGACTCGGGGACGATTTCCATCAGCTTCTCGGAGGCGCGGTCGACCGGATCCGAGACCTCGCGCAGCGGCGGCTTCTCTTCCCAGTTCGATGGGAAGTAGGAGAGGTATTGCTTGATGGAGCGAATACATGCCTCGTCGTCCTTCACCTCGAGGTCCCCCACACCCGACTTGCGACAGTGGACCTTGGCGCCGCCCAGCTCCTCCATCGAGATGTCCTCGCCGGTGACGGCCTTGGTCAGGTGCGGGCCGGCGAGCGCCATCGCGCCCTGGCCGGAGACCATCGGCACGAAGTCGGCGAGTGCCGGGATGTAGGCGGTGCCGGCGGCGCAGGGGCCCATCATCGCCGCGACCATCGGGATCACGCCCGACATCTCGACCTCCTCACGGAAGAGGTGGCCGGAGCCGGCGAAGAGCGAACCCGCCGCCTCCTGGATGCGGGCGCCGGCCGAGTCGAGCAGCCAGATGAAGGGCATGCGCTTGGAGAGGGCCATCTCGCGCAGGCGGGTGACCTTGAGCTCGCCCGTCATCCCCATCGAGCCGGCCATCACGGTGAAGTCGTAGGCGGCGATGCAGCAGGGTCGGCCGTCGACGTCGCCCCAGCCGGTGATCACGCCGTCGGCAGGCGCCTCCTTGCCCTCCATCGCCCGCTGGGCGAAGTGCGGGCGGCCGTGGATGCCCATCTCGACGAAGGTGCCCTCGTCGACCAGCAGGCCGATGCGCTCGCGCGCGGTCAGCTTGCCGCGCTCGTGCTGCTTGGCGATCTTCTCCTCGCCGCCGCCGAGCTTCGCCTTCTCGCGCCGCTCGTGCAGCTGCTCGGTCAGCTCGCCCAGCGGCGCCGTGCCGGGGAGGAGGTGTTTCGTCTCTTGCTCCGTGCTCCCCACTATCTGCCTTTCCACTGCGGATCGCGTTTCTCGAAGAATGCGCTGACGCCCTCGACGATGTCCTCGGTCGAGAAGGTGAGGGAGAGCTGCGAGCGCAGGAACTCGAGCGCGTCGTCGACGCCCATGTCCTGCTGGCGGTACATCGCGTCGTGACCGAGCCGCATCAGCACCGGGCTCTTGGAGGCGAGCTTGGTCGCCCACTCGGCGACGGCGGCGTCGAACTCCCCGGCCGGCACGACCTTGTTGGCGAGCCCGTACTCGACCGCCTGCTCGGCGCTCAGCCGCTCGCCCAGCAGCATCATCTCGTTGACCTTCTTGCGCGGGACGTTGCGGTAGATGATCGCCATGATCATGTAGGGGAAGGCGCCGACGTTGATCTCCGGCGTGCCGAAGGTGGCGCCCTCTTTGGCGATCAGCAGATCACAGGAGAGGGCGAGTCCCATCCCCCCCGCCAGCACGTGGCCGTTGGCCGCGCAGAGGCTCGGCTTGCCGAGGCGGGGCATCAGCCGGAAATATTCAAGGAAAAGATCAGTTGCAAAATGCTTGCTGACTAGGGGGACATCCGCCCCAAAGCCACCGAGATCCGCGCCAGCGCAAAAGACTTTGTCTCCAGCGCCCGTCAGCACGACTGAACGGACCTCCTCGGAGTCCCGCGCCGTCTTCATCGCGTCGACCAGCTCGACCAGCATCTGGCCCGAGAGCATGTTGCGCTTCTCCGGGTTGTCGAGGGTCACCGTTGCGACCCCGTCGGCGACCTCGTACTTGACGACCTCGTAATCCATGGAGGCGGGACCATAGCCGACTATGCGGAAAGTAGGAAGTGCTACTGTCCACCGCTGGAGAACGTGCCGGTGATTGACCGCCCATATGGGCGGTCAATCACCGGCACGTCCCGGGTGGCGACGAACTCAAGAGCGAGGAGAGACCAATGGCGACGGCAACCGAGAGCGACTCGAAGGTCATCAAGCCCGACTTCGGGTCGGGACGCAAGCACTTCATCTTCAGTCAGGAGCACGAAGACCTGCGCGAGTCGATGGAGGCCTGGGTCAAGAAGGAGATGTGGCCCCACCGCAACGAGTGGGAGAAGACCTACTGGCCGACCGAGAAGATGAAGCGCGCCGGCGAGCTCGGCTTCCTCGGCCTCTGCTTCCCGGAGGAGTACGGCGGCCAGGGCGGCGACTACTACTACTCGCTGGTCCGCGCCGAGTGCATGAGCTACACCGGCTCCGGCGGCACCAACATGGGCTTCGCCGTGCAGACCGACATGGTGCTGCCGCCGATCCACCTGCTCGGCACGGAGGAGCAGAAGCTGAAGTACCTCGCGCCGGGCCTCAAGGGCGAGAAGGTCGGCTGTCTCGGGATCACCGAGCCGGGCGCCGGCTCCGATGTCGCCGGCATCCGCACGACCGCGATCCGCGACGGCGACGAATTCGTCATCAACGGCTCGAAGACGTTCATCACAAACGGGCCGCGCGCCGACTTCATCGTCCTCGTCGCCAAGACCAACCCGGAGGAGCGCCACGCCGGCATCACGCTCTTCGTCGTCGACCTGCGCGACTCCAGCGGCGAGAAGGTCCCCGGCTTCAGCGTCTCGGCGGAGCTGGAGAAGATGGGCATGCACGCCTCCGACACCGGCGAACTCGCCTTCGAAGACGTCCGCGTCCCGGCCAGCGCGATCCTCGGCGAGGAGGGCAAGGGCTTCTACCACATCGCCTGGGAGCTCCAGGGCGAGCGCCTGGTCGCCGCCGCCGGCTCGCACGCGGGGGCGGAACGGATGATCGAGAAGACCCTCGAGTACGCCAAGGAGCGCGAAGCCTTCGGCCGCCCGATCGGCAAGTTCCAGGCGATCCGCCACAAGTTCGCCGAGATGGCGACCAAAGCCGAGGCGGCGAAGCAGTTCACCTACGCGACCGCCTGGCGCTTCGCCAACGGCGAGTACCCGGTGCGCGAGATCACGATGGCGAAGCTCTTCTCCTCCCGCATGGCCTGCGAAGTCGCCGACGAGTGCATCCAGATCCTCGGCGGCTACGGCTACATGAAGGAGTACGAGATCGAGCGCGCCTACCGCGACGTGCGCCTCAACCGGATCGGCGCCGGCACCGACGAGGTGATGCTCGACGTGATCGGCAAGAGCTACGGACTCTGATCAACCGCCGTCTCCTCTGCTCCCGCGGGGGCCTGAAGAATCAGATATGGACAGGCCCCCGCTCCCGCGTCCGGGGACGGCGGCAAGGAAATGTCACACATAGACCACATCCGCTCCTACTACACGGCGCTGAACACGGGTGATGCCGAGGCTGTCGCCGCCCACTTCACGCCCGACGCCACCCACTACTACACGCGTCTCGGCCCGCACGAGGGGGCCGAGACGATCGGGCGGATGACGAACCTCGCCGTCAACAGCATCGAGGCCCAGTGGTTCGTCGAGAACGCGATCGAAGAGGGCGAGGAGGCCGTGATCGAGTGGACGATGACCTGGCGCGACCCGAAGTCCGGCGAGCGCCGCCTCGACCGCGGCACCGAGTGGTTCGCCTTCCGCGACGGGAAGATCGCCGAGGTGCGCGCCTACCACCACGGCGGGCCCAAGAACCCGAGCGGTGACCTGCTCGGCTTCGACCACGCAGGTCGTGGCTACACGATGCTGGAGGAGTAACGCTCAGACGTTGGTCGCGACGAGGGTTGCGATCGTCGCGAAGATGCCGAGCATCGTCGGTCCCCAGAGCATGAAGATGAGGTGCCGCAGGTCGCGAATCTCGGTGCGCAGTTCGCGAAGGTCGCCGTCGACGCGTGCGAAGCCCGCGTCCATACGACGTTCGAGATCGTCGAAACGCCGGTCGACTTCGTCAAACCGCCTGTCTACTCCGTCGAACCGCTCGTCGAGCCTCGCGTCCGTCCACATCGTGCGCTCCATGGTAGCCACGCTAGCCGACCTTCGCTCAGACAATGTGTTTCTGGGATTAGGGGCCTCAAACGGAACTGAAACGTCGGCGACAGTTCCGTGACGAAAGCGTGACGATCCAGCTGCTCCGCTACTCCAGCGGCAGGCAGATCGTGCAGAAGTCCTCGCCGAAGGGGGTGAGGACGATGCTGCGGCGCACGGTGCGGGCGGTGCGCCCGCCTCGCTCCAGCGCCTCCGTCACCTGCGGCTGGGCCTCGAGCACCTGATAGCGGCGCGGGTCGCGCAGCGGCTCGCGCGAGAACCAGACGAGGCCGAGGCGGTGCAGGTTGTTGAGGTAGGCGTAGACGCGGTCGGCGTGGTGGCAACCGGCCTCCTCGGCGACCATCGTGCAGCCCTGGTCGACCAGCCGCGAGGCGAGCGGCAGGCCGGCGCGCACGTCGACCGAGGGCTGGGCGCCGGCCTGGGCGAGGAAACGGAGGATGCGGGCCTCGTCGGGGGCGAGCGCGTCGAGGATGCGCATGTAGGCGGGGTGGGAGTCGACGTCGACGCTGACGTCGGCCGACTGGCGCAGCAGATCCTCGCCGCGGCGACGCAGGGCCTCGGCCGAGGCGTCGCCCGAATGGCGTGGCCGCGAGCCTTCCTGCACGCCGATCAGCTCGCGCAAGTAGGCGCGCAGCTCAGCCGTCGTCTCCTGCACCGCCTCCGCGGTCGACTCCCCCTGCGAGGCGGCGCGCACCGCGCGGGACGCGCCCTCGGCGTAGGCGTTGACTATCTCCGCGGCGCCCTGGCGGGCGATGCCGGCGGCGATCCGGGCCAGACCGGGCGCGGCCTGGATCAGCTCCTCGAGGTTGAGTTTGTCGTGCTCGCTCGTCATCCGAAGATCGCCAGGTGTAGCAGGCCGGCGCCGAATCCGAGCACGGCGCCGTGCAGGTAGAGCAGCCACTCGTCCTCATGCACGGCCGTGCGCAGCATCTCGGAGAATTCGGTCGGGCCCATCGCTCGCACCCGTGAAGCGACAAACTCGCGCACGCCGTCGCGCTGGCGGGCGGCGAACTCGGCGTCGGCGAGGGGCGCGACCGCGTAGTCGGCGGCCTCGACCGCGAGCGAGGCGCGGATCGAGTCGTACTCGCGGGTGCCGACGGCGACCCGCACCGCCGGCCGGGCGCGTCCTAGAGCGCGGTCGACCACGGGGCGCAGCGAATCCTCGATCAGGCGCCGGGTGCGATCGGAGTTCGGCCCGTGCATCAGGTCGTCGGCGACGTTGCCCATCGTCACCACGTCGTCGGCGATGATGTCGGCGTAGACCTCGGCGACCTCGGGTTGGCGCTTGAGGAAGAGGCCCTGGACGACGAAGCGGCCGACCCGCCGCGGCCGCATCGGCTCGAAGATCATGCGGATGCCGAGCAGGTTGGTCGTGTAGCCGATCAGGACGCCGGCGATCGGCAGCACCCACCACCAGGTCAGGACGTACTCGGTGAGGAAGGCGACCGGGACGCCAAGCACCAGGCCGAAGAAGAAGCCGAAGTTGACGATGAAGCGCAGCTCCTTGCGGCCGACCTCGAGGAAGATCCGGTTGGCGAGCGCCGGGTTGGCCTCGAGTCGGCGGATCACCATCAGCTTGACGTCGATCAGCTCGTCGGCGTAGGCGCCGATCTCCTCGGTGACGGTGTGGACCAGCTCCGGCAGCTGCTCGCGGACGCGGGCGTGGACGGCGGCGCGCACCCGAGGCGGCAGGTCGTGCCAGAGTCGCGGCCGCTCGCGCTCCATGATCCGCTCGACCACGTCGTGGATCTCGCCATCGGCCGTCGCCAGGATCTGCTCAGCGATCGCCTCGGGGTCGAGCTGGCGGTAGAAGTCGCCGGCGCCGCCGAGCCGGGCGAGGCCCTTGTCGACCGCGATCGAGCCCATCTTCGCGGCGCGCGAGGGAACGATCCCCTGCCAGCCGAGCCCGCCCTGACCGAGTCCGGGAATCTGCTGGATGCGGCGCGGCATCACGTTGGCGAGCGCCGTCAGGCCGGGGACCCGGACGCCGGCGAAGCGCACCGGGTAGAACAGCATCCAGACCCCGGACCAGTTGGTGACGTAGCCGATCGCCCCGGTGAAGAGCGGGATCGTGATCAGGCTTAGCGCGGTGCCGTCCATCGGGATCGGGAATCGGGAATGATGCTGGCGGGAGGATGACCGTAATCAAGGACACCGGCTCGCGCGCGATCCTGCCGCCGTTCGGCGAGGAGCACGAGGAGCTGCGCGAGACGGTCAACCGCTTCGTCACCAACGAGATCGCGCCGCACGTCACCGAGTGGGAGGACGCACGCGGCTTCCCGCGCGAGCTGTACGGGCGCTGCGCCGAGCTCGGCTTCCTCGGGCTGAAGTTCCCCGAGCGCTACGGCGGCCAGGGTGGGACGCACCTGCACGACGCGGTCTGGGTCGAGGAGCTGGCGCGCAGCGGCGGCTCGGGAGGCGTGGCGGCGAGCCTCAACGCCCACATCTCGATCGCGATGCCGCCGGTCTTCAACTTCGGCAGCGAGGAGCAGCGCCAGCGCTGGGTCGTGCCGGGGATCGCCGGCGAGAAGATCGGCGCACTGGGGATCACCGAGCCGGGCGCCGGCTCCGACGTGGCCGGGATCTCGACCTTTGCCCGCAAGGTCGACGGCGGTTACGTCGTCAACGGGTCGAAGACCTTCATCACCAACGGCGTGCGCGCCGACTTTCTCGTCTGCGCCTGCAAGACGACCCAGGCGGGCGGCCACCACGGGATCTCGTTCCTCATCCTGGAGCGCGAGATGCCCGGCTACGAAGTCGCCCAGAAGCTGGAGAAGATGGGCTGGCACGCCTCCGATACCGCGGAGCTGTCATTCACCGACGTCGAGGTGCCGGCCGAGAACCTGCTCGGCGAGGAGAACGAGGGCTTCAAGCTGATCATGGCCAATTTCGCCTGGGAGCGGCTGCTGATGGCGATCGGGGCCGTGGGCGCGATGCAGCGCCTGATCGAGACCACCGTCAACTACGCCCTCGAGCGCGAAGCCTTCGGCCGGCCGATCGGCAAGTTCCAGGTGATCCGCCATCACGTAGCGGAGATGGCAACCAAGGCCGAGGCCGCCCGCGCCCTCACCTACAACTCCCTCCGCCTCTTCCACGAGGGCCATGACTGCATCAAGGACGTGACCATGGCCAAGCTCGTCACCCAGCGTGCCGTCCTCGAGATCGCCGACCAGTCCCTCCAGATCCACGGCGGCTACGGCTACATGAAGGAGTACGGCATAGAGCGAGCCGTCCGCGACGCCCGCCTAGGCCCGATCGGTGGCGGCACCGACGAGGTGATGAAGGAGATTCTCGGGAAGTTGATGGGGCTGTAGGCGTTTCAGGAGCTCCTTCGGGCATGGGCATCGGGTGCGCCCGCGCGCAATCCGGACACATTGCACTGTGTCGCCAGCGCTCAGATGTCCTCGCCGGTCCTCCCGCGCGGTGCTCAGGCCTCACAGAGGGTTCGCTGGCTTATTAGACCTAGGCACGCCTAAATAGGCGCGCCAGACTCCGGCGCAGACCGCTCTTCCCATAAGGCTCTGGGCGGCTCGAACTGGATGGTTTTAGCTGAGTCAGTTTCAAGGGCAACTTAGCGTTATCTCCGATTCCGTAGCGGGATCCCTGCGACGGGCTACACCACTGGCATTCGCCGTCCTTGCGCCCCTGCAAGGTGAGCCAAGTTCCAAAACGAGCGTCGAAGAGTCGATGGTCCAGCAACGTCCGCTTCGCCAGGCCGACCGCAGACATCAACATCGTGTTGGTGGCAATCGAGGCGCCAATTCCGTTAAGGGTGATGACCGAAGGATCAATCGTCTCGGGCAACCCCAGGTAGTTTTGAGCCTCTCGCTCCTCCTCGCTCGCCTCCTCGCGTTGCAGCTCATATGGGTCGATGAGCCCGGCGCAATGGAGGCAGCCGCGACCAGGATAGACAGGTCGCACCGCCACGTAGACTGACTCGATCTCCTTCGTCTCGCGCAGATCGATCTTTGCGCCAATCTGGATCATCGGAATCAGGTGGCTGTGGACAATCGCATTGGCGACGTGGCGGCTGGTCATAGTGTCGGTTGCTAGGAATATGAAATCGACGCCCATCAATTGCTCGGCGACGTGCCGTTCACTGATATCGCCGTCGATCGGCTCGAATCGAATCGCGGAATCGATGCGAGCAACTAGGCGGCGCGCCACCTCGACCTTCTTTACGCCCATGGCAGCGTCCTCGCTCGTTGCACCAACGATGCGGGATAGGTTGTGCTCCTTGACAACGTCGAAATCGATCGCTGTGATCGCGCCAACACCGAGGTGGGCGAGCTGCTCGCAGATCATGGAGCCGCCTCCGCCGAGACCGATCACCCCGACGGACATCCTCCTAAGCTCCGCCTGGCCGTTGATCCCGAACATGCGCGCTTGACGATCAAATCGGAGCTCCTTGCCCGTCAGTGCCTCAGTCGGTGAATCTCGCATCGAACGGAGGTCGGTGCCAATTACCCGAACCCCGTCCAATCGCGTCGGCTCTTGATTGGGGTGCCACACCTCACCCGCGGCACTTTCACTCCCGAACGCGATGCCGACGACTGGTTGTCCGTCGATGATGTCGAGAAGGTGAGGAAAAACGCGACGATGGCCGGCGAGGTCATCAGGCGAAAGACTTACAATCCGCGTTGCACCGGGGTGGCTATGGCAGCTGACCAGGGCAAGGCCCTCACCTGCAGCACGGTTGCCGAGACGCGCAAGAACGGATGCGGAAAGCTGCCTATACCCGTGTCGCCCTGGAACGAACTCCTCAGAATCCAGCAAATATACCTCGCGAACGAGCAAACGTTCGCGACCTGGGAGACGGTGGCAACCAGCGAGAAGAATCGCAGCATGCTCGTCGCAATCGTCTTGGAAGAGATGCGACCAAAGCAGATCACGGTCACCAAGCGAGATGTCGACCTCGGTCGACATCATTGGGCCTGCAGCCAAGCCTGAACCTGCATCACTGCCCCGACCGCATTATCACGGCGGGGATCCCAATTGTTGTGCCGCAAAGAGAGCTGCATTACTGCCTGATCACGCCACTGGACGGGCTGTAGCGCTTGCGGCATTGATCCGTCGGCGGGCACGACGCCATCAGGCAGATAGAACGGGTAGATCGCCGCGTCGGGGTAGTTATAGGCCAAGTGCAGAGTGAGTGGTGCCTGCTCCACCACCCACTTCGACCCTAGCTCGATCTTCTCGACCGTCACGTAGGCACCGCCAGTGCCGTCCGGTTCGTGAGTAACCGGCCCGGCGAATGCACTCACGAGTTCCTCGATCGCGCGCGCCACCCCCTCACTGAGAACCGCGGTGTTCACGAAACGTCCTGTCCCGAAATTGCCGTGAAGCGATCCTCCTTCTTCAGCTTTACCGTCTCGCCATCGGCGATCTCGCGACCATCGGCGTCAAAGAGCTTGAAGCTGGCCGGTACTCCGGCCCTCTCCTTGATTTCGGCTCCCGTAGCGTCCTTGTCGGGCATCTCAACCGGCTGGTTGTTGACGAAGATCCTGATCGTCTTTGGCGGCTTGTCCTTCTTCTCGAGTATGTCCTTGCTTGCGTTCATCGCTTCCTCCAGGTAATATCAATGAAGTATCTGAAGTTTAGCAGCTGACCACGATCCCCTCAGATCCATCGTCCGTTTGAAAACCTAATCTCCAAAAATGGAGCAGATCGTCTAGTGAATGGGGTTTCGATGGCGGGCGACGTGCGCGGCCGCCTTGCATTCGGCCATCTCGTCGATCCGAAGCGGGCCGCCGGGGAAGACCGAGACCTGCTGGCGATCTTCGCCAATACAATCACTGCCGCCGACGCCCTCACCGCAGCAGTTCTGCGAGCTTCGATCGAGGAGTGCCTAGCCAACGGCACCAAGAAGGTCGACTACATGCCCCCGATCGACCCCAAAGTCGACCAGACGCTTGAGAACCTCCTCGGACCACTGCCGGAGATCTGCAGTTCTATCCGCGACGGCAAGCCAGCCCCGCATCGTGACCGCCACGCGATCATCCCGGCCACCGCGATCCGCGATGAGGAAGGGCTCGAATTGACAGCATTGGCGATTAAAGCAATCGCGGGTCATCTTCGCCTCAGCCAACGGGAGTGGGAGATGGCAATTGCCGCAGCCGTGGCGTTCGGGACCAACGGACTGATCCACGCTTCGCATAGCACCTGCGGCGTCGTGATCTGCGCAGGGATCGAGCCACGGAGCTCGGCGATCGTGGTCGCGGCGGCCGACCTCGGAGGAGGTAGCGGCATCAACCTACGAGACGCGATCGAGCGGAGCCGCACCAAGCTCGGGGGGCTGGCACAGCTACCGCTGATCGCGGAGCGAAAGGAGCTCCATATCGCCCTGCATCTGGCTGTCGGCACGGAGGAAGCGAATCTGCGCAACCGATGGCAATACGAAGCGAGGTCGAATGTGCCCGGCTGGTGCGCCTCGATGGAAATCTTGCGGACGTAGATACAAGCGAAATAGCGGAGGTATAAAGTTTTAATGATGTCAATGAAGTTGAGAAAGCGAGGTGGGCTATGAGCGTGAGATTGGTGGACCTACGCGAGTTCGGCCGAGTCCTCGCAACCCGTGAGAAGGGACGCAACGCAGCCGATCTCATCCAAGAGGCCTTGGAGGAAAGCGATGGGATCGTGCTCAGTTTTGTCGGAGTCGAGGTCGCCTCCCCATCCTTTCTCGACGAGATCTTGATTCGGCTGCGTGGTGCTCTTTCCGGAGAAAACTCTCGGGTGGTCGTCGTTACCGGCCTCAACGGTGACGTCTCCGAGAGCCTCGAGCTCGTGTTGAATCACCGCAAGATGGCGTTGGCGCATCTGAAGAAGAATCGCGTAGAACTCATCGGTGGTTCAGAGCAATTGGCAGAAACTCTGGCGGCAGCCAACGAATTTGGCGGCCCCTTCAAAGCAACTGAACTGGCTGAGCGACTGAAGGTAAAGCTCCCGAACCTGCATCAACGACTGAAGTCCCTAGGCGAGACCGGGATAGTCGCTCGCACGGTCGACAGCACGGCGAAGAAGGGGCGCCGTTTCGACTACCGGACCTTTGACGCATCGAAGGCCAAGAACTTGATTCCTTCCTGATCGGGACATTTAGTTCGGAGCGCGGTCTGCATCGGATGCAACTAGAACCGCTTCACGACCTGGCGCGACAGCTTGAAGCCGTGGCCGGTGTCGCGGTTGAGGCAGCGCATCGCGCCTTCGAGCGACTTGCACTTGTAAGGGCCGAGCTTGATCGTCCGGCCGATCGGGAGGGGCTTGCCCTGGTGCAGGACGGTGTCGCCGGCGCAGGCGAAGGCGGCCTTGCGGCGCGGGCCGACGAAGAGGCCGTTGCCGTAGTCGAGCTCGCATGACTTCGGGGTCGGCGGCGTCGGCCAGTCGTGCTTGGCGATGTCGCAGCGGGCCTCGCCACCTCGGGTATCGCGGCCGAAGATCATCGCGCAGCCGATGTTGCCGTCAGGGGAGTGGAAGGTACGAACCTGGAAGGGAGATGCCGAGGCCGGGGTCGAGACGGCCAGCCCGGCGACGAGGCAGGCGAGGAAAAACGCTCTCTTCACCCTGTCCAGACTAGCCCGACCGTCACCGGGAAAGTCGCCAACGGGGGTGGCGCTACCGTTTGACGCTTGATCCGGCGCGTAGGGATCGGCATCGCGGTGACGCTCGGCTCGCTCGCGATCGCGGCAGCCGCCGCGCACGCGGAAGGGCTCGCCGACCGCGTCGACGTCTTCGCCGGCACGATGCCGGGCGGCGCGACGTTCGGGGGCGGGCATAACTTCCCGGGCGCAGCGATGCCCTTCGGGATGGTGCAGTGGAGCCCCGACACGACCCCGGCCGACCACGACGGGCGCGGTGGCTACGACTACGGCGACACGCACGTCAAAGGGTTCAGCCTCACCCACCTCTCGGGCGCCGGCTGCGAGCTCTACGAGGACTTTCCCTTCCTGCCGACGACCGAGCCGCTCGAATCCTCGCCCGCGGCCAGCGGCTCCTCGCTCGACGGCCGGTTCCAGCCGGGCTTTTCCCACGCCCATGAGAGCGGGCGCCCGGGCTACTACTCGGTCTCGCTCAACCCGGTCGACGGCGGCCGCATCGGGGTCGAGCTGAGCGCCACGACCAGAACCGGCGTGGCGCGCTTCACCTTCCCGCGAAGCCCCCACTCGAGCGTCCTCGTCAACGCCGGCGGCAGCGCCAAACCCGACGACTTCGCCGCGGTGCGGATCGACCCGGCTCACGACGAGATCGACGGCACCGCCTCCAGTGGCCTCTTCTGCGCCCAGCGGCCCCGCTACCGGGTCTACATCGCGGCCGTCTTCGACCGCCCCTTCGACGCCTATGGCGCCTGGAAAGGCGACAACCAGCTCCCCGGCGCCACCGCGGCCAGCGCCAGCGCCTCCCCACCCGCACGCCCCCGCAGCACCGCCGATGCCGGCGCCTACGCGACCTTCGACACCCGTCGCAACCCGACGGTCCTCGCCCGCGTCGGCGTCTCCTTCGTCAGCGTCGAGGACGCCCGCGCGAACCTCGCCGCCGAAGACCCCGGCCTCGGCTTCGGGACGGTCGCCCGCCGCGCCGAACGCGCCTGGAACGCATGGCTCGGCCGCATCCGCGTCTCAGGCGGCCCGCCCCGCGCGATCGACACCTTCTACACGGCGCTCTACCACGCCGGCCTCGCCCCGCGCACCTTCAACGACGTCGGCGGCGCCTACATCGGCATGGACGGCCTCGTGCACCGCGCCCGCGCCCGCATCCAGTACGCCGACTTCTCCACCTGGGACACCTATCGCACCCAGATCCAGCTGCTCTCCATCCTGGCCCCGCGCCGCGCCAGCCAGATGGTCCGCTCGCTGCTCGCCGACGCCGCCGAGAGCGGCTGCCTGCCGCGCTGGTCCTACGCCAACGGCCAGAGCATGACGATGGTCGGCGACTCGGCCGACCCCCTGATCGCCTCCGCCGCGGCCTTCGGCGCGACGGCGTTCGACGCTCGCGCCGCGCTCGCCGCGATGCTCGCCGGCGCCGACCGCGAATGCCGCAGCGCCAACGGCGAATACGTCGAGCGCCAGGGCCTCGCCGCCTACCTCGCTCACGGGTACGTCCCCTACGACCTCGACACGAACGAAGCCAACGCCAACTCGATCTACGGCAGCCCCGACTCGGTCTGGGGCTCGGCGTCGACCACGCTCGAGTACGCGGTCGACGACTTCGCGATCGCCCAGCTCGCCGCCCGCGCCCTCCGCGACCGACCCACCTACCGACGCTTTATGCAGCGTTCAGACAATTGGCGCAATCTCTTCGACCGGCAGAGCGGCGCGATCGAGCCGCGCTACGAAAATGGCTCCTTTCCAGCCGAATACGACATCCTCAGCGGCGCCGGCTTCGTCGAGGGCGACGCCGCTCAGTACAGCTGGATGGTGCCGCAGGACCCGGCCGCCCTTTTCGCCGCGATGGGAGGCCGATTGAGGGCCGTCACCCGCCTGCGGCGCTTCCTGGGCCAGCTCAACGCCGGCGGACCAGGCGTCCACGCGGACCACGCCCTGCTCGGCAACGAGCCGACGCTGCACGCGCCATGGCTCTACGACTGGACGGGGCAGCCGTTCCTCGCGCAGGCGACGGTTCGCCGGGCGCTCGGCCTCTACGGCACCACCCCCGACGGCTACCCCGGCAACGACGACCTCGGCACGCTGTCCTCCTGGTACGTCTTCGGCGCCCTCGGCCTCTACCCGGCAGTCCCCGGCGTCGGCCTGCTGGCGATCGGCAGCCCGCTCTTCCGGCGCGCCTCGGTCGCCCTGCCGCACCGCCGCCGTCTGACGATCGCGGCGAGCGCACGGGGGCCGCACGCCCCCTTTATAAGGAGCCTGCGAATCGACGGCCGCAGCTACGCCCGCCCCTGGACCACCTGGTGCGCGCTGCGCCGCGGCGCTCGCCTCGAGTTCTCGCTCTCTCCCCGACCGAACCGGCGCTGGGGCTCCACCCTCGCCGCCTCGCCTCCCTCGTTCGGCCCGCGCCGGGCGATGCCGAAGGACGCCTGCGCCCCTTGAGCCTGTCCCCGTCGCGCGACCGCGACGCTCTCTGGATCCTCGCCTTCATCGTCGCGCTGGGCGCGGCGATGCGCTTTGCCAGCCTCGGCGTGCAGAGCTTCCACCACGACGAGGTGATCACCGCGATGCGGGTGATCCCCGGCAGCTTCGCCGACATGCTGCGGGCGGTCCGCGACAGCGAGTCGAACCCCCCTCTCTACTACGCGCTCGCCTGGGCCTGGGCGAAGGCGTTCGGCACCGGCGAATTCGGGCTGCGCTCGCTCTCGGCCCTCTTCGGCCTCGCCACCGTGCCGATCGCCTACTGCCTTGGAGCGGAGCTCTCCAGCCGGCGAGCCGGCCTGATCGCCGCCGCCCTGGTCGCCGTCAACCCGATGCTGATCTGGTACTCGCAGGAGGCGCGCTCCTACGCCGTGCTCGTCTTCTTCTGCGCCGTCTCGCTGCTCTTCTTCGTGCGCGCCCTGCGGACCGAGGACGGAAGGGACCTCGCCCTCTGGGCGCTCGCCTCCGCCCTCGCTCTCTGCAGCCACTACTTCGCCTTCTTCCCCGTCGCGATCGAGGCCGCCTGGCTGCTCGTCGCCCTGCGCCGGCGCTGGCGGGCGGTGGTCCCGGCCGTGGCCGGCGTCGGCTTCATCGGCCTCGCCCTCCTGCCGCTGATCTCCGCCCAGGTCAACCCCACCCACGTCGGCTGGATCGACGACAGCCTGCTCTCCACCCGCTTCCTCGAGACCGGCGTCAGCTTCCTGATCGGGGAGACCGGCCACGTGATCGCCGAGCCACCCCGCCACCGCTACGCCCTGGTCCCGGCGGTCCTGGTCGGCGCCGGTTGGCTGCTCGTCGCCGCTCGCGGGACGTGGCGCGAGCGCCGCGGGGCGTTGATCGTGGCGACCATTGGCATCGGCGTCGCCCTGCTGACCCTGCTCGCCGCGCTCGTCGGCGAGGACTACGTGGTCGAACGCAACCTGCTGCCGGCGCTGGTCCCGGTCGGCGTCGCCGTCGCGATCGGCTTCGGCGCGGAGCGCGTCCCGCGTCTCGGGCTCCTGCTTGCCGCGGCTCTCTGCGCCTACTGGATCGCCTTCGGCGTCCGGGTCACCGAAACGCCGAACCTGCAGCGGCCCGACTTCCGCGCGATCGTCGACGAGCTCGGCCCCGCGCGCGGGCCGCGCGCGATCGTCAGCTGGAAGCTGGCCGCCAACCCGGTGCGCTTCTACCTGCACGGCCGCTCCGAGCGCATCTACAGCGGCGTCACGCCGATGCGCGAGATCGACGTGATCGGCAAGTCGGACGTGGGCAGCACCGCCGCCGGCGTGCCGCGCGAGTTCCACGCGATCCGGCGGGTAAGGTTCGAGCGCCTCACCTTGACCCGCTACGCCTCCGGCCGCATACGCGAGATTCCCTTCTACCGACTGCGTCACATCGACACCGGGTTCGGCGAGGACGCCGTGGTCGTCGACGGGCTCCCGCCGGGGGAGCGTCGGTGACCGCCAGCGAGTTCGCCTATCGCCTCAGCGCCGCGGCCCGCCGCCCGGCGAGCTGGTGGCAGCTGGGCAAGTTCGGTTTGGTCGGCGTATCCGGCTACGTGATCAACCTCGGCGTGTTCGCGCTGCTCAGCGGCAGCCTCGGGCTCCATCACGTGATCGCCGCGGTCGGTGCCTTCCTCGTCGCCGTCTCCAGCAACTTCTTCTGGAACCGGCACTGGACGTTCACCGCCGGCGACGGGCATGCCGGCTTCCAGGCGATCCGCTTCTTCACGGTGAGCATCGCCGCGCTGCTGATCAACCTCGTGGTGCTCGAGGCACTGGTCTCGGGGGCCTCGCTCGGCGCCCTCGGCGCCCAGGCGATCGCCGTCGCCGTCGCGATGCCGTTCAACTTCCTTGGCAACAAGCTCTGGACGTTCGCGTAGCGCGGCCCGGGCCGGACCGTGATCTACCTGCTGCGACACGGCGACGCCGAGGAAGGCAAGGGGGACGACGCGGCGCGGCGATTGACCGCGAAGGGCGAGCGACAGGCGCGGGCGGCGGGCCGGGCGCTCGCGACGTTTGGCGCGGGCATCGACGCCTGCCTGACAAGCCCCAAGGTGCGCGCCCGCGACACGGCCCGACTCGCCTGCGAGGCGCTCGACCTCGCGCCCGAGACGACCGAGGAGTTGCGCGGCGGCCCGTTCGACTCGCTCGGCCTCGCCGCCGGGCGCGGCAACGTTTTCCTCGTCGGCCACGAGCCGGACTTCTCCGGCGAGGTCGCTCGCCTCACCGGCGCCAACGTCAAGCTACGCAAGGGCGGCCTCGCGGTCGTCGACGGCGGCATCCTCGTCGCCCTGCTGCGCCCTAAGGACCTGGCCGCGATCGCGAGCGGTTAGGCATTCCGGCCGCGGTCGGTTAGGGTCGGCCTCGACCGATCGAACGGCGGGGAGAAACGAGGGCCAATGGCGTACGAAATGCAGATCCGGCAGAGTCCGGCGCGGGTCAAGATCAGGAGCCCGTGGGCGGCGGCGCTGCTGCCGATCGTCACGCTAGGCATCTACCACCTGGTCTGGTGGTACCGGATCAACCGCGAGCTGCGCGACTACGGCGCCGCCAAGGGCTACGACCTGGGCCAGAACCCGACCAACTCGCTGCTCGCCCTCTTCCCCGGCGGGCTGATCATCGTCCCGGCGCTGGTCACCTACTGGCGCGGGACCAAGCGCGCGATGGGCGCCTCTCGCGTCGCCGGGCAGGAGCCGCTCAACGGCTGGATCGCGATCCTCCTCTACCTCTTCATCGCGCCAGCGCTCTGGGCCTACATCCAGGCCGAGTTGAACAAGGTCTGGCAAGCCGAAGCGGACCCGATCGCGGGCGAGCCGGCGCCACCGGCACCCTCGGATGCGATGCCGCCGCCCGCGCCGCCGGCCGGGGAGCCCGCGCCGCCGGCGCCGCCAACCCCCCCGGCGGAGCCGCCCGCTCCTCCGCCACCCTCCGAGCCCGCCGCCTGAGCGCGGTCAACCGTCCTTGAAGCAACGCGTCAGCCTGATCACGCTCGGCGTGGCGGACCTCGGGCGGGCGCGTCGCTTCTACGAAGCGCTCGGCTGGACCACCGGAGCGGCGCCTGGCGACGACGTCGTCTTCTTCCAGGCCGGCGGCGGCATGGTCCTCGCGCTCTGGGATCGAGCGCGGCTCGCCGAAGACAGCTGCGTCGATGACCGCGGCGGCTGGGGCGGCGTCACCCTGGCGCTCAACCTCGGCTCGCCGGCTGAGGTCGACGCCGTGACCGAGGAGGCGCGCGCCGCCGGCGCGACGATCGGCCGCGAGCCGGCCGAGACCTTCTGGGGCGGCTACAGCTCGCTCTTCCTCGACCCGGACGGCCACCCCTGGGAGATCGCCCACAACCCGCACTGGACTATCGACGCCGACGGCGGGGTCGAACTTGGCCGCTAGCGAGACCGAGCGCGCCCACCTCAACCTCGTCGACAGCTCGCGCCTCTTCTTCGAGCTCGATCCCGGCGCTGCGATCGAGGCCGAGCCGGGCTGGCTGTTTGGCGCGGGCAGCGCCACCCACCCCGTGATCTCCAACGCCGCCTTCCGCCGCGACGCGGGCATCGACGCCGAGGACTTCCTCGCCCGCGCCGGCGAGTTCTTCGCGCAGAGGGGGCGGCGGTTCAGCATCTGGCTCAGGGCCGAGCAGGCCGCGGACAGCGACCTTGCCGCCGCCGCCGAGTCGGCGGGCTTCCAGGCCGTCTATGAGATGCCGGAGATGCTCCTCGGCACACCGCCCCCGGACGAGCCGCCCCAATCCGGCGCCGAGCTGCGCCGGCTGAGCGCCCCCGACCAGGTGCCCGACTTCTGGCTGGTCGCCAAGGCCGCCTACGCGACCAACGGATTTCCGCCCGAGGTCTTCGCCGGCTACACCAGGCACGGCGCCCTGCTCGCCGAGAACGTCGTCGCCTACGTCGCCTACGTGGACGGCGAGCCCGCCAGCATCGCGATGACGATCGTCAACAACGGCGTCGCCGGCATCTACTGGGTCGGCAGCCTCGAGTCGGCGCGGGGGAAGGGCCTTGGCCGGGCCGTGACGGTGGCGGCGACGAACGCCGGCTTCGCGCTGGGCGCCGAGATTGCCTCCCTGCAGGCATCGCCGATGGGCCGACCGATCTACGCCAAGCTGGGCTACGAGACCGCCTACGACTACCGGCTGTTGATCTCCCCGGCGGGCTGAACGACTGGCTCTCTGGGCATTTGGGGCGAAGTCGCCGACTGGCCAATCAACCAGGATTGCATCGTTCCTTGTAGCCTCCCGAGCCGAAATTTCTCGAACGGAGAAGGAGAAACGGAGAGAGCATGGGACTTCTTGATGGGAAAGCGGCGATCGTCACCGGGTCGGCGCGCGGGATCGGGCGGGCCACCGCGGAGATGTTCGTCCGCGAGGGCGCCAAGGTGCTGATCAACGACCTCGACGCCGACGTCGCCGAGCAGGCGTCGAACGAGATCGACGGCGAGACCGCCGTCTTCTCCGGCGACCTGACCAAGCCGGACGCCGCCGACCAGCTCGTCGCCGCCGGCGTCGACGCCTTCGGCGCCGTCGACATCGTCGTCAACAACGCCGGCTACACCTGGGACAGCGTCGCCCACAAGATGACCGACGAGCAGTTCCAGGCGATGCTCGACATCCACACGATCGTGCCCTTCCGCGTCGCCCGGGCGCTTGCCCCGCACTGGCGCGAGGCGGCCAAGGCCGAGCGCGGCGAGGGCAAGGAGGTCTTCCGCAAGATCGTCAACGTCTCCTCGACCTCGGGGATGATGGGCAACGCCGGCCAGGTCAACTACTCGGCGGCGAAGATGGCCGTCGTCGGCTTCACCAAAACGCTGGCCAAGGAGTGGGGCCAGTTCAAGATCAACGTCAACGCGGTCGCCTTCGGCTTCGTCGAAACCCGCCTCACCGCGGCCAAGGAGCAGGGCGGCGAGATGACCTCGCCGACCGGCGAGAAGATCGAGCTCGGCATCCCCGAGCAGATGCGGGCGATGGCCTCGGCGATCATCCCGCTCGGCCGCCCGGCGACGCCGGAGGAGGCATCGGCCCCGATCCTCTTCCTTTGCTCGCCACTGGCCAACTACGTGCACGGTCAGGTACTCAACGTCACCGGCGGCATGTTCGGAGGGATGTACACCTGAGTTCCGCGACGACAGAGGAGCGGCGCACGCCGCGCTACCTGGACGTGGGGGACCGGATCTGGCCCCTCACGCGCCGGGTGATGGGCCTGCACACGGCCCTCTACCGGGTGACCGGCGGCCGCTTCGGGCACAAGGTGCCCGGCGGCCCCGGCACGATGCTGCTGCTCGACCACGTCGGCGCCAAGAGCGGCAAGAAGCGCACCTCGCCGCTCCTCTACGTCGAGGACGGCGAGAACGTCTTCGTCATCGCCTCCAAGGGGGGCTTCCCCAAACACCCCGCCTGGTACCACAACCTGATGGCCAACCCGGACACGACGGTCCAGATCCGCTCCGAGCGGCGGATGGTCCACGCTCGCGTCGCCACCGCGGAGGAGCGCAAGCGGCTCTGGCCGATGGCGGTCAGGGCCTACAGCGGCTACGAAGACTACGCGGCCCGCAGCAAGGGCCGCGAGATCCCCATCGTCATCCTCGAACGTCGCTAGGGCTTAGGGCGACGCTCCTCGGCGACCGGGTCGCCGGATTCGCTGGCGATCGATTCGGGCGGCCAGGGGCCGGCCCAGTTGTCGCGGGCGCCGTCGATCGTGATCGTCGTGCCGGAGTAGAAGTCGCCGGCGGGCGAGGCGAGGTAGGCGACGAGCCAGGCCATCTCCTCGGCGCGGCCGGCGCGGCCGATCGGGATCGAGCGCTCGAGGTTGTCGACCACGACCTGCGGGTACTTGGTCAGCAGCGTCTCGGTCGCGAACTGACCGGCGGCCAGCGCGCAGGTCTTGATCCCGAACCGCGCCCACTCGACGGCCAGCGTCCGCATCATGTTCTCGACCGCGGCGCGGGCGGCGCCGGAGTGGACCATGCCCGGCATCCCGTTGTGCGGGGAGAGGGTGACGCTGAGCACCTTGCCGCCGCCCTGCGGGATGAAGGCCTTGGTCGCCGCCGCGTGGGTCATCAGCCAGGTGCCCTGGACGTTGAGCTCGATCACGGTGCGGAACCCTTTCGGCGTGATCGACTCGGCCGGAGCGAGGAACTGGCCGCCGGCGTTGTTGACGAGGACGTCGAGCCGGCCGTGCTCCTCGAGCACCCGGTCCATGAAGCGGTCGACCGCCTCCTCGTCGCGGATGTCCACCGCCTCGCGGGCGAAGGATCCAGGCAGGCTGGCGGCCAGCTCCTCCGTCTTCCCCAACGGCTCCTCGCGGCGGCCGCAACCGACCACGGCGGCACCGAGGCGGGTCAGCTCCAGGGCGGTCTCCCGCCCCAGCCCGCTGCCGGCGCCGGAGACGACGCAGACCTGCCCGTCGAGCAGGCCGTCCCTGAAGACGCGCGAGTGCGGCTCCCCGGTCATCGGCACGGGAGCCTATAGACGACCTCTTCCCAGGTAATCTGAGCCGGCATGAAGGTGCGGGTCGAGCCCAAGCCGCTGCACGAGCCGCTGGCCGGCGGGACGCCTGGAGCGACTGTCTCGGTCGAGCCGATGGTCGCCGGCACCGTCACCTGGCCGCGGACGATGATGGAGCGACCCGGCGGCCGCTTCGAGACGCTGAAGCTGCTGCGCGCCCTGCTCAGCGGCAACCCGGCGGCGACCGTGCCGATCCCCTCCTTCCTGATCCGCCACCCGAGCGCCGGCACGATCCTCGTCGACACCGGCCTGCACCCCTCGATCGCGACCGACGGCAAGGAGAACTTCGGCGGCCTCGGCGCCCGCTTCGGCAACCCGGCCCTAGAGCAGGGGGAAGACGTCCCCGCTCAGCTGCGCGAGCGCGGCCTCGACCCGGCCGAGATCCCGATCGTCGTCATGACCCACCTGCACATCGACCACAGCTCGGCGATCTCGGAGTTCTCCAGCTCGACCTTCGTCGTCAGCGAGGTCGAGTGGCACGCAGCGGCGACCGGGGCGCGGCCGCTGCTCAACGGCTACCGCCGGCCCCACTTCGAATACGCCTTCGACTACCGCACCGTCGACTTCGACCGCGGTGGGATCGACTCCTACGCGACCTTCGGCCGCACCTTCGACCTCTTCGGCGACGGCTCGATCCGGCTCGCCTTCACCCCAGGCCACAGCGCCGGCCACATCTCGGTGATCGCCCGCCTCGCCGAGCGCGACTTCGTGATCGGCGGCGACGCGACCTACACCGCGGCGCAGCTCGAGGGCGACGTGCCGCTGCCGCCCCGCCCTTTCGACGCCCATAACTTCCGCCGCTCGTTGCAGGAGCTGAAGCTGTTCAAGCGTGAGTACCCGGACGCGATCGTCACTCCCGGGCACGACCCGGAGTTCTACGCCGGGCTCAGCGCCCGTTACGAGTAGCGAGCCCGGCGTACATCTCGCGCACCGGGGAGAAAATCTGCTCGGCGACCTCGAGCTGACGCTCGCGGCTCGGCTCCTCCTCGGCCGGGAAGCTGAGCGGCTCGCCGAACTGGACGGTCACCTTGGGGAAGCGCAGCCGTTTCCAGCGCCGCACCTTGGCCGAGCCGTGGATCGCCACCGGGACCACGCGGGCGCCGGATTCGAGCGCGATCCGGCCGATCCCCGGCTTGACCTCCCCCAGCTCACCGGTCCGGGAACGACCTCCCTCCGCGTACATGAGCAGCATTTCCCCCCGCTCGAGGATCGTGAAGGCGGTCTTGAAGGCCTCCTCGTCGTGATGGCCGCGACGGACCGGAAAGACGCCGCCATGCGAGTAGACGTAGGTAAGGACGGGCGTGCCGAACATCTGCGACTTCGCCATGAAGCGGATTTGGCGGCGCAGGTAGAGCCCGGTGAAGAAGTGGTCCATCTGGCTGAAGTGGTTCGGGGCAAGGATCAACGCCCCCGACTTAGGCACGTTCTTGACCCCGATCGCCCGGGTCCGGTAGAGCAGCAGGGTCGGCAGCGTGACGAGCGCGCGGACGAACGGGTAGGTCCAACCGACGCCCTTGCGCGCCCGCGCGTGGAACCGGTCGAAGTACTCGGCGGGACGTTCGTCCTTGTAGACCTGTGGCTTCATGTCCGACATAAGCGCGCGGCCTCCCCGGCCGTCGCTACGCGATAACCCCGTACGAGGGGACGGTTACTCGGCGGATTCCGAGTCGCCTCCAGGCGCGGCCCAGCCCTTGGCTCGCTCGACCGCCCGGCGCCACCCGGCCAGCAGCGACTCGCGCTCGTCGGCTGGCATCGCCGGCGCGTAGCGAGCTGACTCGCGCCACATATTCCCCACCTGCTCGGGCGTCCAGCGCCCGACCCCAATCCCGGCCAGGTACGCAGCGCCCAGCGCGGTCGTCTCGGCCACCTCCGGAACGACGACCTCCGCGCCGAGCACGTCGGCCTGGAACTGCATCAGCCAGCGGTTGCCGACGGCGCCGCCGTCAGCCTTTAGGGCCGAAAGGCGCTCGCCCGCGGCGGCCTCCTGGGCGCGAACTGCATCGACCGTCTGGTAGGCGATCGCCTCCAGCGCGGCGCGGGCGAGGTGGGCACGAGCACTGCCGCGGGTGAGGCCGACGATCGTCCCCCGCGCGTAGGGGTCCCAGTGCGGCGAGCCGAGCCCGGTCAGCGCCGGCACGAAATAGACCCCGTCGTTGGACTCGAGCGAGGCTGCGAGCGCCTCGCTCTCCCCCGCCCCCTCGATCAGGCCGAGCCCGTCCCGTAGCCACTGCACCGCTGCCCCGGTGACAAAGATCGACGCCTCCAGCGCGTAATCCACCGCCAACCCCTTGGCCGACGGGCCGATAACCGCTGACATAGAGCGCTTTTCGGCCCGTCGGCCCCGAAGGTTGGGGGTGGCGGCGATTGTCGTGAGCAGGCCCGAGGTTGGCGGCGGCGGCTCGGGGCCGACGTTGAGGAGGACGAAGCTGCCGGTGCCGTAGGTGTTCTTCGCGGTGCCGGGCTCGAGGCATGCCTGGCCGAAGAGCGCTGCCTGCTGGTCGCCGGCGACCCCGGCCACCGGCACTTCGCCGCCGAACTCGGCAGTCGTCCCGTAGACGTGCGCCGAGGGCAGCGGCTCGGGTAGCCGCGACGGATCCACCCCGAACAACGCGCAGAGCCCCTCGTCCCAGGCGAGCCGCTCGATGTCGAACAGCAGCGTGCGCGAGGCGTTCGTGTAATCGGTCGCGTGACGGCCGGTGAGCTTGAACAGCAGCCAGGAGTCGATCGTGCCGAAGACGGCGCTCTCCCCCAGGTCGACGTTGCGCAGCAGCCACTCGATCTTGGTGCCCGAGAAATAGGGGTCGAGGACGAGCCCGGTCCGCTCGCGAACCAGCGGCTCGTGGCCGGCGGCGCGCAACGTCGCGCAACGCTCCGCCGTGCGCCGGTCCTGCCAGACGAGTGCCCGGTGCAGCGGCTCGCCGCTGGCCGGGTCCCAGGCGACCACCGTCTCGCGCTGGTTCGCGATCCCGATCGCGTCGAGCTCAGCGCCCTCGATCCCAGCGGCGGCGATCGCCTCGGCCGCGACCCGCCGCGTCACCCCCCAGATCTCGTTCGCGTCGTGCTCGACCCAGCCCGGCCGCGGGAAATGCTGCTCGAATTCCGAGTAGGCCCGCCCGGCAATCCTTCCCTCTTCGTCGAAGACCAGGCAAGTGGTGCCGGTGGTCCCCTGGTCGATCGCGAGGATCAGCGCTCGGCCCCGCGCACGATCGTCAGCAGCGCCTCGGCGATGCCGGACGCATCGGCGCCCGTGCCGAGCCGCCGCAGCCCCATCCCATACATCGTCGCGACGACCGTGCGGGCGTGGCGCTCGGGATCGGGCACGCCGAGCATCTCCAGCGCCGCCGCGGCGGCGCCCTCGTAGGCCTCGAAGCAGCGCCGCGAGGCTTCGCGCAACTCGGGGTCGCGCGCCGCCTGCAGGTGCAGCTCGATCTCGGCCAGCTGCTGGACCCGGTCGCCAGACTCCTGCACGACCCGTTCGACCTCGGCCGCAACCTGCTCGACGCTCGGGTCGCGCCCCCGCAGCTCGGCAGCGATCGCCTCCTGGCGCTCCACCTCCTCGCCGACGAAGAGCAGCAGGCTCTCGCGCAGCAGGTCGACCTGACTGGGGAAGTGGTAGGTGAGCGAGCCAAGCGAGACCTCAGCGGCGCCGGCGACGCGCCGATTGGTCACGGCCGAGACCCCCTCGCTGGCGATCAGCTCGACCGTGCTGCGGAGGATCCGCTCGCGGGTGTCGGGGGGAGCGGCGGTGGGCACGAAGCGCCAGCCTACCCTCTTCGCCTATCGTTCGTTCGAACGAACAGTAAGATCGGGAGGGGCGCGAGATGGAGAGCGGCACGCAGACACGGGATGAAGGCACGAAGACCGGCGCCGTTCCGGGAGTTGACCCCCCTATAGGGGGTGAAAAAGACGGAACGGCGCGAGCGGCGGGTCTCACCGAGCAGGCACGAGCGCTGCGCGAGGGCGAGGTCAGCTCGCGCGAGCTGGTCGAGGAGGCGCTGGCGAAGGCCGAGGCGACCCAGGCGACCCTCAACGCCTTTCGGGTGATCTGCGCGGAGCAGGCGCTGGTTGCGGCCGAGGACGCGGACCGCCGCCTCGGCGAAGGCGAGGAAGCGCCGCTACTCGGCGTGCCGATCGCGATCAAGGACGACGTCGACCTCGACGGGCACACCACCCCGTTCGGGTGTGGCGGCGGCCGGGCGGCCACGCGCGACGCCGAGGCGGTACGACGACTGCGCGAGGCGGGGGCGATCCCAATCGGCAAGACGCACGCGCCGGAGGTCGGTCAGTGGCACTTCACCGAGACGCCGCTGCACGGCGCCACCCGCAACCCCTGGAACACCGACCACACTCCGGGCGGCTCCAGCGGCGGATCTGCGGCCGCCGTCGCAGCCGGCGTCGTCCCGGCGGCGCTCGGCTCGGACGGCGCCGGCTCGATCCGCATCCCGGCAGCGTGGACCGGGCTGGTCGGGATCAAGCCACAGCGCGGTCGCGTCTCGACCTGGCCCGACGCCGAGGCCTTCAACGGGCTCAGCTGCTACGGCCCGCTGGCGCGCAACGCTGCCGACGCCGCCCTGATGCTCGACGCCGCCAGCGGCAACGTCCCGGCCGACCTGCACAAGCCGGCGCCGCCGCGCGAGCCCTTCGTCTCCGCTACGGCACGCGAACCGGACCGGCTGCGGATCGCCGTCTCCTTCGCGACCCCGCTCGGGCTCGCGAACAAGCTCGACCCCGAGCACCGGGCCGCGATCGAGTCTTTCGCCGAGAGGCTCGCCGGGCTCGGCCACGAGATCGTCCGGGCCGACCCCGATTACGGGATGGTCGGGCCGGCGATCGTCCCGCGCGGGATGGCCGGAGTCGAGCAATGGCTTGACGCGCACGGCGAGGAACGCGATGCGCTCGAGGCGCGCACCCGCACTCACGCCCGCTTCGGCCGCGCCCTCGCCGGGCTGCCACTGCGCCTCTCGCGCGCCGCCGAGCCCGCCCTGCGCCGCCGGGTCGGCCGCGTCTTCGAGCGTTGCGACGTCGTCCTCACGCCGGTGACGGCGAAGCCACCACCGCGGATCGGCGCCCTGCACGGGCGCGGCTACTGGGCGACCAGCACGACCGCGAGCGCCACCTGCCCTTACGCCTTCGCCTGGAACGTGGTCGGCTGGCCGGGGATGAGCGTCCCCGCAGGGTTCACTTCGAGCGGCCTGCCGATCGGCGCCCAGCTGCTCGGCCGCGAAGGCGACGAGGCGACGCTGCTCTCGCTCGCCGCCCAGGTCGAGCGCGCCGAGGGCGGCTGGCCGCTGCCGAGCGGCGCGCTCTAGCCGCCGGCCACCTGGCAGCTGCGGGTGAGCGTGCTGGCGAGCTTGCGGCCGTCCTCGAACGCCATCGCCGCGCGGGCGAACGGGAAGACGGCACCGGGGAACCCGGCCGGCGCCGCGCAGGCCGCGCTCAGGTAGCTGTGCGCCCGCCCCCCGTAGTGGAACACCCGAAACAGGTTGAGGCTGATCTGCTTCAGATAGCCGTAACGGTTGATCGACGGGGGCAGGGAAGCGGTCAGAATCGTGCCGAACGTGCCCTGACGGTGACGGATGCGAAAAAAGAAGATCCGGGTTGTCGGAACCGGAGTCGCGCCGTAAACGTGGGCGAGGATCGCCGGGTGCCCTTCGCTGACCGAGTTGAAGGCGACGATGCGACCCCGCGACGGGAACGACGCCTGTTCTGGGAACGCGGTGCCGGCGACGTAGCTACCTTCGCCAACGAGGGCGGCACGGCAGGCGTGCAGCGCACCGTGGCTGCTCGTGGCCTCGACCTGCGATTGGCGGCAGATGGGCAACCCCTGCGTGTCGATCTGGCCGCCGCGGTTGATCTCGATGGAGATCCACCTCAGTGCCGGCGGCGTGCTTCCGGAGAGCGTTTTCACCGTCCCCTTGACTCGAACGGCAATCGGCGCCAGGCGGTCGCGCGGCAGGGCGGTCGGAGCGATTCCGCCGCTGAACCTGACGAAGAGATCGCCGCGCTCGACCAGCTCCGCCTGCGACAGTGGGGCCACAGCCAGCAAGACGAGCGCTAGGCAGGCGGCAAGGGCGGCAACTCGCTTCACGAACGGGGGCTTGCCGCCGAAACGACTCACATTGATCAGTATTTCAGCCGGGATCGACCCGCCGGGCCCGGTACGCACGCACGAAGTCGCGCAGCTGGCGAGCGCGGTGGGTGAAGCCGGCAAGGTCGCGACCGGTGGCGCGGTGGGAGAGGTCGAGCTCGTACTCGCGCACCCGATAGCCCGCGCGGACGGCATCTACGGTCATCCCGATCTCCATCCCATAGCCGCGCGCGAAGGGCAGCGTCGCGCGCAGGACTTCGGCGCGCATCGCGCGCTGGCCGGAGATTGGGGCCTCGGCCTCGAAGCCGCAGAGACGGCGGATCGCCCAGCGGGCGAAGCCGAGCGCGACGCCAAAGCCGCCGCCGACGCGGCGGCCGAAGGCAGCGACGGCGAGGTCGCACTCGGCGGCGCCGACGGCCTCGACCAGCCTCACGAGGCCGGTGGCGGAGTTGCCGAGGTCCCCGTCGCAGAGCAGGACGAGCTCCGGGGGCGTCCCATCGCTCAGGGCCGCCTCGGCCGCCGCGGTCACGTTTCCGCCCTTGCCGTGCGGCCGGCCGCGACTGACCACGCGCGCTCCGGCGGCCATCGCCGCCTCCGCCGTGCCGTCGGTCGAGGCGTCGTCGGCAACCCAGACCGCGGCCCGCGGAAAGGCGTCGCGCAGCGCCACCACCGTCTCCCCCACCGGGTCCGCCTCGTTGCGAGCGGCGACGATCACCGCGAGCGAGTCCGATTCATTCGGCGTCACGCCGGCACATTCTGCCTTGCGGTGCGCCTTTCCCCCGTCATGAGGGGATAAAGCGCACCGGAGCAACGGATATTGTGCCCCGCCATGGCAGAGATCGAGGCGCACATCACAGGGAACGTCTGGAAAATCACCGTGGCCGTCGGCGACGAGGTGGAAGACGGCGACACGGTCGTCATCCTCGAGTCGATGAAGATGGAGATCCCGGTGGAGTCCGAAGACGACGGCGTCGTCAAGGAGATCCGCTGCGAGGAGGGCCAGGCGGTCAGCGAAGGCGACGTCCTCGTCGTCCTGGAGTAGTGGCGTGGAGGAGCAGCTCGCCGGCGGCAAGCTCCTGCTCGACTTCCCCGCCGAGGCGGTGGCCCGGCTACGCATCTCCAACCCCGAGCGGCGCAACGCGCTCGACCACGACATCCTCGACGCGATCGCCGAGACGCTGCCCGGCCTCGACCGTGGGATCGAGACGCGCTGCGTGGTGCTCACCGGCGCGCCGCCGGTCTTCTCGGCCGGCTACGACCTCGCCGCGGTCGCGACCGAGACCTTCGAACGCGATGCCGAGGCGCTCGTCGCCCACCCCTTTCACGCCGCGATGGAAGCGCTCGCTCGCCACCCCTGGCCGACCGTCGCCGCGCTCAACGGCCACTGCATCGGCGGCGGGCTGGAGCTGGCGATCACCTGCGACCTGCGGATCTGCGCCGCCGGCGCGAAGCTGGGCATGCCGCCGGTCAAGCTCGGCCTCGTCTACGGCCACACGGGCCTGCGCAAGTTCCTCGACACCGTCGGCCTTGCCCGCACGAAGGAGCTCTTCCTCACCGGGCGCAACTTCGACGCCGAGCGGGCCGAGCGGATCGGGCTCGTTCACGAAGTGGTCGGGGACGGCGAGCTGGAAGAGGCGGCGGTCGCGCTCGCCGCCGGGATCGCCGCCAACGCCCCGCTCTCGATGCGGGGGAACAAGAGCGCGATCGAGGTTCTGAACTCCTCGCCGATCCTCAACGAACAGCAGGAGGCGGGCCTGATCGCCCTGCGCGAGTCCTGCTTCACCTCCGAGGACCTGCGCGAGGGAGTTCAGGCGTTCGGCGAGAAGCGCAAGCCGGTCTGGAAGGGACGATGAGCGCGAGGTGGGCATCGGCCGCCCGCGCGCAGCTGGCCGCCTCCGATCCGACGATGGCGGCGCTGATCGAGCGGGTCGGCAAGATCGACCTGGAGACGCGGCTGCGACGCCGCAGCGAGGAGCGGCCAGCCGACGCCTACGGGGCGCTGCTGCGCGCGATCGTCGGCCAGCAGCTCTCGACCAAGGCGGCGCGGACGATCTACGGCCGGGTGCTGGAGCTCTTCGACGGGCGCACACCGTCGCCCGAGCAGCTGCTCGACGTCGACGAGGAAGCGCTGCGCGCCTGCGGGCTCTCCGGCCGCAAGGCCGAATACGTGCGCGACCTCGCCGCCCACGTGCTCTCTGGCGAGCTGGAGCTCGACCGGCTCGGCGAGCTCTCCGACGAGGAGGCGATCGCCGAGATCGTCGCCGTGCGCGGGCTCGGCGTGTGGACCGCGAAGATGTTCCTCATGTTCCACCTCGAACGGCCCGACGTACTCTCCGGCGGCGACCTCGGCATCCGCAAGGCGATCCAGATCGAGTACGGGCTGGCGGAGATGCCGTCGCCGGCGCGAGTGCTCGAGATCGGCGAGCCCTGGCGCCCCCAGCGCAGCCTCGCCTCCCTCTACCTCTGGGAGTCGCTGGCGGCCACCCCGGTCGAGTGAGCTCACCCCCAGACGTGCCCGCCGTGCGGTGCCTTTTTGGCCCCCTGAGAGCGGGCGCGTCCGGCGCGCGGCCTAGCCTTGCGCGCTGAATGGCGTCTCTGATCTCCTTTGAGGAAGCCCTCGCGCTGGGCGAGTTGACGGACCACGAGGAGATCGGCGAGCTGGTCGAGCGCGCCTGGGCGGTACGGCGCGAGAACTTCGGCGACGCAACCGACATGTGCTCGTTGGTCAACGCCAAGTCGGGCGGCTGCGCCGAGGACTGCGGCTTCTGCGCCCAGTCGCGCTACGCCGAGGCCGACACGCCGATGCACGCGATGATGGAGCCCGAGCAGATCCTCGAGCACGCGCGGGCGGCCGAGGCGGCCGGTGCCCACCGCTTCTGCATGGTCACCCAGGGCCAGGGCCTCTCCAAGCGCGACTTCGAGAAGATCCTCGAGGGGGCGCGGCTGGTCGCCGAGCGGACCAACCTCAAGCGCTGCGCCTCGATCGGCCACATGTCGGCCGAGCGCGCGAAGAAGCTGCGCGAGGCCGGCGTCCAGCGCGTCCACCACAACGTCGAGTCGTCGCGCTCCTACTACCCGGAGGTATCGACCACGGTCCGCTACGAGGGCCGGCTGCGCACGATCGACGCGGTCAAGGAGGCCGGCCTGGAGACCTGCGTCGGCGGCATCCTCAATCTCGGCGAGTCGCCACGCCAGCGGGTCGAGATGGCCTTCGAGCTGGCCGAGCTCGAGCCGACCTCGGTGCCGATCAACCTGCTCAACCCGCGCGAGGGGACGAAGTTCGGCGATCGGCCGCTGATGGACGCCTGGGAGGTGGTCAAGTGGGTCGCGATCTTCCGCCTGATCATCCCCGGCGCCCTCTTTCGCCTCTGCGGCGGCCGGGTCGAGAACCTCGGCGACCTGCAGCCGCTGGCGGTCAAGGCCGGGCTCAACGGCGTGATGATGGGCAACTTCCTGACCACCCTCGGAGCGGAACCAGAGGACGACCGGGCGATGTTCGAGGAGCTCGGTCTAAACGTCGCCCGCCAGCCCGACAACGGCGCCAACCCGCGACCCGACAACCGCGACGGCTGGCTCGCCGGCGAGACCCCGGCGACGCCGATGGAAGAGCTGGTCGACCGCCAGGAGGAAGCCGACTTCTGGGACCCCTCGACCCAGCTGCGCGTGATCAAGAAGACAAAGAAGCCACCTCCTTATCCGGTCGCTAAGAACGTCGTATGACGGACATCGCGGAGCGGCTTGAGGAGCTTCGCGAGAGCGGGCTCCAGCGGCGGTTGCGGCTGGTGCAGAGCCCGCAGGGACCGCGCGTCCTGCTCGACGGCAGGGACGTGCTGCTGCTCTGCTCGAACGACTACCTGGGGCTCGCCGGGCATCCGCGGATCAGGACGGCCGCGGCCGAGGCCGCGATGCGCTGGGGCGCGGGCTCAGGTTCGGCGCGGCTGATCGCGGGCAACATGCCGCCGCACCTCGACCTGGAGCGGCGCCTTGCCGAGTTCAAGGGCTACGGATCGGCGCTGCTCTTCGGCTCCGGCTACCTGGCGAACACCGGGACGATCGCGGCCCTGGCCGGTCGTGGCGAGGTGATCTTCTCCGACGAGCTCAACCATGCGAGCATCGTCGACGGCTGCCGCTTGAGCCGGGCCGAGACCTTCATCTACCGCCACGGTGACGTCGAGCACCTCGCCTGGGGGCTGCGGGAAGCGGGCGCCCGGGCGGCGCTGATCGTCAGCGACGGTCTCTTTTCAATGGACGGCGACGTGGCGCCGCTGGCAGAGCTGTCCGAGCTCGCCCGCCGCCACTCCTGCCGGCTGCTGGTCGACGAGGCTCACGCCACGGGGACGCTGGGCCCTGGCGGCCGCGGCTCGGTCGCCGCCGCCGGCCTCAGCGGCGAGGTCGACGTCGTCGTCGGCACGCTGGGCAAGGCACTCGGCTCCTACGGCGCCTACGTCTGCACCGATGCCGAGCTGACCGAATACCTGCTCAACGCGGCGCGCGCGTTCGTCTTCTCGACCGCGCCGCCGCCGCCCGCCGTCGCCGCCGCCCAGGCCGCGCTAGAGCTGCTCGAAGCGCATCCCGAGCGGGTCGAGCGCGTGGCGATCAACGCGGCGACGCTGCGCCGCGCCCTCGCGGCCGAGGGCCTGCCGGTGGCCGACTCGGGAACCCAGATCGTGCCGCTGGCGATCGGCGACGCGGGTCTGACCATGTCCCTCTGCGAGCGTCTGCTGGAGGGCGGCGTCTTCGCCCAGGGCATCCGTCCCCCAACGGTCCCGGCAGGCACCTCGCGCTTGCGCTTCTCGGTGACCGCGGCGCACCGGCGCGCCGAGCTGGAGTCCGCCGCCGAGCTGGTCGGCGAGACCGCGCGCGACCTCGGCCTCTTCGCCAACCCCACCCCCCTCGCCGCCTGACGGGGACGTGCCGTCTCTTAGGCACCCATATGGGCACATAAGAGACGGCACGTCGGAAGGCCGCTGACGGGATGCCGGGCGTGTTCGTTACCGGAACGGGGACCGAGGTCGGCAAGACCGTGGTCGCCGCGGTCATCGCCCACACCCTCGCGAGCGAGGGCAAGCACGTAGCCGTCTTCAAGCCCGCCGTCACCGGCCTCGACGACCACCCCGACCCTGGTGCCGACGGGCCGCAAATGTGTCGATATGTCACGTTCACGGCCCGTCGGCCCGACCATGTGGTGCTGCGGGAAGCAGCGGGGTCGGGGCAGACGGACGACGAGATCGCGCCCTACCGCTACGAGCCACCGATGTCGCCGCACCTGGCGGCAGCGCTGACGGACGAGGAGATCGATCCGGGGCGGTTGCGGGAAGGCGCGCGGGCCGCGGCGGACGGCGCCGAGGCGTTCGTCTGCGAGGGGGTCGGGGGGCTGCTGGTTCCGCTCGCGCCCGGCTATCTCGTGCGCGACTTCGCCGCCGACCTCGCGCTGCCGCTCGTCGTCGTCGCCTCACCGGGGCTGGGGACGATCAACCACACTCTGCTCACGGTCGAGGCGGCGCGCGCCGCCGGGCTCGCGGTCGAGCTGATCGTCCTCAACCCCTGGCCGGACTCTCCGGGCCAGATCGAGGAGTCGAACCGCGAGACGATCGCGGCACTCACCGCCGTGCGGGTGAAGACGCTGCCGCGAATCGACCTCGACGACCCCGCGAGCTGGCCGCAACTGGCGCTCAGCTGATAAGCCCGTCGAGCAGGTGCCGCGCCGCTCGCCAGCCCCTAGGCGACGGGCTCGCCCGCGCCAATGGCCTCGCGCCCGGCCAACCCCTCGCCGCCGGCGCTGACCGCCGCCTCGGAGGCCCGAGCGCTGACCGAGTCGCGCGCCCCGCCGCGGATCGCGGCGGCCCCGATCGCAGCTCCGGCCGCGGCCACCACGGCGCAGACGCTCATCGCGAAGCCGAGCGCGTCGACGAACTGCTGCGGCGTCGCTTCCGCGAAGCTGGCTCCGACCGAGCCCTGGAAGATCGCGCCGGTGACGGCAACGCCGAGGCTGCCGCCGACCATGCGGAACATCGAGAGCACGCCGGAGGCGATGCCGGCCTTCTCGACCGGGACCGCGTTCATCGCCGCGCTCGTCATCGGCGACATCGTCAGGGCGATGCCGATGCCGAGCAGCATGAATCCCGGCAGCAGATCGAGGTAGCTGGAGTCGACCGCGATCCCGCTGAAGCTGTAGAGCGACGCGGCGACGACGAGCAGGCCGGCGACGATCAGCCAGCGCGGCCCGAAGCGGTCGGCGAGCCGGCCGGCGATCGGCGCCAGGCCGACGATCATCAGCGTCGACGGCAGGAACCTGATCCCGGCCTCCAGCGGCGAGTAGCGCAGGATGTCCTGCATGTAGATGGCGAGGAAGAAGAAGACGCCCAGCATCGAGAAGGAGACGATCATCGCGACGACGACCGCGCCGAGGAAGTTGCGGTCGGAGAAGAAGTGGAACTCGACCATCGGCACGCGGACGCGCAGCTCGATCGCGACGAAGAGGGCCAGGCCGATCGCGGCGCCGGCGAGCAGGGCGACGATCTGGGGAGAGCCCCAACCCCATTCGTTGCCCTCGACCAAGGCGAGAACGAGCGCCGTGAGCGAGGCGGTCGAGATGCCGACTCCGGCGAAATCGACCTCACGGCCGACGGTCCGGTCGCGCGACTCGCGCACGGCGAAGAGCGAAGCGACGACCGCGCCGATCGCGACCGGGATGTTGAGGTAGAAGATCGCCCGCCAGCTGACGTGCTCGGTGAGCAGGCCGCCGACCACCGGGCCGACGGCCAGCGCCAGCCCGGAGACCCCGGCCCAGGTCCCCATCGCCTTGCCGCGCTCCTGCGCCGGAAAGGCGTCGGTGATGATCGAGAGCGTCGCCGGCATCATCAGCGCCGCGCCCACCCCCTGGACGACGCGGCTGATCACGAGGTCGGTCTGGCTGACCGCGAGCCCGGCGGTCGCCGAGGAGAGGGCGAAGATGACGACGCCGGCGAGGAACATGCGGCGGCGCCCGAAGATGTCGCCGAGCCGACCGCCGGTCGCCAGCAGCACGGCGAAGGAGAGCGTGTAGCCGTTGACGGTCCACTCGAGACCGGAGATCGAGGCCCCGAGATCGCGCTGAATCGAGGGTAGGGCGACGTTCACGACCGTGTTGTCGAGCATGATCATGAACAGCGCGAAGCACATCGCGCCGAGCGTCCACCACTTGCGGTTGTCCTCGGTTATCAGGTGGCGATAACAGGTCACGGTCCTACCTCCTTCATCCGCGCGTAGGCCTCGGCGATGTCCTCGCGGTCCATCAAGGCCTCGATCGCGGCGTCGATCTTGCGGCGCTGGGCGGCCGTCAGGCTGGCGGCGAAGGCCTCCATCCCGGCCTGGCGCACGACCAGCAGGGTGTCGACGAGCTTCTTGCCCCGGGCGGCGATCGCCACGCGGCGCACGCGCCGGTCGTCGGGGTCCTCGACCCGGGTGGCCAACCGCTTCTTGACCAGGCCGTCGACCGCGCGGCTCATCGAGGGGACCGACATGCCGAGGGTCTCGGCCAGGTCGCTGACGTGACGTGCCTCGGCAGCCTCGCCGAGGCCGCCGAGCTCGAGCAGCGCCTTCGACTGGGTCATCGAGAGCCCGCTCTCCTCGATCACCCGCAGCATGTTGCCCCGGTCGTAGAGGAAGAGATGACGCAGCAGCGCGCTGAGGCGCGCCGCGGTGTCCTGCGCCTCGGCGCCTACCTCGACCGTCTCGATGTTCGCGATCTCGCTTGCCTGCATCTCGTTAATAGTTGCATATCAGCAACTATTTCTCAAACGAGATATTTGTTCGTGTGATGAATATCACTCCCCGTCCGGGAGCGGAGCTAGGGTCGCTTCGGTGGCTTCGAGGCTCGCGCAGCTGGATCGGGATCGCGTCTGGCACCCGTTCACGCAACAGCGGGCGTGGGTGGAGGAAGAGCCGCTGACGATCGAGCGGGGCGAAGGGTCCTACCTGATCGACGTCGAGGGACGGCGCTACCTCGACGGGGTCTCCTCGCTGTGGTGCAACGTGCACGGGCACGGGCACGCCGGGATCGACGCCGCGGTCCGCGAGCAGCTGGAGAAGGTCGCCCACTCGACCATGCTCGGCCTCTCCCATCCGGGCGCGATCGAGCTCGCGGACCGCCTCGTCGGCCTCGCGCCCGACGGGCTCACGCGCGTCTTCTACTCGGAGTCCGGCTCGACCGCGGTCGAGATCGCGCTGAAGATGGCCTTCCAGTACCAGCAGCAGCGCGGCGGCCAGCACGCCCGCCGCACCTCCTTTGTCCACCTGCGCGAGTCCTACCACGGCGACACGATCGGGTCGGTCGCTGTCGGCGGGATCGACCTCTTCCACTCCACCTACCGGCCCCTGCTCTTCCACACTCACGCCGCCGAGCCAGGCGACCCCACCGACCTCGAGCGCATCCTCTCCCTGCACGAGGAGGAGATCGCCGCGGTGATCGTCGAGCCGCTCGTCCAGGGCGCGGCCGGCATGCTGCTCCACCCCTCCGGTTACCTGGCCGAGGTCCGTCGCCTTTGCGACGAGTACGGGGTGCTGCTGATCTGCGACGAGGTCGCGACCGGCTTCGGCCGCACCGGGACGATGTTCGCCTGCGAGCAGGAGGAGGTCGCGCCGGACCTGCTCTGCCTCGCCAAGGGCCTGACCGGCGGCTACCTGCCGCTGGCGGCGACCCTTGCCACCGAGGAGATCTACGACGGCTTCCTCGGCGCGCCCGAGGAGTACCGCACCTTCTTCCACGGGCACACCTACACCGGCAACCCGCTGGCCTGCGCCGCGGCGCTCGCCAACCTCGACGCCTTCGAGGAAGAGGGAACGCTGGAGCGCCTGCAGCCGAAGATTGCCCTCCTGCGCGAGTTGCTCGACGGCGTCGAGGCGATGCCCGAGGTGACCGAGGTCCGGGCGCGGGGCACGATGGTCGGGATCGACCTCGGCGAGCACGATCCCGCCCTGCGCATGGGCCACCGGGTGACCCTTGAGGCTCGCAAGCGCGGCGCGATCGTCCGCCCGCTTAGCGACGTCGTCGTGCTGATGCCGCCGCTGTCGATCTCCGAGGGGGAACTGCGGGAACTCGTTGAGATCGTCACCGGCTCGATTCGGGCGGCGTGTGCATCGGCTCCAGGGCGGTTGGCCCAGGCCGCGTAGCGGGCGGGTCCTGTCGCCGCAGGGGACCCACCGCCCCTTCCGGTCGCTAAAGCGTCCTCAGGGGCGGTTCCCCCTACGGCGCCACCCGCCCGAGATGCGGGATAGGGTCACGCCGATGGACGAGCGCAAGCGGGGACCCGCGGAGGCACCCAACCTCGGTGAGCCGAGCGAGCCGCGTCCCGCAGCTTCAGTGGTGCTTCTCAGGCGCGGGGGGAAGCACTCTGAGAGAGCTTTGGAGGTGCTGCTGCTGAAGCGGACGGAGGAGGCTAGGTTCATGCCGGGGGTGTGGGTGTTTCCCGGCGGGTCGGTGGACGACGGGGACGGGGAGGACGAAGCGCGGTTCAAGGCGTGCGCGGTGCGGGAGCTGGAGGAGGAGGCCGGGATCGCGCTCCCCGCGGACGAGGAGCTGGTGCTCTTCTCGCGCTGGATCACCCCCGAGGTGATCTCGCGCCGCTTCGACGCCTGGTTCTTCCTCGCCCTTGCCCCAGCCCACACCCCGCCGAAGCCCGACGGCACCGAGACCGTAGACGCCGCCTGGTTCGAGCCCTCAAAAGCCCTATCAGCCCAAGCCGCCGGCGACCTCGCCCTCGCCTTCCCCACCATCAAGCAGCTAGAGCTCCTAGCGGAGTTCGGAAACGCCGACGAGGCAATTGCAGCTCACCGCAACCGCCCCGTAGACCCCATCCTCCCCAAGGTCCTGGGAAGCTCAAAAGACCATCGCGTAGTCCTCCCGGGCGACCCGGATTACCCCGACTGAGCCGTTTCCTGATCTCGCATCTCGGGCGGGTGGCGTCGGGTGGGGGTGTCCGGCGCAGCGCGGCGTCTCGTTTTTCGCCCGGCCGACCCTCAAGCGAATCGGTGACTCTTCTGGCGAAAAACCCAGCGCGAAGCCGGACACCCCCACCCGACGCCAGGACCCGCCCGCTTATGCGTCCCCAGGAAACGGCGCCAATCCCGCATGCCACGGCCCTGGTGGATACGTGTGAATGCCACTCTCGTCCATCTCAAACTGCAGCCTTTTAAACAGCTCCCCCGCGTTTTTGAGCATCGCCTTCAACTCCTCCTCGCTGCGCTCCCGCAAGCGCCAGAGGAACCAAAGCTGGCGGTCGTTGACGCCGAAATCGACCTCGCCGGTCAGCGTCGTCGCCCAAGCGAGGAAGCCGGACCCGAACAGCTCGCGCAGCCTGACCGGGTCGTACTCGCTCGGCACCGTTGCCTGGAAGCGCTTGTTGAAGTCGATCGACTCGAACTCGACCTTGCGGGCGAAGCGCTTGGTCACGACCTCGTGGCCCTCGATCGACTCGACGTTGAAAGCCGGCACGACTTTCGCCAGATCCGGCATGTGCGCCTTCGCGAGGAGCGCCGTCGGCAGCACCGCCTTCGAGAAGAGGCCGCCGACTTCGCGTTCGTCGGCGTCGCAGCTCGAGCCCCAGAAACCCTCGGCAAGCTGTCCGGTCAGCCGGTTAACACCGCCCACGCAGAGCGCCACCGGCCCGTCCTTGGGGTTGATCCCCCCAACCGCCTCATAGGTGAGCTCGTGCCGCTCGCCGTAGCGACGCACGGTCTCGGCCCATTCCTGCGCTTCCGCCTTGGCCCCCATCGGACGCCGATCCTACGTCCTAACCCGCGGTGCAACGCCCTTGACATGTAATGGATGTAGAACGCGTTGCACCCGGGGGATGGGGCGCTAGGATGGCCGCATGGTCATCCTCCTGATCGTGATCGTCGCCGTCCTCGTCATCGGCGTCCTCTACTTCATCGCCAAGCGCAACTCGATCATCGCCTCGCGCAACCGGGTCGACGAGTCCTGGAGCGGGATCGACGTCCAGCTGAAGCGCCGCCACGACCTCGTCCCCAACCTGGTCGAGACGGTCAAGGGCTACGCCGAGCACGAGAAACAGGTCTTCGAGAAAGTGACGGCGGCGCGGGCCGACGCGATGTCCGCCCAGGGCGTCGGCGATACCGCCAAAGCCGAGGAGAAGCTGACCGGCGCGCTGACCGACCTGCGCGCGGTTGCCGAGAACTACCCGAACCTGCGCGCCACCGAAAACTTCCAGCAGCTGAGCCGCAACCTCTCCCAGCTTGAGGACGAAATCCAAGCCTCGCGCCGCATCTACAACTCCAACGTGCAGTCCTACAACACCGAGATCCAGCAGTTCCCCGGCTCGATCATCGCCAACCAGGGCGGCTTCACCGCACGCGAGTACTTCGAGATCGAAGACGCCACGCAGCGCGAACCGGTTTCAGTCAGCTTCGACAAAGACTGACCGGGCGATCCGCTCTAATCTTTCTTGTCATGACTACAGCAACCGCAAAGCTCTGGATCTGCGAAAGCTGCGGCTTCATCTACGACCCTGAGGTCGGCGACCCCGACGGCGGCATCCCGCCCGGGACGGCCTTCGAGGACATCCCGACCGACTGGTTCTGCCCCGTTTGCGGCGCGCGCACGAGCGACTTCCGCCCGCTCGAACCCGGCGAGGCCTGAGAGGGCAGCGGAGACAGCCGTGGCCCACGATTACGACTGGATAGTCGTCGGCTCCGGCTTCGGCGGCTCGGTCTCGGCCCTGCGCCTCGCCGAAAAGGGATACAGCGTCGGCATCCTCGAGTGCGGCAGTCGCTTCCGCGACGAGGACTTCGCGGAGTCGACCGTCCGCCACCCACGCCGCTACTTCTGGATGCCGAAGCTCGGCATGCGCGGCATCCTGCGCATGACCTTCTTCAAGGACGTCTTCGTCGTCTCCGGCTGCGGGGTGGGCGGCGGTAGCCTCGGCTACGCCAACACGCTCTACCGGGCGCGGCCTGCCTTCTTCGAAGACGCACAGTGGGGCGAGCTGGGCGAGTGGGAACGTGAGCTTGCCCCTCACTACGACACCGCCGAACGGATGCTCGGGGTGGTCGAGTACGAGGGTCTCGGCCCGGCCGACAAGCTGCTCAAGGAGTACGGCGAGGAGATCGGGGTCGGCGAGACCTTCACCAACACCCGCGTCGGCGTCTTCTTCGACAAGCCCGGGGTGGAGGTCGAGGACCCCTTCTTCGAAGGCGAGGGCCCGCGCCGCACGGGCTGCGAGCGCTGTGGCAGCTGCATGGTCGGCTGCCGCCACGGCGCCAAGAACACGCTGATGAAGAACTACCTCTGGTTCGCCGAGAAGCTCGGCGTGCGGATCGAGCCCGAACGGCAGGTGACCGCGATCCGTCCGCTCGGCGCCGCCGACGGCTCCGACGGCTACGAGGTGATCAGCGAGCGCTCCGGCTCGCTGCTGCGCAAGCGGCGTCGCCGCCAGACGGCGCGCGGCGTGATCGTCGCCGCCGGCGCGCTCGGCACCAACAATCTGCTCGCCAACTGCCGCCACAGCGGCGCCCTGCCGCGGCTCTCGCCGCGGCTCGGCGACCTGGTCCGCACCAACTCGGAGTCGATCCAGGCGGTCACCGCGCCGGACGACAAGCGCGACTTCAGCCGCTCGGTCGCGATCACCTCGAGCATCTACCCCGACCCCGACACCCACATCGAGGTCGTCACCTACGGCGAGGGCGGCGACGCGATGGCGGGCACGTTCACGGCGATGACCGGGCCGGGGACGAAACTGACGCGGCCGGTCAAGTGGGCGGCGGCGATCGCCCGCCATCCGCTGCGCACCCTGCGCATGCTCCTCCCCCACCGCTGGTCGCGGCGCACCGTGATCCTGCTGGTGATGCAGACCGTCGACGCCGCGATGCACTTCCAGCCGAAGCGCAAGCTGCTCGGCCGCGGCGTGCGCCTGTCCACCAAGCAGGACGCCAGCCGCCCCAACCCCACCTACATCCCGGCCGCCGAGCAGGTCTCGCGCTGGTTCGAGCGGCGCACGGGCGGCGTCGCCCAGAGCGCGATCACCGAGTCGGTCCGCAACATCCCCTCGACCGCCCACATCCTCGGCGGCGCCGTCGTCGGCGCCGACGCCGAGCGCGGCGTGGTCGACACCGCCAACCGGGTCTTCGGCTACGAGAACCTGATGGTCTGCGACGGCGCCGCGATCCCGGCCAACCCAGGCGTCAACCCGAGCCTGACGATCACCGCCAAGGCTGAGCACGCCATGAGCCTGATCCCTCCAAGGGAGGAGGGATCAGAGCCGCGCCACCTGCCCGAGGCGGCGCGGCCGGCCGGGGTAGGTCTTGCTCAGCCGGCCTCGGCGAGGCGCTGAGTTACGAAGTCCCAGTTGACTACGTTCCAGAACGCATCGATGTAGTCGGGACGGCGGTTCTGGTACTTGAGGTAGTAGGCGTGCTCCCAGACGTCGCAGCCGAGCAGTGGCACGCTGCCGTCGGAGACGGGCGAGTCCTGGTTCGGGGTCGAGACGACGGCTAGCCCGGAGCTGTCCTTGACCAGCCAGGCCCAGCCGGAGCCGAAACGGGCGATGCCGGCGTTCTTGAACTCCTCCTTGAAGGAGTCGAAGGAGCCGAAGGTCTCGTCGATCGCCGCGCCCAGGTCGCCGCTCGGAGCGCCGCCGCCTTCGGGGCTCAGCATCTGCCAGAAGAGAGTGTGGTTGTAATGACCGCCGGCGTTGTTGCGCACCGGGCCCTGCACGTCCCCCGGCAGGCTCGAGAGGTTGCGCAGCACGTCCTCGACCTCGCGGTCGGCCCACTCGGTTCCCTCCAAGGCCGCGTTCGCCTTGTCGACGTATGCCTGGTGGTGCTTGTCGTGGTGGACGCGCATCGTCGCCTCGTCGATGTGGGGCTCGAGCGCGTCGTACGCGTAGGGCAGATCGGGAACCGAAAAGGCCATCTGGCGTCTCCTCTTGTTTCTGGACTGGGTTGTACCGGGGGTAAAGCTTGGTACGGAGCCTACCGCGCCGGGTACCTAAGCTGACTGGATGGAGGTGCGCAATGAAGCTCGGCTCTGGGAGGAGTTCGCTCGGACGCGCGACCCTGCTCTGCGCGAGCAGTTGGTCGAACGCAACATGGCCTTCGCCAAGCGCCTGGCGCTGCGCTACCGCGGCGCCAGCGAGTCCTTCGACGACCTGCTGCAGGTCGCCAACCTCGGGCTGATCAACGCCGTCGACCGCTTCGATCCCGAGCGGGGCATTCCGTTCACCGCCTTCGCCTCGCCGACGATCCTCGGCGAACTGAAGCGCCACTTCCGCGACCGGGTCTGGACCGTGCGGGTGCCGCGCGGCCTGCACGACCGGATGGCCGAAGTGGACAAGGCGATCACCGAGCTGACCAAGCTGCTGCAGCGCTCGCCGTCGGTCGGCGAGATCGCCGAGCTTCTCGAGGTCGAGCAGACCGACGTACTCGAAGTGCTGGAGGCCAACCACAACCGCCGCCCGCTCTCGCTCGACCGGCCGCTCGGCGGCGACGAGTCCGACGAGGCGCCGCCCTCGGAGTGGGTCGGGGAGACGGACGCGCGCTTCGAGCTCGTCGAGGGCCGGGTCGCGCTGGAGGAGGCACTGCCCTTCCTCGAGGAGCGCGAGCGCGTCGTCCTGCGGCTGCGCTTCGTCGACGACCTCACCCAGTCGCAGATCGCCGAGAAGATCGGCCACTCGCAGATGCACGTCTCGCGCATCCTGCGCCGGGCGCTGGCCCATATCCGGGAGCGGATCGAGGAGACGGAAGGCTAGCGGACGTCGGGGGGCGGGTCTCCGGGCCGGCTTCGCCGGGAGTTCCCGGAGACCCGCCCCCCGACGTCCTCGGCTACCTCCACCTGATCAGGAGATAATCGCCGTCCTCGGCGGCCTCGGTGTTGAGCTCGTCGGCCAGCGACTCGACCGAGGCGCCAATGCTGGGGAGCTCCAAGGCGCGGCGGACTTCCTCGGCACCGCCCTTGTCCATCGGCCCGAGCCGCAGCTCGAACCCCTCCTCGCTTTCCTCGAGGTCGAAGCGGACGCAGCCATCGGCGAAGCGCCCGGGCGCGGCGACCGCGATCGCATCCGTGAGCAGAACCGCGTCGGAGAGGCGGTCGATCGGAAGGTCACGGCGGGCTGCGAGGGCGCCTACCAGGCGGGCCAGGACGGGCTCGAGCAGCTCGGCGTTGCCGACGGCGATCTCGGTACCGGTAACGGCCGGTGCCAGCACCGCCTCCCCCCCGGCTCCGTCGGCGCCGCCGCCTTGCAGGGGAATGCGCATCGTCACCTCGGTGCCGCGGCTGAGGCCGCCGGAGATGCTGAAGCTGGCCGAGAGCGCCGCGATCAACGACAGGCCGAGCCGCAGGCTGGAGCGCTCCGAGCCGGCTTCGGGGCTGATGCCGGAGCCGCTGTCGCTGACCGTGACCGTGATCCCCCCGCTGTCCGGCTCGGCTTCGACCAGAAGCGGGCCCGGGGCGCTCCCCCCGTTCGGATAGGCGTGAACTACGACGTTCGTGCAGGCCTCCGTGACCACCGTCTTCAGATCGGCGACTCCGGCCTCGTCCATGCCGATCCGCTCAGCGAGCCCGGCCAGCGCGTGACGCACGACGGCGACGTTCTCCGCCCGCGCCGCGAGCCTCATCCTCAGCCCCGTGGGGGTGTCACTGATCCCGTTCTCGTTTGCCATTGCATTCGTCTCGCACCTTAGAAAGGGCGCTTCCCGAGTGCGAGGATAGCCGCACCTTGTTGGATTTCGTACCCAAGCTGGCGGGGGTCAAAACAGGTATTACGGGCTACTGCGCAAGGCGCGGGCGGAGGCGCGGGGGACGGTGCGGGCGTTGCCGCCGGTCCAAGCGTTGAAGCGGTACCAGGAGGGCTTGGCTTCGCGGTGAGAGGTGAGCAGGCCGGCCGAGTCGCAGAACTGGCAGGAACCGGCCTGATCGGTCCAGGAGAACCACCAGACGCCGCCGATCCGCCAGCGCAGGCGGTTGGCGCTCAGCATGGCGAAGGCTTGGTCGAGTTCGCGCGCCTGGCCGCGCGGGCCGCGCTCCCAGCGCGACTCGTAGCCGGCCGATCCCCAGCCCATCTCGGTTATGTAGAGGGGGGTGGCAGCGTCGCCGTATGCCCGCATCGTCCCGCGCAGCGCTTCGATCTCGCCGCGCAGAGAGGCGGCGGAGGCGACGTAGGGGTGCAGGGCGACCCCGTCGAACCAGCGCTCGATCCCGGGCCGCGCGTAGAGGCCGGCAAGGAAGACGGGGGAGGCGACGTTGGGCGGGATCTGCAGCGGTCGTCCGAAGAGGCCGCCGAGGATCACCGTCGAGCCCGGGTCGAGCCGGTGCAGGAGGCGGCCCGAGATTTCGATCATGCGGGCGAAGCGCGCGGGGTCGGGCTGGCGGGAGAAGGTGACGATGTTCTCCTCGTTCCAGATCTCCCACTGGCGGACCGGCAATTCCGGCAGGTCGGGGTTTTCGCGCCAGAACCTCCCCCCCGGGCCGTAGCGCAGCTCGGCCGTGCTCAGGAAGCGCAGCCACTCGTGCCGCTGGCGAGCGCTGGCGACCGGCTCGCCGCCGAGACGGGGCGAGACCCAGCTCGGGGTGCCCCAGACGAAGGGGAAGGCGACCATTCCCTGTTCGGCCGCTAGACCGATCTGTTCGTCGAGCCACCACCATTGCGGATCGCGGCGGTCGCGAGCGCGCGGCTCGACCTGCGCCCAGTTGAGCGGCAGCCGCACGCTCTCGATCCCGGCTTCGCGCATTAGCGCGTAGTCTTCGGCTCCGGTCTGGCCCTGGGGCGAGATGCCGAAGAAGCCGAGTGGCGCGCGGGCGCCGAGGCTGGCTGTGGCGGGTGCAAGCGCCAGCAGGGCGGCGCAGACGCCGAGGAGGAGGATCGCGAGCCTTCGCATGCGGCGGGATATTGTTGCAACCCGGCTCGGCGGTCAGGCCGAGGCGAGCGCGGCATCGTCGTAGCCGCTGCGGGTCGCCGGGCCCGAGAACTGCATCGCGCCGTCCTCGAGCGAATCGTTCCGAATCGCGCGCCGGTCGAGGACGTAGTTCTGGCGCAGCTTCCAGGGCTCCTTCGAGCCCTGCTTGGGGAACTGCTCGAGCGAGCGCAGGACGTAGCCGGAGGTGAAGTCGAGCAGCGGCGCCTCCTCGACGCTCGGGTCGCTCACCTCGGGCACGCTCTTCACGTAGCCGTAGGCGTCCATATGGGCGAGCAGGCGGCAGACGTACTCGGAGGTGAGGTCGGCCTTCAGCGTCCAGGAGGCGTTGGTGTAGCCGACCGTGAAGGCGCAGTTGGGGACGCCGCTGAGCATCATCCCCTTGTAGGTCATCGTCTTCGGCAGCTCGACCGGGCGCCCGTCGACGACCAGCTCCATGCCGCCGAGGAAGAGCAGGTTGAGGCCGGTGGCGGTGACGATCACGTCGGCGTCGAGCCGCTCGCCTGAGTCGAGCTCGATCCCGCCCTCGTCGAAGGTCGCGATCGTGTCGGTGGCGACCGAGGCGCTGCCCTCGCGCAGAACGCGGAAGAGGTCGCCGTTGGGGACGAGGCACATGCGCTGGTCCCAGGGGTCGTAGCGGGGTTTGAAGTGAGTGTCGACGTCGTATCCGGGCGGCAGCGCCGCTTCGACTCCTTTGCGGATGAAGCGCTTGACGACATCCGGACGGCGGCGGCTGAGCTGGTAGAAGAAGGTCTGGACGAGGACGTTCTTCCAGCGCACGGCCGGATAGACGAAGCGGTCGGGCAGAAAGCGACGCAAGGCCCTCGCAAGCGGGTCCTCGGCCGGCAACGAGGCGATGTAGGTGGGCGAGCGCTGCAGCATCGTCACGTGGGCGGCGGCCTCGGCCATCGCCGGGACGAGAGTGACGGCGGTGGCGCCGCTGCCGATCACGACGACGCGCTTGCCAGCGTAGTCGAGGTCCTCGGGCCAGTACTGCGGATGGACGACCTCGCCGCGAAAGCGCTCGCGACCGGGGAACTCGGGCGTGTAGCCCTCGTCGTAGCGGTAGTAGCCGCTGCAGACCCAGAGGTAGCGGGTGGTGACGACGATGCGCTCGTCGCCATCGGCGCGCTCGGCTTCGACGGTCCAGAGCGAGTCCTTGCTCGACCACTCGGCGCGCACGACCCGGTGCCCGTAGCGGATGTGGCGCTCGATCCCACCCTCGCGGGCGGTCTCACGCACGTACTCGAGGATCGAGCCGCCGTCGCTGATCGTCTTCGTCCGCGTCCAGGGCCGGAAGCGGTAGCCGAGCGTGTGCATGTCGGAATCCGAGCGGATGCCCGGATAGCGAAACAGGTCCCAGGTGCCGCCCAGCTCGTCGCGCGCCTCGAAGAGCGCGTAGCCGCGCGCTGGGAAGGCCTCCTGCAGATGGTGCGCGGCGCCGATGCCGGAGAGCCCGGCGCCGACGATCAGCACGTCGAGGTGCTCGCTCTGTCGCTCGACGGCGGTCAAGGCACCGGGAATTCTCTCATGACGCCCCCGTAAAGGCGAAGCGATCGGCAGGGCTCGATGAGAAGGAGAGTCAGCTCTGCGAGCGGATCGGAAGAAGAGCCCTCAACGCCAAAGAGCCCCGGAGCCTTGCGGCTCCGGGGCTCTTTGGTTGTGCAGTGCTACCTAGCTGGTGGCTATTCGAATTTCGCGACCAGCGAGTGCGCCGAGCTCATCGGCACCGTGCAGGTCAGGGCGTTCCCGGTGCAGGTGCCTGCGCCGGATACCCAGGTGACTTTGCTGGTGCCTTTGCCGAGCGCAACCGTTACTTCCGGGCTTTCGGCGGCGAAGAATTCAGCTTTTGCCGCCGTGCAGGTGTAGCCACAGTTGATGTTGGTCGGTTTCGTCTTGACGAAGCCCTGGCCGCCGCCTTCCTTGGTCAGCGTCAGGGTGTTCTTGGCGTTTTCGGCGTAGACCTCGTTGACCGCGGAGTCGGCGGCGATCGTGATCGTGCACGTTTCCGCTGTGACGCCGTTGCAGCTGGAGGCCGAGCCCGTGCCGCTGCTGAATTCCACGAAGTGGAAGTTCTTGGCCGGCTTGGCTTTGACCGTCAGCGAGCCTTCTTTGTAGAAGGCGGTGGAGGAGGTGCAGGCGTAGCCGCAGTTGACCCCTCCAGGCGAGCTGCCGAGAATCCCCAGGCCACCGCTCTTGGTGCCTTTGAGGTTCCAGACCTTGATGAAGCTGGCGCCTATTTCTTTGAGCGTCGCATTCGCCGTGATCGTGCATTGGCGCCCGTTGACGCCGCCGGTGTCGCACTTCTTCCAGCTCTTGAAGGCGTAGCCGGGGGCCGGGGAGGCGGTCAGGACGACTTTGCCTTCCGGCAGTGCGGCTTCACAGGATTTGACCGCTTCGCCGCTACACGAAAGACCAGCTGGGTTGGAAACGACCGTTCCCGAACCCGATTCGATCGTCAGCTTGACGTTGGCCGGCGGGCCTTCTTCACAACCCGCTTCGCCTTCCCCTTCCTGAACGAAGCAAACGGTTATTTCAAGACCTTCGGAAGGCGCCGCTTCGTTGAGCATCTCGCAGTAGGGGCCACCAAAGAGTTCTTCACCTTCTGCATTGTAGGTGCCGCAGGGTTCGCTGGCTTCGCGAGCCCAATAGTCTTCGCCCTTGTTGATTTCCCAACTGCCGAATTCCGAGCCCGGAGCAGGGTAGGCGAAAAACGCCACGTGCGCGCTTGGGGCAGGGGTTTCATTTTTACACACACCCGTTTGGGGCCCTGGCGAGCTGTAGCTGCACGTGATCGGCGGTGTACCCGAGCCGGCAGGCGGTGTGCCTTTCTGCGGAACTGTCGTAACTTCGCCGCTGCCCGCACCCACGATGTTGACCACGCCGGGCCCGGCTGCAAGCGCTTGAGCGGCGGAAACCAGCATCAGCGCCGCCGTTGCGGCAAGCAGGATTGTTAGTCGTCTCACTACGTCTCTCCTTATTGCGTCGAGCCCCTGCCGGTCGCAATCGGCGGCTTGGCGACTCTGTTTCCCTGTCCGGGCTTTCCCGGAATTTGGATTCCCATGCCGGCCCCCAGCGGAGCTCGACTCCTCCAGAGTATCTTTTGTTCCCAAAAAATCAATACCCAGTTTTCATTAGATACCGAACAGATTCCTTAATGTAATGGGGAATGCGGCGGTCTGCGCCGCTGCGGACAACGGCACGTGCGGGGGCAGCGAGATGATGAGAGTGGGCCAGCGAGGCGCGACCCGCGGGCGAGCTACTTCTTGCTCGAGCCTTTGCCCCTGACCACGCGGAAGATCAGCTTCTTGTACTTCGTGCGCGGTTTGCCGGCGTCGGGCGTGAACGTGAACTTGACTTTGACCCGCAGCTGCTGGCCTTTGGCTTCGTTGAGTTCTTCGAGGCCTTTTTTCGTCAGTTTGAGCGTCAGCGTGAACGAGCCCGCCGCTTTGCCTTTGGCCGTGGCGGTCTGCATCGATTTGCCGGTGGCGACGAAGACGCCGCCGCTGGAGACCTTGACCCGGATCGTCACGACCCCGGTCGCCGGGTGCTTGACCTTGCCGAGATTGAACTTGTTGGACGGTTCGTTCTGGCAGTAGGGAGGGGTGCCGGTCTGCCCGGGTGGGCACGTTTCGGCGAAGGAGGAGGCGGGAAGCGACAGCGCGACGACAGCGAGCGCCCCGACGAGCGGAAGAAGCAGCCTGTTCCTCATTGCGAACCTCCCTTTCCGGCCGCCAGACTAGCAGGAAGGCTGGCCTCGCCCCCTTGCCTCGCCCTGATCTGGAAGTGGCCCGCAGCCGCGATGCGGACGACGAAGACGCGACTCGCTCCGGCGACGGCGTGGGTGAGCGGCGCCCAGCCGCCCGAGCGCCGGGGGCGCTCCAGCGCCACCGGCCCCGTTGCCGGCGCCCTGCCCCAGAGCAGCGCCCTGCCGTCGGCTTCGCGGCGGGCGACGAACGGGAAGCGGAACTCCGCGTAGGCGGGCTTGGCGGCGCCGTCGCGGAAAAGCAGGCCGCTTTGCTGGGTCGCGGCAAAGCCTTCGGAGCCGGGCGCCTGGTCGCGCAGGAACCACCAGATCGCGACGCTTACCCGCTGCCGCCAGAGCTCGTACAGCGCTTCGCCGAGAAAGCGGGCCTGGCGATGCACCGGCACCCCGCGCGGATCGGGCGGGCTCGAGTCCCACCAGAGCTCGGTCGCCCAGAACGGCTTCGGCGACGCCGGCAGCGCTCGGTGGGTGGCGACCGCGCGACGCACGATCGCGCGCAGGCGGCCGATGTCGGGGACCGAGACGTCGAGCGGGCTGAGCGCGCCGCGGCGCGGCCCCCAGACGTCGATCGGATTGTGCGCGGCGACGTCGAAACGGGCCGGGTCGGGGCAGGGCAGCGGGCGCAGGCGCGCTCCCCGCAGGCAGAGCAGCGAACGCCAGAACCAGACCGGGGGCACGCGAGCGCCGCCGATCACCGCATCGCCATAGGGAGCCAGGCCGCCGACGAGGACTCGGGCGCCGGAATTAACGCCGTGGATCGCGGCGTAGGCGGCGTTCAGCATCTGCCGGTAGTGGGCGGGCGCGACCAGCCTCCCGTTCTCCCAGAGCGGATTGAGGTGCTGCGAGAGGTTTTGCTCGGCCCAGATCTGAAACCAGCGCACCTGCGGTAGCGGCCCGGCGCCGGAGTCGCCGGAGTCGGGGAAGGCGCCGTCGTAGCGGCTCGCCAGCGCGGCGGCGAATTCGCCGAGCGCGCGGGCGCTCGGCTTCCAGGTACCGGGCGGCGCGACGTCCGCGCTTGGCCGGCCCGGGCCCTCGGCCCAGGGGGGGGCGACCTGGACGTCGAGCACGGGGGTGAGCCCCTGGGCGACGGCGCTGCGCACGGCGGCGTCGAGCGCCGCCCAGTCGTAGGCGGGATCGGCGGCGTCGGCGGCGTCGAAGCCGGGGGAGGGCGCCCGCGGCGCGATCGCCGACCAGTCGACGCCGAGCAGGACAAGTTCGGCGCCGGCGTCCCGGGCGCGGCCCAGCCATTCTTCCCGCACGGCCGCGTTGCCGTTCGTGAACGTGGCGTCGGCGAGACCCAGCTGCAGACCGCGCGTCGCCGCACTCGCTTTGACAGCAGCGACGGTGGCGAGTGCCAGCGCCGCGAGCGCCAGGACGGTCGCGGTCCGCTTCACCGGGTCGCGAGCCCACGCCGCCGCGCGATGGCGTAGACGAGGGCCGCGGCGGCGATCGCCAGGAGCAGGAGCTGGAAGCCGTCGCCGAGCCCGGAATCGCCGGACGGCCGGCCGGGCGCCCCCGGCGCCGCCGGGCTGCCGGCGCCGCGTTCTGTGGTCTGCGCCACCGCGGTCGCCAGCGCGGCGCCGTTTGCACCGCCTTGGCGCAGGGCGCGCGCGGCCGCCTCACTTAGCGCCCCCGCCCGCACGGCGTCGCCGGGGTCCTTGGTCGGATCGGGCACACGGGGACCGGTGGAGCCGGGAATCGTTTGCGAATACTGGTCCGACTCGGAGTTGCCTGGAGGCACGATCGCGTGCACCGCGGCACCGGCCGGCACCGGCATCGCCAGCGCGATCGCCAGCGTCAGTGTCGCGATCTTCGCCATCGCCTCGAATCAGTGAACACGCCGCGGGCGCCGTCGTACCTGCGCCCCCAGCCTCCAGCGCACACTGTAGCGCCCGTCACTCAGTAGTTTGGGCGTCGAGTTGAGGCCGGAAACACTCGATCACCCGGGGGAAGCGGTGCGAGCGAGCCAGCGCGGCAGCCGCTCGGAGCCATTGCGGTTCGACTGGGCGGGAGCGGCGACCTGGCTGCTGGCGGCGCTCCTGGTCCTCTATCTGGCCCTCGAGAACGGCGGCTACGACCCGATCCCCCGCGGCCAAGTCGGGATCGCGGTCTGGTGGCTGCTCTTGCTCGGGGTCGCGGTCGAGGCGCTGCCCGTGCCGGGCCGCACGAAGGCGAGCCTCGCGACGCTCGGGCTGCTCGGCGGCTTCGCAATCTGGACCGCGCTCTCGATGGGCTGGACACAGAGCGAGGAACGCACGGCAACCGAGATGGCCCGGGTCGCCACCTACCTTGGCGTCTTCGCCCTCGGCATCTGCCTGGTAACGCGACGGCGGGCCGGCGCACGACAGGTGCTGCACGGGGTGACCTTCGGCCTCGGCCTGGTCGCGGCCCTGGCCGTCCTCTCGCGCCTGCACATGGACTGGTTTCCGCCGAACGAACTGGGCAAGGTCCTGCCCGGGATCGAGATCGAGCGGCGACTCGGCTACCCGCTTGGCTACTCGAGCGCGATGGGGGCTCTGGCGGGGATGACGCTGCCGCTGCTGCTCGGGTCGACGGCGACGGCGCGGACGACCGCCGCCCAGGCGCTGGCAGCGGCCGCGATCCCGGTCACCGGCCTCACCCTCTACCTCGCCACCTCCGGCACCGGCGCGGCGGTCGCGGCGGTCGCGGTCGCTGCCTTCTTCCTCCTCTCCCCCGACCGGGCCCCGAAGCTGCTCACGCTCGCCGCCGGCACCGCCGGCGGCGCCGTGCTGGCGCTCGCGGTCTCCGAGCGCGACGCGCTGGCCCGCGGCCTGCCCACGCCCGCGGCCGAGCAGCAGGGCACGGAGATGATCTGGATCGTCCTCGCCGTCTGCGCCGCAGTCGCGCTGCTGCAGGTCGGGATCGGCCTCGCCGTGCGCCGGCTCGACCGGCCAAGCTTCCTGGGGATCGGCCGTCGCGAGGCGCTGATCGCGACCGCGGTGGCGCTCGTCTTCGCGATCCCGGTCTCGCTCGCAGCCGGGCTGCCGCACCAGGTCTCCCACCGCTGGGACGTGTTCAAGAGTCGCGGCAGCGGGCCAGGCGACGAACCGAGCGGGCCCTCCTCGATCCTCGACTTCCACGGCAGCGGCCGCTACCAGTTCTGGGAGTCGGCGATAGACGCGAGCGAGACGGCGACCCTCAAGGGGATCGGGCCCGGCACCTTCGAGCTCTGGTGGGCACGGCACGCCACCTACAACGGCTACGTCCGCAACGCGCACTCGCTGTACCTCGAGAACCTGGCCGAGCTGGGGGTCGTCGGCCTGCTGCTGATCGGCGGCTTCGTCTTCAGCGTGCTCGGGATCGGTGCCGTGCGAGCGATGCGGGCACCGCCCGAGCGGCGGATGGCGCTCGCCACCGCAACGGCCGGCGCGGCCGGCTTCGCGATGGCCGCCGCCCTCGACTGGGTCTGGCAGCTGGGGGCGCTGGCGGCCGCCTTCATGTTGCTCGCCGCGGTCGCGGTCAGCGGCTGGTCGGTGAACCAGACCTCGCGCCGGCGGCGGCGGCGCTCGGGCCGGCGCAAACGCAACGGGGTCCAGCGTGCGGCCACGGCCGCCATCGCGGCGCTCGCCATGATCGCGATCTGGTTCCCGCTGAGCGGCGCCACGCACCTGCGCCAGAGCCAGGTCGACGCCTCCCACGGCGATCTCGCCAGTGCCCTCGCCGAGGCCGAAGACGCGGCCGACGCCCAGCCCTACGCGTCCGCCCTCCTGCTCCAGCAGGCGCTCGTGCTCGAGCGGCAGGGGAAGCTCCCGGCCGCCGCCGCGGCCGCGGCGGCGGCGACCCGCAAGACGGACGACGACTGGCGCAACTGGTTCGTCCTCGCCCGCATCCAGGCGGAGCGCGGCAAGGTCGCCGCGGCGCTCCGCGCCTACCGCAGGGCCCATCGCCTCAACCCGACCTACGGGCTGCTCAAAGCCTGATCGATGCGCGCGGAGCTCGCAGCGAGGATGGGGCAACTGCGCAGGGAGCTGTTCCTCGAGCGCAACCGCGATCCGGCGCGCGCCGCGCTCGTGCTCGGCAGCGGTCGCAGCGGCACGACCTGGCTGGCCGAAGCGCTCGCCCGCCAGCACGGCAGCCGTCTCGTCTTCGAGCCGTTCCACCCGGTCCTCGGCTGCTTCGCGGGCGAAGCGCGCCTCTTCGCCGACCCGGCTGAGAGCGAAGCGGCGCTGGCGGAAGCGGCGCGGCGCGTTCTCTCGGGCCGGGTCCGCGGCCCCTACATCGACCAAGTGCTCCTCGCGCGGCTTCCCCGCGGCCGGGTGGTCAAGGACGTCCACGCCGCCAACCTGCTGCCCTGGGTGCGCGCCCGCCAGCCCGCGGCCCCGATCGTCTTCGTCGTCCGTCACCCGATCGCAACCTCGCTCTCGCGACTGCGCTCGGACGCCTTCTACGGCCTCGGCGACTACGTGGCGACGCGGGCCGGGCGGGCGGACGCCGTGCGCTCCCCGGTCGCCGCCTGGCTGCCGCTCTACGACCGCTGGCGCCAGCATGCCGAGCCGCTGGTCCGGCTGGTCGCCGAGTGGTGCCTGGAAAACGCTTACCCGCTCAGCCGCGAGGACGACCCGGGCGTCGCGCTCGTCTTCTACGAGAGCGCCGTGCTCGACCCGGAACCCGAGCTCGCCCGCCTCGGCGAGCACTGCGCCGGCGCCCTCGGCCCCGTGCGGCGGGCACCGCGGGGCGACGCCGTGCGCAGGCCGTCGGCGACCGACTGGCGGGGGACGGCGGCCGAGGCCGTGCGCGCCGGTAGCTGGGAGCGGACGCTCGGGCGCTGGTGCGAGGAGGTCGACGCGGCGCTGATCGACGAGTGCCTCACGGTTCTCGCCGAGTTCGGCCTAGACCGCCTCTACGGCCCAGGCCCGCTGCCGCTTGCAATCGCGGGACCCGGCTCCTAGCGGCGCCGATTGCTCAGGCACGGCGCCGCAAAGCGACGAGCTCGCCGATGGCGTCGGCCGGCTCGTAGGCGCCGCTCGCGCGCAGCTCCTCGATCAGCTTCGCCGGCCCGCCCTCCGGGTCGCGGGCATCGTGGAAGGCGACGACTCCGCCCGGCTGCAGGAAGGGCTCGAAGGCGCCGAAGTCGCGCCGCACGCCCTCCTCGCTGTGATCGCCGTCGATCCAGAGCAGGCCGATCGGCAGCGTCCACCCCTTGCAGACGACCTCGGCGCTGAGGTTGACGAGGCGGACCCTCTCGACCACGCCGACGCGCAGCAGGTTCTCGAAGAAGGCGCGGCGGTCCGGCGGTCCAAACGAGCCACCCAGGACCCCTTCGAAGCTCTCGTGCGGCTCGATCGCGTAGACCCGAGCCCCGTCGGCGCCGATCGCGAGGGCGCAGGTCGAGCGGCCGCGGTAGCTGCCGACCTCGACGATGCAGGCCCGCGCGGGAACGTCGGCGGCCAGCTCGATCAGCTTCGATGCCTCGGCGTCGCTGACCATCCCCTCGACCGACAGCGCTCGCCGTATCCGTCGCGGCTTGGTGAGGAGCCTGAGGCGCCTGCGCAGTCCTCCTCCACTCATCGGTCGGTCCCATCATAGGTGGCACCGAGACCCTCGCGGACCCGCTCGATCATCGCGTACTCGGGCGCCAGCCGCTCGCGCAGCAGCTCGCGCTCGTCCTCGGCAAGCTCGACCTTCTCGCCGAAGCTGCGCTCGCGCATCTCCACCAGGTCGAGCCGCAGCTCCGCGGCGACCCGCGCCAGGTCGGCGGGATAGGTCTCGGTGAAGCACGTCGCCGAGCAGGCGAGCGCGTTCGCTGCCGCCTCGCCGGGGTCGAGGCGAGCCGAGAACATGTGCAGTTGCGCGAAGAGGTGCTCGGCCGGCACCCGCTCGAGGAAGTCGCGGAGGGTGGGTTGGGCCCGGCGGCGGAGCGAGAGGCGCCGGTCGAGGAAGGAGCTCTCGGCGACCACCTCGTCGATGAACGGCTCCTCCTCCCTCGCGCCGGGGTTGCGGCGCGCCCAGAGCAGGTACCGGTAGTAGGAGAGAACGCGAGCGGCGGGGTCGCGCAGGATCGCGATCGTGTACGTATCGGGCGGCAGCGTAAGGGCGTGGGCGGGCTGGTGGGAGTTGGCGTAGAAGTAATCGCCGGCTTCGATCAGACTGGGGTTGCCGCGGACGAAGCGCAGCCCGTTGCCCTCGGCCTCCTGGCGATCCGCCATCGCCCGCAGGTCGAGGCCCCCAAGCGCCCAGAACGCGGCGTTGAGGCTCGTCCCGGCCGTCTTGCGGACGTGGAAGTGGTAGACGCGACGGTAGGCGGGGTTCACGATTCGCCCCGGATGATCGTGGCAATCGTCGGCAGCCAGCGCTGGGGCGAGAAGTCGGCCTCGATCCGCCGCCGCCCCGCAGCGCCGAGCTCGCCGCGCAGCCCGGCGTCGGCGGCCAGCGCCTCGAGCGCCTCGAGCCACTGGTCCTCGCCCGCGATCGCATAGCCGGCGCCGGCGACCGCCGCCGCCGAGATCCCGACGTCGTCGACCACGGCGGGAATTCCGGCGGCCATGTACTGCAGCGCCTTGTAAGCGCACTTTCCGCGCGTCCAGGGCGTGTCGGGAAGCGGCATCAGGCCGACGTCGATCTCGGCCAGGGCCTGGCGCTCGGCCGCCGGGCTCCAGGCGCGCTCCTCGATCCGCACACCGGCGAGGGGCGGCGCCGATCCGCCGACCAGGAGGAGGCGCACCGGACGATCGGACGCCTTCCCGAACCGCTCGAGCACCCCCGCAACGCGACCCAGATAGGGCGCCGTGGTCGGCGAGCCGATCCAGCCAAGCGTCACCTCCTCGCCCTGCTCGTGCCGGCGAACGGCGTACGCCTCGGGATCGACCAGCGAGGGGACGACCGTGACCGGCCCGTGCGGCGCGAGGTGCTCGGCGAGGATCTCGTTGCCGGCGATCGTCCGCTCGGCCCGCTCGGCCAGCCAGCGCACCCGACGAGCGGCGCCCTTGAGCGAGCTCAGCCGGTGCCCCCCGGTCTGCGCGCCGCTGAGCCAGATCGCGTCGTCGACGTCGTAGATCAGCCGGCGGCCGCGCGTCGCGGCCCGCTCCAGCGCCAGCGACGGGGTCAGGTCTACGCCGCGCTGGACGACGACGGTCGAGGCGTCCCCGGCGGCACGCAGCTCCCGCTTCAGGCGTCGCCGCGAGGAGGCGAGGACCCGTGCCTTGGCGAGCGCCCCGGCGGTGCGGAATCGCCGCGTCGCCTCCGCGGAGAAGAGCGGCAGCAGCTCGAGCTCGACGCCGTGGGCGGCGAGGCCGCGACCGGGCAGCTCCAGCCGCACGCGGAACGCCGCGTCAGCCATTCCCTGACACGAGGTGCCGAGGACGCGCGTACCGTGACCGGCATCGGTGGCCCGCGTGTTAGACATCCGCTCTGTGCAACCTTCCCCCAGCACCGCTTCCGGCGCTGCCGAGCAGACGCTGCGCGTGCTGTACGTATGCTACCTCTCGCTCGAGGATCCCCTGGTCCACAGCCAGGTCGTCGCCTATCTGGCCGGCCTCGCCGAGCTGGGGCATACGGTCCACCTGCTGACCTTCGAGCCGGGCCTCGAGCCGTCGCGGGCGCGGGCGTTCGAGGAGCAGCTCGGGCGCCAGGGAATCGTCTGGCACTCGCGCCGCTACCACAAGGCTCCCTCGCTGCCGGCGACCGCCTTCGACGTCTTCGCCGGGGCGCTGACAGCGGCCCGGCTGGTGCGCCGCCACCGGCTCGACGCGATCCACGCCCGCAACCACGTGCCGGCGGCGATGGCGATGCTCGCCTCCCGGCTGACCGGCTGCCGGATGATCTTCGACCTGCGCGGCCTGATGGCGGAGGAGTACGCGGATGCCGGCAACTGGAAGCGCGGCGGCGCCCCCTACCGGCTGACCCAGTGGGTGCAGCGGGCGGCGCTGCGGCGCGCTGACGGCGTCGTGACGCTGACCGAGGCCGTGCGACCGCACCTGAGCGAGACGAGGGCCGGGCCCGACGCGACCTTCGTCGTCCCCTGCTGCGCCGACGTCGAGGCGATCGCGAGCAGGGCCGACCAGCGCGAGCTGGTGCGGGAGGAAATCGGGATCGACCGCGACCGGCCGGTGATGGTCTACGTCGGCAAGTTCACCGGCTGGTACCTGGACCGCGAGATGGCCGAGTTCGTCGCCGCCGCACGGCGGCTCTCGCCCGACCTGCTGCCGATGATCCTCACCCAGGCCGACCCGGAGCCCTTCCTGCGCGAGCTCCCACGCCTCGGCATCGAACCGCAGGAGTGCCTCGTGCTCAGCACCGAGCCGGGCGAGATCGGCCGCTTCCTGGCGGCAGCGGATGTCGGCATCTCCTTCGTCAAGCCCTGCTTCTCGAAGATCTCCTCCTCGCCGACCAAGATCGGCGAGTACCTGGCGGCCGGGCTGCCGGTCGTCTCCACGGCTGGCATCGGCGACGTCGACGCGCTGCTGCGGGATGAGCGCGTCGGGGTGCTGATCGACGAGCTCGGCGAGTCGGCGTACGAGTCCGCCGCCCTCGCCGCCGAGGCGCTTCGCGCGGACCCCGGCGTGCGCGAGCGCTGCCTCGCCGTCGCGCGCACGCAACTTTCGCTGCACGAGGTCGGCATCCCGCGCTACGACGCCCTCTACCGGCGGGTGGCGGCGGGGCTGAGCTTGCCGGCGAGATAACTGCGCGAGGCCGGCGAGAGCAACCGGCGGCCGTGGCGGAGGGCGAGCGGGCCCGCCGCCAGACGCACGGCCGGGGCGCCCTTGAGCGCTGCCTGGACGAGGACGTCGACCCGCTGCAGGTCGGCGGCGCGGGCGATCTCGGCTACGGAGCCGGCCTCGCGCCGGCCGAGCTCGCGCTCGATCCGGTCGAGCCAGCGCAGGCCCTCGCGCAGGTCGGCGGCGCCCACCGTGGAGTCGATCCGGTTGACCAGCACCCGCTGGGGGCCGGGGGGCGGCCTCTCGCCCAGCGTCCGCTCCAGGTGACGAGCGGCGCAGAGGACGAAGTTCTCGACCTGGACCCGCTCGAAGCGAACCGAGACGCTGCTCGGGTCGCTGCGCACCCTCATCAGCGGCTCGTCGATGTTGGCGAAGCCGACTCCGGCGTCGAGCATGCGGACGAACATCTCGTAGTCCTCGGTGTGCAGGCTCTCGGGCGGGCCGCCGTAGGGGTAAGCCCGCATCAGCGCGGTGCGGGCGGCGATCGTCGGATGCATCACCGGAGTGGCGAAGAGGGAGACGAACCGGGCGCCCCCAGGACCCGTGCACAGCACCGGCCGCGGCCTCAGCCGCCGGCCCTCCCGGTCGACCTGTTCGACCCCGGTGCCGACCACGCCGACGTCGGGGCGCCCGGCGAGCAGCTCGACCTGGCGCTCGATCCGGGTCGGCGCCGCCACGTCGTCGGCGTCCATACGGGCGACGAGCTCGCCGCGCGCCTCGGCGACGCCGCGGTTGAGGGTGCGGATCACGCCCAGGTTGGTCGCGTTGCGCAGGACGCGCACGCGAGCGTCGCGTGCCGCGTGCTCCCCGAGGATGCGCGGCGTGGCGTCGGCGGACCCGTCGTCGATCGCGAGGATCTCGATATCGCGGTAGGTCTGGCCCAGCAGCGAGTCGAGCGCGGCGGCTAGCGATTCCTCCGCTTCGAAGCAGGGGAGGACGACCGAGACCAGCGAAGCCTTGACGCTCACGGAAACAACCCAACCGCTTCCCTCGCGGTCTGGCGCAGGCGGGGATTTCCGGGCCATTGCCAGGCGGAGGCGAGAAGGGCAGCGGCCCGGCGCGGTGGAGACGCGAGGGTCCGGTAGCGCCAGAGCTGGTAATCGGAGCGGCAGCGGCGCAGCTCCCCGCTGGCGACGAGCGGATAGCGCTCGCCGCCGTCGAGGGTCGCCGCAAGCCGGTCCAGCCCCCCGAACGGAGCCCCGTTGAAGGAGTAGGGCGCGAGCGTCGTCAGCGGCACGTAAAGCAGCTCCCGGTCCATCAGCTCGCGCTCGGGAACGGAGATCTCGTCGGCGTCCACGGGGGGCAGCCGGTCGGGCCTAGTCACAGACGGAGGGATATGCCAGATGCAGGCGTCGATCAGCCTCTCGACCACGTTGAAAGGAGCCGGCGCCAGCCCGGCGCGGTAGAAGCGGTAGCTGTGCTCGGTGTGACCCCAGCGCCGGTACTCGGCGAAGCGGGGGTGCCATCCGCCCACCTGGCGGAGCCCGGCGGCGGTGAAGAAGTTGAAGCTGGCGCTGCCGTAGAAGCCGCGGGCCACCCGGCGCCCGGCGACCACCGACTGCTCGTAATCGCGAATTCTCCGTCGCGAGAAGAGAGAGAAATGGTGGATGCCGCTTTCCCGCGCCAGGTCCACGTGAGCCGGGAACACCGACCCATCGACCAGCTCGACGTCGTCCTCGACGAAGAAGTAGTAATCGAAGTCGGGGAAGCGCTCGAGCACCCGGTTCTTCGAGAGGCCGACCCCCTCGCACACCTCGGAGTGCAGGAGCGGGACCCGCCACTCCTCGCAGAAGCGCCGCGTCTCCTCATCGCTGCCGTCGAGCGAGACGAGCAGGGAGAAGCGTCGGTCCTCGGCGCAGAACCTGGCGAAGTGCGGTAGGTAGCGCCGCAGGTAGGCGGCGCGCTCGCAGGTCGTGACGCAGACGAGGGCGCGGTGTTCAGCGGCGTCGAAGCCGTTCATGCACTCACCCGCTCGGCCAGCCGCTCGAGCACTTCTGCGTCGACGCTTGGGTCGAACTTGCGCGCGAAGAGCGCCCCGCTGGCGAGGATCGCCGGCAGGTCGTCGACCCCCAACACCCGCGGGTGGCTCTCCTCGACAGGCCAGCGCATGAAGCGCAGGCTGTCGTCGACGACCTCGGCGCGCTCCGCGAAGCCGGTCCCCGCCAGGATGCTCTGGAAGAAGATCTCGTCGGGCGCCAGCGTGTGCTCGTGATAGCGACGGTAGTCCGGGTGCCGCTCGAGGAAGGCGAGAACGTGCGAGGCGGCGTCGCGGCTCAGGTTCCACCATTGCGAGCCGCCGTAGGCGCGCGCGTAGGAGGGGAAACGTCGCGCCGGCTTGCCCAGGCCGCGCAGCCTCAAGAAGCGATTGAGGAGCCCGCCGCGGCGATTGAGGTAGCTCGTGTCCTCGCCGCGGGGGATGCAGGTCTCGCGTCGGCCCCGCACCGTGTAGGTGTAGAAGTCGGTGCGGTCGCGGCCGCCCAGGCGCCAGCGCGGGTCCGGCAACGGGAAGTGCTCGAGGTAGCTGCGCGAGCCCGCCCCCTCGGCGAAGGCGACGATCTCCTCCGCCGGGCGCAGCGGGAAGTCGCGGCCGCTGAGCAGGAGGAAGTAGCCGCAGCCGTCGGCGACGCCGCGCTTCAGGCCCTCGAGCGCGGCGTCGACCAGCTGCGGGCTTGCCCAGGACGTCGCCTGGCGCGGCAGGAGGGCGACGTCTTCCAGACCGGCGGCGGTCAGCGCCTGGGAGAACGGCTCGAGCGGAACGCGACGGTCGACGTGCAGATAGACCCGGACAGCTGGATCCCGCACCGCCGAGAGCAGCCTCGCCAGGTGCTCCGGCCGATCGTGGGCGAGGACGACGATCGCCAGTTTCATCGTTCCAGGCCGAGAGCGCCGCGGACGTAGAGACGTCCCCGGGCGCGCCGCGCGGACCGAGCCTCGCCGCGCCGCGGGTCGAGTGAGTCGACGAGCAGACCGAGACCGCCCAGCAGAGCGAAGGCACGCGTCCAGAGCGGGCCGCGCATCAGGCGCGTCGCCCGCAGATGGCCCGCTACTTCGCGGCGAGCGCGCTCCTCCTCGCTCCACGTCGCCCTCGCACTGACCGCGCGACCGTGCGCGAACTCGACCTCGGCGCAGACGCCGACGCCCCACCCGGCTCGCGCCATGCGCCAGCACCACTCGCGATCCTCGCCGTACATGAAGAGACGCTCGTCGAGTGGCCCTACCGTCGTCACCGCCTCGGCCCTGGCGATCAGCGCCGCGCCCGGGACCCAGCCGTTGACGATCTCAGGGGTCGAGGCGCGGCCGGGAAGCAGCCGTCGCTCGCGCTGCCGGAGAGAAAGGAGCTTGTGCAGCCGCAGCGCTTCGACGGGCGGCCGCCAGAGGCTGTCGTGCGGGTGGGCCACTGGCACCGCCTCGCCGTCGGGTCCGCGCAGGCGGGGTGTCGCCAGGCCAACCCCCGGGCGCTCGTCCATCCACCGCACGAGCCGCTCGATTCCCGTCGCATCGACCTCGACGTCGGGGTTGACCAACATCCAGTACCTCGACTCGACCTCAGGCCAGGCCCGGTTGCAACCGCGGGCGAACCCGAGGTTGCTCCCGTTCGAGAGCATCTCGACCCCCGGCATCAGCTGCCCCAACAGCGCCGCGCTCCCATCCGGGCTGTCGTTGTCGACGGCGATGAGCCGCACCAGTCCCCTTTCCACGCTCGGCTTCAACGCCGCGGCGTAACCGGGAAGCGAGGCCTCCGAGTTGTAGAGGACCGTCGTCATCGTCACCGCCGGACCATCCCACTCCGGCATCTCGCCCACGCCCTCTTCCAACTCGCATCAAGCTTACTCGGCGTGAGCCGCCGAGCCGGCGGTAGACCAAGCCTCCAGCAGCGCCGAGGCGAACCCCCGGTAGTTCGCCGCAGCCTCATAGCGGCTCGCGAAAGCGGCGCGGATCCTCTCGTGATCGAAGCTCGCGGGCGCAACGGCCATGCCCAGCGCCGCGGCTGCCGTGCCGGGTTCGGCGTCCGGCGCCAACAGGACGCCCGTCTCTGGGGCGACGATCTCCGGCACCCCGCCGACGGAGAGAGCGACGATCGGGATGCCGGCACTCTGGGCCTCCATCATCGAGATCGGCACCCCCTCGGCACGGCTCATCGAGAGGAAGGCCGAGACCGGCTCGGTGGCGTAGAAACGGCGGACCGCGGCGTTCTCGATCGTCCCCCTCAGCTCCCAGGTCACCCTCGCCGGCAGCGCGGCAGCGGCCTCCTCGACCCGGCGCCGCTCCGGGCCGTCGCCGAAATGCACCCAGCGCAACGGGCGGTCGCATGCGCGTAGGACTTCGGGAATCGCCCGCACCTGCTTGTCGGGCCGAAGCGCCGAGCACGAGACCACCAGCGGCGGGTCGGCCGCGCCTTCCGGGACGCCCGGCGAGGCCGGGATGCCGAGGCGTGACAGGCGGACCTTCCCGGCGTGGGGGCCGAACTTGCCCTGCAGGTAACGCGCGCCGTCTTCGGAGACGGCGAAGACGGCATCGAGGTTCTCGGCCTTGAACTCCCGGAACGGAACCCGGCCCTTGCCGCCCCACCTGGAGTCGAAGACGTCGAACCCGTGCGCCCGCGAGACGGCGCAACGGATCGTCCCGAGCCGCCGCAGCACCGCCAGGGCAAGCGTGCTGTTCTCGAACCAGAAGTCGTAGAAGACGGCGTCGCCCAGGCCGTTCTCCTCCACCCAGGCCCGCAGGGCCATGGCTCGCAACAGGCCCTCGGCGAGCACGTCGAGGTAGAAACGGGCGCTGGCGGCGTAGGACCGCCAGTTGGAGGGATGGCGCAGCGTCCGGCCGAGGATCTCGAGCGCGAGCGCGGTGCGCACGGCGCCGCGCTTGGCCGTGCGCGAGCGATCCGCCCGTCGCCAGAGGTGGACCAGCTCCACGTTGGCGGGCAATTCCTCTGTCTTGGGCCCGGGATGGGAGGGGATGAGGAACACGCGCTCGAAATGCACCGCCGTGACCGCTATCTCAGCGCCCAGCACCGCCTCCCCACCGTGGGGAAACGTGCCGGTGAACATCACCAAGTCAGGCTTGGCGGCGCTCATCGAGCCCGCTTGACACGGGCGGCGATTCGGCGCCAGAGGGGCGGCTTCGGCTGTGGCAGTCGCGTCCACTCACCGACTCCGCTCGAGGGCCGGAAGACAGCGGCGACGTAGTCGCCCTCGCGGATCCAGATCGAGTATCGCTCGAAGTAGTCGAGGTAGAGGCCGTGGCGGTAGGCGTTTGCCGTCAGCACGTCGGCGTGAATCGGCTGGTCGACGATCTGCAGCTCCTCGGGCCGGTTCTCGTGGAACCACTCGAGGTGATGCGGGTTGGGGTAATGGAGGAGGACGAAGCCCTCGGGCTTCACCCAGGAGGCGATGCGCCCGAAGAGCGCGTCGTGCATCTCCACCGGGATGTGCTCGATCACGTCCGGGAGGACGACCACGTCGTAGGGCTCGCTGCCCGCGTCGATCTCGAGCGCGTCGCCGGCCACGACCCGCGCGTTGCCGAACCGGGCCAGGCGCTCCCTCGCCGCCTCGATGCTGCGCGGGCTGAGATCGGCGCCGAACACCGAGCCCCGCGGCAGAGCTTCCGCCAGCAGCTGGGTCAGGGTGCCCGCCCCGCAGCCGATCTCGAGGACGCGATCGTCCGGTCGCATGCCGAAGCGCAGCAGCCAGGCGAGGATCGCCCTGTGGCGCTCGTTGACCCCAACCCTCGTCTGGCGGCCGACGAAGCCGTCGTAGAAGGCGGTCACGTCCTCTCTGCTTGGATGCCCGATCTCGCTCATGGCTGCGGCCGACCCCCCGGAACCGACCCCGTTCTTCGCAATATCATGCCGGAATGAGCCTCGACTTCCTCGTGATCGGGGCGCCCAAGTCCGGGACGACCTCCCTCTTCGAGTACCTACGCGACCATCCGGAGATCGACCTCCCGCCCGACAAGGAGGCGCCCTACTTCAGCGACGACCGAATCGTCGGCCGCCTTTCCTGGGAGGAATACCTGCAGCGAGCCTTCCCGGCGGGCGGGCGCAGCCGGCTCATGGGGACGATCACTCCGCACTACATGTCCCCGATCACCGGCGTGGCCGAGGGTCCCGACGGACGGCTCCCGACGTACGACGAGCACACGCTGCCGCGCCGGATTCACGAGCGCCTGCCCTCGGCGCGGCTGATCGCCATCCTGCGTGATCCGGTCGAGCGCGCCTACTCGCACCACATCCAGGAGACCCGGCTCGGTCACGAGACGCGACCCTTCCCCGTCGCCGTCGACGAACTGCTGCGCCCCGAGGCGCTGGCCGATTCGCGCAGGCAGTCGACGCGGACCAACTGCTACGTGGTGCTCGGCGAGTACGGACGCCTGCTCAGCGCCTATTACGACCTCTTCCCCCACGAGCGAATCCTGGTCCTCTTCACCGAGGAGCTGGCGCGCGAGCCGCGGGCAGTGCTCGAGCGCATCTACGAGTTTCTCGCCGTCGACGCCGTCGAGCCCCGCAACCTCGGCCGGCGTTACAACGTCAGCGCCGCCGAGCCGAAGATCGCGCGGGTCTCGCCCGCCTCGGCGGTCAGGCTCGCCTCGGCCAATCGCGTGGCGCGGGCGGCATGGCACTCGCTCTCCACACGGCGCCGGAGCGCTCTCCTCGCCTGGTACAAGCGCCTCGACTTCCGTTTCAAGTCCTGGAACCGGCGGCCGGCGCCGGCCGCGGAACCGTCGGCAGCGGATGTCGCGGCGCTCGAGCGCCTGCGCGCGCACTACGCGCCGGACGCGCTGCTGCTGGCGGAGCTGCTCGACTACCCGCTGCCCTGGGCACCGGGCGAGGCCGCTGACAGCCCCGAGGCCATGCGGAAGTAGTCGCTGTTGGCCCCCAGGGCGCTGGCCGTGTCGAAGGCCTCGAGCCGTCCCCCGACCACCACCATCACCCTGTCGCAGATGTCCAGCGTCGACATCCGGTGCGCGATCACGAACAGGGTCAGCTCGTGCTTCAGCTCGGCCAGCGAGGCCTGTATCAGGCGCTCCGTGCGCGGGTCCAGGGCGCTCGTCGGCTCGTCGAGAACGAGCACCTCGGGGCGGGCGGCGATCGCTCGGGCGAGGCAGACGCGCTGCTGCTGGCCGCCGGATATGGCGTCGGCGCGGGGGCCGATCACGGTCTCATAGCCGGCCGGCCAGGAGACGACCTCCTCGTGGATGCCGGCGAGGCGGGCCGCCCGTTCCACCTCGGCGTCGCCCAACGGACGGAAGAAGCGGATGTTGTCGGCGACCGAAGCGTGCAGCAGCCGCGGGTCCTGCGGCAGGTAAGAGACGGCGCGACGCCAGTCCTCGGCGGCAAACTCGCCGGCGGGAACGCCGTTGACGAGGTAACGGCCCGCGGTCGGCTCGCGCAGGCCGAGGAGGATCTGGACCACGGTTGACTTGCCGGCCCCGGTCGGCCCGACGATGCCGACCGTCTCGCGGGCGCCAACCTCGAACTCGATTTCGTGGAGGACCGGCCTGCCGGACTCGTACTCGAACGAGACGCCGTCGAAGGCGAGCTCGCGCACCTCCCGCAGCGCCTGCGACCCGCGCCGCTCCTCGTTCGCCTCGTAGCGTCGCTGGACGTCCTGCACCCGTTCCAAGTAGGGCAGCGCCTGGCGCACGGACTGGTATGCGCCCTGCGCCTGCTGGCCATAGGTCCCGGCCCGCACCAGCAGCAGGACCACCGCTCCCAGCGAGGCGACGTGTCCGGCGCCGCTGGCGTAGAGGACGGCGAGGGCGGCGATCACGAGCAGGTAGATCAGGCTCTGGTAGATGCCGGGCACCAGGTTGGCGAGCAGTTGCATGTGGAAGAGCGGCCCCTGCAGGGACTCGATCAGCTCGTCGATCTGCCGGCGCTGGGCGTCCGCGACCCCGAAGACGTGGGTCTCCTCCGAGAGCCGCACCGCTTCGCTGACGCCGCGCGCGTAGCCGCTCGAGGCCAGCGAGAGGTCGTGGCCGCGCCGCCCGCCGAGGTTGCTCAGGGGGCGCAGCGCTCCGAAGAGCCCGGTGGCGATGACGACGACGATCACCGCGGCAACCGGGTTGAAGGCGAGGGCCGAAGCGACGAGGACGAAGAAGGTGAGCATCGCCGCGACCAGCGTGGTCGCGGCGCGAACGCCGGCGACGGCCTGGCCGATCTGATTGGTGGCGAACTCCTGCAGCTGCCCCTCGCGGTCGCGCGACTGGGCGGCCCAGGAAGCGTGGCTGTAGGCGGCGAACAGTTCGCCTCGCAGCTGGATCTGCATATCCGTCGCGATGCGCGCCGGCACGTAGGAGACGACCGCCTGCAGGGCGAAGCGCAGCAGTGCCAGGGCGATGCCGATCGCGAGCAGAACACCGAGACCCGCATCCGCGTGCAGCGGACCGAGATCGACCGCCACCGCGGAGTTGCCGTTGACGAGCGCCGCCGCGACCTGGGCGAGAACGGCGAGGATGCCCGCTTCGGCGAAACCCGAGAGCACCGAGCCGGCCGAGAGGACGGCGACCCAGCTACGCCGCCGGCCGAGCATCGGCGCGAGTCGCGTCCACGTCGTCAGCGATTGTGGGACCGGTGCCGGGGCGCCGGACCCACGAGAGGCGAGGGCCCTTCGCAGCCGTCCGACGAACTGCGGGATCGCCTCGTCGCGCACCTCGTCGGGCGGGATCCCCATGCGGTCCGTGACGGTTCCCGAGTCGGCCCGCGGCGAGGTCGCCTTGTGGCCGAACTCCTCCTCTGACTTGGCGTAGTAGTGATTGATCCTCAACAGGTCGGCGGTGGCCGGTTCGCGCTTCATCGAGGGGACTGGAAGGCCGTCCTCTCCCACCGGGTTGCCCCTGTGGCTGAAGGTGTGCGCGCTGCGCGCGGCGAGCGTCATCCGCGGGTAGACGATCGACTTGACCAGCACGTTCGACGGGTCCTCGTCGCGGGAACGCATCGGGTAGTTCTCGATGACGAGGCCCTCGGCGGGCCTGCGGTGCCCGTTGGTGCCGAAGAAGCGCCGGTTGACGACGACCCCGGGTTGCGCGTCGAAACGCCGCAGCACCTCGGGAAGCGTCGCCCCCGTGGGGGAGAAGAGGAACTCGTCGACGTCGATCGCCGCGATCCAGCGAACGTCGTCGCGGTGGCGCCCGAGGCAGTCGTCGTAGGCGCCCAGCTGCCCCGGCTCTTCGGGCCACGGGATAACCTCGACGACGCCCGCCGCGATCTCGGGGGCCAGCTCCTCCCGCCACTCGTCGGTGCTCAGGTTGTCGTAGAGGTAGAAGCGCTCGACGCCCTGAATACGGTGGAAGGTCACCCACTCGGCTAGGTAACGAGCCTCGTCGCGGAAGATGGCGCAGATCGCAAGCTCGATCTCGGGCCTCCTCCCCAGGGGCCTCGGCAAGCGCGCCCGCAGATAGCCGAGACGCCGGTACGCCTCCCTCGCCGCCCTCGGGCCCGCCAGCGGAAGACGACGGGCAGTCTGCCCCGGCTGCTCGCTCATGCTTGTGAGGGCGCCGGCAAGCGCCCGCCCGCCCCTCGCCGGCGCGCGGGCGAGGCCGCGCGCGAGCTCTCGGCCGATCTCCAGAGGGTGGCGACGATGCAGATCACGACCGCGACGACCTGCGTGCGGTAGCGGAACGCGGTGCCGGCGTTGCCGGCGCTGAGCGAGTAGGCGACGAGCAGGAAGAACCCGAGGTAGACGAGTGGCCCGGCTCGCGCCATGATCTGACCGCGGTTGCGCAGACCGACCCTGACCAGGAAGAAGAGGGCCGTGTAGGCGGCGGCGGTGCCGAACAGGCCAAGGCCCTGGCTGATGTTGCCCAGCTGCCATGGGAAGGGTCGCAGCAATACGTCGAGCGAGCGGCGGGGAAGGTTCTTGACGACCGCGCCCCGGGTCGAGAAGTCGACCTGTTCGAGCTTCAGGTTCGAGTTGTCCGTCGCGTTCGCTTCCTGCGACCCCTGCAGGTTCTTTTCCAGGCTTTCGTTGGTCGAGGCGCGCATCACCGTCGGGGCGGCGACGGCAGCGAAGAGCACGACCATGGCGACTAGGCTGAGCGAGCGGATCGCGGCGCGGTTTTCGGCCCGCAGCCCCGCGTGCAGCACGATCGCGGCACCGGCGGCGATCAGGAACCAGCCAGCGTAATGGCGGGTGGCGACCGCGATCAGGCAGCCGGCGACGACGAGGCCGAGGCTGCGCGGGTCGCCGCGCTTCCAGATCTTTGCCCCGCCAAGGGCGACGAGGCCGATCGCCAGCATCATGTTCGCCTCCTTGTGCAGGAGGCTGGAGAAGAACATGCTGGAGGGCTCGATCGCGAGCAGCCACATCGCCGCCACCGAGGCCTTCGGCCCGGCCAGCTCGTAGACAGCGGCGGCGAGCAGGACGAGTCCGACGACCGCGATGCCGACCTGGCCGACGCGCATCGCGAGTTCGGGCGAGTCGAAGACGTAGTCCTGGACGGCGAAGACCCAGACGTGCAGTTCGTTGAGCAGCGCGTGGCTCCATTCGGCTGAGCCGGCAGAGCTTTCGACGACGTTGCGGGCGTGGATCAGGAAGGTGGTCTCATCGCCGCCGCGCAGGGTGCTCGCCACGGATGTGAGCGAGATCAGGGCAGCCGCGATCACTCGCAGGGCGAACGCCGCCAGGGCCGGCGGGCCGAGCTCGAAGCCCGGTCTGCTGCGGTGCAACCACCCCACCAGGAGGGCAACCGCCCCTCCCGCGAGACCGACCATCGTGCCGATCACGAGGATCGAGTGAATGCTGTGGTCCGTGAGCGGCAGCACCGTTCGCTGGACGATAGCCCGGACGCGTCCGGGTCGTGAAAAAATCCCGCATAGGGAACGCTTTCATCTGCCTATACTTAGGCACTCTGTGACCGAAGATCGTCACGAGGGTTTGGACATACGACAGTGGGGACGGCTGGTTCGGCGACGCAAGTGGCTTCTGCTCGCGATCGTCGTAACGATCCCTGTCGCGGTCTACCTTGGATCCAGCCTCCTCCCCAAGACCTACCAGTCGCGAGCGACGATCAACGTCCAGCCGACGGTCGCCGGCTCCATCTTCAGCGGCCGCATCACGGCCAAATCGAGCACGGCCGAAGCGCAGACTCTGCTCAAGACGCCGGTGGTCGGCCGTCGTGCGGCTCGCATCCTCGGCATGCCGCCCTCGGCGGCGCGCGGCCTCCTCGGCCACATCTCGGTGGTGCCGACCGACCCGACCACGAGCGACAGCAGCTTCCTGACGATCATCGCCCAGGACTCGGAACCGAGGATGGCGGCGCAGATCGCGAACGCCTTCGCCCAAGCCCTCGCCCAGACCCGCACCGCCAACGCGATCAAGAGCATCAACCGGCAGATCAAGCAGCTCGAACTCCAAATCGCAGCGGAAAAGAGCAACGGGACGAGCGCCGACGCCCTGGAAGCGAGCCTGCAGGAACTGCGCGTGCAGAAGGCGGCCCAGGCCGGGACCACCGAACTGGTCGAAGGCGCGGTGCCGGCGGCGTCTCCGATCTCGCCACAGCCCAAACGCAACACCGAGATCGCGTTCGTCCTGGCGCTGCTGATCGCCGCCGGCTTGGCGCCGTTCCTCGACCGGCTCGATCGGCGCATCCGCGAGCCCGGCGAGCTCGAGGACGTGATCGACGCCCCGGTCCTGGCGATGATCCCCGACGACGCCTTCCCCGGCCACCTCGCCGGCCTGCACGTCCGCGAGTCCTTCCAGACCCTGCGCGCCGGCCTCACCTACTTCAACGTCGATCGCTCGCTCACCTCGCTCGTGGTCGCCAGTCCCGTCCAGCAGGACGGCAAGACGACGGTCGCCGTCAACCTCGCGATCGCCTACGCGATGGACGAACGCGACGTGATCCTGATCGACGGCGACCTGCGTCGTCCACAGGTGGCTAATCGGCTGGGGCGCGAGGTCGAGGTCGGCCTCGACTCGGTCCTGGTCGGCCGCAAGACGCTGCACGAGGTGCTGGTCGACGTCGACGTCGGCGCCGGCCGTCTGCGCATCCTCCCCGGCGCCACGCCGCCGCCCAATCCCGCCGTCCTGCTTGGCTCGCAGCGGATGCGCTCACTGCTGAGCGAGCTGAAGGAGCAGGTCGATCTCGTGATCATCGACACCCCCGGCCTGCTCGCCGTCAGCGACGCCATCCCCCTCTTCAGCCAGGTCGCCGGCAGCATCATCGTCGCCCGCCTCAACCGCACCCCGTCCGACGCCGTGCGGCGCGCCAAACAGGTGATCGAATCCGCCGGTGGCACGGTGCTCGGCAGCGTCGCCACCGGCGCCCACGGCGGCGGCGTCTACGGGTATTACGGGTACTACGGCTATTACGGTGAGCAGAACGGGCGCGACGAGGTCGAGAACGGGAACGGGACCGGCGGGCGGCGGTTCCGAAATCTCACCTCGTTTCGCAAAGGGAACGGCTCGGGCGGGGAATAGGGAGCGTCCCGGTAGGGGTGTTCCACTTGCGCCTTTCCGGTGGAGAGTGCGTTGGCTGACGCCTCTTGCACACTACGAAAAGGCTAAAACGTTCCACACCCCTACCGGGACGCTCCCCTAGCCCGTCTCGCCTTTCAGAAGCTCTTGGTAGAGGGAGTCGACGTCCGCGATCAGACGCGCGGCGCTGTAACGGTCTAGAGCTCTCTTGCGCGCTGCCTGGCCGGCTTCCTGACGGCGGGTTGGGTCGGTGGCCAGGGACGTAATCGCATCAGCTAGGGCCTGGGGGTCGTTGGGGGGGACGAGGATGCCGGTGTCTTCGCTCACCACCTCGCTTACCCCGCCAACGTCGGTGGCGACGGCGGGGAGGCCGGCGGCGGCGGCCTCTATTAGAGATACCGGGGTGCCCTCGTTGTCGGAGGAGAGCACCGCCAGGTCGGCGGCGGCGAGGACCGGCCGCAGATCGCGCCTGTAGCCGAGGAAGCGCACGTCGACGGCGACGCCCAGCTCGTTCGCCTGCCGTTCGAGCCCCGCCCTTTCGTCGCCGTCGCCGACCACGGCGAGGCGCAGTCGCGGCTCGGCGGCTCTGGCGCGGGCGAAGGCGTCGAGAAGCAGGTCGAGGCGCTTGATCGGCGCGAAGCGGCCGACGAAGGCGAGCAGCACCTCTTCTTCCCCCAGCCCCACGTCCTGCCGCGCCTCGACTCTCGACCGAGTGGCCGGCTCGGCGAGACGGTCGAGGTCGAGCCCGAGCGGCAGCACCTGGAACTTCTCCAGCCGGGCGACGCCGAGGCGGACGAGGTCGTCGACCGTCGCCTGACTGACGCCGATCAAGCGGTCGCTGACCCGCGCCATCGCCCGCTCGAGCTCGAGATAGAGCCGCGTCTTCGCGGCCCCGAAGTAACCCTCGAGCACGTGGCCGTGGTAGGTGTGGACGATGACGGGTCGCGGGCGGACGGCGAGGGCCGCCTGGCGCCCGAGGAAGCCCGCCTTGGCCGTGTGGGTGTGGACGATGTCCGGGCGAAAGGCGCGGGCGACGCGGATCAGCTTCGCCAGCGCCCACGGATCGTCCAGCGGGTGCACTGACTGGCGCATCTCAGGCAGGAAGCGCATCGTCGCGCCCTCCTCCTTGGCGATCCCGGCCAGCGAGGCCTCGCCGGGAGCGAGCGAGCCGTGGACGAGCAGGGTCCGGTAGCGCTCGGAATCGAAGCGGCGCCCGCTCAGCAGCCCGGCCTGATGCGCGGGCCCGCCCATGTTGAGGCGGCCGATGACGCGCAGGACGCGCACCGGGCCCTCAGAGGGCCCGGTCAAGCGCTTCTCGCTGCTGCAGCTCCTGGTAGTAGGCGTAGGTCCTGCGCAGGCCCTCGTCGAAGTCGATCGCCGGCTCATAGCCGAGGATCTCCCGCGCCTTGGATATGTCGGCCAGCGAGTGGCGGACGTCACCGGGGCGCGAGTCCGTGTGCACCGCATCGACCTCTACTCCCGCCAGGGCGCCGAGCCGGGCCACCACCTCGTTGAGGCTGACGCGCTCGCCGCAGGCCACGTTGAAGGCCTCGCCGGCCGCGCCCGGAGCATCCGCGGCTCTGATGTTGGCGTCGACGGCGTTGTCGACGTAGGTGAAGTCACGCGACTGGTCGCCGTCGCCGTGGATGATCGGGCTGCGATCCTCGAGCACGGCCGTGATGAAGTTCGGGATCACCGCCGCGTACTGCGACTGGGGGTCCTGGCGCGGCCCGAAGACGTTGAAGTAGCGCAGGGCCACCGTCTCCAGGCCGTAGACCTCGTGAAAGGCGCGGCAGTACCCCTCGGCGGCAAGCTTCGAAACGGCGTAGGGCGCGATCGGCAGCGCCGGCATCTCCTCGCGCTTGGGCAGCTCGGTGCTGGCGCCGTAGGTGGAGGAGGAGGACGCGTACACGACCCGGCGCACCCCCTCGTCGCGGGCCGCGAGAAGGACGTTGAGGGTGCCGACGACGTTGGTCGCGTTGCTGGTCAGCGGGTCCTGGATCGAGCGCGGGACCGAGGGCAAGGCTCCGAGGTGGAAGGCCAGCTCGCAGCCGCGAACCGCGTTGTGGACGCGCTCGTAGCTCTGCAGGTCCCCCTCGATCAGCTCGATCTCCTCGAGCACGTCCTCGAGGTTCTCGCGGCGGCCGGTGGCGAAGTTGTCGAGCACTCGCACGGAGTGCCCGTCGGCCAGCAGCCGGCGGATCAGATGCGAGCCGATGAAGCCCCCTCCGCCGGTCACGAGAGCAACGGTCCCCGTCCCTGGCATCGACCATAATCTACCCGGTATCGTCAGCCCCGTGTGCGGGATTGCCGGCAAGGTGAGTCGCGATGCCGGTGTTCCCGCCGCTCTCGTCGAGCGCATGTGCGCGCGGCAGGAGCACCGCGGCCCCGATTCGCGCGGCCTGCACCTCGGTGACGGCGTCGGGCTCGGAATCCAACGTCTGCGCGTGATCGACCTGGAGACCGGCGACCAGCCCGTCTACAACGAGGACCGCTCGGTTGCGGTCGTCCTCAACGGCGAGATCTACAACTACCGCGAGCTGCGCCGCGAGCTCAGCGAGAGGGGGCACTCGTTCTCGACCCACGGCGACACGGAGGTCATCGCTCACCTCTACGAGGAGGAGGGCGCGGCCCTGGTGCGGCGACTGAGCGGGATGTTCGCCTTCGCCCTCTGGGACGAGCGCGAGCGGCTGCTGCTGATCGCCCGCGACCGGGTCGGCAAGAAGCCGCTCTTCTACTGCGAGCGCGAAGGCTGGCTCTCCTTCGCCTCCGAGCTCGGCGCCCTGATGGCGGACCCGGCGATCCCGCGCCAGGTGGACCCGGCCGCGATCGACTGCTACCTCGCCTACGGCTATATCCAGGCACCGCGGTCGATCTGGCGGGAGGTGAAGAAGCTGCCGCCCGCCCACACCCTCACCTGGCACGAAGGCGAGGTCGAGGTCGAGAGGTACTGGAGGCTCGACTACTCGCGCAAGGCCGACGCCCCTCTACCCGAGCTGGAAGAGGAGCTGCGCCGCCAAGTCGGTGCCGCGGTGCGGCGGCGGATGATCGCCGACGTCCCCCTGGGCGCGCTCCTCTCGGGCGGCGTCGACTCGGCAGTCGTCGTCTCCGAGATGGCCGCCGCATCCTCACGGCCCGTGAAGACCTTCTCGATCGGTTTCCCGGAGCGCGAGTACGACGAGCGCTCCCTGGCCCGGCTCACGGCCGAGCGCTTCGCCACCGAGCACACCGAGTTCGTGGTCGAGCCCGACGCGGTCGAGATCGTCCCCAAGCTCGTCCGCCACTACGGCGAGCCGTACGCCGACTCTTCGGCCATACCCAGCTTCTACCTGGCGGAGCTGACGCGCCGGCAGGTGACCGTCGCCCTCAACGGCGACGGAGGCGACGAGAGCTTCGCCGGCTACCTGCGCTACGTCGCCAACAGCCTCGGTCGTGGGCTCGACCTGGCCCCACGACCGCTGCGGCGGGGCGCCGCGGCGACGGCGGACCGCCTGCTGCGAGCAGGCGACGCGCGCGGCCTGCGCAGCTACGGGCGTCGCTTCCTCACCTCCATCGCCGAGGACCCGCCGGCGCGCTACGCGGATCACGTCTGCATCTTCAACGCCGCCGAGCGGCGCGAGCTGCTCGGTGGGCGCGCCTCAGCCGCGATCCAGGCTGAGACGGCCGATGTGATCGCACGTCCCTGGCGGGAAGCGTCCGGGCGCAGTCGTCTCGACGTCCTGCTCGAGACCGATGTCAGCACCTATCTGCCTGGAGACCTGCTGACCAAGATGGACATCGCCTCGATGGCGTACTCGCTCGAGGCCCGCTCGCCTCTGCTAGACCCGGAGCTGATGCAGTTCGCCGCCTCGCTGCCGCCTCGGCTCAAGGCGCGGTTGACCGAGAAGAAGTGGATCCTGCGGCGCGCCTATCGAGGGCGCATCCCCGACCAGGTGCTGGATGGGAAGAAGAGGGGCTTCGGCGTCCCGCTCGGCGCCTGGTTCCGCGGCGAGCTGCGCCAGTTCGCCCGCGACGTGCTGCTCGATCCCGCCACCCGCGAAAGCGGTCTCTTCGACGAACGACGGGCGCGGGATCTGCTGGACCTGCACGATCGTGGCGGGGCGGACCGCTCGATGCAAATCTGGTCCCTGCTGATGCTGGCCCTCTGGCACCGGGAGTTCGGCCTTGCCGGCGTTAGCTCTCGGTCGGAGGTTCCGCTCCGCGTCTAGGTGGACCACTCGGTGGCGGGCTCGGGTGCCCAGCCGGGAGACTCGAGGCGGGCGACCACGGCAACGCCGACCGCGATCAGGCAAGTCGCGCCGAGGGCGGCAAGCGACGGGCCCACACTGACGAGGATTACGCCCGCAATCCCCAAAGCCGCCTGCGCGGAGCCGAGAATCGCAGCGACGCCGCGAGCCGAGCCGATCTTCGGCCGCAGCCTGTGGGTGAGGTGGTCGCGGCCGCCGGTGAACACACCGGCGCCGCGCCGCAGGCGAGAGACGACGACCAGCGTCGTATCCAGTGCCGGGAGACCGACGAGGACGATCGCAACCGGCACGAACGCCCAGCCGAGGTGCCCGGTGCCGGGCATCGCCATGATCAGCGCGGCGGCGACGAACCCGATCGGCATGCTGCCGCCGTCGCCGAGGAAGATGCGCGCCGGCGAGGCGAGATTGAAGCGCAGGAAACCGAAACACGCGCCGGCAAGGGCGAGCGCGAGCGCTCCGAGCTCCGGGTTCTTAGCCACAGCGAAGGCCCCCATGACCGTCGCCGAGACGCCGGCCACGGTGGAGGTCGCGCCGTCCATGTTGTCCATCAGGTTGTAGGCGTTGACGACGCCGACGACGAACGCCACCGTGATGGGGAGGTCCAGCGCGTCGTTGCCGAAGAGCGACCAGCCGATCCCGGCGACGTAGAGGACGCAGGCCACCGCGGCCTCGATCGCGAGCCTCGTCAGCGGGCTGAGCTGGTAACGGTCGTCGACCGTCCCGACGCCCAGCAGCACCACGGCGCCGACCGCGATCGCGGCGAAGGCGCTGGAGTCGCCGCCGAAAATCGCCCCGGCGAGGAGGAAGCCGGCGACGACGGCAATGCCGCCGAGGTACGGGGTGGGGCTACCGTGGCCCTTGTAGCCGACCGGGTGGTCGAAGAAGCCCGTCGCCTGCGCCAGGCGGATCGCCAGCGGGGTGAAGGCGAGCGTCGCGGCGAGAGCGACGACGAAAGCGAGCTCCGGAGGCAATCCGACGTCCTTCGCCTAGGCGTCTACCAGCGGGTCGACGGCGGAGTCGTCGCCGAATTCGACGATCTCGCCATTGGGCGTCGGCAGCGAGTCGACGGCGATCCGGTCTCGCTCGAAGGCGGCGACGTCGTCGATCGCATCCTCGACGCCACGAGTCGCCCGCCAGCCGGTCATCTGCTCCAGCGCCGTCGTGTCGGGACGTCGCCGACCCAGCTCCTCGAAGCCGTCGCCGTACGCCTCTTCGTAGGGCACCGTGACGATCCCCGAGCTCGAGCCAACCCGCTCGATCACGGTTTCCGCCAGCTGGTAGATCGTGATCTCGTCCGAGCGACCCACATTGAAGGCTGTGCCGCGCGCGCCCTCCTCGTCCATCAGCATTACCAAGGCTCTGGTGGTGTCGTGGACGTGCGCGAAGCAGCGGGACTGACTGCCGTCGCCGTAGACGGTCAGGTCCTCGCCGCGCAGTGCCTGGCCGACGAAACGGGGCAGAACCATGCCGTAGAGGCCCGTCTGCCGCGGCCCGACCGTGTTGAATAGGCGCACGACGACGTTGTCGGCTTCGCGCTCGCGGTGGTAGCCGAGGGCAATCGACTCGCCGAAGGCCTTGCCGATCGAGTAAGACCAGCGGGCAACCGACGGCGAGCCGAGGATTCGGTCGGAGTCCTCGGTGAGCGCATCGCTTGAGTTTTTCCCGTAGATCTCAGAGGTCGACGCGAAGAGGAGCCTGCGCCCGAACCGGCTGGCTCCCTCGGTGATGACCTGTGAGCCGCGCACGCTCCGCGCCAGCGACTCGACCGAGCGTTCGACGATCAGCTTGACGCCGACCGCCGAGGCGAGGTGGAAGCAGGCATCGGTCGCCTCCAGGCACTCGTCGACCAGCCCCTCGTCGCAAACCGAGCCCTCGACCAGCTCGACCCTCCCGGAGGTGAGGGCGTCGGCGATGTTCTCAACCTTGCCGGTGCTGAGATCGTCGAGCACGAGAACGCTGTCCCCCCGCGCGACGAGCACGTCGGTCAGGTGAGAACCGATGAACCCAGCCCCGCCTGTGATCAGGTACCGCACCTACGCATCTCCATGTCTATCGAGTCCCCACCAACGGTCAAGCGACCGCGCGACGCGAGACTAGCTCCCTCGATAACTCCCCCGTTTAAAAACCTGTGACCACGTCGCGTTCCGCACGAAGTGGTCTCCGGCAGTAGACCAGATCAGCGCCTTGGTGTCAAGAAAAACGAGACTGTTTATCGACTTGGCGAACTCTGGCGAACTCGTTAGACGAGCTTGAGCCGCACGCCATGAGGATGAAGCCCGGTGCCGGTGACCCGCCCTTGGACTTGCTTGCCTTCGTCAAGTAGCTGCCTTGCCTTTCGGCTCAGCTGGATCGTGACCGTGATCGACGCGCCCGGTTCGAGCTTGAAGTCGGCGCTCCCCGCGGTCACGGTCTTGGTCTTTCCGCTGAGCTTGGCCCTGATCAACAGTTTGACCGTGCCCTTGCATGAGGACGGGCCATTGCAGAGGACCCGGAGCAGGGCCTTCTTGCCCTTCTTGATTTTCACCGTGCCCCCGATCACGGCCAAGCCGTTCCCGGGCGGAGGCGGAGGCGGAGGCGCATCGAAGGTGGCGGTGACGTTCCGCGCTTCGCTCATCGTCACTTTGCACGCGCCGGTCCCGGTGCAGGCGCCGGACCAGCCGGCGAAGCTCGAGCCCGACGCAGCCGTGGCGGTAAGGGTGACCTTGCTGAGCACGCCGAATTCAGCAATGCAGATCGATCCACAGTTGATGCCCGATGGCGAGCTGATCACCGTGCCGGTTCCCGTCCCGGCCTTTTTGACCGTCAGCTTGCGCTTGCCGACCGCGGTGAACATCGCCTTGACGGTCTTGTTGTTCCCCATGACGGTCGCGCATTCTTCCTGGAACGCACAGCTTCCTTCGACGCCAAACCAGCGCTTGAATTCAGAGCCTTCGTCGGGAGTAGCGGTGAGCTTGACCTGTTCACCTTCCGCGAAGCTGGCCGCACACGTGCCGCCGCAGTCGATGCCGGCCGGTGAGCTGGTGACGGTTCCGGAACCGGTGCCTTCCTTGGCGATTTCGAGCGAGAATTCTTTGAGAATCACTTCTTTATTGAACGTCGCCGTAACTCCTTTCGCGGCGGTCATCGTCAATTTGCAGGCTCCCGAACCACTGCAGTCCCCACTCCAGCCGGCGAATTTTGAGCCGGCGTTGGAGCTCTGAACGAGTTCGATGCTCGTGCCCTGTGTGTATTTGGCAGCGCAGGTGGTGGCCGAGCCACCGTTGACTTTGCATTTGACGGTGCCCGAGCCGGTGCCCGCCGTGGCGATCGTCAGGCTGAATTCGGCCGGGGCGGAGACGTAGGTGAACTTGTCGCCGGCGCCGGTGGTGGATGTGCCGCCGGGGGTCGTGACCGTGACGTCGACTTCGCCGGCTGCGTGCGCCGGGCTGGTCGCTTTGACTTCGGTCGCCGATTTGACTTCGACGCCGGTCGCTGCGG
>DASVFR010000016.1:0-75820 GCA_036379955.1 Solirubrobacterales bacterium
GTTCCCGGGGACCCCACCCCCGGCGGCCCGACAAACGGTTGCTGGTGAGCGCCTTACGACGTGAGGGCGTCGGTGGTTCGCTCTGAGGTGTGGCCGTCCCAGAGGGGTGGGGGAGCGGGGGGCTTTGCGGGGCGCTGGGATAGAGCTTTGGGGATGGTTGAGATGGTTGCGGGGTCCAGGCCCAGGAGGGTGTTGGTGCCGGCGGTGACGGTTATCGGGCGCTCGGTGTTGGCGCGCAGGGTGAAGCAGGGGATGCCGAGGTAGGTCGTCTCCTCCTGGATGCCGCCGGAGTCGGTCAGCACGGCGCCGGCGTCGGCGAGCAGGGAGAGGAAGTCGAGGTAGCCGAGCGGCTCGCAGAGAAGCAGGCCGGGGTGCTCGGCGTCGACCGACTCGAGCATCGCCCGCGTGCGCGGGTGAACGGGGAAGACGATGGGCATCTCCCGCGCCAGGGCGCCCAGCCGCGTCATCGTCTCCGCCAGCAGCGGTCCGTCGACCAGCGCCGGCCGGTGCAGGGTGACGAGGAGGAAGTCACCGGGCGCGACGCCGAGCCGGGCCGCGGCCGCGGCGGCGCGGAAGCGCTCCTCGAGCGCCACCAGGGTGTCGATCATCGTGTTGCCGACCAGGTGGATGCGCTCGGCGGGGATCCCTTCGGCATGCAGGTTGTCGACGGCCTCGGGGCTGTGGACGAAGAGGCGATCCGATAGGTGATCGGCGACGACCCGGTTCACCTCCTCCGGCATCGTGCGGTCGAAGCTGCGCAGCCCGGACTCGACGTGGGCGAGCGGGATATGCATCTTCGCCGCGGTCAGCGCCGCCGCCAGGGTCGAGTTGACGTCGCCGGGGACCATGACCAGATCGGGGCTCTCCTCCGCCAGGACGGGCTCGAGCCGTTCCATCACCCGCGCCGTCTGCTCGGAGTGGGTACCGGACCCGACCTCGAGCATGTGGTCGGGCTCGGGGACGCCGAGCTCCTCGAGGAAGACCTCGGACATCATCCGGTCGTAGTGCTGACCGGTGTGGACGAGGACGTGGCCACCGTCGGGCAGGCGCTCGCGCAGGGCGCCGATCACCGGCGCGGTCTTGACGAAGTTGGGGCGGGTGCCGACGACGTAGACGATGCGCACGGGCGCCACAGTACCCGCGCCGTCTGTCAGACGAGAGCCGTCGAGCGCTCCAACGGCGCCCGTCTGCTTCAATAGCGATTCACATGCCCAAGATGAAGACCCACTCCGGTGCCAAGAAGCGCTTCCGCAAGACCGCGACGGGCAAGCTGCGCGGCCGGCGGGCCTACTCGAGCCACATCCTCGAGAAGAAGTCGCCGAAGCGCAAGCGGCGGATGGCGCGCCCGGTCGAGATCTCGCCGGCCGACGTGAAGGTGATCAGGCATCTGATGGGTGGCACGAAGTGAGCCGCGTCAAGCGCTCCGTCCACGCCCGCAAGAAGCGGCGCAAAGTCCTCAAGGAAGCGAAGGGCTACTTCGGGCGCAAGCACTCCTCCTACCGCTTCGCCAAAGAGCAGGTGCAGCGCTCGGGGATGTACGCCTACCGCGACCGCCGCAATCGCAAGCGCGAGTTCCGCCGCCTCTGGATCACGCGGATCAACGCCGCCGCGCGCCTGGAGGGCATGAGCTACTCCGAGCTGATCCACGGCCTCAGCGAGGCCGGGGTCGAGGTCAACCGCAAGATGCTCGCCGAGATCGCGGTCAGCGACCGCGAGGCGTTCCGCCGATTCGTGGAGCTAGCCCGGGAGGGTGCGGCCGCCTAGCCGCAGCCACACTCCACTTTTCCCGGGCGGGCCGTTACACGGCCCGCTTTTTCGTTCCAGGAGAAGAAACGACCGACCAGAAAGAGTCCACCGCAAGCCAAGCCGATGATCGAGAGCCCCCAAAACGAGAAGCTGAAGCTGGTCCGCAGGCTTGGCGAGCGCAAGCACCGCGATAGCGAGGACGTTTTCGTCACCGAGGGCGAGGACCTGCTCGAGGCCGGGTTCGCGGCCGGTGCCAAGCCGCGCTTCGTCCTGGTAGCCACGGGCAGCGGGCTCGACGGCGACGAGGTGGCACCCGAGCTGCTCGCCTCGGTCTCCAACCTCGGCTCGGGCACGCGGGCGATCGCCGTCTGGCCAAGACGCTGGGCCGAGCCGGGCGGCGCGCCCTGTCTCTACCTGCACCGGGTAGCCGACCCCGGCAACGTCGGCGCGATCGTGCGCACGGCACACGCGCTGCTGGGCGGGACCGTCGTGCTCGGGCCCGAGTGCGCCGACCCGTTCTCGCCCAAGGCGGTACGGGCGAGCATGGGCTCGATCTTCGGCCAGCCCGTGGTGCGGGCCGAGGTCGGCGAGACGCCGGCGCCGCGAGTCGCGCTCGTCGCCCACGGCGGCGATGGGCTCGCGGCCATGGACGGCGCCACGACGATCTGCCTCGGCGCCGAGCGCGAGGGCCTGCCCGAGAAGGTGCTCGCCGCCTGCGAGGCGCGAGCGACGATCCCGCTCCGCCCGGGCGGAGCCGAGTCGCTCAACGTCGCCGCGGTCGCTGCCATCTGCGCCGAGCGGATATCTTCGCTCGCCATGCCGGAGGCTGGTGCCGATGACTGAGACAGCGCTCGATCGGATCGAGGCAATCGGGGCCGAGGTCGAGGCCGCGGTCGAGGCCGCCGCCGGCACCGCCGAGCTGGAGGAGCTCCGGGTTCGCTACCTCGGCCGCAAGGCCGAGTTGACGGCGATCCTGCGCGGAATAGCCGAGCTGCCCCCCGAGGAACGGGGCGCCGTTGGCGCCGCCGCGAACAAGGCCCGCAAGGGGCTGGAAGCGGCGATCGAGGAGCGGGGGACAGCGCTCGACGCGGGCGAGCTGGAGGCGCGCCTGGTCGAGGACCGGATCGACGTCACCCTGCCCGGGGCGCCGCCGCGCCCGGTCGGCCACGTTCACCTGATCACCCGCACCACGCGCCTGATCGAGGACGTGATGGTCGGCCTCGGCTACCGGGTGATGGAGGGCCCCGAGGTCGAGCACGACTACTACAACTTCACCGCGCTCAACCACCCGCCAGGGCACCCGGCCCGGATGCTCCAGGACACCTTCTACGTCCAGTCGGACCCCGAGGTGCTGCTCCGCACCCACACCTCGCCCGTGCAGGTGCGCAGCATGGAGGCGCAGCCGCCACCGATCTTCATGATCGCGCCGGGCAAGGTCTACCGGCGCGACTCCGATGCCACCCACAGCCCGATGTTCCACCAGGTCGAGGGCCTGGCGGTCGGCGAGGGAATCACGCTCGCCGACCTGCAGGGCACGCTGACCGAGATGCTCAGCGCGATCTTCGGCGGCGAGCGCAAGGCGCGCATGCGCCCTCACTTCTTCCCCTTCACCGAGCCGAGCGTCGAGTTCGACGTCTCCTGCTTCCAGTGCCAGGGGACCGGTGCCCTCGCCGGCGGCGAGCGCTGCAACCTCTGCAAGGGGATCGGCTGGATCGAGGTCGGCGGCGCCGGCATGGTCGACCCCAGCGTGCTCGGCTTCGTCGAGTCCAGCGGCTACGACACCGAGCGGGTGCAGGGCTTCGCCTTCGGCATGGGGGTCGAGCGGATCGCGATGCTGCGTCACGGCGTCCCAGACCTGCGGCGCTTCTTCGACAACGACGTGCGCGTGCTGGAGCAGTTCTCATGAGGGTTCCGTACTCGTGGCTGCAGGAGTACTGCGATCCGGACATGGAGCCCGGCGCGCTCGCCGAGCGGCTGGCGATGACCGGAACCGAGGTCGAGCGGGTGGGACTGGTCGGGCCGCCGGTGGCCGAGGGCTTCGTCGTCGGCAGGGTGCTGAGCGCCGAGCCTCACCCCGACGCCGACCGGCTGCGCGTCTGCGCGGTCGACACCGGCGACGGCGAGCGCACGATCGTCTGCGGCGCCCCCAACGTGGCGGCCGGCCAGACGGTGCCGGTGGCGCTGCCCGGCGCGACTCTGCCCGGCGGCCAGAAGATCGGCAAGGCGAAGCTGCGCGGGGTCGAGTCCGCCGGAATGATCTGCTCGGCGACGGAGCTGGGCGTGGGTGAGAGCCCCGACGGCATCCTCGTCCTCTACGAAGACGGTTCCGGTGCGCTTTATGCGGACCATGACCACATAAAGCGCACCGGAAGCTTGGTGCCGGGGACGCCGCTGGCCGAGGTGCTGCCGATTGCCGAGCCCGTCCTCGAGCTGGAGGTGACCCCGAACCGGGTCGACTGCTTCGGCGTCTACGGCGTCGCCCGCGAGGTGCACGCGATCAGCGGCGCGGCGCTGGCGCCCGAGCCCTGGGCCGAGGACGCCCCCGCCGAAGGCGAGGGCGGGGTGGACGATTACGCCTCGGTGACGGTCGAGGTCCCCGAGCTCTGTCCGCGCTTTACCGCCCGCGTCTTCACCGACGTGACGATCGGCCCCTCGCCGGCCTGGTTGCAGGCGCGGCTCGCCGCGGCCGGCCAGCGGCCGATCAACAACGTCGTCGACATCACCAACTACGCGATGCTGCTCACCGCGCAGCCGCTGCACGCCTTCGACCTCGACAGGGTCCCGGGTGGGGCGCTGACGGTGCGGGTCGCCGCGGAGGGAGAGAAGATGAGGACGCTCGACGACGTCGAGCGGACCTTCGACGCCGAGACGGTGCTCGTCTGCGACGCCGACGGGCCCTCGGGAATCGCCGGGATCATGGGCGGCCAGGTCTCCGAGGTCTCCGCGGAGACGACCAGCGTCCTGCTCGAGGTGGCGAACTGGAACGGGACCAACATCCTGCGCACTTCGCGCTTGCTCTCGCTGCGCTCCGAGGCTTCCTCGCGCTTCGAGAAGCAGCTGCACCCGGAGCTCTGCATGCGGGCGCAGCGGCTCGCCTCGCGGTTGCTGGTCGAGCTCTGCGGCGCCAAGCTCGTGCCGGGCACGATCGACGTCGCCGCCGAGATCCCGCCGGCGCGGAAGCTGGTCCTGCGCGGCGAGCGCGTCGAGGGGCTGCTCGGGATGTCGATTCCGCAGGCCGACCAGGTCACCTACCTGGAGCGGCTCGGCTTCGGCGTCGAGGTTGCCGGCCGGGACCTCGAGGTCACGGTGCCGCCGGACCGCCACTACGACGTCACCCGCGAGGTCGACCTGATCGAGGAGGTCGGCCGCGTCCACGGCCTCGACGAGCACCTGCCCAGCACCCTGCCGGCGGTCGCCGGACGGGTCGGGGGCTTGACCCGCGAGCAGCGCCTGCGCCGCCGCGCCGAGGACGCGATGCGCGACCTCGGCTTCGACGAGGTCGTCGGCTGGAGCTTCACCGACCCGGGCGAGGCCGGCCGGCTGCGTCTCAGCGAGGACGACCCGCGCGCCAACCCCGTCGTCATCTCAAATCCCCTCTCCGAGGACCAGTCCGCGATGCGGACGACGGTCCTCGGCTCCCTGCTCGACGTAGCCCAGCGCAACCGCGCCCAAGGCGCCGCCCGCGTCTCAATCTACGAGTCCGCCCGCGTCTACCTCCCAACCCCGGGGCCGACGGGCCGAAAAGCGCTCTATATCAGCGGAAATCGGCCCGTCGGCAGCCTGGCGGGGGAGTTTGCCGGGGAGCGGGGGGCGCCTGACGTGGAGCCGCACCGGATCGGGGCGCTGGCTGTGGGCTCGCTTGCGCCGGGCTCGTGGCGCGGCGGTGGCGAGCCGGCCGACTTCTTCGCGCTGAAGGGCGTGCTCGAGGCGCTCGCCGGGCAGCTCGGGGCGCCGCTTGCCTTCGAGCCGGCCGAGCAGCCCTTCCTCCACCCGGGGCGTTCGGCGGCCGTGGCGGTCGACGGCGAAGCCGCCGGCTGGCTCGGCGAGGTCCACCCGCTCGTTTGCCGCGAGTGGGATCTGGAGGCCGCGGTCGGCTTCGAAGTCGACCTCGCCGCTCTGGTCGGCGCGGCGAGAGCCGGCGAGGAGACCTTCGAGGATGTGACGAGCTATCCGGCGGTCAACCAGGACCTCGCCGTGGTCGTCCCCATCGAGCTGCCGGCGGCCGAGCTGCACCGCGCGGTGCTCTCCGCCGGGGGTGAGCTGCTGCGCTCGGCCGAGGTCTTCGACCTCTACGAAGGCAAGCAGGTCGGCGCGGGAGGCAAGAGCCTCGCGCTGCGACTCGAGTTCCGCGCCGCCGATCGCACGCTGACCGACGAGGAGGTCGCCGAGCGGCGCGCCGCGATCGAGTCCGCCTTGAAGGAGATCGGAGGGACGTTGCGTGGCTAGCGCTTACGTACAACCGCTCGACGGCGACCCTGCCGCGCGGGTGCTGGTCGCCGGCGCCTCCGGGTTCACCGGCGCTCTCGCGGCGCAGATCGTCTGGCGCCATCCGAAGCTGGAGCTGGCTGCGGTCACCTCGCGCGGCGACGCCGGCAGGCGGCTCGACGCGCTCTACCCGCGCTACCGCGTGCCGCTCGAGCTGAGCGAGCTGGACCTCGACCGGATCGACGGCATCGACGCCGCGATCGTCGCCTACCCGCACGGCGCCGCGGCGCCGACGGTGGCGGCGCTGCGCGCGGCCGGCGTCCTCGTCGTCGACCTCTCCGCCGACTTCCGCCTGCGCGACCTGCCGACCTACGAGCGCTGGTACGGGGAGCACGGAGCACCCGGCCTCTTCGGCGAGGGGGTCTACGGCCTCACCGAGCTCTACCGCGAGGAGCTGCGCACCGCGAAGCTCGTCGCCACGCCCGGCTGCTATCCGACGGCGAGCGTCCTGGCGCTGGCGCCTCTTGCCGAGAAAGGCCTCGTCGAGGAGGTCTACGTCGCCGCGATGCAGGGCACCTCCGGATACGGACGCAGCAGCGACGACGCCGTCCACTTCAGCGCGATGACCGAGAACGCCTTTCCCTACAAGGCCGAGGGGCACCGCCATCGGCCCGAGATCGAGCAGGAGCTGGCGGCCCTCGGCAGCCCCGCGCCGGTCGCCTTCGTCCCCCATCTGCTGCCGCTCGACCAGGGGGAGCTGGCGACCTGCTTCGCCAAGCTTTCCGAGCCCCTGTCGAAGGAGCAGGTCCACTCGCTGTACCGGGAGCGCTACGCGGACGAGCCGTTCGTCCGCGTCCTCGACGGACCGCCGAACCTGCGCGCCGTGCGCGACACCAACGAGTGCCACGTCTACGTCACCGTCGAGGAGCGGGGAAGGGCGCTGGCCTTCTCCGCGATCGACAACATCTGGAAGGGTGCCTCCGGCCAGGGCGTGCAGAACCTCAACTTGATGCTGGGACTCGACGAGACGGAGGGCCTGGCATGACGTTCCGGTGCGCCTTTTACGGTCTATACCCACATAAAGCGCACCGGAAGGGGCTCGTGTGAGCGACGGATTCTTCAGATCCCGCTGGGTGAATCCGCCTCAGGAAGTCGAGGAGCTCGACCCGGCTCAGCTCGCGCCGGGCTTCCGGGCCGGCGCCGCGCACTGCGGCCTGAAGGGCGGGGGCAAGACCGACGTCGGGCTGCTCGTCTGCGACGCCGAGCAGGTCGCCTCCTCGATCCTGCTCACCCGCAACGCGTCATCGGCGGCGCCGGTGCGGGTCTGCCGCGACCGCTGCGAGCGCGGCGCGATCCGTGCCGCGGTCGTGAACGCCGGCAACGCCAACGCCGAGACCGGCGAGCAGGGCTACGCCGACGCGGTCGCGATGTGCGACACGGCGGCGGCCGCGCTCGGCCTGCGGCACGAGCTCGTCGCAGTGGCCGAGACCGGCGTGATCGGCGTGCCCTTGCCGATCGAGGCCGTGCTCGGCGGAATCGAGGAGGCTGCGACCGCACTCTCCCCAGAGGGCGCCGCCGCCTTCTCCGACGCGATCCTCACCACCGACCGCTGGCCGAAGCGCTGCACGCTGCGCGCCGGGGGAGTGACGATCTCCGCCCAGGCGAAGGGGGGAGGGATGATCCAGCCGAACATGGCGACGATGCTCTGCTTCGTTCAGACCGACGCGGTCGTCCCCGACCCCGATGCGGCCCTGCGCACCGCCTGCGACGCCTCCTTCGAGCGAATCACGGTCGACGGCCAGATGAGCACCAATGACACCCTCTTGCTGCAGGCGACCGGCGCCGCCGGGGCGCCGCTGCCCGCGGGGCTGCTCGACGCCGTCCTCCTGCAGCTCGCGCTCGAGGTTGTCGCCGACGGCGAGGGATCGAGCCGCGTCGGCCGCATCCAGGTCGACGGCGCGGCGAGCCAGGCGGAGGCCGAGCGGGTCGCCCGCGCGATCGCCAACTCGCCCCTGGTCAAGACCGCCCTCTTCGGCCGCGACCAGAACTGGGGCCGGATCGCCCAGGCCGCCGGCCAGGCCCTGGCCGGAGAGGACCTGGAGGAGATCGGCGGCGAGGCGATCGATAACGCCGAGCTCGGGGCCGACGTCCCCGAGGCCGAGATCGGCCTACGGCTCGAGCGCGGCGAGCACAGCGCTCACGTCTGGTTTTCGGATCTGGGCTACGAGTACGTGAAAATCAACGCGGAGTACACGACATGACTGAGGAAAGGTCGTTTTTTGACGAAGGCCTCGCGGCGAAGTGGAGCAGCGCCACGGTCGAAACGCTGCTCGAGGCGCTTCCGTACATCCGCGAGTACCACGGTAAGAGGGTGGTGATCAAGTACGGCGGCGCGGCGATGCGCGAGGAGGCCCTTCGCGAGGCATTCGCAACAGATGTGGTCCTACTCAAGTACGTCGGCATCGATCCAGTGATCGTCCACGGTGGAGGCCCAGAGATCACGGCCTACTTGGAACGGCTCCAAATCAAATCGCGATTCCACGAAGGCCTAAGGGTTTCGGACCCCGAAGTCGTGGAGGTGGCGAAAATGGTCCTGCGCGGCAAGATCAATTCAGAAATCGTGCGACGGCTCAGCCGTCATGGGCAGCCAGCGGTTGGCCTGTCGGGCGAGGACGGAAGCCTCTTTGAGGTGAAACCGGTTCCCAATGCGGATCAGGTTGGCTTCGTCGGCTCGGTCGAGAACGTCAACGTCGAAGTGCTCGATCACATTGCTAAGGATTACATCCCGGTCATCGCTTCCTCGGCAACGGACCACAGTGGACAGCCCTACAACGTCAATGCCGATGAGGCCGCTGGCAAGGTTGCGGCGGGTATCGACGCCTACAAGGTGGTTTTCATCACCGACGTCGTGGGGTGGTTGCGCAATCCCCCGGATGAACGCTCGTTGATCTCACGCGCATCGTTGAAAGAGGTCAGGTCGAGCCTGTCCTCGCTCGACGGGGGTATGCGGCCGAAGCTGCAGGCATGCGTAGATGCCCTGGAAGCGAAAACCGAGGCGGCCCACATCATCGATGGCCGAAAGCAACACAGTCTCTTGCTTGAGCTCTTCACCAAACGTGGTGTCGGGACGATGATCACGCCGTGAACCTGACCGACCTCCAGCATCTCGAGGAGCGCTACCTGATGCGCACCTACAAGCGCGCTCCGGTCGAGTTCGTGCGCGGTGAGGGCTCGCTGCTCTGGGACGCCGAGGGCAAGGAGCACCTCGACTTCCTCGCCGGCATCTCGGTCTGCTCGGTCGGCCACTGCAACCCGGAGGTGGTCGAGGCGGTGCGCGAGCAGGCCGGTCGCCTGATGCACACGTCCAACCTCTTCTACACCGAGCCGATGGTGCGGCTGGCCGAGCGGCTCAGCGAGTCGAGCCTCGGCGGTCGCGTCTTCTTCGCCAACTCGGGCACCGAGGCCAACGAGTGCGCGATCAAGATCGCCCGCAAGCACGCGCACAGGCGAGGGATCGAGGCGCCGGAGATCGTCAGCTTCGAAAGCGACTTCCACGGCCGCACCTACGGCGCCCTTTCCGCCACGCCGAAGCTCGCCGCAAATCCCGACCTGGCGCCGATGCTGCCCGGCTTCCGCTCGGTCCCCTTCGACGACGCCGCGGCGCTGCGCGCGGCGGTGGGGAAGAGCACGGCCGCGGTCCTGATCGAGCCGATCCAAGGCGAGGCCGGCGTCTACCCGCTGAGCGAGGAGTCCCTGCTCGCCGCGCGCGAGGCCTGCGACGAGAGCGGCGCGTTGCTGATCTTCGACGAGATCCAGACCGGGGTCGGCCGCACCGGCTCGCTCTGGGCCTACGAGCAGACCCCGGTCCGGCCCGACGTCCTGACCAGCGCCAAGGCGCTCGGCGGCGGGATGCCGATCGGCGCCTGCATCGCATCGCCCGATGCCGGATTGGTACTCGAGCCCGGCGACCATGGCTCGACTTTCGCCGCCGGCCCGCTGGCATGCGCGGCCGCTCTCGCCGTGCTCGAGATCGTCGACGACCCGGGGTTGCTGCGGCGCGTGCGCGAGCTTGGCGCCCGTCTGCGAGACGACCTGCTCGCGCTCGACGGCGTGGTCGAGGTGCGCGGCCGCGGCCTGATGCTCGGCGTCGGCCTCGCGGAGGGCCTCGACGCGGCCGCGATCGGCGCCGACCTTCTCGACCGCGGCCTGGTCGTCAACGTCCCCGAGCCGGGTACGCTGAGGCTTCTGCCTCCGCTCACGGTAGATACCGACCAGGTGGAGCGGGCCGTCGCCGCGATCGGGGCCTCGCTCCTAAGCTTCGCCGCCCGATGAAGAAACGACCCCCCGAACCGCGTGCGCTGACCGCGAGCACCGCCGAGCGCCTGGCGGCGATCGTCGAGGCGGCCGAGCAGGCCGCCGCCAAGGTGATCGACGACGCCGAGGAGCAGGCGCGACGGCGGCTGGAGGAGGCGAACGCCCGAGCCGATCGCATCGTCGCCGAGCGTCTGCGCGCCCTCGCCGACGAGCTCGACCCGCCGGCGGCCACTCCGCCCCGCCGCGAGCCGCACCTGCGTCCCGTCGACGCCGAGCCGGAGGCAAGGACCCCCTCGGGCCCGCGTTCCGCCGCCGCCGCCCGCCTGCTCGCCACGCAGATGGCCGTCTCGGGTGCCAGCCGCGAGGAGATCGAGCAGCGGCTACGAAGCAGCCTCGAGGTCGAGGACACAAGCGAGATACTCGACGCGATACTCGGACCGGAGGAGTAGCCATGCACGAGGACCCGACGCGGATGATGGGACAGCCCGAACCCGACCACGGCCGCCCGCACGGCAACATGCGCCTGCTGATCGCGGGCCTAGTCGCCGTGATCGTCGGCCTGGTGATCGCGGTTGTCGTGATCGCCGGCAGCGGCGATGGCGGCGGGGAATCGACGACGACCTTGACGACGACCCCGAGCACGGCGCCGTCGAGCACCGAGACGACGACGGGGTCGACCACCGAGACGACCACGACGACGCCGACGGAAACGACGACGACGCCGACCGAAACCACGACCACGACCACCGCGCCGCCCGAAGAAGAAGAAAGCGGTAGCGGCGGCATCGGCGCCCCCTAGTGGCCGACCTCACTTCCCAGCCCCGCACCGCCTCCTACGAGGCGGACCCCGCCGCGGTGCGGCGAGTGCTGCTGCTCTACTCGGGCGGCCTTGACACCAGCGTGATGCTGAAGTGGATTCAGGACTCCTACGACGCCGAGGTCGTCTGCCTCACCGTCAACCTCGGCCAGCCGGGCGAGGACTACGCGGTGATCGAGGACAAGGCGAAGCGGCTCGGGGCGCTCGAGTGCCACGTCGTCGACGCGCGCGAGGAGTTTGCCGCCGATTACCTCGTCCCCGCGATCAAGGCCAACGCCCTCTACGGGCTCGGCTACCCGCTCTTCACGGCGCTCGGCAGGCCGCTGATCGCCAAGCTCGCGGTCGAGCACGCGCGCCGGACCGGTTGCGACACGATCGCCCACGGCTGCACCGGCAAGGGCAACGACCAGGTGCGGATCGAGGCCACCGTGGCGACGCTGGCGCCGGAGCTGAGGACGATCGCCCCGGTGCGCTCCTGGCAGATGGGTCGCGAAGAGGAGATCGCCTACGCCCGCGAGCACGGCATCCCGGTCAAGGGCGGCACCGAGGTCGCGCCCTACTCGATCGACGACAACCTCTGGGGTCGCTCCTCCGAGGGCCGCTGGATCGAGGACCTCGACCACGCGCCCGAGGACGACGTCTTCCAGCTCGTCACCCGGCCCGAGGAGGCGCCGGACGAGGCCGAGGTCGTCGAGGTCTCCTTCGAGGCGGGCGTCCCGGTGGCGCTGAACGGCGAGCGTCTCGGCCTGGTCGACCTGCTCGAACGCGCCGCCGAGATCGGCTGCCGCCACGGGGTCGGCATCGTCGACCACATCGAGGACCGCATCGTCGGCCTCAAGGTGCGCGACATCTACGAGGTCCCGGCCGCGGCGATCCTGCTCACCGCCCACCAGGAGCTGGAGAAGCTCGTCGGCACGATCCACCAGAACCAGCTCAAGCCCAGCTTGGATCAGAAGTGGGCCTACCTCGTCTACGCCGGGCTCTGGTGGGAGCCGCTGCGCACCGACCTCGACGCCTACATGGACGCCGTCAACGCCCAGGTCACCGGCACGATCGGCCTCAAGCTCTTCAAGGGAAGCGTTCGCGTCGTCACCCGCTCCTCGCCCAACGCGGTTTACGACGCCGACCTCGCCTCCTTCGCCGAGTCCGGAGGCCTCTTCTCGCAGACGGCCTCACCCGGTTTCATCGAGCTTTGGTCGCTGCAGTCGCGGATGGCGCATCGAATTCGACAGCGCGGGGAAGAGGGGTAGTCATGACTTACGATCGTCTCGGCAAGGCCGCGATCCGCTTTGCCTTCAAGTACGCGCGCCGTCGTTACCGGCGTCAGATCCGCATCGGCATCGGCGTCACCGCGGCCGGGCTCGCCATCGCGGCGTACCTAGCAAGCCGCAACGTCCCCGAGGGCTGACCAACCTCCCCTAAGGGTGCAACGTTTTGTTCTTGCATAGCACGCATTTCGCGTTGCACCCGGTTCGGGGTTCGCAAGATCCTTTGCGGGTTATGGTCAAGTTGTAAGGGATCGCTAACAAAGTCCGCTACCCTCGGCCGCGCGTGGCGCCAGTCGTGGCAAAGAAGGCGGGAGGTTTTCTCGCGCGCCTTGCAATCCTTGGCTGCGCCGCTGGCGCCTGCCTCTTGCTCGCAATCGGGACCGCGTGGGCGGCCAGCATCGACGGGCTGCAGGCCAGGGTCGCGACTGCCCGCGAGGAGGCCGACTCGCTGCGGACCGAGCTGCAGGAAGCGCAGGCCGAGATCGGTCCGGCCGAACAGCGGGCGGCGGTGGCGGGCGCGCGCGAACGCAAGTTGAGCGCGCTGCTCGCCAACGGCGAGGAACGCGCCGCTCGCCTGGCGGCGGACATCCGCCGCACGCAGCGCCGCCTCGGCGTCGAGAAGCGCCGCCTGCGCCGCGCCCGCCGCGTGCTGTCCGAGCGCCTGGTCGCGATCTACGAGGGCGGCGCTCCGAGCACCGCGAGCGTGATCCTCGCTTCCAGCGATTTCGACGAGCTGGCGGTGCGCACCGAATACCTGGATCGGATCCAGAGCTCCGACGCGGATCTTGCCGACCGCGTCGCCGAAGTGCGTAGTTCGATCGCCCACGAGCTGCGGCGCGTCGCGGCGCTGAAGGCCCGCGTCGACGCCTACAACGAGAGGCTGGCCGCCGCCCGCTCCGAAATCGCCTCGGTGCGAGCGGAAGCCGAAGCGGCTGCGGCGCACTTGCAGGCGGTCGCCGCTGCCCGCAGTGCCTCGCTGGTGGCGCTCAAGTCGAAGATCGGCTCCTGGGTGGCTGACATCGAGACCGCCGAAGCGGCGAGCCGCGCCGAAGCCGAAGGGACGGTCGAACGTTGGCTCGGCGGGCCCTTCTCGATTCCCGCCTACATCGTGATGTGCGAGTCGGGGGGCAACTACAGCGCGGTCAACCCGTCCAGCGGCGCGGGCGGCGCCTACCAGATCTTGCCCTCGACCTGGCAGCTCTACGGTGGTCAGGGCGCGCCGCAGGACGCCTCAAAGGCCGAACAGGACCGCATCGCCGGCGAAATCTGGGCCGACTCGGGCTCGTCGGCCTGGGTCTGCGGCTAGGCGCGCCGAGAGCGACGAAATACGCGCGGAAGGTGCGCGGAAGACGCGCGAAAGCGTGTCGTGGCATCTGGGCGAATTGGCATGATCGCCAGCACCCGTGAGCACGCCCGCCGCCGTCCACCTCCACGCCCACAGCGAGTACTCGCTGCTCGACGGCCACTGCAAGATCGAAGCGATGGCGGCGCGCGCCGCCGAGATGGGCCAGCCCGCCCTCGGTCTCACCGATCACGGCGTGATGAACGGCGCGGTCGACCTCTACAAGGCCTGCAAGAAGCAGGGGATCAAGCCGATCGCCGGCTTCGAGGCCTACTTCGTCGACGACGTCAAGGCGGCGAAGGAGAAGACGAAGTACGAGCGCAACCACCTGACGCTGCTGGCCGAGAGCGACGTCGGTTTTGCCAACCTGGTCAAGCTCAGCTCGGCCGGCTTCCTCGAAGGCTTCTCGCGCGGCAAGGCCAACGTCGACATGGAGATGCTCGCCGCCCACGCCGAGGGCGTGATCGCCCTCACCGGCTGCCTGCAGTCGCGCTTCTGCCGCCGCCTGGTCGAAGAGCGCGAGGACGACGCGCGCGCCCACCTCGACGACCTGATCCAGGCGTTCGGGCCCGAGCAGGTCTACTTCGAGGTGCAGAAGAACGGCATTGCCGAGCAGGACAAGGCCAACGAGGGAATCGTCCGCTTCGCTCGTGAGCTGGGCCGGCCGCTGGTCGGCACCGCCGACGTCCACTACCTGCGTCGCGAGGACTTCGACAACCACCGGGCGCTGCTCTGCGTGCAGACCAAGTCGACGCTCGAGGCGCCGAAGCTGAGCTTCGACACCAACGAGTTCTACCTCAAGGACAACGCCGAAATGGCGGACTCCTTCGCCGAGTGGCCGGAGGCCGTGCCGACGACGCTGGAGATCGCCGAGCGCTGCGCGGTGGAGATCGATCTCGGCAAGCTGCTGCTGCCGCGCTACCCGGCCCCCGACGGCGAGGAGCCGGAGGCGATGCTGCGCCGCATCGCCGAGGAGGGGATGCGGGTCCGCTACGGCGATCCGATCCCGGCCGAGGCCCGCGAGCGGCTCGAGTTCGAGATGGGCGTGATCGAGGAGATGGGCTTCCACTCCTACTTCCTGATCGTCTGGGACTTCGTCCGCTACGCGAAGGAGAACGGGATCGCGGTCGGCCCCGGCCGCGGCTCTGCCGCCGGCTCGATCGTCGCCTACGCGCTCTCGATCACCGACATCGACCCGCTCGCCAACGACCTGCTCTTCGAGCGCTTCCTCAACCCCGGCCGCAAGTCGATGCCCGACATCGACATCGACTTCTCGGTGCGCGGCCGCGAGCGCGTGATCCGCTACGTGGCCGAGAAGTACGGTCGCGAGTCGGTCGCCCAGATCATCACCTTCGGCAAGATGGCGCCGCGCGCCGCCACCCGCGACGCTGCCCGCGTGCTCGGCTACGACTACGGAACCGGCGACCGGCTCGCCAAGCAGATCCCCGAGCCGATCATGGGCCGCAGCCCCTCCTTCGAGGAATGCCTGCAACCGGGGCAGGAGCTGCGCAAGACCTATGACGCCGAGCCCGACGCGAAGAAGATCGTCGACGTCGCCCAGGGCCTGGAGGGGATCATCCGCAACAACTCGATCCACGCCGCCGCGGTCGTGATCGCCGACCGACCGCTGCACGAGATCGTCCCCCTGCAGCTGGCCGAGGACCGCGGCGCGGCGGGGGCCGGCGCGGGCGGCAACGGCTCCGGCAAGGCCGAGCGCCAGTACAAGATCGTCACCCAGTACTCGATGGGCCCGATCGAGGAGATCGGCCTGCTGAAGATGGACTTCCTCGGCCTGCGAAACCTCGACGTGATCGAGGACGCGGTCGAGATCATCCGGCGCTCGCGCGGCGAGGAGGTCGACATCGAGCGAATCCCGATCGACGACGCGAAGACCTATGCGATGCTCGCCAAGGGCGACTCGACCGGCGTCTTCCAGTTCGAGTCGGAGGGGATGCGCGATGCCCTGCGCAAGGTCGGACCGACCGAGTTCGCCGACATCGTCGCCCTCGGCGCCCTCTACCGGCCGGGTGCGATGGCCTACATCCCCGCCTACGCGAAGGGCAAGAAGAGCCCGGCGAGCGTGCGCTACCCGGATCCGCGCCTGCGCGCGATCACCGAGGAGACCCACGGCTGCGTCATCTACCAGGAGCAGTTGATGGCGATCGCCCGCGAGATGGCGGGCTTCTCCGGCGCCGAGGCGGACGACCTGCGCAAGGCGATCGGCAAGAAGAAGCGCGACCTGATGGCGACGATGAAGGACAAGTTCATGCAGGGCCTGGCCGAATCCGGCACCGCCGCCGAAGTCGCCGCCGACCTCTGGAAGCTGAACGAAGCGGCCGCCGACTACTCCTTCAACAAGTCCCACGCCGCTTGCTACGGCCTGATCTCCTATCGCACCGCCTACCTCAAGGCCAACTACCCGGCCGAGTACATGGCGGCGGTGATCTCCTCCGTGATGAACACCAAGGACAAGGTCCCCTTCTTCGTCAACCGCTGCGAGGAGATGGGGATCGAGGTGCTGCCCCCCGACGTCAACGCGTCCGATCACGACTTCGTCGTCTCCGAGAACGCGATCCGCTTCGGCCTCGACGCGGTGAAGAACGTCGGCCACGCGGCCGTCGAGGCGATCCTGCAAGCCCGCGAGGACGGGCCGATCGAGTCCCTCTGGGACTTCTGCGAGCGGGTCGATTCCCGCGCCGTCAACAAACGGGCGATCGAATGCCTGATCAAGTGCGGTGCCCTCGACTCGACCGACGCCAGTCGTCGGGGCATGCTGGAGACGCTGCCGGCCGCGCAGTCCGCCGGTCAGAAGGCGCAGGAGGACGCGCAGATGGGGCAGGGCTCGATCTTCGACTTCGGTGAGGGCGAGGAGGGTGGCGGGTCTTCGGGTCAGGCGCAGCACCGCCCGCCGATCCCCGCCGCCGAGTTCGAGCGCGCCGAGCTGCTGGCGATGGAGAAGGAGACGCTCGGTACCTATCTCTCGGAGCACCCGCTAACCGAGGTTCGCGGAGCGCTGCGGGCTCGGGTCGACTGCAGCCTCGCCGAGCTGGCGAGCAAGCAGGACGGCGCCTGGCTGACGGTCGGCGGCATCGTCACCGAGTGCAAGAAGATCCGCACCAAGAGCGGCAGTCAGATGATGTTCGCCACGCTCGACGACGTCGAGGGTCAGGTCGAGATGCTGGTCTTCAAGGCCGATCAGGCCGAGAGCGCCCAGGTGATCGCCCCCGACGCGATCGTGCTCGTCCGCGGCCGGCTCGACCACAAGGACCGGGGCGAGACGAAGCTCGTCGTGCAGGAGGCCGAGCGCTTCGAACCCGACGCCGAAGAGATCGCCGCCGCGCCGGCGGTGGCGAGCGCGCCCAAGGGGCCGTTCGAGATCGAGGTCGCCGCCGCGATGCTCACCGACGCGCTGGTCGAGGAGCTGAAGGCGGTGCTGGAGCACCACAAGGGAGATTCCGAGGTGCGCGTCGCGGTTCGCAACGGTGCCGCCGAACCCAGGCGCTTCGCGCTGGGGGACGCCTACCGCGTCCGTCCGTCGGCCCACCTGCGCAGCGAGCTGGACCACCTGCTCGGATCCGCATCGGCACTGGCCGCGTAGCCAGCTCCAGGCCTGGTTTACGCGATCGCGGGTCCCTAGACTTCTCACATGCCGGCGATACGCGAGAAGACGGGCGAGTGCCGTCAGTGCCGCTCCTTCTGCGACAAGATGGTCGAGCCCCGCGGCTGCCTTGAGATGCGCTGCCGCTACCTCTACAGCTTCGTCGACATGCTCAACGGCGTGCAGTACGTGGGCTGCATGCAGGGCGTCTACGGCGCCAAGGTCGAGCTCGACGCCGTGCTGCAGCCGGGCGGCTTCGGCGGCGTGAAGATGACCGGCGAGGCGATGCCCCATTGCCAGTTCTCGGTCGAGCGCGCCTACGAGGGCGAGGGAGAGTCCTACGATTGCGTCAACCGCCGCTTCTTTGACTGCGCCGACGGCGGCCCCGAGGGCATCAAGGCCTTCGACCTGCGCGACATCTGAGCCCCACCCACCCGGGGTGCAACGTTTTCAACATGCATAACGGGTACAACGCGTTGCACCCCGGCGAATTCGACTCGAATCGCGACATCGTTCCGTGTAGAATTCGTCGCCATGAGCGATACAGCGGCGGTTGCGGAGGCGGAGGCGCTGGTGGCTGAGGCCACGGGCGACACAGACGGCGCAGGCGAGGGCGGGCCCAAGTTCACCCTCGAGCTGAACCAGGACCAGAAGGACATCCGCGAGTGGGTGCACGGCTTCGCCGAGGGCGTCGTCCGTCCCGCGGCGGAGGAGTGGGACGAGCGCGAGGAGACGCCCTGGCCGGTGATCCAAGAGGCCGCCAAGATCGGCCTCTACAGCTTCGAAGCGCTCGGCCAGTTCTGGGCCGACGAGACCGGCCTGACGCTGCCGATCGCCAACGAGGAGCTCTTCTGGGGCGACGCCGGCATCGGCATGGCGATCATGGGCACCTCGCTGGCAGTCGCCGCGATCTTCGGGCAGGGAACCCCGGAGCAGATGGGCGAGTGGATCCCGCAGTGCTTCGGCAGCGCGGACGATCCCAAGGTCGCCTCATTCTGCTCGTCGGAGCCGGACGCCGGCTCCGACGTGTCTGCGATCAGGACCACGGCCAAGTACGACGAAGCCGCCGACGAGTGGATCCTCAACGGTCAGAAGGCTTGGGCGACGAACGGCGGCATCGCCGATGTCCACGTCGTCATTGCCTCGGTCGATCGCGAGCTCGGCTCGCGCGGCCACGCCGCCTTCGTGATCCCACCCGGGACGAAGGGCTGCGAGCAGGGCGCCAAGGTCAAGAAGCACGGCCTGCGCGCTTCGCACACCGCCGACGTTCACCTCGACGACTGCCGCGTGCCGGGCGCCTGCCTGCTGGGCGGCAAGGAGAAGCTCGACGAGCGGCTCGCCCGCGTCCGCGAAGGCAAGAAGGCCAAGTCGCAGGCGGCGATGCAGACCTTCGAGGCAAGCCGCCCGACGGTCGGCGCGCAGGCGCTCGGCATCGCCCGCGCCGCCTACGAGTACGCGCTGGACTACGCGAAAGAGCGCCGGCAGTTCGGCAAGGCGATCGTCGAGAACCAGGCGATCGCCTTCACGCTCGCCGACATGAAGCTGGAGATCGACGCCGCTCGCCTGCTCGTCTGGCGCGCTGCCTGGATGGGCCGCAACGGTCACAAGTTCGAAAACGCCGAGGGCTCGATGTCGAAGCTGAAGGCCGGCGAGGTCGCCGTCTGGTCGACCGAGCGGGCGATCCAGATTCTCGGCGGCAACGGCTACACCCGCGAGTTCCCGGTCGAGCGTATGCACCGCGACGCCAAGATCTACACGATCTTCGAGGGCACCTCCGAGATCCAGCGCCTGGTGATCAGCCGCGCGATCTCAGGCGTTCACGTCAAATAGCCGCTTCGAATAAGCCCGCTTCGCGAGCGTCACTGCTGCATTCGCCGTCTCATAGACGGTCAATGCAGCGGTGACTTAGCCGCGTCGCTTTAGACCGACTTTGCGGAGGCGCTTGGCGGCCAGCACTTCCTTGCGGTCGGGGCCTTTCTTGGCGGGGCCTGGGGTCTCCAGGGTGGCCGGCAGGCCCTCGAACCTTGGCTCCGAGAGGAAGGCCTCGAGGCCGCGTTTGCCCATCTCGCCTTTGCCGATGTTGGCGTGGCGGTCGCGGCAGGAGCCGAGCGGGGCGGCGGCGTCGTTGACGTGCAGGCAGCGCAGGCGGTCGAGGCCGACCTTGGCGTCGGCTTCGTCGACGACCTTGGCGAGGTGCGCCTCGCCGGTGACGTCGTAGCCCTGGACGAAGAGGTGGCAGGAGTCGAGACAGAGGCCGAGGCGCTTGCCCGACCCGGCCAGCTCGATCAGCTCCGCGGTCTGGTCGAAGTCGCGGCCTAGCAGGCCCTTGTGGCCGGCGGTCTGCTCAAGGAGGAGGGGGCAGCTCTCACTGTCTTTCAGCGCCGCAGCGATCGTCTTTCCGGCTCGCCGCATCGAGGGGCCAAGCGGCTCTTTGACCTGGGCCCCCGGATGCAGGACCACCCCGGCGGCGCCGATTTCGTCGCCGATGCGCAGCGCGTGGGTCAGCGAGGCCTGTGACTTCTTGCGCAGCTCCTTGTCCTTGCTGGCGCAGTTGATCAGGTAGACCGCGTGGATCACCACCGCTTCCACCGGCGAGCCGGCCATCGCCTCTTTGAACGCGGCGAAGTCCTCCGGGCCGTATTTGGTCGGCCGCCACATCCGCGGGCTCTGGTTGAAGATCTGAATCGATTCGCACCCCCGCTCCGCTCCGCGCTCGATCGCCTTCTCGAGGCCGCCAGACGTGGAGACATGCGCACCGATCAGCATCGATTCGCATCCTATGAGGCTGTCGTAGGTCGCGATATCGCGGAGCGGTCCTAGTCAAGGTGTGCTCTTCGCGACAGGCCCGCTTCGGCGGGCCCGTCGCGTTCTCGGCTCGCTGTGGAAACATGCCCTCGCCCTTGACCGACGAGACCCGCCAGCTCTTTCGCTTCGCTCCCTCGCCGACCGGTGCCCTGCACATCGGGGGTGCGCGCACGGCCCTCTACAACTGGCTCGCCGCCCGGCACGGTGGGGGGGAGCTGGTGCTGCGGATCGAGGACACCGACCGCGAGCGCTCTACCAAGGAGAACGTCGCCCAGATCATCGACGCGATGGAGTGGCTGGAGCTCGACTGGGACATCGGCCCCGTTTCGCAGGCCGAGCGGGCGGACCGGCACGCCGCCGCCCTGCGGCAGCTGCTCGAGTCCGGCCACGCATACCACGACTCGGCCACCGCGAAGGAGGTCGAGGCCTGGAAGGCCGAGCACGGCGCCGATCGAGGCTACCGGGGCACCCCGGTCGAAGAGGAGGGAACGGCGGTCCGGCTGGGCGTTCCCGACGAGGGGGAGACCGTCGTCCACGACCTGATCCGCGGCCCGGTCAGCTTTCCCAACCGCAGCTACGACGACTTCGTCATCGCCCGCGGCGACGGCTCCGTCCTCTACAACTTCGCGGTCGCCGTCGACGACGCCGAGATGGGCGTGACCGAGGTGGTGCGCGGCGACGACCATCTCTCCAACACCCCGAAGCAGCTGCTCGTCCTCGCGGCTCTCGGCCACGAGGCGCCGCGGTACGCCCACCTTCCCCTGCTGCACGGGCCCGATGGCAAGAAGCTCTCCAAGCGCCACGGCGCCGCCTCGGTGCAGGAGCTGCGCGACGCCGGCTACCTGCCGGCGGCCGTGCGCAACTACCTGGCGCTGCTTGGCTGGGGCACGGACGACGACACCACGCTGATGTCGACCGAAGAGCTGATCCGGCGCTTCCGCGTCGAGGACGTCGGCAGGGCCGCCGCCATCTTCGACGAGAAGAAGCTGCGCTGGCTCAACGGTCGCTTCATGCGCGAGCTGCCGCTGGACGAGTACACCGCGGCCGTCGCGGCGCACATCGGACGCGACGCCGACGAGCGCTTGCGCAAGGCCTGCGCGATCGCCCAGGAGAAAGCGCAGACGCTGGCCGAGGTCTGGCCGCTGATCCGCTTCCTCTTCGAACCGCCTATGCCGGACGAGAAGGCCTGGGCGAAGGTGATGAAGGACGCTGCGCCAGCGACGCTCGAAGCCGCCCGCGCGGCTTTGGAGGGCGTCGGCGAGTTCGACGCGGCTGGCGTGGAGGGCGCGCTCGCGCCTTTGCCCGAACGGCTCGACGTCAAGCCGGGACGGGTCTACCAGCCGATCAGGGTCGCGATCACTGGCACGTCGGTCTCGCCCGGAATCTTCGAGTCGCTCGCCGTCCTCGGCCCGGAAGAATCGCTCGCCCGCATCGACGCCGCCCTCGCGCGCCTCCATTCCTAGCGGACAACACCGCCCAAGACACTTCGACTGGTTGGACAAATGACCGTTTGGCCCACCCTAATTTTGGGGATGGGCAAGCTAAACCGGGCGTCCTTTCCTGCCGATGAGGGTGGCAACTGGACCCGCCATGCAGTCGACGAAAGCGCACACCAACGGCAAGGCCGAATCGGGAGTAGCCCATCCCAACGGCAATGGCGCCCACGCCAAGCCCGCCCCCGGTGCCCGCCTGGCGGCCGCCTTCGAGGCCGTCGAGAAGTTCCCGGTGCTGATGGAGTCCCGCGCACGGGTCGTTCGCGCCGCGACCGCTGAGACCTCGCGCGCCTCCGAGGTGATCGAGGCGGTCGAGTCCGACGTCGGCCTGGCGATCGCGGTGATGCGCTTCGCCAATCGCAGCATCGGTGCCGCCAGCGTCGTCGCCACCGTGCCGGAGGCGGTCGAGGCGATCAAGCCGTCCGGAGTGCTGGCGGTCGCCGGCACGGCGCCGGTCTTCGACTTCTTCGAGCCCAACGGAAGCCGCGAGCTGCGGCCGGAGCGCTTCCGCGTCCACGCGCTCGCGACCCAGCAGGCCGCCGAGGAGATCGGCAGGGCGGTGGGCTGGGACGGCCGCGACGAACTTGCCCTCGTCGCCCTCCTGCACGACATCGGCAGGCTGGTGATCTGCAACCTGCACCCGCGGGACCCCGGCTGCATCGACGCGGTCGCCAAAACGCCCGAGCAGCGGTTGCGGGAGGAGCGCAACAGGCTCGGGATCGACCACGCGGTGGTCGGCGGCGTGCTGGCCAGGCGCTGGAATCTGCCGCAGCGGATCGCCGTCGCGATCGAGCGCCATCACGCGCAGGACGCGACCGGCCTGGCGGCGCTCGTCGGCACCGCGGACATGGTCGCCCACTACGGCCAGGGAGAGGCCATCAGCCCGGAGCGCCTGCGCGAGAGCGCCCAGGTGTGCGGGCTAGAGCCAGACGCGCTGCGCGACCTGCTCTACGAGCTGCCCTGCTCGCACCGCGACCACTCGCGCTCGAACGAGCCCTGTCCGCTCTCGGCCCGCGAGCTCGACGTTCTGCGCCATCTCTCCGAAGGGATGGTCTACAAGCAGATCGCCGGCGAAATGCAGCTCTCGGTCTCGACGATTCGCACGCACCTGCACAACGTGTACGGCAAGATCGGCGCCGTCGACCGGGCGCAGGCCGTGCTGACCGCGCGCGACCACGGCTGGATCTGACTCGGGGGCGCGGTCGCCCGCGGGTCCTGTCGCCACAGGGGACCCACCGCCCTTCCGGTCGCTAAAGCGTCCTCAGGGCGGTTCCCCCTACGGCGCCACCCGCGGGAGAAGCGTCTTCGGGTCAGCTTCCGTCCTTGGGAAGCTTGCAGATAAGCGACTGGGCCCTGCGCGAGCGTCTCCTCGCCGTAGCGCGACAGGACCCGCGGGCTGGGGAGCTACTCGATAAGGCTCTCTCGCAAAGCAATCGCCACCGCGTGCGTGCGGTTGCGGGCTCCCAGGCGCGCCAGGGCGTTCTTGGTGTGGGTCTTGATCGTTTCCTCGCTGAGGTCGAGCTCGCGGGCGGCGACGGTGGTCGATTCGCCGTTGGCGAGCAGCTGGAGGATTTCGCGCTGGCGCTTGGTCACCTTGCCGCGACTACCACGGGGCGGAACGTCCGGGTCGACGAAGCGCTCCTGCGACGCTGCCGCCCGCGCGGCGCGGCACAGTTCCTCGGTGCTGGCGGTGCGGGCGATGTAGGCGCTGGCGCCGGCCTGCAGCGCGGCACTGGCAAGATGGCGCTCGGCGCGGTTGCCGTGAGCGACGATCCCCATCGCGGGCTCGGCCCGCAGCATCGCCCTGATCGCATCGCGGGGGTCGACGCCCAGCACCGTTCCGTCCGCGCCGATTCGCATGTCGAGGATCGCGACGTCGAAACCGCCGATGTCCTGCACGAGCTCGACTGCTTCGCCGCGCGAGACGGCCTCCTGGACCTCGAAGTCCTCTCCGAGCGCCCGGCGCATGCCGAGCCGGACGATCGGGTGACCGTCGATGACTAGGCACTGGGGACGCTCGTTCAGAACCGCTTCCGATCTCTCGGGTTCGCTGACGGCTCCACTGCCAGCCCTGGAGCCTAAACACCGATCCTAACCGGCCTGGTCCGGTTCGTGCGGTACAAACCGGCGGTGATCTCGATCACCTCGAAGTCCCGTTACGCGGTCGTGGCGATGGCGGAGCTGGCCCGTTCGGGCGAGCGGCCGGTGCCGATCAAGGAGCTCGCCGAGCGGCGCGACATACCGGAGCAGTTCCTCGAGCAGCTCTTCTCGACCCTGCGCAGGAGCGGGCTCCTGACCAGCCACCGGGGGATGAGAGGCGGCTACACCCTCGCCCGACCGGCCGAGGAGATCACCGTGCTCGAGGTCGTCCAGGCCCTCGACGGCAAGGTCGGCGAAGAGGCCGACGAGGCCGGCGGCATCTGGGTCGAGGGCGTCACCGCCCTGCGCAAGGTCTTCGCCCAAACGACGATCGCCGAAGTCGCCCGCCGCGAGGCCGAGGCCGCCGGGAGCGGCATGTACTTCATCTAGGGTCGCACCGTGCCGTTCACGCTCAGGAACATCAAGGAGGATCTGGAGGATGTCGGATCCAACTTCGACGGCGCGCCGAACCTGGAGTTTCGCTTGGCGACCCAGGCTCTCGAGCTCGAGAGATCCGGCCTTGGCTACCAGCGCATCCCGCCCGGGTATCGCTTTCCCTACGGCCACACGCACAAGAGGCAGGAGGAGGTGTACGTGGTCTTGCGTGGCAGCGGCCGGATGAAGCTCGACGACGAGGTCGTCGAGCTCAAGGCATGGGACGCGGTGCGCGTCCCGCCCGGTACGTGGCGAGGCTACGAGGCCGGACCGGAGGGCCTCGAGATCCTCGTCATCGGCGCGCCCAACCTCGGCGAGTCCCCGCGCGAAGACGTCGAGGGCCGGCGCAACTGGTGGGTTTAGAAGTCCCAGAGGTAGATGCAGCCGTGCATCTTCGCCGGCAGCCGGTCGCCGCTTCGCGAGCCGGCAGGCCTCCTCGCGTGCCAGCAGCCGATCCCGTTGGCGACGACCTCATAGACGACGTAGCCACCGCCGCTGCCGGGGTCGTCTTCGAAGAGGACGTGACAGACCCAGTTGCCGCCGGCATCGCGCTCGCAGCGGCCCGGATCGCCGATCGAGGGCAAGTTCGAATCGACCGAGTGGGCGAGGGCGTCTCCTTCAACGCCGAGCAAGAGGGCGGGGCGGAAGGCCAGCACAGCGAGCAGCGCCACGAATAGGAGGGCCATGGCGGCGGCCGCGACGACGATCGCCTGCTTGGGTCTCGACATTGCCGGCGGAGCATCGCACTACGCTGTCGACGTGCGCCACCTCACTTCGTGCGACCCCGCGCCGGGGTCGAGGCCGTGAACGTCCCGGACAATGCGGCTGCGGTCGTCGGCGAGACGCCGCTGATCGCCCTCTCGCGGCTCGGCCAGGGGCTGCCCGGCGAGGTCTGCGTCAAGCTCGAGTACCTCAACCCCGGCGGCTCGGTCAAGGACCGGATCGGGGTGGCGATGATCGATGCAGCCGAGGCGGAGGGGCTGATCGAGCCGGGCAAGTCGGTGATCGTCGAGCCGACCAGCGGCAACACCGGGATCGCGCTGGCGATGGTCTGTGCGGCCCGGGGGTACGAGCTGATCCTCACCCTGCCCGAGGGGATGAGCCGCGAGCGGACGAAGCTGCTGCGCGCCTACGGCGCCGAGGTGCGGGAGACGCCTTCGCTGGGCGGCATGACCGAGGCGGTCGAGCTGGCAGAGGAGATCTGCGAGCAGCGCAAGGGGTTCATGCCGCAGCAGTTCTCCAACCCCGCCAACCCGGAGGTTCACCGGCGTACCACGGCGGAGGAGATCTGGCGCGACACGGGTGGAGAGGTCGGCGCCTTCGTCGCCGGGGTCGGAACGGGGGGGACGATCACCGGGGTCGGTCAGGTACTGCGCGAGCGCAGCCCCGAGACCCTGGTCGTCGCGGTCGAGCCGGCCAGCTCGCCGGTCCTCTCCGGCGGCAGGCCGGGCCCGCACAAGATCCAGGGCATTGGCGCCGGCTTCGTCCCCGAGGTGCTCGATCGCTCGGTGATCGACGAGATCGTCGCCGTCTCCGACGAGGACGCGCTGGAGATGGCGCGGCTCACCGCCCAGCGCGAGGGTGTGCTCGCCGGCATCTCGGCCGGGGCCAACGTGAAGGCAGCCCTGGAGGTTGCGGCGCGGCCGGAGATGGAGGGCAAACGGGTGGTGACGGTCGTCTGCGACTCGGGCGAGCGCTACGTGTCCCTACCCTTCTTCTCACCGTGAGTCGCTGGAAGAGACTGATCTCGGAGGTTCGCGCGGACGTCGCCGCCGCCCGCGACCGCGACCCGGCGGCGCAGAACGTCTCGACTCTGGAGATCCTGCTCAGCTGGGCCGGCGTGCAGGCGCTGCTCGCCCACCGCCTCGCGCACGCGATGAACGAGGCCGGGGTGCCGCTGGCGCCCCGGGTCCTCGCCTACGTCACCCGCGCGGTGACTGGGATCGAGATCCACCCCGCGGCGAGGATCGGCCGCGAGTTCTTCATCGACCATGGCGCCGGCGTCGTCATCGGCGAGACCGCCGAGATCGGCGAGCGCGTCACCCTCTACCAGGGAGTGACGCTGGGCGGCACCGGATTCCAGCGCGGCAAGCGCCACCCGACCCTTGGCGACAACGTCACGGTTGGCTCCGGTGCCAAGCTGCTCGGCCCGATCGCCGTCGGTGACGGGGCGAAGATCGGCGCCAACACGGTCGTGATCGAGGACGTCCCTCCGCAGGCGACCGTGGTTGGCAACCCGGGCCACCCGGTCAAGGTCGACGGCCGCCGGGTCGAGGGGCCCGACGCCGACTGGATCCACCTGCCGGACCCGATCGCCGAGGCGATCAAGACGCTCTCGCAGCGCATCGTCGCGCTCGAGCGGCGGCTCGCCGAGCTCGATGGCGGCACGGCCCCGGACGGGGCCGCTACCGAGCTGCGCGAGCGCACCGGGCGCTCCTCCGCCGGTGGCTGACCCGGCCGGGTCCCGGACTATGCTCGGGACGATGCTGCAGACCGAGTCCGAGGCCCCGATGGACGCCGCCGGAGCGCCGACCGAACCTGGCGCCGACCGTGCCGAGCGCCTGCTCGCGGACCTCAACGACCCCCAGCGCGAGGCGGTCCGCCACGGCGAGGGGCCGCTGCTGGTGCTGGCCGGCGCCGGCTCCGGCAAGACCCGGGTGCTGACCCACCGGATCGCCTACCTGCTGGCGACCGGCGCGGCCCGCCCGGGAGAGATCCTCGCGATCACCTTCACCAACAAGGCGGCGAGCGAGATGCGCGAGCGGGTCGGGCAGCTGGTCGGCCGCGCGACGCGGGCGATGTGGGTGACGACGTTTCACTCCGCCTGCGCCCGCATGCTGCGCGCCGACGCCGAGAAGCTCGGCTACTCGCGCAGCTTCACGATCTACGACGAGGGCGACTCGCTGCGGATGCTGAAGCGCTGCATGACGGAGCTCGGCGTCGATCCGAAACGCTATCCGTCACGCTCGATCCGCTCGCAGGTCTCCGGGGCCAAGAACAAGCTCGTCGACGCCGCCGAGTACGCCCAGGCCCAGGGCAGCGTCTTCGAGGAAACGGTCGCCGACGTCTACGCGCTCTACGAGAAGCGGATGCTCGAAGCCAACGCGCTCGACTTCGACGACCTCCTGGTCCGCACCGTCAACCTGCTCGAGCTCTCCGAGGAGGCCCGCGAGCGCTGGCGCCGCACCTTCCGCCACGTCCTCGTCGACGAGTACCAGGACACCAACCACGCTCAGTACCGGCTGCTGCAGCTGCTCACCGAGGAGCATGGCAACCTGATGGTCGTCGGCGACGAGGACCAGTCGATCTACGGCTTCCGCCACGCCGACATCCGCAACATCCTCGACTTCGAGCGCGACTTCCCCGAGGCCGAGACGGTCAAGCTCGAGCAGAACTACCGCTCGACCCAGACGATCCTCTCCGCCGCCAACGCGGTGGTCGAGCGCAACCGCGAACGCCGCCCCAAGCGGCTCTGGACCGAGATCGCCGGCGGCGAGCCGGTGCGCCTCTCCGAGCTTGCCGACGAGCACGAGGAGGCGCGCTGGGTGGCGGGGGAGATCGAGCGCCTCGCCGAGGAGGACGGCGTCAGCCGCGAGGACGTCGCCGTCTTCTACCGGACCAATGCGATGAGCCGGGTGCTCGAGGACACGCTCAACCGCTTCGAATTGCCCTACCAGGTGATCGGCGGCACCAAGTTCTACGAGCGGGCCGAGATCAAGGACGCGGTCGCCTACCTCAGCCTGCTCGCCAACCCGGCCGACCAGGTCTCCTTCGCGCGGGTCGTCAACTCGCCGCGGCGGGGCATCGGCGCCACCAGCCAGGCGCGGCTCGTCTCGCATGCCAACACCACCGGGCTGCCGGTCTGGGAGGTCGCCGAACGGGTCGAGGAGGTGCCGGGGATGAGCGCCGCCGCGATCAAGGCGATCTCCCGCTTCCAGGAGACGATGGAGGGTCTGCGCGAGAGGGCCGAGGGGGAAGGGCCGGTGGCCGGCCTGCTCGAGGCGGTGCTGAACGAGACCGGCTACCTGCAGGCGTTGGCGGCGGAGCGCACGATCGAGGCCGAGGGGCGGGCCGAGAACCTCGAAGCGCTGATCGCCGGTGCCGAGGAGTTCGACTTCGAGCGCGAGAGCGAGGGGGAGAGCGAGATCGGCCCGCTGCAGGAGTACCTGGAGCAGATCTCCCTCTACACCGAGCAGGACGGGCTGCGCGCCGAGGAGTCGCTGATCACGCTGATGACCCTGCACAACGCCAAGGGGCTCGAGTACGACACGGTCTTCGTCGTAGGCTGTGAGGACGGGGCCTTTCCTCACATGCGGGCGCTGGAAGAGGGGGGCGAGGAGGAGGAGCGACGCCTCTGCTACGTCGGCATCACCCGCGCCCGGCGGCGCCTCTACATGACCTGGGCTCGCGAACGCCGCCTCTTCGGCCGCGCCGAGCGCAACCTGCCCTCGCGCTTCGTCGACGAGCTGCCGGCCGAGCTGACCGAGCGCCACTCGAGCGCCCCGGGCGCCGCCGCCGGCCTCGGCTGGGAGACCGTCTCCGCCGGCGCCGAGCCCGAGCCGATCGATCCCGTTCCGACGCTGGAGCTCCGCACCGGCGACGACGTCGTCCATGTGGCCTTCGGCGAAGGGGTGGTGACCGCGGTCGAGCCCGGCGGCATCGTCGTCGTCCGCTTCGCGAGCGACGGCAGCGAGCGCAAGCTGATGGCCGACTATGCGCCGATTCGCAGGAGGTAGCGGGTTGGCTGCGCGCGTCATCGACGGGAAAGCGGTCGGCGCCGCGGTGCGCGCCCGGGTCGCCGAGGAGGTGAAGGCCTTTGCCGCGGAGCGGGGTCGCACGCCGCAGCTGGTGACGGTGATCGTCGGCGACGATCCGGCCTCGGAGATCTACGTGCGCAGCAAGCACCGGGCCTGCGAGGAGGCGGGTATCCGCTCCGCCCATCATGGCCTGCCGGCGGAGACCGGCGAGAACGAGCTGCTCGAGCTGGTCGGCGAGCTTGGCCTCGACCGCGACGTCGACGGCATCCTCGTCCAACTCCCGGTTCCCGACCACATCGACCCCGACCGCGTCGTCGCTGCGCTCGACCCGGCCAAGGACGTCGACGGGCTGACGCCGCTCAACGCCGGCCTGCTCGCCCACGGGATGGAGGGCCTCGTCCCCTGCACGCCGGCCGGCGTGATCGAGCTGCTGCGCAGCGAGGGCGTCGAGCTCTCGGGTGCCGATGCCGTCGTCGTCGGCCGCTCGAAGCTGGTCGGCGTGCCGGTCGCGCGGCTGCTGCTGCAGGCCGATGCGACGGTGACGATGTGCCACTCGCGGACCCGCGACCTCGCCGGCGTCTGCCGCCGCGCCGACGTGCTGATCGCGGCGGCCGGCTCCCCGGGCTTGATCGGCGCCGACGCGATCAAGCCCGGCGCCGTCGTCATCGACGTCGGCACCAACCGCACCGACGAGGGGCTGCGCGGCGACGTCGACTTCGAGGCGGTCGTCGAGGTCGCGGCGGCGATTTCCCCGGTGCCCGGCGGGGTTGGGCCGATGACGATCGCGATGCTGCTCGTGAACACCCTGGCCGCCGCCCGGGCGCGGGTATAGGGTCGACTCGTTCCCTGATCGCGGAGGAGGATGAGCTGATGGACCTGTACAAGCTGAGCGCGGGGGAGAAGATCTCGACGGCCTCGGGAATCCTCCTCTTCGTCTTCATGTTCTTCGACTGGTTCGGAGTCGAGGTCTCGGGGGTGCCCGGGTTCTCCGGCACGATCTCCGGAGTCGGCGGCAGCGCTTGGGACGCCCTCGACGTGATCCCGATCTTCCTCGTGGTCGCGATCCTCGCCGCGGTCGGCGTCGCCGTGGTCAGGCTCACCGACGCCGATTTGGAGCCGGCGATCTCTCTCAACACGATCGTCGCCGTGCTCGGCGCCCTCGCCTTCCTCCTCATCCTCTACCGGATCGTCGATCCGCCCGGCGGCGGCCAGTTCGGTGGCGTCTCGGTCGACACCACGCTCCAGGTCGGGATCTTCCTCGGCCTGCTCTCCGCCGCAGGCATCGCCTACGGGGGCTACAGCGCGATGCGCGAGGAAGGGATCACCTTCGGCGACGCCGCCGACCGCCTCGGCGGCGGCCCGGGCGCTGGCGCGCCCCCACCGCCTCCGCAGGCATAGGGGCGGGCGGCAGGGCGTCCGCGCGCCTAGAATCGCCGCCGTGATCGAGCGAGAGCAGGTCCTGCACGTGGCGAAGCTTGCCCGCCTCGGCCTCACTGAGGTCGAGGTCGAGAAGATGGCCGGCGAGCTTTCGGGGATCCTCGAGCACGTCGACCGGATCGGCGAGCTCGAACTCGACGACGTGCCGCCGACCTCGCACGTGGTCGGGCTCGAGAACGTGCTCCGTCCCGACGTGCCGCACGAGAGCCTTGAGCGCGAGGTGGCGCTGAGCCAGGCTCCAGATCCCGAGCGCGGCGCCTTCCGCGTCCCCTCGCCGCAGGCCGAGGAATGATGGCGGCCGAGCTGCTCGAGCTGACGGTCGCCGAGGCGACCGCGAAGATCGAAGCGGGCGAGATCGCGCGTGCCGAGTACGCCGAGGCTTGGCACGAGGCCGCCGCCGCCGACGAGCTCAACGCCTACCTCTGGTGCCCCAACTCGGCGCCCGAGGGCATCCCGGTCGCGGTCAAGGACATCTTCTGCGTCGAGGGCGTGCCGACCACGGCCGGCTCGCGAATCCTCGAGGGCTACGAACCGCCCTACACCGCGACCGCGGTGCGCAAGCTCGCCGAGGCCGGCTTCGGCAATCTCGGCAAGACCAACATGGACGAGTTCGCGATGGGCTCCTCGAACGAGAACTCCGCCTACGGCCCGGCGCTCAACCCCTGGGACCGGAGCCGGGTGCCGGGAGGCTCTTCCGGCGGCTCGGCCGCGGTCGTCGCCGGCGGCCTCGCCCCCTGCGCGATCGGAACCGACACCGGCGGCTCGATCCGACAGCCCGCCTCGCTTTGCGGCATCGTCGGCCTGAAGCCGACCTACGGTGCGATCTCGCGCTACGGGATGATCGCCTTCGCCTCCTCGCTCGACCAGTGCGGGCCGCTGACCCGCGACGTCACCGACGCGGCTCTGCTGCTTGGCGCGATGTACGGGAAGGACCCCTGCGATTCGACCTCGGTGGGGTTGTCCGAGGCGCCGCGCCTGCCCGAGCGCGAGGACTTGGCGGGTCTGCGCTTCGCCGTCCCCACCGACCTTGCCCGCGACTCGATCGAGCCCGGCGTGCGCGAGGTCTTCGAGGCGACCCTGTCGCGGATCGAGGAGCTCGGCGGCGCGCTGGCCGAGGTGCCGCTGCCGCACGCCGAGCACGGAATCTCGGCCTACTACGTGATCGCCCCCGCCGAGGCGTCCTCGAACCTCGCGCGCTACGACGGCGTCCGCTACGGGATGCGGGCCGAGTCCAGCGGCGACGTGATCGAGATGTACGAGCGGACCAGGGCCGAGGGCTTCGGGCCCGAGGTGAAGCGGCGCATCATGCTCGGCACCTACGCGCTCTCCTCCGGCTACTACGAGGCCTACTACGGCCGTGCGCAAAAGGTGCGGACGAAGATCGCGGCCGATTTCGCCGCCGCCTTCGCGGAGTTCGACTTCGTCGTCACCCCGACCTCGCCCTCGGTCGCCTTCGGGCTGGGCGAGAAGACGGCCGACCCGCTGGCGATGTACCTCAACGATTTCTTCACCGTGCCGATGAGCTTGGCTGGGATCCCGGCGATATCGATTCCGGCGGGACTGGCCAAGCCCCCCGGCGGCGGCCCCCCGCTCCCGGTCGGCTTCCAGATCGCTGCCCCGGCCTTCGGCGAGCAGAAGCTGCTCGACGCCGCCTATGCCCTGGAGCAGGCGATCGCATTCGACGCCAAGCCTTCCGGTGCGCCTTTTCCGGGAATAGACCGGAAAAGGCGCACCGGAAGCGGGGAGGAGGGCGAGGATGGCTGAGCTGGAGGCGGTGATCGGGCTCGAGATCCACGTCCAGCTGGCGACGCGGACGAAGATGTTCTGCGGCTGCGAGCTCTCCTTCGGCGAGGAGCCCAACGTGCACACCTGTCCGGTCTGCTTGGCGCATCCCGGGGTGCTTCCGGTCGTCAACGAGCAGGCGATCCACTACGCGCTGAAGATCGCCGCCGCGCTGGAGTGCGAGGTCGCGCCGCGCTCGATCTTCCACCGCAAGAACTACTTCTATCCCGACAGCCCGAAGGCCTACCAGATCAGCCAGTACGACATCCCGATCGCCGGCGCGGGCCGCCTCGGCGATGTCCGCATCCACCGCGCCCACCTCGAGGAGGACGCGGCGAAGATGATCCACGTCGGCGAGTCGGGCCGGATCCACGGCTCGGGCGCCTCGCTCGTCGACTTCAATCGCGGCGGCACTCCGCTGGTCGAGATCGTCACCGAGCCCGACCTGCGCGGCGCCGCCGAGGCCGCCGCCTGGGCCCGCCTGCTGCGCGAGACGGTGCGCCAGCTCGGCGTCTCCGACGTCAACATGGAGGAGGGCAGCCTGCGGGTCGACGGCAACATCTCCGTGCGGCCGGTTGGCAGCGCCGGGCTGGGCACCAAGACCGAGCTGAAGAACATGAACAGCTTCCGCTTCCTCGAGCGCGGGATAGAGGCCGAGCTGGCGCGCCAGCGCGAGATCGTCGAATCCGGCGGCACCGTGGCCCAGGAGACGCTCCACTTCCACCCCGAGGACGGCAGCCTGCACCCGCTGCGCTCCAAGGAGGAGGCGCACGACTACCGCTACTTCCCCGAGCCCGACCTGGTTCCGATCGCGCCGAGCGAGGAGATGCTGCGCGAGGCCCGCGAGTCGCTGCCCGAGCTGCCCGCGGCGCGGGCGGCGCGCTACGAAGAGATGGGGCTGGCCGAGGACGTCGCCGTGTTGCTGGCGGCCGACCCGTCGACGGCCGGGTATTTCGAGCGGACGGCCGAGGAGGCTGGCGGCGTCGCGCCGCGCACCGTCGCCAACTGGGTCACCGGCGAGCTGGCTGCGGCGCTGCGCCAGGACGGGGGGGACGTGACAGCTTCCGAGTCCAAGGTCGAGCCAGTCGCGCTTGCGGCGCTAGTCGCGATGGCGCACGAGAAGAAGGTCTCCCATGGCAGCGCCAAGCAGGTCCTGACGGCACTGGTCGCCGAAGGCGGCGACCCAGCTGAGATCGTCGAGCGAGAGGGCCTCGCCCAGATCTCCGACAGCGGCGAGCTCGAGACGATCGTCGCCGCCGCAATCGAATCCAATCCCGAGGCCGCCGAGCAGATCCGCGCTGGCAACGGCAAGGCGATCGGCGCCATCGTCGGCGCCGTGATGAAGGAGACCAAGGGCCGAGCCGACGGCGGCGAGGTGAATCGGTTGATCCGAGAGCAGCTGGGGACCTGACCCCGACACCAGCCTGCTCGGACAGCGGCTTGGTCTACTGGGGAGAGGCCGGCTCGTTTCTGCCTTATCTAGAGCGTGGATACCGCAAACGCGGCGGTCTTGATCGCGTTTGCCGGCGTCATGCGAGCGCTTATCGTCCTCGCATCGAAGCTGGTGGACCGGTTGGGTCCCCCGCAATAAGAAACGGCCCCGGCTGCAACCGGGGCCGTTCAAATGTGAATACCGCAGATGCCGAAACTTTAACGCTGCGCCGTCGACCGCGCAAGCCGCCCTCGAATTGTGCCTTGTAACACTTTGTTACAAGCCTGCTAGATTCGAAGTATGGCCTGGAACGTCGTCATCGCCGGTGGAGGATTCGGCGGCGCGATGGCGGCGCGGGAGCTGGAGCGGATCCTGCCGCGGCAATCGGCGCGGCTGGTGCTCGTCAACGAGACCAACTTCATGCTCTACACGCCGTTCCTGCCCGAGGCGGCGGCGGGGACGCTGGAGCCTCGCCACGTGGTCACGCCGCTGCGCGAGATCCTCGACCGCACCTACCTGCGCTTGGGCGCGATCGCCGACCACGACCCGGTTGCCCGCACGGTCGAGCTGCGCACCCGCGAGGGCGATGTCGAGCGGCTGCCCTACGACCAGCTGCTGGTCGCGCTCGGCTCGGTCTCGCGGACGCTGCCGATCCCCGGGCTCGACGAGCACGCGGTCGGGTTCAAGAGCCTCGCCGACGCGATCTGGCTGCGCAACCACGTGGTTGAGACGCTCGAGGCCGCTAACGCCACCGAGGACCCCGCCCGCCGCGACGAGCTGCTCACCTACGTCTTCGTCGGCGGCGGCTACGCCGGCCTCGAGGCGCTGGCCGAGCTGCAGGACTTCGCCGCCGACGCGATCGAGCGCTATCCGCGAGCCCGCCTGCACGGGATGCGTTGGGTGCTGGTCGAGGCCACCGATCGCGTTCTACCCGAGATCGACGCCGAGCTGGCCGAGTACGCGCTGCGCGAGCTGCGCGGGCGCGGCATCGACATCCGCCTCGGCACGACGCTGGAGGAGGTCCGCGCCGATGCCGCGCGCCTGGCGACGGGCGAGACGCTGCCGACCCGCACGGTCGTCTGGACCGCGGGCGTCGCCCCGCACCCCAGCCTGCGCCAGCTCTCCCTGCCGCTCGAAGAGCGCGGCCGCGTGCCGGTCGACGAGCGCCTGCGGGTGCAGGGCATGAATGCGGTCTGGGCGATCGGCGACTGCGCGGCGGCGCCCGACCCGCGCGGCGGTCTCTGCCCGCCGACGGCGCAGCACGCCGTGCGTCAGGGCCCCGTCGCCGCCCGCAACATTGCGGCCGAGCTCGGCATCGGCGAATCCCGCCCCTTCGCGTACAGGGGCAGCGCCGCCTTCGTCAACCTCGGCCGCTACAAGGCGGTCGGCAAGATCGGCGGCCGCACCTTCCGCGGCTTCCCCGCCTGGTGGATGGCGCGTACCTACCACATGAGCCAGATCCCGGGCGCCGCCCGCAAGGCGCGCGCCGTGATCGACTGGACCGCCAGCCTGCCCTTCCCCCGCGACATCTCCGAGCTCGGCACGATCGGCCACCCCAAGCGCCTGAGCGGGACAATGGAGCCGTGGAATACCTCGTCATCGCCTTCTTCTTCGGCCTAGCCACGGCGATCATCGGCAAGGGCAAGGGCAGCTCGTTCTGGCTCTGGCTGCTGATCGGCACCGTGCTGCCGCCGCTCGGCCTGATTGCCGTGATCCTCTACCGGGTCGAGAAGGACGAACCCGAACGCCCCTGCCCGACCTGTGGCAAGGCGCTCAAGCTCTACGTCCAGGTCTGTCCGCGCTGCGGCACGGACCTTTACCTCCCGGACCCGGCCACCGTCCGCCACCCCGGCGTGCGGCACTAGCGCAGCCAGGTGCGGACGATCGCGTTGGCGAAGCCCATGCCGTAACGGAAGACCGCGGGCTTCTTCGAGTGGCCGTGCAGCCGGCGCTCGACCGTGATCGGGACCTCCCTGGCGGGAACTCCCCGCTTGATCGCCTCGATCATGAACTCGGAGGTGTGGAATTGCTCCTGGCGGAGGACGAGCTGAGGCAGGACCGTCGTGCGCACCGCGCGGTAGCCGTTGGAGCAGTCGCTGACCTTGGTGCGGGTGATGAAGGAGACGAGACGGTTGAAGAAGACGATGCCCAGCTCGCGCGAAAGCGTGTTGCGGTCGGCCTGGCCGAGCACCCGCGAGCCGTGGGCGACGTCGACCTCGCCGTCGAGGACCGGTTTCGCCAGCCGTTCCATCTCCGAAGGCAGGTGCTGGCCGTCGGCGTCGAGGGTGACGACTATCTCAGCGCCCGATTCGACCATCAGCCGGTAGCCGGTGCGCAGAGCCGCGCCCCCACCGCGGTTGATCACGTGGCGGGCGACGGCCGCGCCGTGCTCGGCGGCGACGTCGGCGGTTCCGTCGCGCGAGCCGTCGTCGACGACGAGCACCTCGGTCGACACCCCACAGACCTCGCTCGGCATTCGGTCGAGCACGTAGCCGACATTCTCGGCCTCGTTGTAGGCGGGGACGAGGATGGCGACCTTGCCCTGGAAGCGCTCAGGCAGACCGGCCTGGCGGAACTCCTCCCAGGCGAGGCCCTCGAGCACGGCCGAGAGCTGGCGCGCGTTCCGCGCTGCCTGCGAGAGGGCGCGCAGAACGAGCAGGAAGAGGACGATGATCGCAAACACGGCGAGGCCGAGGATGCGGCCGCCGTTGCCCTTCTCGAAGGAGAAGGCGGAGAGCAGGCCGTTGACGATTTCGGTGCCGGTGACGACGGCCAGGCCGAGGCCGGCGAAGACCAGGATCAACACGTCGGCGTTGCGCAGCGAGCGGCGCCGGGCCGCCGCGTAAGCGATCAGGCCGACCGCGCCGAGCAGCCCGGCGGCGCGCAGCGCCGTCAGTTCGGCGGGGAAGATGCCTGCGTAGGGCGTCATTGCCGGCTAGACGATAGGGCGGCGCCCAGTCGCGCGAGCGCCGTGGCCGCGAGCGGAAAGATCAGCGTCATCAGCACCTCGTTGCGGCGCGGCGCGGCCAGCGTGGCCGCGCCGACCGCGGTGACGAGCAAGATCGGCGTCGCCATCGCGATCGCCTCCCACCAGCGGCGTTTCCAGCCGAGGACACCCAGCCCCGCGATCGCCAGGGCGACGATCAGCACCTGGACGACCTGGCCGGCCGCGCTTTCCATCGCTTCGCCGATGCCGCTGCTCCACATCCGCCAGGTCTTGCGCGCGGTCATCGCCATGTACCCCACTGGGTCTTCGCCGAAGAACTTGGAGAAGTTCTGCTTGCCGACCTTGCCCAAGGCCTGGTCGCGCGGAAGGTCGGGATAGCGCTCTTCGGCGACCCGGTCGAAGAGGGGCGTGGGGTCGACTTCTTCAAGGGCCTCGGAGTGGGGCGGAAGGTCCCGATGCTCGTAGCGGCTCAGGAGTCGTGCCTTTACCCGCTGGTATTCGCCGTCGGCGGGCAGGAACGTGCCCACGTAGAGCGCCTTGCCTCCCCCGGTCGAGATCGGCACCGTGCGGTGGAGGACGATTTGGTTGCGGACCGCCCACGGGAGGATCGGCAGAAAAATCCCGACGGCCAACAGCGCGGCGGCCGCCAGGCCCGGCTGCCAGCCGCGGGCGCGGCCGATGCGGACCAGGGCGAGCACGGCGAAGGCAATGCCGACGAGCAGGTACTCGGGGCGGAACATGGCCGTTAGGCCGAACAGGAGGCCAGAGACGAGCCATGCGGCGCGCGAGGGGCGGCTAAGTCGGTCTGAAGCCCAGAGAAAAGCTAGGACCGCCGCCGGCAGGGTGAAGATGGCCGGGGGCTCGCTGTAGAGGGCGCCAGTGGAGTGGATGAAGGGTGGGTATACGGCCACGGCGAAGGCGGCCATCAGGCCGGCAGGACGACAGTTGATGCGCCTGCCAAGCAGGTAGACGGCGACGATCGCGGCGAGGCCGAGGAGCATCTCGACGATGCGGGCGGTTCCTTCGCGGGCACCGGCGGTGGCGTAGAAGCTGGCGGCGTAGAGGAGGGGGGCGCCCGGAGACCAGTCGCTGGGGTCGTGGAAGGTTGGACCGCCGTAGGTGCCTTCGGTGTACAGCGACTTGGCGAGGGCGTAGTAGGCGTGCGCGTCGTCGCCGGGGGAGGGCAGGGGCTCGACCACGCGGTAGGCGCGCAGGCCGAAGCCGAGGACCAGGATCGCCGCGAGCAGGATCAGGGTGACGCGCCCGTGGCGCTCCGGGAGCCCGTGCAGCCAGTCCTTCGGTGAAGCCATCGCGGCAGGCTATCCGCCTGTGCAGCGCCACCGGCTGAACGATTTACCACCCTATGAGTGGGTCAATCGATCAGTCGCCAACCTGCGCATCCGTGAGATGAGCCAGGTGGAGCCGACGCCCGCCAGGGCGGCGACCAGGGGCATCATCACGAGGACGCGCCGGGGTGATGCGACGAGAAGGGCGCTGATCGCGGTGATCGCGACGAAGATCGTCGCCAGCAACAGCGCCTCCCAGCGCCGCCGCTTCGCGAGCACGGCCAGGCCGATCAAGCTGAGGCCGAGGAGCAGCCAGTGGAACAGCTCCCAGCCTGGCTCGCGCATCATGTCTCGCGGCCCGTGCGACCAGATCCGCGCCACCTTCTTGACCACGAACCCGGCGTATTCCACCGGCTCTTCGGTGACGTCGTCCCAGAGCTGTTCCCGGCCCATCCGTGCCAATGCCTTGTCGGTTTCGACGTCGGGATACCGCTGCGCCGCCAGCCGGGCGAGTATTTGCTCCAACCGCAGCTGTTCCACCGCGTGCGGCCCGAACAGCCCGGGGTGTCGCTCCACCACCTCGGCGCCGACCCTTTCCGGGTTTCCACCTGACGGCAGGTAGGTCCCCGCGAACAGCACCTGCCCGCCCCCCGTCGACACCGGCACGACCCGGTCCAGAGCAACTACGTTCCGCGCGGTCCAGGGAACCACGACTATCGCGACACCGGCCAGCAGGCACAGCGGCGGAACCAGTGTTCGAGGCCAGTTCTCTCGCCCTTCCCTCAGAAGCACCATCAAGCCCACCAGCAAGACGACGCCGAGGTACTCGGGCCTGACGAGTATCAGTGCGCCGAACAGCAGCCCGGGGATCAGCCACCCGCGCGAGGGGCGGTTTCGGTTGGTGTCTGCCCAGAGCGTCGCCAGCACGGCTGCCGAGAGCAATGTCGCGGCCAATGGCTCACCCATCAGCATGCCTTGGTACTCGAGAAGGGCCGGGTAGATGGCAATCGCGCCAGCCCCGATCAGACCGGCGAGTGGCCCCGAGAGGCGTCGCCCAATCAAGTAGGTGAAGAGCACCGAGAGCGCTCCGATCAGGGCGAGGACGATCCGGGCGGTGCGCTCATGGACACCGCCGGTGAGCTCGTAGATGCCGGCGACGAGAAGGGGAACGCCAGGGGAGTAGTTGCTGGAGGGCTGGGTCGCGCCCGGCCCAACCGTGAACCCGTCGCCCCGGTCCAGGCTCGCGGCGATCTTCGCGTAGCCGGCGGCGTCGTAGACGGGCGCTCGTCCGCTCCAGGCCTCGTTGAGACGCAAGCCGGCGCCGAGCAGCAGGATCGCCGCGAGCACGACGACTCCCACCCGGCCGCCATTTCGCTCCGCCAAGCCGCTCACGGCCCGGATGCTATGGCGCGTCCCCGTCGGGCCGGTCCGCTACGCTGCCGCGACCTATGCGCGTTCTCATCCTTGGGGGCGACGGATATCTGGGCTGGCCGACGGCCCTTCGGTTTTCCTCCCGCGGCCACGAGGTCGCCGTCGTCGACAACTTCATTCGCCGCCACTGGGTCGGCAGCGTGGGTGGCGACTCGCTGACCCCGATCCGACCCCTGGACGAGAGGATCGAGGCCTGGCGCGAGGTCTCCGGCGGCAGCGAGATCCGCAGCTTCGTCGGCTCGGTCGAGGAGGGCGATTTCCTCGACGGGATCGTCGCCGAGGTCCGGCCCGACGTCGTCGTCCACTACGGCCAGCAGGCCTCGGCGCCGTACTCGATGGCCTCGCGCGAGCAGGCGGTCGAGACCCAGTTCGGCAACACGATCGGCAACCTCAACCTGCTCTTCGCGATCCGCGACCACGCTCCCGACTGCCACTTGGTCAAGCTCGGCACGATGGGCGAGTACGGCCAGCCCAACATCGACATCGAGGAGGGCTACATCGAGATCGAGCACAAGGGACGCAAGGACGTGCTGCCATACCCGAAGCTGCCGGCCTCGCTGTACCACTGCTCGAAGGTCCACGACTCGACCAACATCCACTTCGCCTGCCGTACCTGGGGCCTGCGCGCCACCGACCTCAATCAGGGGGTCGTCTACGGGATCGAGACCGAGGAGGCGGCGGGTGACGAGCGCCTGATCACCCGCTTCGACTACGACGAGGTCTTCGGCACCGTGCTCAATCGCTTCTGCCTGCAGGCCGTGATCGGCCACCCGCTTACGGTCTACGGTACGGGCGGCCAGACCCGCGGCTTCCTCAACATCCGCGACACGCTGCAGTGCGTCGAGCTGGCGGCGCTGAACCCGGCCGAGGCCGGCGAGTTCCGCGTCTTCAACCAGTTCACCGAGCAGTTCTCGGTGCTCGAGCTTGCGCAGCTGGTCAAGCACGCCGGCGAGCACCTCGGCTACGCGGTCGAGATCCAGCATTACGACAACCCCCGCGTCGAGAAGGAAGAGCATTACTACAACGCGATCCACACCAAGCTGCTCGACCTCGGCCTGCAGCCGACCCTCTTGCGCGAGGAGCTGATCGAGTCGATGATCCACGTGCTCGAGCGCTACAAGGACCGCGCGATCCTCGCTCCGATCGACCCGCACACGCGCTGGAGCCCCGGCGCGCCGGTGCAGCTGTAGGGACGAGCCGCACCAGCGCGCGGGTCCTGTCGTCGGGGTGGGGCGTTCTGCCATTTCCGCTCCTCCCGCGGGTGGCGCCGTAGGGGGAACCGCCCTGAGGACGCTTTAGCGACCGGAAGGGCGGTGGGCCCCTGCGGCGACAGGGCCCGCGGGCGGCAGCGCAGCCGGCAAAAGCCCTGCGTTGTGCGCACTGAGCCACTGGTAGCATCGCCCTCACGATGAGAGCGGCCGACGCGCTTATGCAGAGCCTCAAAGCCGAGGGCGTCGAGCACGTCTTCGGGATCCCCGGTGGGGCGAACCTGCCGACCTACGACGCGCTCGTCGACGCCGAGTTCCGCCACATCCAGGTCCGTCACGAGCAGGGAGGAGGCCACGCGGCCGAGGGTTATGCCAAGGCCTCCGGCAAAGTCGGGGTCGCCTTCGCCACCTCCGGGCCCGGGGCGACCAACCTCGTCACCGCGATCGCCGACGCCATGCTCGACTCGGTCCCCACGGTCTTCATCACCGGCCAGGTGCGCACCGAGCTGATCGGCACCGACGGCTTCCAGGAGGCCGACATCCTCGGCGCGACGCTGCCCTTCGTCAAGCACTCCTTCGCGGTCACCGACCCGCGCCAGATCCCCGAGTACGTGCACGAGGCCTTCCACGTCGCCTCGACCGGCCGCCCCGGCCCGGTGCTGCTCGACATCCCGCAGGACCTCTCGCGCGCCGACATCGAGTACGAGTCGCGCACCGAGCCGGTCGAGCTCGCAGGCTACAAACCGCCGAGCGCGCCCAACGTCAAGCAGGTGCGGATCGCGGCCAAGGCCCTCGCCAACTCGCGCAGGCCGATCCTCTACACCGGTGGCGGCGTGGTCAACGCCAACGCCTCGGAGGAGCTGCGCGAGCTGGCCGCCGCCGACCGCTTCCCGGTTACCTCCACCTTGATGGGCCTTGGCGCCTACCCGGCCTCGGGCGAGCGGTGGCTGGGGATGCTCGGCATGCACGGCACCCGCGCTGCCAACTACGCGATGGACGAGGCCGACCTGATCGTCGCGATCGGCGCTCGCTTCGACGATCGCATCACCGGCAAGCTCACCGAGTTCGCCCCGCACGCCAAGTTCATCCACATCGACGTCGATCCGGCCGAGATCTCCAAGAACGTTCCCGCCCACATCCCGATCGTCGGCGACGCGAAGCTGGTCCTACCGGAGCTGACCCGCGAGTATCGGGCGCTGCAGTCCGATCCCTCGCGACTCGAGGGATGGTGGAAGCAGATCAAGGCCTGGCAGGACGAGTACCCGCTGCGCTACGACGAGGGCAAGGACGGCGAGATCAAGCCCCAATTCATGATCGAGGCGATGCACCGCGCCACCGGCGGCGACGCGATCGTCACCTCCGACGTCGGCCAGCACCAGATGTGGGCGGCGCAGTACTACGGCTTCGAGAAGCCGCGGCACTGGATCAACTCCGGCGGGCTCGGCACGATGGGCTTCGGCCTGCCGGCGGCGGTCGGAGCCAAGGTCGCCCGCCCCGACGATGAGGTCGTCTGCCTCGCCGGCGACGGCAGCCTGATCATGAACTGCCAGGAGCTCGCGACCTGCGTCTCGCAGGACATCCCCGTCAAGGTCTTCCTGATGAACAACGGCTACATGGGCATGGTCCGCCAGTGGCAGGAGCTCTTCTGGGACCGCCGCTACAGCTCGGTCGAGATGGGTCCCAGCCCGGACTGGGTAAAGCTGGCGGAGGCCTTCGGCGCCACCGGCCTGCGCTGCGAGAACTCGGGCGAGCTGGAGCAGACGATGGCGAAGGCGCTCGAAGCCGACGGCCCGGTGCTGCTCGACGTCCGCGTCTCGCCGGAGGAGAACTGCTTCCCGATGATTCCCGCCGGGGCGGCCGCCAGGGACATGGTGGGCTGATGGAGGCGGGAACCCCACAGGTGGTCAAGCTCGAGGAGCTGCGCGTTCCCGGGCAGCTCAGCGGCCGCAAGCACATCCTCTCGATCCTGGTCGAGAACAAGCCGGGCGTCCTCGCCCGCGTCGCCGGCCTCTTCTCGCGCCGCGGCTTCAACATCGACACGCTCGCGGTCGGCCCTACCGACGACCCGAGCATCTCCCGCATCACGCTCACCCTCGACGGTGCCGTGCACCCGATCGACCAGGTGACCAAGCAGCTGCACAAGCTCGTCAACGTGCTGAAGATCCGCGACATGGAGCCAGAGGAGACGGTCGCCCGCGAGATGGCGATGTTCAAAGTCTCGGCCGCGGTCGAGAACCGGGCGGAGATCATCCAGTTCGCCGACATCTTTCGCGCCAAGATCGTCGACGTCTCGCGCCGCGCGCTGACGATCGAGGTCACCGGCTCCGCCGACAAGATCGAGGCCTTCGAGCGGATGATCCGCCCGCACGGCCTGATCGAGATGGTCCGCACTGGCGAGATCGCGATTGCTCGCGGCAGCGACTGAGCGCCTGCGACCCGCGGTCGAGCGCGCTCTCGCCAAGGGGCGAAGGACGGTTGTCAGCGTCACGGCCGAAGTCGAGGCGCTCGATCCCTGCGCCGCGGTCTTCGCTTCGAGGCTGGCGTCGGACCGCTGGTTCTGCTGGGAGCAGCCGGATCGGGAGTTTGCGCTTGCCGCGCTGGGGGTCGCCCACGAGGTGACCTCGCGTGGCCCGGGGCGCTTTCGCGACCTGGCGCGGGACTGTCTCTCCGGCGAGCTGGTTGTCGACGAGCCGCGGGGGCTTCCCGCCGGGGCGGGAGCGGTCTGGGTCGGCGGGATGGCGTTCGATCCGAACGGCGGCGGCACGCCGCCGTGGTCCTCGTTCTCGCCGGCCTCGCTTGCCTTACCCGAGCTATCGGTCTGTCGGAGCGGGAGCGCGACCTTCCTCACCCTCAACGCGACCGTCCGGCCGGGGGAGGACCCGGAGGCGATCGTCGCCCGGATGGAAGCCCGTCTCACCGGCCTTCGCAGCGAGCCGCTGCCGATGCTCGACCCCTACCCGGGCAACGTCGAGATCAGCAGCGTGCGGCCCCCCGAAGACTTCGAACGCATGATCGGGGCCGCGACCGCGCGAATCGAGGCGGGCGAGATGTCGAAGGTCGTCCTCGCCCGTGAGGTCCTGGTGAGCGCATCGTCCGCGCACGATCCGGCGGCCGTCTTCGGCGCCCTGCGCGAGCAGTTCACCTCCTGCTTCTGCTTCTGTTGCGGGACGCCGGAGGCGGCGTTCCTGGGGGCAAGCCCCGAGCTCCTCCTGCGCCGCTCGGGCGCCAGTCTCTCGACGGTTGCGCTGGCCGGCTCGACCCGACGCAGCTCGGACCCGGCGGTCGACGATCACCTCGGCGAGCAGCTGCTGCGCAGCGGCAAGGACCGTCGCGAGCACGAGATCGTCGCCGGGTGCATCGTCCGTGCGCTGCGCCCACACGCCGTCTGGGTTGAGACCGCGCCCGAGCCGGAGATCGTCACGGTTGCCAACATCCAGCACCTGGCGACGCCGATCGTCGCCCAGCTCGCCGAGCCGCGTTCCGCGGTCGAGCTTGCGGGTCTGCTGCATCCGACTCCGGCAGTGGGCGGAGAGCCGCGAGGGGCGGCGGCGCGGGCAATCGCCGAGCTGGAGGAGATGGAGCGTGGCTGGTACGCCGGCCCGGTCGGCTGGATGGACGCGACCGAAGACGGCGAGTTCTGCGTCGCCCTGCGCAGCGCCCTGCTGCGCGATCGCGAGGCTCGCCTCTACGCGGGCGTCGGCGTCGTCACCGGCTCGGACCCGGCGGCCGAGCTGGCGGAGACCGAGATCAAGCTGGAGGCGCTGCTACCACTGGTTGCCGAGTAGGGGGCAGGCGATCAGCCCGCGGTCGGATGCGCGGTCCGTGCAGGACGCGACCGAGGAACGTGTAGCGGACGAAGGCCCAGTAGGCCGGATAGACCAAAGCGAAGGTGATTGCGACGAGCAGGGCCGCGCGCAGGGTTCCCGGCATCGCGATGCCGACGAGAAGGGCGGCGAGCGCGGCCATCGGAACGAAATGGCTCAGGTAGATCCAATACGACGAGTCCGCCCAGGCCCGCAGGCGTGGATTCTCGTCTGACAGGTGACGGCGCGAGAGACCGAGCAGGGCGAAGGCAATCGACCAGGTGGAGATCGAGAGCAGCAGCAACGCCAGCAGGTGAAACGCACGGCTTGCGCCGATCGCGGGTTGGCTGTGCAACAGGTAGAACGCGAGCGCCGGGGGCAGGGCAAGCCCGGCCAGCAGCGAGTAGATCCCCGGGCGCGACTCGATCGAGCTCCGCAGCCCCGGGACCGCAAAGAGGGCCCAGCCGGAGAAGAAGAAGAGGCCGTAGTAGGCGAGGAGGTCGGGCGCCGGCGCAAAGGTCTGAGTGTGACTCGAGCCCGCGATCCAGGCCGGCTGCCGGTAGAGGAGCAGCCCGGTGGGAACCGCGAGCAGCAGCGGCGCCAGGGGGTGACCGAGGAGCTTCGAGCCAGTCCTGTGCAGCGACGCGGCCGCGGGGCGGCGGCCGACCAGTCTCTGCGCGGGGAGAGCGATCGCGTAGAGGAGGACGAGGTACCAGAGGAACCAGAGGTAGGACGGCTGCACCTGCGTAAGGGTGTCCAGCGCGCCGCCGGCCGACCGGTTGGGCTGCGCCGAGGCCTCAAACAGGCAGACGTTGAGGACGGGGACGACGAGCGCGACTCCGAGCAGCAGGGGAACCCCGATGCGGATGGTCCGGTTGCGGACCAGGCCGCCTGGCCCCCGGGTCTCGAGCAGCAGCGCGGCGAAAAAGCCGGCGATGAGGAAGAAGAGTGGCAGGCGGAAGACGTGAATCGTCCAGAACGTCGCCGCCTCGAGGCTGTTCCAGCCGCTCTGCAGGCCGATCAGGGCTAGAGCGTGCGCGGGCAGGATCAGTACCATCGTCAGCGCCCGCAACGCGTCGAGGTGGTGCAGCCGCTCCTGTCGGGGCCTCACCCGCCGCTCACCTCTTTCACCACCGCGGCGGAGAGGGCGCGGTGATGCTCGACATTGGCCGTGCGGCCCACCTTCACCTCGATCAGGCCGGTGCCGGCGTCGAGGGCGCCCGGGAGATCCGCGAGGGATTCGAGGGGGATATGCGGGACGTCGAAGAGGGCGGCGGCCCTGTCGACGCTCACCCCGCGGGGGGTGCCGAGCAGCGCCTCGAACTCGGCCGGGTCGAGCGCTTCGGCCTGGGGCAGAAAGCCGAAGATGCCGCCGCCGTCATTGTCGACGACGACGATTCGGACGGGGGCGGCGACGTCGCGCAACACGGCGAGCCCACCTACGTCGTGCAGCAGGCCGAGGTCGCCGGTGACGATCGTCGTCGGGCGCCCGCTGGCGTGCGCGGCACCGATCCCCGACGAGACGAGACCGTCGATGCCGTTGGCGCCGCGGTTGCAGAGGAACAGCGCATCGGTTGCCGAGGGCGGCAGGAAGGCCTCCTGGTCGCGGATCGGCATGCTCGACGCGGTGTAGACGAGGTCGCCGTCGGCGTGGGCGCGGCCGAGGGCCGCGTGCAGGCCTGGCTCCGTCAGCTCCTCGATCTCCTCCAGCGCCGCGGCGAGCGCCTCGCGCGCGACGTTCTCGGCCTCCAGCCAGCGGGCCGGCGCCGGCCGCTCCTCGCCCAGGCGCGCGGCCCAGCCGGCCGCCAGCTCGGTCGGATCGGCGCGCAGCAGCGCCGCCGCCCGCCGCGTCGGCTCGTTCCAGCCGCAGCGCGGGTCGACGACGATCTCCTCGGCGCCGCTGGCGGCGAGCCAGGCGCGCAGCGGCTTGCTGGCCGGCATCTCGCCGAAGCGCAGGACAAGATCCGGGCGCACCGACTCGCGGAACCCCTCGTCGCGGAGGAGCAGGTCGTAGGCGCCGACGACGCGCGAGAGATCGTGGGGCCCGCAACGCAGCTGCGAGGTCGGCTCGGCGAGGATCGGGAAGCCGGCGACGAGTGCGAGGCGCGCCAGCGGCTCGCGCAGCGCGGGATCGAGCTGGCGGCCGGCGACGATAACGCCGGATCGTGCCTCGGCGATGTGACCGGCGACCTCGTCGAGCAGGAAGGCCGAGGGCTCCAGGTCGATCGGTGTCACCGCGGTTAGTGGCCGGCCTCCGCGGCCCTCCAGCGCCAGCGCATCGGTTGCCGTAACTGCGCCCTCGACCGGCACCGGTGCCAGCGGCTCGCGCCAGGGCAGGTTGAGGTGGACGGGGCCCGGGCGCGGCTCGCCACGGGCGAGGGCGAGGGCGTGGCACGCCGTCGAGCGGTAGTGGAGCAGCCCCTCGTCGCCGGCCTCGTGGGTTCCGACTTCACAGAACCAACGCACGGCCTCGCCGTAGAGCTTCAGCTGGTCGATCGTCTGACCGGCGCCGACCCCTCGCAGCTCCGGCGGGCGATCGGCAGTGAGCACGATGAGGGGGATCGAGGACTCGTTCGCCTCGCAAACCGCCGGGTAGTAGTTGGCGGCTGCGGTGCCCGAGGTGCAGAGCAACGCCACTGGGGCCCTACTCGCCTGCGCGGCGCCGAGGGCGAAGAACGCCGCCGAACGCTCGTCGACGATCACCGTGACCTCTATCTCCGGTTGGCGCCAGAGCGCCACGGCCAGCGGCGTCGAGCGCGACCCGGGGGAGACGACCGCGTGGCGCAGCCCACCCCGTGCCAGCTCCTCGACGAAGGCCGAGGCAAGCGCCGTGTTGACGTTTGTCGTATCCACGCCAGGAACCTAGACGACCATCACACCGGGCGGTTCTGATCGGTTGTGGTCGCTATAGGGTCAAAAACCCGTCAGCGAAGGTCAAGTCGATGAGCCCGCAGCGCATTTTCGTCTACCTCGACGCCGAGGCCGGGCCCCGCAGGCGGGTGAAGCATGCCCTCGCGAAGCTCGCATTCGATCGAGGCGATGGACGAGGCGAAGAGGCGCTGGGTGGCGAGGCCGTGCGCGAGCCGCGGCCCGCCGCCGCGGGCCGTATCCAGCGTCTGGGCGACCTGGGCAGCCGCGGCGATCCCCACCGGTCCGTCGAGCGCGCTGGAGAGGAAACAGGGCATCACCTCGGCGATCTCGATTGCCGCCTCCGGGCCGCCGACCTTGGAGAGCTTCACCCCGGCGAAGTCACAGGCGCCGGTGCGCACCGCTCGTTCCGCGTCGGCGCTGCTCTCGATGCTCTCGTCCCCGGCGATCGGGATCGAGGTCGCATTGCCGACCTCGGCCAGCTCGCCCATCGCGCCGACCGGCTGCTCCGCGAGCTCGACGTCGAACGGTTCGAGCTCGCCGAGGGTGCGCTTGGCGGTCTCGACGTCCCAGGCCGCGTTGGCGTCGACGCGGATGCGCGCCTCCAGGCCGACCGCTTCGCGTACGGCCCGCACCTGGCCGACGTCATCCCCGACCCCCAGCTTCAGCTTGAAGCTCGAGAAGCCGTCCGTGGCCCAGGCCAGTGCATCCTCCGCAACCGCAGCGGGGGCGCCGGAGACAAGGGTCGCGTTGCATTCAATCGGCGAGGCGGGCCCGCCAGACCCCTCGTCCGCCATCTGGCTGCGGAGGTCGAGCAGGGCGGTCAGGGCCGCACAGCGGGCTGGGGGGGAGAACGTCGTAGCGCCGTCGCGAAGCACCCCCTCGTCAAGAGCGCCGCGCCCCCCCAGCGCCTCCAGCTCCGATACGACCCGCGAGAGCGACGCGCCTCCACGCAGCGAAAGCGGCACCGCTTCCCCGAGCCCGACGAGCCCGTCTTCGGAGCGCAGCCGCAAGAGCACCATCTCGCGCCGGTCGAGTCGCCCGCGTGCGGTCACGTACGGCTTGCGAAACGGCAGCGCGTAGGGGATGACCTCTAGCGAGGCAATCTTCACGCTGCCAACAGTAGCCCCGCCGAGACCAGCAGGCTGAAGACCGCGAGCAGTGCTCCGGTGCCGGCGAGCGCGCCGTTGAGCGAGGGGCCGTCGGTGCGGTTGGTCACCGTCCGCATCGGCCCGAAGGCCATCGGCAGCGCCAAGAGCCCGATCAGCGGCAGCCAGCTGCCGCCGCCGGCGAGCAGGGCGAGGGGTAGGACGACGAAGGCGCCGAGGACAAGCAGGCGATAGAGGACCACCGCGTTGTGGCGGCCCATGCGGACGGCCAACGTCATCTTCCCGGCGCGCCTGTCGGTGTCGACGTCGCGCACGTTGTTGACGACGAGGATCGCGGTAGCGAGGAAGCCGAGCGAGATCGAGAGGCCGAGCGGCAGCGCGTCGAGCGCCTCGAGCTGCACGTAGTAGGAGCCGTTGACCGCGACCAGGCCGAAGAAGAGGAAGACGAAGACCTCGCCGAGGCCGGCGTAGCCGTAGGGGCGCGGGCCACCCGTGTAGAGGACGCCGGCGGCGATCGAGAAAGCGCCGACGACGAGGATCGCGATCCCGGCAACCGCCGCGAGGTAGATCCCGCAGACGACGGCCACCCCGAAGGCGATCCAGGTCGCGTTCAGCACCCGCTGCGGAGTCACCAGCCCCGCCGACGTCACCCGTACCGGCCCCAGCCGGTCCGCCGTGTCGGCCCCCCGCCGCGCGTCGGAGTAGTCGTTGGCGAGATTCGTCCCGATCTGAATGAAGATCGAGCCGATCAAGGCAGCCACGAAGGCACCGACCCTCGGAAGCTTCCCAGCCCATTCGACGGCAGCCGCGGTCCCCACAAACACTGGAGCTATCGCTGCCGGCAACGTCCGGGGCCGCGCCGCCATCACCCAGATCCTCATGGTCGCCTCGGGAACTGGTCGAAGTCGGGCCGTCGCTTCTGCTTGAACGCCTCGCGGCCCTCGCGCGCCTCCTCGCTGCCGTAGAAGAGCAGGTTGGTGTCGTGAGCCAGTTGCTGGATGCCCGAGTAGCCGTCCTCGTGGGCGTTGAAGCTCGCCTTGACCAGGCGCAGGGCGAAGGGGGAGAGGGCGAGCATCTCACGGCACCAGGCGACCGTCTCGCGCTCCAGGTCGGCGAGCGGCACGACCGCGTTGACCAGCCCCATCTCGAGCGCCTCCTCGGCGTCGTACTGGCGGCAGAGCAGCCAGAGCTCCTTTGCGCGCTTGGTCCCGACCAGGTCGCGCAGCAGCGAAGCGCCGAAGCCGCCGTCCCAGGAACCGACCCGCGGACCGGTCTGCCCGAAGCGGGCGTTGTCGGCGGCGATCGTCAGGTCGCAGCAGACGTGCAGCACGTGGCCGCCGCCGACGGCCCAGCCCGCGACCATCGCCACCACCGGCTTTGGCAACCGCCGCATCTGCACCTGCAGGTCGGTGACGTGGAAGCGGCCGATCGAGGCGCCCTCGGCGACGTAGCCGGTGTCCCCCCGCACGCCCTGGTCGCCGCCGGAGCAGAACGCGTCCTGGCCCTCGCCGGTGAGGATCACGACGCCGACCTCGGCGTCCTCGCGCGCCAGCTCCATCGCCGCCGAGACCTCGATCAGCGTCTGCGGGCGGAAGGCGTTGCGAACCTCGGGACGGTCGATCGTCACCTTGGCGATCCCGTCGGCCACCTCGTAGCGGATGTCCTCGTACTCGCCCACCGCCTTCCACTCGATCGGCGCGTACAGCTTGTCCTCGGAGGGTGCTTGCTTCGGTCGTTGGGGCATGATGCGCACGATATCCCGCCGATGAAACTCGACGACTGGCTGGCCCAGAGATCGCAGAGCTGCCCCGAGCGCACGGCGCTGATCGCTGACGGCGCCGAGGTCACCTACGCCGAGCTCGAGGCGGAGGCGACCTGGGTGGCCCGGCGCCTCGCCGCGCAGGGGGTGCGGGGCGGATCGCTCGCCGCGATGACGATGCACCCGCGTCGCGAGCAGGTCGTCCTCGTCCACGCCCTGATGAAGCTCGGCGCGGTCCTGCTGGCGCTCGGCCCGCGGCTCTCCGCTGCCGAGCGCGCCGCCGCGATCGCCGCCGAGGAACTGGCGATCGACCTCGACGACGCCGGCGAGCTGACCCAGACCGAGGCCGACATGCCGCTGCTCGGCGAGCACGACATGGACGCGCTTGCCTGCAAGGTGATGACGAGCGGCAGCACGGGCGCGCCGGACCCCATCGGCCTCACTTACGGCAACTTCCTCTGGAGCGCGGTCGGCTCGGCCTTCAACATCGGCGTCGAGCCGGAGGACCGTTGGCTCTGCTGCCTGCCGCTCAGCCACATCTCCGGCCTCGGCATCGTCATGCGCTCGGTCATCTACGGCACGACGGCCGTCGTCCACGACGGCTTCGACGTCGACCGCGTCGCCGCCTCGCTCGAGCGCGACGGGATCACCGTCGTCTCATTGGTGGCGACGATGCTGGCGCGCCTGCTCGACGCCGGCGCCGACCTCTCCGCTCCGCGCGCGATCCTCGTCGGCGGCGGCCCGGTCCCCGAGGATGCCCTCGAGGAGGCGCTCGGGCGTGGCGCCACCGTCGTCCAGACCTATGGCTTGACCGAGGCCTGCTCGCAGGTGACGACGCTCGCGCCGGCCGACGCCCGGCGCAAGCTCGGCTCGGCCGGCCGGCCGTTGCTGACCACGCACCTGCGGATCCAGGACGGCGAGATCCTGGTCCAGGGCCCGACCGTGGCGCCGGACCGGGCCGACGCCGACGGTTGGCTTCACACCGGCGACCTCGGCCGCATCGACGAGGAAGGGTTCCTCTACATCGAAGACCGCATCGACGACATGATCGTCAGCGGCGGCGAGAACGTCGTCCCGGCCGAAGTCGAGAAAGTCCTGCTCCGCCACCCGGAGGTCGCCGACGCGGCGGTCGTCGGCCGCGAGGACCCCGAGTGGCAGCAGGCGGTGACCGCGATCGTCGTCCTCGTCGAGGGCTCGCAGGCCAGTCCGGACGACCTGCGCCGCCACTGCGCCGAGTCGTTGGCCGGGTTCAAGGTCCCGAAGCGAGTCGAGCTCGCCGCGGCGCTGCCGCGCACGCCCTCGGGCAAGCTGATGCGGCGCGCCCTCCGCTAGAGTCGCCCGCCTATGGCCAAAGACATCTTCTACGACTCGGACGCCGACCTCTCGCTGCTCAAGGGCAAGACCGTGGCCATCCTCGGCTACGGCTCTCAGGGGCACGCGCACGCTCTCAACCTGAAGGACTCGGGGGTCGACGTCGTCGTCGGCCTGCGCCCCGACTCCTCCAGCCGCGCCAAAGCCGAAGCCGCCGGCCTCGAGGTGCTCGACGTCGCCGAAGCCGCCAGCCGCGGCGATGCGGTGATGATCCTGCTGCCCGACGAGAAGCAGGCCGAGATCTGGGAGTCCGAGATCGCCGACGGCATCGCCCCCGGCAACCTGCTGCTCTTCGCCCACGGCTTCGCCATCCACTTCGAGCAGATCGTGCCGCCGGCCGGCGTCGACGTCGGCATGGTCGCGCCCAAGGGCCCCGGCCACCTGGTCCGCCGTCAGTTCGAGGAAGGCGCCGGCGTGCCCTGCCTGATGGCCGTCCACCAGGACGCCACCGGCAACGCCCATGACCTCGTCCTCGCCTACGCCTCGGCGATCGGCGGCGGCCGCGCCGCGGTCATCGAGACGACCTTCAAGGACGAGTGCGAGACCGACCTCTTCGGCGAGCAGGCCGTCCTCTGCGGCGGCGCCAGCGAGCTGGTCCGGGCCGGCTTCGAGACCCTGGTCGAGGCCGGCTACGACCCGCGCCTCGCCTACTTCGAGTGCCTGCACGAGTTGAAGCTGATCGCCGACCTGATGTACGAGAAGGGCATCCAGGGCATGCGCTACTCGATCTCCAACACGGCCGAGTACGGCGACATGACGCGCGGCAAGCGCGTCATCGGCGTGGAGTCCCGCGCCGCGATGAAGCAGATCCTCGGCGAGATCCAGTCCGGCGAGTTCGCCCGCGAGTGGATCGCCGAGAACCGCGCCGGCGGCGAGAACCTCTCGCGTATGCGCGAGGAGGGCAAGAACCATCAGGTCGAGGGCGTCGGCAAGGAGATGCGCGACAAGATGCCCTGGATCGACCAGGAGTTCTGATCTGACGGCCTGAGGCCGGCGCATCTCAGCGCCCTCGGTCGCTCGCGTGCTGTACGCACGCCACGCTCCCTGCGTCTGCCGACCTGCTTGGCCTCAGGCCGTCAGATCGGATCCAGAGCGACTATCGGGATCTCCCGGCCTTCTGCGTTGCGGCGGTAGAAGTCCGCGCCGGGGTACATCTCGACGAAGCGGGACCAGAGGCGGGCGCGCTCCTCGCCGGTCGTGAGGCTGGCGTGGACCTGATGGACGGTTGGGCCGGTCTGGATGGTGGTGTCGGGGTGCGCCATCAGATTGTGGAACCAGGCGGGGTTCGTGGGCTGGCCGGCCTTGGAGGCCATGACGACGATCGCCTCCCCGTCCTCCAGGTACATGACGGGGGAGGTGCGCTTTGCCCCGGTCTTTGCCCCGGTGTGATCCAGCAGCGCGATGCGGGCCTCGGGCCAGCCGGGGATGTGGCCGCCGAGCCTGCCCCTCGAGAGACGGTAGAGGGCGACGTGGAGCTTGGTCGAGCGGCGGCCGAGGTAGATGCCGCGCTCGTTGAGGAGCTGCGAGGCGGCGGCCGTGAGTCGCCCGAAGGGGCGCATCGCTCAGGCGCCGGGCGGACCGTGGTCGCCGAAGCGGGACTCGCCCTCGGGGAGTTTGCCGTCGCGGCCGACGTAGCCGTCCTTGCCGCCGACGATCACGTAGACGGCGTCCTCTGAGTCGCTCAGGTTCTTCAGCTTGCGGACCGTCGCGGCGTCGACCCTGGCCAGGCCGCCGGCCTCGAGCTCGTGGGTCGAGCCGTCGCCGAACTCGATCCCGACTCGCCCGCTGTGCACGAAGTAGAGCTCCTCCTGCTCGTCGTGGTAGTGACGGCCGGTCTCGTAGGAGGGCGGCAGGACGATCGCGTTGACTCCGAAGGCGGTGACGCCCAGCCCCTTGCGGATCTTGCGGAAGCCGTAGCCCTCGCCGAGGTCGTCGAGGCCGGCGACGGCGTAGCCCTCGCCCTTGGTCACCTGGATCCCTGTGTCGTCGCCCATGACCCGGCAGCCTACGGACTTCGTCCAGGAGTAGTCCACCCGTCCCTCCCACTAACCTGTCGCGTCCCGTGACGACCGAGACGACTACTCAGATTCCCGTGGAGCTCAAGCCCGCCGACGGCCGCTTCGGCTGCGGGCCCTCGAAGGTGCGTTCGGAGGCCCTCGCCAAGCTCGCTGAGCAGTCGAAGCTGATGGGGACGTCGCACCGTCAGAAGCCGGTCCGCAACCTCGTCGCCCGCGTACGCGGCGGCCTCGCGGAGCTTTTCTCGCTGCCCGACGGCTACGAGGTCGCGCTCGGCAACGGTGGCACTACGGCCTTTTGGGACGCCGCCGCGGCCTGGCTCGTCCGCGAGCGCTCGCTGCATCTCGCCTACGGAGAGTTCTCGCAGAAGTTCGCCAAGGTGACGGCGGGGGCACCCTTCCTCGCCGATCCGATCGCGGTCGAGGCGGAACCCGGGGACGCGCCCGCGCCGACCGCCGACCCCGCGGCGGACGCGATCGCCTGGGCCCACAACGAGACCTCGACGGGAGTCATGGTCCCCGTCGAGCGGCCGGCCGGAGCCGGCGAGGCGCTCGTCCTGATCGACGCCACCTCCGGCGCCGGCGGCCTCCCCGTCGACGTCGCCGAGGCCGACGCCTACTACTTCGCGCCGCAGAAGGGGTTCGGCTCCGACGGCGGTCTCTGGCTGGCGCTGCTCAGCCCTGCCGCGATCGCCCGGATCGAGGAGCTCGACGGCGCCGATGGCCGCTGGCGGCCGGCCTTTCTCTCGCTGCAAACCGCGCTGGAGAACTCGCGCAAGGAGCAGACCTACAACACGCCCGCGCTTGCGACCCTTCTGCTGCTCGCCGACCAGGTCGAGTGGATGCTCGCCGGCGGCGGCCTCGACTGGTGCGTGCAGCGCACCTCGGCGTCCTCCGGCCATCTCTACGGCTGGGCCGAGGCCTCGGACTTCGCCACGCCGTTCGTCGCCGACCCGGCAAAGCGCTCGCTGGTCGTCGGCACGATCGACTTCGACGGCGCCGTGGACGCGGCGGCGATCGCCGCAACGCTGCGGGCCAACGGCATCGTCGACGTCGAGCCTTATCGCAAGCTCGGGCGCAACCAGCTGCGCATCGGCCTCTTCCCGGCCGTCGAGCCGGCCGACGTCGAAGCCCTGACCGCCTGCGTCGACTGGGTGGTCGAGAACGTCGACGGGATCAGGTCGTGAGGGTCCTGGTCAAGGAGAAGATCGCCGACTCCGGCGTCGACCTCCTGCGCGAGAACTTCGACGTCGACCTCGGCCTCGAGATGTCCGATGCCGAGCTCGCCGAGAAGATCGGCGACTACGACGCGATCCTGATCCGCTCGGCGACGCAGATGACGCCGGAGCTGATCGAGCGGGCGACGAACCTGAAGGTGATCGGCCGCGCCGGGACCGGCGTCGACAACGTCGACATCCCGGCGGCGACGCGCCGCGGCATCGTCGTCGCCAACGCGCCCGAATCGAACTCGGTAGCCGCCGCCGAGCACACCATTGCCCTGATGCTGGCGCTGTTCCGCAACGTCCCGCAGGCGCACGGCGCCCTCGTCGACGGCCGCTGGGACCGGGCCAAGTACAAGGGCGCCGAGCTCTACGGCAAGACGGTCGGCATCGTCGGCTTCGGCCGCATCGGCCAGCTCGTCGCAAAGCGCGCCCAGGGCTTCGAGATGGACGTGATCGCCTTCGACAAGTTCGTCTCGGCCGAGCGCTTCCGCGAGCTCGGCGTCGAGGGCGCCGAGAGCCTCGGGGACCTCTACGGCCGCGCCGACGTCGTCACCGTCCACGTGCCGAAGACGCCCGAGACGATCGGCCTGATCGGAGCCGAGGCGATCGCAACGATGAGGGACGGCGTGCGAATCGTCAATTGCGCTCGCGGCGAGCTGGTCGACCTCGACGGGCTGCTGGCGGGCCTGGAATCGGGCAGGGTCGGCGGCGCCGCGCTCGACGTCTTCCCCTCCGAGCCCTTCACCGAGCACCCGGTCTTCGCCCGCGAGGACGTCGTCGTCACCCCGCATCTGGGCGCCTCGACCGCCGAGGCCCAGGACCGGGCCGGGATCGTCACCGCCGAGCAGGTCACCGCGGCGCTGACCGGCGCGGTCGTCACCAACGCGGTCAACATCGCCGCCGTCCGCCCGGAGGAGATGGAAGCGTTGGCGCCGTTCGTGCCGCTCTGCGAAAAGCTCGGGCGGCTCGCCGAGGGTCTCGCCGAGGGATCGGTCGACCGCGTCTCGGTCGAGTTCCGCGGCAAACTCGCCCAACACGACACCCGCCTGCTCGGGATCGGCGTCCTGGTCGGCATCCTCGCCGGCCACACCGAGGAGCCGGTCAACTTGGTCAACGCTCCGCAGATGGCGGAGGAACGTGGCATCGACCTGGTCGAGTCCAAGGAGACGGCCTCGGAGGACTTCACCGAGCTGGTCACCGTGCGCATCGGCTCGGGCGACGAAGAGGTCGAGGTCGCCGGCACCGGCGTCGGCCCCCGCAACGAGCCCTACCTCGTCTCGGTCTGGGGCGAGAGCTTCTACCTGCCCTTCGCCGAGCACATCGCGGTCTTCCGCTACGCCGACCGGCCGGGGATGATCGGCCGCGTCGGCACGGCGTTCGGCGAGGAGGGGGTCAACATCGTCTCCGCCGCCGTCGGCGCCGAGGAGGACGGCGAGCGCGCCGTGATGGCGCTGACCACCGACGCGGCCGTGCACGACGCGACCGTCGCCAAGATCCTCGAAATTGACGGGTTCTCCGTCGGCCGCGCAGTGGATCTCTAGCATAAGTACCCTTGGCGCCGTGAAGGCGCTGGTGCAGACGAGGAACGGCGGTCCCGAGGTGCTCCAGGTGCAGGAGCGGCCCGATCCGCCGGTCGGCCCGGGAGAGGTGCGGATCGCGGTGCGCGCGGCGGGGGTCAACTTCGCCGACACGATGGCCCGCGTCGGCCTCTATCCCGATGCGCCGAAACCCCCGTGCGTGATGGGCTACGAGGTCGCCGGCGAGATCGAGTCGGTCGCCGAGGGGGTCGCCGGCTTCGCGGTCGGCGACCGGGTCATGGCCGGCACCCGCTTCGGCGGCCAGGCCGAGCTGGTCACGGTCCCGGCCGACCAAGCCCTGCCGCTTCCCGAGCGGCTCAGCTTCGAGCAGGGCGCCGCCTTCCCGGTCAACTATGGCACCGCGTACGCGGCTCTGGTCCTCGTCGGCGGCGTGCGCGAGGGCTGCCGGGTGTTGATCCACGCCGCGGCCGGCGGCGTCGGCATCGCCGCGACGCAGATTGCCCGCAACGCCGACGCCGACATCTTCGGCACCGCCTCGGCCGCCAAGCACGACGCGATCCGCGCCCAGGGCGTCGCGCATCCGATCGACTATCGCGGCCTCGACTTCGAGGCCGAGACGATGCGCCTCACGGACGGCGAGGGCGTCGATCTGATCCTCGACGCACTCGGCCCGACCTCCTTTCGCAAGGACTATCGCCTGCTGCGTCCCGGCGGGCGGCTCGTCATGTACGGGCTCTCGGAGGGGACGACGGGGGGCAACCGCGACATCCCGGCGATGCTCAAGAGCCTGGCGAAGATGCCGTGGGCGACGATCCCGTGGTGGAAGAGCCTTGCCCTGATGAACGAGAACAAGGGCGTCTTCGGGCTCAACATGCTCAAGTGGTGGGAAAGGGAGGGCAACCTCGATCGGGTCACCCAGCCCCTGCTCGCCGACCTCGAGGCCGGGCGCCTCGACCCCGTCATCGCCGAGTCGTTTCCCTTCGAGCGGGCAGGCGACGCACACCGTTTCATCGGCGAGCGCCGCAACGTCGGCAAGGTCGTGTTGTTTCCAGGCTAGGCGTCCCGCTGGCGGATGCCGAGGCGAGCGCGATGACGAGGAAAATCCTGACCCTGATCGCTGTCCTTGGGGCGAGCGTTGTCCCCATCGCCCATGCCGGGGCACCGGGAGATCCGATGGGCGGACCTTCGACCTACACGGTCGTCCTCGCCGGTGGCTCCACCCAGAACACGATCGACATCTGGCTGACGCCGGACGGGACCGAATACGCGATCGACTCGGCGGTGCCGCTCGAAGTCGGCGGCACGGTCTGCCATAACGCGCCCGACAACCCGAACGAGCTGCTCTGCCAGGCGCCGCTCGTCGCCGGCTTCGTCGTCACGGCGGGGCCGGCCGACGACATCGTCAAGGTCGCCGCCTCGGTGCAGGTGCCGGCGACCCTCAGCGGCGGTCCCGGTCGGGACGTTCTCCAAGGAGGGAACGGAGCCGACAAGCTGATCGGCGGCGCCGGCAGGGACGTGCTCTCGGGCGGCGGGGGCAACGATGCGATCTACGGCGGCGCCGGCAACGACGTGCTCAACGGCGGCTCCGGCAACGACGCGCTTTGGGGTGGGCCGGGCCGCGACGTCCTGCATCCCGGCAGCGGTCACGACAGCCTGCACGAGGGCCTCAAGCCCGGGTTCAGGCGGTAGCCCTCTCCTCGGCTCCGGAACCGCCCAGCAGGCGGCCGCCGACGAAGAAGAGGGCGATCAGGAAGCCGATCAGCGAGAGCCCGGCGTCGAGGCGAAAGGCGGCGTCGATGCCGTCGACGAAGCTGCCCTGGGACGAGAAGACCATCGTCGTCAGCCCCAGCCCGATCGAGCCGCCGGCGATCTGGAACATGTAGACGATGCCCCCGGCGAGGCTGGTCTGCGACTCGTCGACCGAGGTGACGCCGGCCGTGGTGGCCGTCGGGTAGAAGCTACCGACGCCGACGCCGAGCACGACCATGCCGGCGACCAGCGAGCCGTAGCCGGAACGCGTGCCGACGAGCGAGAAGACGAAGGGCGCGAGCGCGATGCAGAGGGCGCCGACCGAGACCAGCAGCTTGGCTCCGAGCTTCTCGTAGAGCGGCCCGGCGACGAAGGAGACGGCGGCGAACACGGCGAGGAAGGGCAACATCCCGAATCCGGCCTGCAGCGGCGAGTAGCCGAGCTGGTGCTGCATGAATTGAGGTAGGTAGAGCAGGGCGGCGAAGAAGGTCGCCGACATGAAGAGGATCGCCACGCAGGAGGCGCGGAAGCTCTCGTTGGCCATCACCGCCCGCGGTACCAGGGCGCTGGCGCCCGCCCGCCGCTCGATCGGGACGAAGGCGAGGAGCAGGATCGCTGAGAGCGCCAGCATCCCGATCACGCGAGGATCGCCGAACCCCCAGTCGTCCACCTGGTCGAGCGCAACCAGCAGCGAGACGAGGCCCACCGAGAGGACCGAAATCCCGCCATAGTCGATCCGCTGCTTGCCGGGATCGGGTTCCGTCGGCTTGACGAGCCGGTAGGTGACGAACACGGCGAACGCCGAGACCGGCACGTTGAGGAAGAAGATCCAGCGCCAGCTGAGCGCATCGGTGAGCACGCCGCCGATCAGCGGCCCGATCGCGTTGCCGAGCCCGGCGGTGCCGAGGATGATCCCGCCCGCGAGTCCCGCCTTGTCCTCGGGCAGGAGGGCGTAGGTCATGCCGAGGATCGCCGGCCACATCAGCGCCCCGCCGATCCCCATCAGCGTACGGGTGGCGATCAGCCAGGTCTCGGTCTGCGCGGCGCCGCCGAGGGCGGACATCGTGGCGAAGATCGCGGTGCCGACGAAGAAGGCGTTGCGGCGGCCGAACATGTCGGCGAGGCGGCCGCCGGTGACGATCATCACCCCAAAGGTGAGGGCGTAGGCGTTGACGACCCACTGGATCGTGTTGACGTTCGTGTCGAAGTCGCGTTCGATCGTCGGCAGGGCGACGTTGATCGCCGAGAAGTCGTTGGCGATGACGATGACGGCGAGGCCCATCGCGACCAGCGCAAGCCATGTGGAGCGGGGGAGGGAGCTCGATCGATCCTCGCTTGCGATACGCGCACCCTACGCTAAGCTGAGGCGACCGAATGACGTTCCGGCTTGACAGCCTGTCGCTTCTCCTTCTCCTCCCCCTTCGGGGGGAATAGCGCTGGGCGGCGCGTCAGCCGCGAGAGACAAGGTCATTCGAACTAAGCAGAGAAGGAGAAGAAGAAGGTGTCACCCAAAGACGACGCAAACCGCGTCCACATATTCGACACCACGCTGCGGGACGGCGAGCAGTCGCCCGGCATCTCGTTGAACACCGCCGAGAAGGTGGAGATCGCGCAGCAGCTGGCCCGCCTGGGAGTCGACGTGATCGAGGCCGGCTTCCCGATCACCTCGCCCGGCGACTTCGAGGCGGTCGAGGCGATCGCCCGGCAGGTGGAGGGGCCGACGATCTGCGGTCTGGCCCGCACTCACAAGGCCGACATCGACGCCGCCTGGGGCGCGATCAAGGACGCCGAACGCCCGCGCATCCACACGTTCATCTCGACTTCCGACATCCACATCGAGCACCAGCTGCAGACCGACCGCGACGACGTCAAGGGCCAGGCCCGCGCCGCCGTCCGCCTGGCCCGCTCCTACTGCGAGGACGTCGAGTTCTCGCCGATGGACGCGACCCGAGCCGACGTCGAGTTCACCGCCGAGGTCTGCGCGGTCGCGGTCGAGGAGGGCGCCGGCGTGGTCAACATCCCCGACACGGTCGGCTACACCACGCCCGAGGAGTACGCCGAGTACTTCCGCCGCCTGTACGAATTGGTCCCGGCGCTGCGCGAGGTGGAGCTGTCGGTCCACTGCCACGACGACCTGGGCCTGGCGGTCGCCAACTCCTATGCGGGGTTGCTGGCCGGAGCCCGCCAGGTCGAGTGCGCGGTCAACGGGATCGGCGAGCGAGCGGGCAACTGCTCGCTGGAGGAGATCGCGATGCTGATCCGCGTGCGCGAGGACGCCCACGGGCTGACCACGGGGATCGAAACCCGCGAGCTGGCCCGCACCAGCCGCATGGTCTCGCGCCTGACCGGATACGCGATCCAGCCCAACAAGGCAGTCGTCGGCCGCAACGCCTTCGCCCACGAGTCCGGCATCCACCAGGACGGCGTGCTGAAGGAGCGCACCACCTACGAGATCATGGATGCGACCGAGGTCGGCCTGGAGTCGAACTCGATCGTGCTGGGCAAGCACTCCGGCCGCCACGCCCTGAAAGACGCCCTGGAGCAGCTGGGCTTCAAGGTCGAGGGCAACGCCCTGAACGCCGCCTTCAAGCGCTTCAAGGAGGTCGCCGACCGCAAGAAGCAGGTGACCGCGCTGGACCTGGAGGCGATCGTCTCCGACGAGATGCGCGAGAAGGACGACGCCCACGAGCTGGCCTGGTTCGAGGTCGAGGCGGGCTCGCGCCGCGAGCCCATGGCGCGAGTGGCGGTGAAGATGCCCTCCGGAGAGGAGTCGGTCGGCGAGTCGAGCGGCGACGGGCCGGTCGACGCGATCTTCCACGCGATCCAGAAAGCGGCCGACACCGAGTGCGAGCTGCGCCAGTACACGGTCGAGGCCGTGACCGGGGGAGAGGACGCCCTCGGCCAGGTGACCGTGATGCTGCGCGCCGCCGGTCGCCTGGCGACCGGCCAGGGTGTGGCCACCGACATCCTCGAGGCCTCGGCGCGCGCCTACGTGCGAGCGCTGTCCAACGCCCTGGAGGGCGCCGCGATCCGCGAGGCCGAAGCGGCCACCGCCGAGGCCGCCACCGAACGCACCCCTGGCCCCTAGGGGGACGGACTGACAGTCCCAGCTGGGGTGCAACGCGTTTTCCATGCAATGGCTGGAAAAAACGTTGCACCCGGGTATTGTATGTGATAACGTACAAACGTAATGAGCGCGACGGCAGCTGAGACGAAAACGGTCGAGGGGCCGGCGGTCGGGAATCGCGTGCGCGCGCTGCGCGAGGCTATGGGCCTCTCGCTGCGCGACCTCGGCGAGCGGGCAGGGGTAAGCGCCCCGATGCTCTCCCAGGTGGAGCGAGGAGAGACCAGCCCGACCCTGGCCGTCGCGACGAAGATCGCCGCCGGGTTGGAGCTGACGCTCTCTCAGCTTCTGCGGCTGGACGAAGGCCAGCATGTAGTGATCAGCCGGGCCGGCGGGCGACGCGTGCTGGAACGGGGCGGACACAGAATCGAGGAGCTGACGCCGCCGCTGCCCGGGCAGCGCGCCGACGTCTCCATCCACACCTTGGACGCGGGCGCCACGACCGGCGGTCGCGACGACCCGCCGATGCACGAGCCGGGCAGCCGCGAGACCGCGGTGGTGCTGTCCGGCGCCTTGGCGCTTGTCGTCGACGGCACACGCCACGAGCTGCACGACGGAGACAGCGTCACCTTCGACGCCGACCTGCCCCATCATTTCGAGAACGAAGGCGAGGAGCCGACCCGGTTCATCGCCGTAATCGCCGCCGGCCTTCGCCGGGGTTAGAGGAGGGCCGATGCCAAAGACCATGTTCGACAAGCTCTGGGAGGCGCACGAGGTCTCCGACGGCCTGATCTACATCGACCTGCACCTGGTCCACGAGGTCACCTCGCCGCAGGCCTTTGACGGCTTGCGCATGGCCGGGCGCGAGGTGCGCCGCCCCGGTAAGACGCTGGCCACGGCGGACCACAACGTGCCCACCGACGGCACGATGGCGGCGCGGCTGATCGCCGACGAGCTCTCCCGCGTCCAGGTCGAGACCCTGGAGCGCAACTGCGAGGAGTTCGGCATCCCGCTCTACTCGCTGGGCTCCGAGCGGCAGGGGATCGTGCACGTGATCGGGCCAGAGCTCGGCGCGACCCAGCCGGGGATGACGATCGTCTGCGGCGACAGCCACACCTCGACCCACGGCGCCTTCGGCGCGCTCGCCTTCGGCATCGGCACCTCCGAGGTCGAGCACGTGCTTGCCACCCAGTGCCTGGTGCAGAAGCGGCCGAAGACGATGCGGATCTCCTACGCCGGCGAGCTCGGCGCCGGCGTCACGCCCAAGGACCTGATCCTGGCAACGATCGGCCGCCTCGGGACCGGCGGCATGGTCGGGCACGCGGTCGAGTACGCGGGCCCGGCGATCGCGTCGCTCTCGATGCCCGGCCGGATGACGGTCTGCAACATGACGATCGAGGGCGGCGGCCGCGCCGGGATGATCGCCCCCGACGAGACGACCTTCGAGTGGGTGCGGGGACGCCCGGGCGCGCCGCAGGACTTCGACGCCGCGGTCGAGCGCTGGCGCCGGCTGCCGACGGAGGAGGGCGCCTCCTTCGACACCGAGGTCGAGATCGACGCCGGCGAGATCTCGCCGATGGTCACCTGGGGCACGAACCCCGGCATGGTGGTCGGGGTCGCGGACTCGGTCCCCGACCCGGCGCGTATGGACTCCCCCGCGGACCGCGAGGCGGCCGAGCGCGCACTCGCCTACATGGGCCTGGAGGCGGGCACGCCGATGACCGAGATCGCGCCCGAACGGGTCTTCATCGGCTCCTGCACGAACTCGCGGATCGAGGACCTGCGCGAGGCTGCCGCGGCGGTCGATGGCCGCAAGGTCGCCGGCTCGGTGCGGGCGATGGTGGTGCCCGGCTCCCAGCAGGTCAAGGCCGACGCCGAAGCCGAGGGCCTGCACGACGTCTTCCGCGCCGCCGGCTTCGAATGGCGCGAGGCGGGCTGCTCGATGTGCCTGGGGATGAACCCCGACATCCTGATCGAGGGCGAGCGCTGCGCCTCGACCTCGAACCGCAACTTCGAGGGCCGTCAGGGCAAGGGTGGCCGGACCCATCTGGTCAGCCCGAAGATGGCGGCCGCGGCTGCGATCGAAGGTCATTTCGTCGACATCAGGGATTGGAGCTAGGCATGCGACCGATAGACGTGATCGAGGGCAAGGTGTCGGTGCTGGATCGCGCCGACGTCGACACCGACCAGATCATCCCCAAGCAGTTCCTCAAGCGGGTCGAGCGGACCGGCTTCGGCGAGTTCCTCTTCTACGACTGGATCCGCGACGGCGAGATCGAGCTGGAGCCGAACCCGATCCTCGTCGCCGGTCGCAACTTCGGCTGCGGCTCTTCGCGCGAGCACGCTCCCTGGGCGCTGGAGGACTTCGGCTTCCAGGCGATAGTCGCGCCGTCGTTCGCCGACATCTTCTACTCGAACTGCACGAAGATCGGGCTGCTGCCGGCGATCCTCGACGAGGAGCACTGCCGCGCGGTCGCCGAAGCGGGGGAGGCTCGCATCGACGTCGACGACGAGACGGTCACCTGCGCCGCGGGCGTCTTCGAGTTCGCGGTCGAGCCCGACGTCAAGCACCGTCTGCTCAACGGACTGGACGACATCGGCATCACGCTGGAGAACGTCGCCGCGATCGACTCCTTCGAGTCCTCCGGCGCCGCCGACGGCGGCCCGGTCACGACGGCGCTCTGAGCCGATGACCTCTGGCCCGATCGAGTGGGACGCCGAGACCTACGACGAGGTCTCCACGCCCCAGCTCTCCTGGGGGCTGGAGGTGCTCGAACGCCTAAAGCTGCGTGGTGACGAGACGGCGATCGACGCCGGCTGCGGCTCCGGCCGGGTCACCGCGGAGCTGATGGAGCGGCTGCCCGAGGGGAGGGTGACGGCCGTCGACGGCTCGCAGGCGATGGTCGCCAAGGCGCGAGAGCGTCTCGGTGAGAGGGCGGATTACATGGTCGCCGACCTTGCCGAGCTGGAGGTAGCCGAGCCCGTCGACCTCGTCTTCTCGACCGCGACGTTCCACTGGATCCCGGATCACGACGCGCTCTTCGAGCACCTTTGCCGGGCGCTGCGCTCGGATGGCAGGCTCGTCGCCCAGTGCGGGGGGAAGGGCAACATCGAAGAGCACGTCGAGGCGACCGCCGCCGTCGCCGCGCGGCCGGAGTTCGCTCCGTATATGAGCGGCTCGGAGCAACTCTGGAACTACGCCGGTCCTAAGCAGACCGAGACGAGGCTGCTTGAAGCGGGCTTCGCCGAGAGTCGCTGCTGGCTGGAGCCTAAGCCGGTCGTCCCCGAAGACCCGCTGCGCTTCACGATGACCGCCACGCTGGGCGCGCACCTAGCCAAGCTGCCGGAGGATCTGCGCCGCCCTTTCGCCGAAGCCGTGATCGAGCGCTCGCGAAAGCCCTTCACGCTCCACTACGTCCGTCTCAACATCGAGGCACGTGCCGTGAGTTGACCACCCATACGGTGGCGTAACTCACAGCACGTCTAGAGTGCGCGGCTCGATGGGTGAGCGACCGCGCATAGTCCTGCTGCCCGGCGACGGGATCGGGCCGGAGATCGTCGCCGCTGCCCGGCGAGTGCTTGAGGCACTGGGCGAGTTCGAGTTCGACGAGCGCCTCATGGGCGGCTGCTCAATCGACGCGCACGGGACGGCGCTCACCGACGAGGTCCTCGGGGCCTGTCGCGACGCCGACGCGGTTCTCCTCGGCGCTGTCGGCGGCCCCAAATGGGACACCACCGACCCCAGCGCGCCGCGGCCCGAGCAGGGCCTACTCAGCCTGCGCAAGGGCATGGGCCTCTACGCCAACCTGCGGCCGGTGCGGCCGAGCCCGGCCCTCGTCGATTCGAGCCCCTTGCGCCCCGAGCGCATCGCCGGTACCGACCTGCTCGTCGTCCGCGAGCTGACCGGCGGCATCTACTTCGGCGACTCCGGCCGCGATGGCGATGCGGCCCACGACACCTGCGAGTACTCCGTCGGGGAGATAGAGCGGATCGCGCGGGTCGGGTTCGAGTCGGCTCGGCGTCGCGCCGAGGGCACCGACCGGACTCCGCGCGTGACCTCGGTCGACAAGGCCAACGTGCTGGAGACCTCGCGCCTCTGGCGCGAGGTGGTCGGCCGCGTCGCCCCGGAATACCCCGACGTCGAGCTTGACCACCTGCTGGTCGACAACGCCGCAATGCAGCTCGTCTCGCGCCCGGCCGACTTCGACGTGATCGTCACCGAGAACCTCTTCGGCGACATCCTCAGCGACGAGTCGGCGATGCTCACCGGCTCGCTCGGCATGTTGCCCTCCGCCAGCCTCGGTGCCGAGGGCGAGCCCGGGCTCTTCGAGCCCGTGCACGGCTCGGCCCCCGACATCGCCGGCCAGGGCGTCGCCAATCCGCTCGCCACCTTCCTCTCGACGGCGATGCTGCTGCGGCACGGCCTCGACAGGGCCGACGAGGCGGCCCGCATCGAGTCCGCCGTGGACGCCGTCCTCGACCGCGGTCTCCGCACGCCCGACCTCGCCGCGCCGGGAGAGAACCCGGTCGGCACCGAGGAGATGACCGCTGCCGTGCTCGCCTCGCTCCAGGCCTGACGGCGCTTGCCCTATCGGGCATACTTCCCTGACCATGGAGACGGCGGAGCTGATCTGGCGCAACGGCGAGTTCCTGCCCTGGGACGAGGCGAAGACGCACGTCCTCACCCACGGGCTGCACTACGGGACCGGAGTCTTCGAGGGCGTGCGCTGTTACGAGACCGATCGCGGGCCGGCGATCTTCCGTCACGCCGACCACCTCGCCCGGCTCGAGAAGTCGGCCGAGCTCTACTACCTGGAGCTGCCCTACTCACAGGACGAGATCGGCGAGGCGACGCGCGAGCTGGTTCGCCGCAACGGTCTCGGCTCCTGCTACATCCGCCCGCTCGCCTACCGTGGCTACGGCAACCTCGGCCTCTACGCGACCGACGCCCCGGTCGACGTGATCGTCGCCGCCTTCCCCTGGGGCGTCTACCTGGGCGAGGAGGGCGCGAAACACGGCATCCGCGCCAAGGTCTCCTCCTGGCGCGCCCTCTCGGGCGACAGCCTGATCCCGCACTCGAAGGCCGCCGGCCAGTACCTCAACTCGGTCCTGGCCAAGACCGAGGCGCAGAAGGCCGGCTACGAAGAGGCGATCCTGCTCGACCAGCACGGCCACGTCTCGGAGGGCTCGGGCGAGAACGTCTTCGTCATCCGCGACGGCACCCTGATCACCCCGGGGCACACCAACGCGATCCTCGACGGCATCACCCGCGCCTCGGTGGTCCAGATCGCAACCGATCTCGGCTACCGGGTGGAGGAGCGCGACATCGCCCGCGCCGAGCTCTACCTCGCCGACGAGGTCTTCCTCACCGGCACGGCGGCAGAGCTGGTCCCCGTGCGCGAGATCGACGACCACTCGATCGGCGAGCCGGGTGAGATCACGCGGGTGATCCAGAAGAAACTCGACGACGCGCTGCACGGGCGTGCCGAGGAGTACCTCGAGTGGCTCGACTTCGTCGAGGTCTCGACCGGGGCCGACGAACCGAGTAAGGTCAGCTCCTGACGATGTTCTTGCGATTCGACTCGATCGGGCGAATTACCGCAGCCGCCTAGCGGCTGGCGCGGCTCTACGTATCCGCGCACACGGGCCGGCAGGCCCTCCCCGATCTCTCGAAGCGAAAGGCATCAGATGAAACAGGTAAAGCTCTACGACACCACCTTGCGTGACGGCATGGGCGGTCAGGGCATGTCGCTCTCCGTAGAGGAGAAGCTGAAGGTCGTCGAGGCGCTGGACGCGCTCGGGGTCCACTTCGTCGAGGCCGGCTTCCCCAGCTCCAACCCGAAGGAAGCCGAGCTCTTCGAGCGCCTCGCCGGGCTGGATCTCGCCAACGCGACGATCGCCGCCTTCGGGATGACGAGACGCGCCGGGGTGGCAGCGGCGGAGGACCCGGCGCTCGCGACGCTGGTCGACTCGGTCGCGCCCGTCGTCTGCCTCGTCGGCAAGAGCTGGCGCCTTCACGTCGACAAGGTGATCCGGGTGAGCGCCGAGGAGAACCTGGCGATGATCGCCGACTCGATCGCCTTCCTGTGCGAGCGGGGCAAGCGAGCGATCTTCGACGCCGAGCACTTCTTCGACGGCTACCGAGACGACCCCGGCTACGCGCTCGAATGCGTCCGCGCCGCTGCCGAGGCCGGAGCCGGAAACGTCACGCTCTGCGACACCAACGGCGGCAGTCTCCCCGGCTTCGTCGCCGAGGCCACGGCTGTCGCCGTCGCCGAGCTCGATGGGGGGGCCGAGGTCGGCATCCACACCCACAACGACGCCGAGTGCGCGGTTGCCAACTCGCTCGCCGCGGTCGAAGCGGGCGCCCGCCTCGTCCAGGGCTGCGTCAACGGCTACGGCGAGCGCTGCGGCAACGCCAACCTCGCCTCGATCCTGCCGGCGCTGCAGCTGAAGATGGGCTTCGAGGTCGTCTCCGGCGAGCGGCTCGCGAGCCTCACCGCGACCTCGCACTACCTCGACGAGGTCTGCAACATGACGCCGAACCCCGACCGCGCCTACGTCGGCCGCAACGCCTTCGCCCACAAGGCGGGCATGCACGCCGCCGGCGTCGCCGCTGACGCCCGCACCTTCGAGCACCTCGACCCGGCCCAGGTGGGAAACGAGCGTGAGATCCTCGCCTCCGAGCTCTCGGGCAAGGCGACGATCCGCAGCGCCGCCGAGCGCGCGGGGCTCGAGCTCGACGATGCCGCCGCGGCCCGCGCGGTCGAGCAGCTGAAGCAGCGCGAGCACCGCGGCTACCACTACGAGGCGGCGCAGGCCTCCTTCGAGCTGCTCCTGCGCCGCGAGGCGGCGGTCTACGAGCCGCTCTTCGAGCTGGAGAGCTTTCGGGTCGTGACCGAGAAGCGCATGGACGGCGAGGTCGAAACCGAGGCGACGATCAAGCTCGTGGTCGACGGCGAGCGCTACGTCGAGGTAGCCGAGGGCAACGGCCCGGTCAACGCCCTCGACAGGGCCCTGCGGACCGCGATCGGCGCCCGCTACCCGCACCTCGCCGATATCGAGCTGACCAACTACAAGGTGCGCATCCTCGACGAGGCGCACGGCACCGACGCCGTCACCCGGGTTCTGCTCGACTCCGCCGACGGCAAGCGCGAGTGGGGCACGATCGGGGTCTCGGAGAACATCATCGAGGCCTCGTGGGAGGCGCTCGTCGACTCGCTCGTCTACGCCTTTCAGCCACGATGACCGAGCAGATTCCGCTTGCAAAGCCGCAGACCGGCTCTCGTGAGGAGGAGCTGGTGCTCGAGGTGCTGCGCTCGGGCAGGCTCTCGCTGGGGCCGATGGTCGAGCGCTTCGAGCGGGTCTTCGCCGAGCGGCTTGGCGTCGAGGACGCCGTCGCGGTGTCGAGCGGGACCGCGGCGCTCCACCTCGGCGTCCGCGCCAACCGGTGGGGGCCGGGAGACGAGGTCCTGACCAGCCCCTTCAGCTTCGTCGCCTCCGCCAACTGCCTGCTCTACGAGGGAGCGAAGCCGGTCTTCTGCGACGTCGACCCGGTAACGCTCAACCTCGATCCGGGCGCGGCGGGCGCGGCCGTTACCGAGCGCACCGGAGGGATCCTGCCAGTCCACATCTTCGGCTTCCCGGCGGCGATGCCCGAGCTGGAGGCGCTCGCCGTCGCGCACGGGCTCGGGCTGCTCGAGGACGCCTGCGAGGCGCTCGGCGCGGTCGACTCCGAGCGCCGATACGTAGGCGCGCGCGGCAACCTCGCCACCTTCGGCTTCTACGCCAACAAGCAGATGACGACGGGGGAGGGGGGGGTGATCGTTCCCTCGAACCCACGGATCGCCGAGCGGCTGCGCAGCGAGCGCAACCAGGGTCGCGCGGCCGACATGGGCTGGCTCGACCATGGCGGATTGGGCTTCAACTACCGCCTCTCCGACGTCGCCGCCGCGATCGGCGTCGCCCAGGTCGAGCGGCTCGACGCGATGCTCGCCGGGCGCGCGCGCGTCGCTTCGCTCTACGCCGAAGGCCTGGCTGGTCTCGGCGACCTCGAAGCGCCGATCCCGAGCCGGGGCGAGGAGCTGCGCAGCTGGTTCGTCTACCCCGTCCGGCTCGCCGCTGAGCTCGACCGCGACGCGACGATCGCCCGCCTCGGCGCGCGCGGGATCGCCGCCAAGGCCTACCTGCCCTGCATCCACCTCTTTCCGCACCTGCGCGAGCTCGGCTACCGCGAGGGCCAGTTCCCCGTCGCCGAAGCGGCCTCCGCCTCCTCGCTTGCGCTTCCATTCTTCCCCTCGATGAGCGAGACCCAGGTCGCGAGGGTCTGCGAGGCTCTCGCCGAATCCGTCAGCTGATGTCCAGATTCCGCAAAGATCCCGATCCCCGCTTCTGGCGCCTCAATCGCTCGCTCGCCTTCGACTGGCAGCTGGCGCCGTACGACATCGATCAGTCGCAGGCCCACGCTCGGGCCCTGCGGCGTATCGGCATCCTCGACGAGGGCGAGGTCGAGCGGATCGTCGCCGGTCTCGATCGCGTCCGCGAGCGGATCGGCGAGCACGGCTTCGAGTTCGAGGCCGCCGACGAGGACGTCCACATGGCGGTCGAGCGGCTGCTCGGCGAGGAGATCGGGCCGCTTGCCGGCAAGCTCCACACCGGCCGCTCGCGCAACGACCAGGTCGCCACCGACGTGGCGATGGTCGTCCAGGCGCACTCGCTGCGCGCGATCGAGCTGGCCAGCGCCACGATGGAGCGACTGCTGGAGCAGGGCAAGCGCCACCGCGACTGGCCGATGCCCGGTTACACGCACCTGCAGCGGGCCCAGCCCGTCTACCTCGGGCACCACCTGCTCGCCTACTTCTGGATGCTGGCCCGCGACGTGCTGCGCTTCCAGTTCGCTCTCGACAGCGCCAGCGTCATGCCGCTGGGCTCGGGCGCGCTGGCCGGCGTCAACTGGGAGATCGACCGCCGCGCGGTCGCCGACGATCTCGGCTTCGAGCACGTCACCCCCAACTCGATCGACGGTGCCTCCAACCGTGACTTCGTCCTCGACTACCTGGCCGCCGCCTCGACCTGCGCCATGCACCTCTCGCGACTCGGCTCGGAGATCGTGATCTGGTCGAGCAGCGAGTTCGGCTTCTGCGAGCTCGACGAGTCCTTCTCCTCGGGCTCCTCGATCATGCCGCAGAAGGTGAACCCCGACTCGGCCGAGCTGCTGCGGGCGAAGAGCCCGCGGGTGGCGGCGAGCTACGCGACCCTGCTGGGAACGATGCACGCGCTGCCGCTCACCTACGGCAAGGACATGCAGGAGGACAAGGAGCCGCTCTTCGACGCGATCGACACGCTCGAGGCCTGCCTCGACGCGACCGAGGGCATGCTGGCCGGGATCGAGTTCGACCGCGAGCGGCTCGAGGCCGCATCCGGCGACGAGATGCTGGCGGCAACCGAGGTCGCCGACCTGCTGGTGCGCAAGGGCGTCCCGTTCCGCGAGGCGCACGGCATCGTCGGCGGCCTGGTCCGCACGGCGGTCGAGCAGGGCAAATCGCTGTCGGAGCTGACCGAGGCGGAGCTGCGCGCCGCATCCGAGCACCTCGACGCGAGCTACTACGAGGTGCTGCGGCGTAGCAGCTGGCTGGAGTCGAAGCGGATCGAGGGCGGTACCTCCTCCGAAGCGCTGGCCCGGCAGATCGAGGCGGCCGAGGCGACGCTTGCCGCGGTCAAGGCACGCGTCGGCGAAGAGCGTGGCTGAGCGGCTCTCTCGCGCGTTCTTCGACCGCTCCGTCCATGAGGTCGCCCACGACCTGATCGGCTGCCGCCTCTTCTACGAGGGTCGCGGCGGGACGATCGTCGAGACCGAGAGCTATGAGCGCGATGACCCGGCATGCCATGCCTACGTTGGGCTGACCGAGCGCACGAAGGTCCTCTTCGGCCCGCCAGGCCGCGCCTACGTCTACCTCTCCTACGGCATCCACAGCCTGCTCAATGCCGTCGCCGAACCCGAGGGCGAGGCGGCCGCGGTCCTGATCCGGGCTCTGGAGCCGACGGCCGACCTGGAGGGGATGCGCGAGCGCCGTGGCGAGCGGCCCGATCGCGACCTCTGCTCGGGGCCGGGCAAGCTGACCGAGGCGCTCGGCATCGGCCTCGAGGAGAACGGGGCCGACCTCGGCCGCGATCCGTTCCTGCTGCTGTCACCCGACGAAGACTGGGCTGGAGAGGTGGTCACCGGCCCCCGGATCGGCATCACCAAAGCCGTCGATCGCCCCTGGCGCTTCTGCGCCGGGGGAAACGGGCACGTATCGAAGCCGCCCCCGGACGCGGGAGCGCGGGCGCGAGATCGCCGGGGGTGATTAGCGCGCCCGCGCGGAAGCAGAGGAGGCGGCGTCCGATTACCCTGCGGTGACGCCGCCGCCGGTCGCGGGTCCCGCCGGTTCGCTCGGCGCCGGTTCGGCCGGTTCCGCGGCTTCGGGGGCTTCTGGCGTTTCCGGTTCGGCCGGTTCTACGCTTTCCGGCGCTTCGCTGGGCGTCGATTCTTCCGGCGCGGTGTAGGTCGATTCGCCCGACGAGCCCGCTCCCGGAGACGAGTCGGAGTTGCCCTTGCTCGCCCGCTCTTCCTTCGCTTCGGCCGTGCGTTCCGCCTCGATGTCGCGCCAGGCCGAGATCACGCTGGCCCAGATCAGCGCCGGGAAGGTTCCGCCCATCACCGGACCGCCGTTGTAGAGGGTGGTCATCGGCGTCGTCGTGTCGGCGTAGCCGACCCAGACGCAGGCGGTGACTTCTTCGATCCCCCCGCAGAACCAGGCGTCGCCGTTGTTCTCGGTCGTTCCGGTCTTGCCCCACTGCCCGGAGACGCCGATGTTGGCGTGCGTCCCCGTGCCGTTCTGCACGACGGTTTCGAGGATGCTCTTCGCCTCCGTGGCGACGTCTTCGGGGATCACCTGCGTGTGGATCGAATCGTTGTCGCCGCCCTTGATCGTGTGTCCGTCGCTGTCGGTGACCTGGGTGTAGGCGACGGGGCTGTCGCCGGGACGCGGCGCCAGGCTGCCGCTGACCCGATCGCCGTCGTTGGCGATCGTCGAGTAGGCGTAGGTCCAGCCCAGCGGCGTGACCCCGATTTCCAGCCCGCCGAGGACCATCGACGGGTTGGTCGAGATCGGATCGTCGTAGCCCATCTGGTGGATCGTCGCGGCGATCGAGTGGGTGCGGTCCTGGATCGTCTTGCCTTTCAGCGCTTCCAGGCCGAGCTGCGCGTAGATCGAGTTGTCCGAGTAGGTCGTGGCGCAGACGATGTCGCAGGAGCCGAGGTAGGAGTCCTCGTCGTTGTTGACTTCGAAGACTTCGTTGCCGTGCTTGCCGTAGTGGATGAACTGCGGCGCCGATTCGAAGGTCGTGTAGGGGGAGATGCCCTCCTTCAGCGCGGTGATCAGGGTGAAGGGCTTGATCGAGGAGCCCGGCTGCCTGTGCCCCTGGGTCGCCAGGTTGAAGGGCTTGGTTTCGAAGTTGGGCCCGCCGACCATCGCCTTGACGCCGGCGTTGCGATTGTCGATCACGACGACCGAGGCGGTCGCCGGCAGGTATCCCATGTAGGAGCGAACCGCTTCTTCGGCCGCGGACTGCAGTCGCAGATCGAGCGTCGACTTCACTTTCAGCCCGCCGAAGAAGGTCTTGGCCGCGCCATAGCGTTCGACCAGTTGCTGGCGCAGCCAGGCGGTGAAGTAAGGCGCCTTGGAGTCGAGGTGGGGCGGCTCGATGTCGTTGGGGGAGGGCAGGGCCTGCTTGCGTCCTTCCTCGTACTGTTCGGAGGTTATGTAGCCCTGTTCGTACATCTTTTCCAGCACGGTGTTGCGACGCGAAAGGGCGTTTTCCGGGAACGCCTTGGGGTCGTAGGCCGAGGGGGAGGCGATGATCCCGGCCAGCGTCGCCGCCTCCCAGGGCTCGAGCACCGAGGCGCAGGGCTCGGTCGGCGTGCCGCAGCCGGTATGGGCGGCGCCGAAGTAGGTGCGGGCGGCCGCCTCGATCCCGTAGGCCCCCTCGCCGAAGTAGATCGTGTTGAGGTACTCGGTGAGGATCTTGTCCTTGGTCCAGTGCCGCTCGAGCCGGTAGGCCAGGGCGGCCTCGCGGAACTTCTCGAAGACCGTGCGGCTGCCCTGGGCTTCGAGCGCGTTCTTGACGAACTGCTCGGTGATCGTCGAAGCGCCCTGTTCGGCGCTCTGGCTGAGCACGTCCTTGATCAGCGCGCGGGCGATGCCCTTGAAGTCGACGCCGTTGTGTTCGTAGAAGCGCGAGTCCTCGATCGAGACAACGGCATTCTTGACGTTGGGGGAGATCTGGCCGGAGGTAAGGAGGATTTTGTTCTGGTCGCTGGTCAGCGTCCCGATCGGTTCGCCCGACGCGTCGAAGACCTCGCTGTTCTTCGCCTCCTTGTACTGGGCGAAGTTGTAGATCGCAGGGAGATCCTGGGAGACGGCGGCCATCATTCCGAAGACCATCGAGACCAGTCCCAAGACGCCGAGCCCCAGCAGAACGAAGAGGATGCGCAGCTTCTTGAGGCGCGGCTTGCTGCTTTCGCCCGCCAAGAGAGTGCGGCAGTCTAGCATTGCGCCCGTGGCGGCCCCCGGGAATCCAACCGACCTGACCCGTAACGCGGTCGACGTGCTGCCGGCGGGAAGGCTCGACGAGCAGCTCGCTTCGGGGCGCCCGCTGCGGGTCAAGCTCGGGATTGACCCAACGACGCCCGACATCCATCTGGGCCACACGGTCGTGCTCGAGAAGCTGCGTGAGTTCCAAGTCGCCGGTCACCGGGTCGTGCTGATCGTCGGCGACTTCACGGCTCGGGTCGGCGACCCCAGCGGCCGCTCGATACAGCGCCCGCTGCCCTCGCCGGAGGATATCGAGGCCAACGCCGCCACCTACCAGGAGCAGGCCTTCAAGGTGCTCGACCGTGAGCGGACCGAGGTCCGCTTCAACAGCGAGTGGCTGCGGATGGCGCCGGAGGAGCTGCTCGGCCTGCTGGCGCAGACGACGGTGGCCAGGCTGATCGAGCGCGACGACTTCCAGAAGCGACTCGCAGCCGGTGCCCCGATCGCGGCCCTCGAGCTGCTCTACCCGCTGCTGCAGGGCTACGACTCGGTCGCGGTCGAGGCTGACGTCGAGATCGGCGGCACCGACCAGAAGTTCAACCTGCTCTTCGGCCGCGACATCCAGACGGCGTACGGCCAGCAGCCGCAGTCGATCCTGACGCTGCCGATCCTGGTCGGTACCGATGGCGAGCGCAAGATGAGCAAGTCACTCGGCAACTACGTCGGTGTCAGCGAGGCGCCGGAGGAGATGTTCGGCAAGACGATGCGGGTCCCCGACGAGGCGATGGCCGACTATTACCGCCTGGTCCTGGGCGTGGAACCGCCCGCCGGCCCGCCGAACGAGGCCAAGCGAGCGCTGGCGCGGGGAATCGTCGAGCGCTTCCACGATCGCGCCGCCGCCACCGGTGCCGAGCGGCACTTCGACCGCCTCTTCGTCGAGCGTCGGGCGCCCGACGAGGTCGAGGAGCTTGACCTGGGGCCCTTCGTTGCCGGCAACGGTGACGTGGTCCACCTGCCGCGGCTGATGGCAGAGGCCTTCGACATCAGCTCCAGCGAGGCTCGCCGGCTGATCGGCCAGGGGGGCGCAAAGCTCGACGGGGAGCCGATTCCGTCCGATATGCTCGACTTCGACCCGGCCGACCTCGACGGACGGGTGCTACAGGCGGGCAAGCGCCGCTTCCGTCGCCTGCGCGCCGTGCCTGGCAGCCACTAGGCAAAGCTTCGCCGGAGCGCTATACTCCTTCGTCCCTCTGGGCGAGGCCCGGTGCCTGGCCCATGCGTAGAGAGCGGCGAGTCCCGCCGCGAAGGCGCAGCGGTCTTTGAAAACTGAGCAGCGTGCACTCCGCAGGCCGAAATGGTCTGTGGATTGTTTGAGCCCGAACCGCTTGGCCGGTCAGCGTGCCGAGCGGTCTTGATTTACCCGTCATGCCGATCGCCATGTTTGTGTACCCGGCGATCGCCAGGCATGACGACTCTCTGTAAGCAGTTCTTTCACGGAGAGTTTGATCCTGGCTCAGGACGAACGCTGGCGGCGTGCTTAACACATGCAAGTGGTGCGACGAACCAGGGCTTGCCCTGGGGCAAAGCCGCGAACGGGTGAGTAACACGTGAGTAACCTGCCCCGATGACCGGGACAACCCGAGGAAACTCGGGCTAATACCGGATGTGGCGCACGGGCCCAAGCCTGTGCGCTAAAGGAAGCTTCGGCCTCCGCATTGGGAGGGGCTCGCGGCCCATTAGCTTGTTGGTGGGGTAACGGCCTACCAAGGCAACGATGGGTAGCTGGTCTGAGAGGACGATCAGCCACACTGGGACTGAGACACGGCCCAGACTCCTACGGGAGGCAGCAGTGGGGAATCTTGCGCAATGCGCGAAAGCGTGACGCAGCAACGCCGCGTGGGGGAAGAATGCCTTCGGGTTGTAAACCCCTTTCAGGAGGGACGAAGGTTCGCCGGTGAATAGCCGTGCGGATTGACGGTACCTCCAGAAGAAGCTCCGGCTAACTACGTGCCAGCAGCCGCGGTAATACGTAGGGAGCAAGCGTTGTCCGGAATCATTGGGCGTAAAGCGCGCGTAGGCGGCCC
>DASVFR010000017.1:0-133383 GCA_036379955.1 Solirubrobacterales bacterium
TAGAACTCGCCGTCGTCGACGATGTGACGCACGACGTCGCGGACGTCGTAGGGCTTGTTCGGCTGCGCGGGCACGAGGCCGTCGAGCTCGGGATCCATCCGGTGCGGGTCGTCGGTCGGCAGGACGCGCGGGACCGTCTCGAGGTTGTTGGACGGCAGGAAGCTCAGTAGGTAGCGCGCGTCCTGCAGGCAGGCCTCCTCGTCCTCGCAGGCGAAGTGCGCGACGCCGGACTTCTCGCTGTGCGTCGCGGCGCCGCCGAGCTCCTCGAACTCGACGTCCTCGCCGGTGACCGTGCGGATCACGTCGGGGCCCGTGATGAACATGTGCGACGTGTTCTTGACCATGAACACGAAGTCGGTGATCGCCGGGGAGTAGACGGCGCCGCCGGCGCAGGGACCCATGATCAGGCTGATCTGCGGGATCACGCCCGAGCAGTTGACGTTGCGCATGAACACCTCGCCGTAGCCGCCCAGCGAGACGACCCCCTCCTGGATCCGGGCGCCGCCGGAGTCGTTGATCCCGATCACCGGCGCCCCGACCTGGGCGGCGAGGTCCATCACCTTGCACATCTTCTCCGCCATCACCTCGCCGAGGCTGCCGCCGAAGACCGTGAAGTCCTGCGAGAAGACGAAGACGGTGCGGCCGTCGATCGTGCCGTGGCCGGTGACGACGGCGTCGCCCCAGGGCCGTTTCTTCTGCATCTCGAAGTCGTAGGTGCGGTGGCGGACGAAGGTGTCGAGCTCCTCGAAGGAGCCGGGGTCGAGCAGCTTCTCGATCCGCTCGCGGGCGGTCATCTTGCCCTTCGCGTGCTGCTTCTCCACCGCCTCCTCGGAGGCCGAGTGGATCGCTTCCTCGCGCAGCTCACGCAGATAGGTGAGCTTCTCCTCGTGGGTGACCGGATTCCGTTCGCGCATCGGGCGCGAGAGTCTATTTGTCCGCCAGCCGGAAAGGAGCGATACTTGATCAGGTATCATACCCCTCGTGGAACCCCCCCAGACGCTCCTCTACCGCGTGCGTTCGGCCGCCGGTCTCTCGCAGCGCGCCCTCGCCGAGCGGGCCGGCACCTCACAGCCGGCGATAGCCCGCTACGAGCGAGGTATCGCCACCCCGTCCTGGGAGACTCTGCAGCGACTCGTCGGTGCCTGCGGTCATAGCGTCGAGCTGAGCGCCGAGATCGCGCCGGACGCGGATGACGTGGAGCTCGCCAAGGGCATGCTGGAGCTGACGCCGCTGGAGCGCCTGCGCGCGCTGGCTCGCTACGCGCGTCTTCGGGAGCTGGCACATTGACGGCCTTCGACCCGGAGCGGCTGCTGCGCGCCCTGGTCGAGCACGAGGTCGAGTTCTGCGTGATCGGCGCGACGGCCGCCTGGCTGCAGGGCAGTCCCGCCGTGACGATCGACCTCGACGTGATGCCGCGCCGCGATCTCGACAACGCGGACCGGCTGGCGGCCGCCCTCAACTCGCTCGAGGCGCGGCGGACGAACGCAGACAGGGCGGCCGAACTGGACGGAGGAGATTTCCTCGGTTGGGACGCGCAACGATTCGAAACCGCGGCCGGCCCAATCGATGTCGTCCCCCGCGCCGCCGCGATCGGCGCCTACGAGGACGTGGCCACCGTGGAGCTGTCGCTGGGCGACGTCTCGATCCGGGCGATCACGATCGACGCGGTAATCGCCTCCAAGGAGAAGCTGGGGCGGCCGAAGGACGTCGCGGCGCTGCCGGCCCTCTACGCTGCGCGCGAGGCCCTGCGGCAGCGCCGCGAGTCGATGGACGAGACCTAGAGTTCGGCGCAGATCGCGTTCGCCTCGACGGCGAACGTCCCCCCAGAGGTTTCAACCTTCGCGGTCCACCCGGTTCGCTTGCCGCTGCCGTCGACGAAGAGCGTCGATTCGACCAGCCAAGCGTCGGTGCTGGTTCCCAGCACCGGTCGGGCGCCTCCACCGATCGCTTCCTTGCCCGCGGGGCATTCGGCCGTGATTGCCTTCGGGTTGACTTCATCGCTCGCGCTCGTTTTGGTCACGTAGGAGACGTTCTTGACCAGCTGGCCATAGAGGCTGGACGAGAGCGTCGTGGCGGTGACCGCTTCCTTCTTGATCTTGCCCGTGGTCACCGATTCGGCGGCGAGCTTGCTCTCCGTCACCGCGCCGTTCTTGATCTTCGGTTCGGTGACGACCTGGCCGCCGAGCTGGCCCGAGCGGACCGAGCCGTTGGCGAGCTGGCCGGAGCCGATCGTCCCGTCGGCGATCTTCGAGCCGAGCACGGCGCCGTTGCGGAGCTTCGCCGCGGTCACCGCGCCGTTGCGTAGCTTCGGCGTCGTTACCGCGCCGTTGGCGATGCTCGCCGTCTTCACCGAGTTCTTGCTCGCCGTCTTCGCCGCCACGGCGGCGCCACTCAGCGCCACGAACAGGGCGATGCACGCGATTACGGTTGCCGGGTTCAGGTGCTTCTTCATCGACTTCAACTCGTTCCTCTCGTTTCGTGGTTCAGGCGCCGGCGAACGGCTGCCGGCTTGGCTCGGCTAGCCCATCCAGGATCAGCTCGAGATCGGACTCGGCCAAGCCCGAGCCGTCACGTGCGCGCAGCTCGACCCGCGTGCCGAAGCCCTTCTCGGCCATCCTCACCTCTACCCCCTCGACGCCGGCCACCAACTCGGCCAGCTCGGGCTCGGACTTCATCAGGGTCCGCGAGACCTCGATCATGCGCCCCGCTTCAACCCTCGTCCCGCCGCTCCTCCCTCGAATTTGCGTTGAACGATCGCGCCCAAGGGGGAGAGTTCACGCGCATCCCGACATTGACCCCGTTCAGGTGTGGTCAATGTCGGATGCGCGTGACTACAAGCGGAGCAAGGCGGCCTGGGAGTTGGCGGGACGACAGCACGGGGTGGTTTCCCGGCAGCAACTCCTGGCATTGGGATTTACGAAGAGCGGGATCGATCATCGAGTCCGACGTGGGCGTCTGCACGTCGTCGCACACGGCGTCTATGCGGTCGGATGGCCGCAGACGACCCGAAAGCGCGGGTGGATGGCCGCGGTTCTCGCATGTGGGGAGGGTTCGCTCTTGAGCCACTGGAGTGCCGCGGCCCTCTGGGAGATCGGCGAGGAGAGGGCGAGCGGGATCGACATCAGCGTGAGACGCCGCTGCGAACTGCGCCGGCCGGGCTTGCGCGTGCGAGGCAGACCGTCGCTGTCTCCAGAGAGCATCGCGACGATTGACGGCATTCCGGTGACCTCCGTCGTTCAGACACTCGTCGATCTAGCAACCGAGCTGGCTCCCCGAAGACTGGAGAGGGCAGTCAACGAGGCGGACAAACGCGACCTAGTCGATCCCGATGCGCTGCGTGCGGCGCTCGACGACCACGTTGGAGAGCCAGGCTCAAAGCCATTGCGAAGGCTTCTCGACAAACGCGCCTTCCGTCTCTCCGACTCGGATCTCGAGACTCTCTTTCGCCCGATTGCGATGGAAGCCGGGCTCCCTCTTCCCCTCACCAAACAGATCGTCAACGGATTCGAAGTCGACTTCGTCTGGCCCGACCTCGGCCTAATCGTCGAGACCGACGGTCTTCGCTACCACCGAACCCCCTCGACCCAGACCCGAGACGCCCGCCGCGACCGCGCCCACACGCTCGCGGGGATGACCCCAATCCGGTTTACCCACTACGAGATCAAGTACGAAGCCGCCCGGGTCAAGAGCGAGCTCCGCCAAATCGCCATCTACCTGACACGCGCATCCGACATCGACCACACCTGAGCGGGGTCGATGTCGGATGCGCGTGTCCTAGGGACCAGCGCTAGAAGAAAGCCCCCCCTTTGTACTCCCCAAATACGTCTCGCATCGCCCCACACACCTCGCCGATCGAGGCTTCGGCGGCGAGGGCGGCGCGGATCGGGTGCAGCAGGTTGCCCTCGCCGCGGGCGGCGTCGCGCAGGGCGTCGAGCTTGGCGTCGACCGCGGCCTGGTCGCGACGCTCCTTGAACGCCTTCAGCCGCGCCAGCTGACGCTGCTCGGCCTCAGGGTCGACGCGGAGGATGTCGACGTCGTCGACCTGGTCGGTGACGTACTTGTTGACGCCGACGACGATGTCCTGGCCACTGCGGTAGCGCTCGTGGTAGCTGAGCGCCGACTCCTCGATCTCGCGCTGCATGAACTCCAGCGCCTCGACCGAGCCGCCCAGCTCTTCGACCTTCTCCATCAGCTCCCAGGAACGGGCTTCGACCTCGTCGGTGAGCGACTCGACGAAGTAGGAGCCGGCGAAAGGATCGACGGTGTCGGCGGCGCCGGACTCGTGCGCAATCACCTGCTGGGTGCGCAGGGCGATCCGCGCCGAGCGCTCGGTCGGCAGCGCCAGCGCCTCGTCGAAGCCGTTGGTGTGCAGGCTCTGGGTGCCGCCGCAGACCGCGGCGAAGCCCTGCAGGGCGACGCGGATGATGTTGACCTCGGGCTGCTGAGCCTGCAGCGTCACGCCCCCGGTCTGGGTGTGGAAGCGGATCTTCCGCGAGTTGGGGTCCTGTGCCCCGAAGCGCTCGCCGACGATCTTCGCCCACATCCGCCGCACCGCGCGGAACTTGGCGATCTCCTGGAAGACGTTGTTGTGACCGTTGAAGAAGAAGGCGAGGCGGGGCGCGAACTCGTCGATCTTCAGGCCGCGCTCGAGCGCCGCTTCGACGTAGGCGATCGCGTTGGAAAGCGTGAAGGCGACCTCCTGTACGGCCGAGCAGCCCTTCTCACGGATGTGGTAGCCGGAGATCGAGATCGTGTTCCACTTCGGCACGTTCTCGCGGCAGTACTCGAAGATGTCGGTGGTCAGCCGCATCGTCGGCTCCGGCGGGTAGATGTAGTTGCCGCGCGCCATGTACTCCTTGAGCACGTCGTTCTGGACCGTGCCGCGCAGCTTCTCGGAGGGCACGCCCTGCTCCTCGCCGACCAGCTCGTAGAGCAGCAGGAGGATCGCCGCCGGCGCGTTGATCGTCATCGAGGTCGAGACGCCGTCGAGGGGAATCTGGTCGAAGCAGATCCGCATGTCCTCGATCGTGTCGATCGGCACTCCGGTGCGGCCCACCTCGCCGTGGCAGAGCGGGTCGTCGGAGTCGCGGCCGAGCTGGGTCGGCAGGTCGAAGGCCATCGAGAGACCGGTCGAGCCGTGCTCGATCAGGTAGCGGTAGCGCTCGTTGGTGTCCTCGGGGGTGGCGAAGCCGGCGTACTGGCGCATCGTCCAGAGCCGGTCGCGGTACATCCCCTCGTGGATGCCGCGCGTGAAGGGCGGGGCACCCGGCTCGCCGAGGCGTTCGGGGAGGCCCGGCGCAACGTCGTCCTCCTCGTAGACGCGCTGGATCTCGATGCCGGAGTCGGTGAAGACGCGCTCGTCGTCGGGACCGACGAGGGGAGCGATCGTGCGGTGGGTCTCTTCGGTGGCCATGGCGACAGGATATGGGGCTGCCATCGCATTTGCGCGCGACCGGAACATTGCGGCCAAATACGGTTTGTGGTGTAAGGAGCCAGGATAATCTTGGCGTAATCGACACGCCGTAAGTCGCCATATGGGGCAGCAGGGGGCGGCAGCAAACGGAGGATCGAGAAATGAGAGAAGTGACCCAGCCAGTTAGGGCACGGGGAATGATGCCGTCAGCGGTAGCGGTGGTCGCTGCGCTGGCTGCGTTGCTCGCCTTTGCTCCCTTCGCATCGGCCACCAGCGACCCGGTCGCCAGCGGCACCACAAGCGTCACCCTAAACAAGGGCTTCTACAAGAAGCTGAAGAAGGCCGGCATCAAGGTGCTCAAGGTGAGCCCGGCCAAGGTCAAGAACCGCAAGATCACACTCGGCGTCGCCAGCGGCTCGATGGATCCGACCAACGGTCTCGGAAGCCTCGAACTGAGCGGTGGCTTCAAGCTCAAGCTGGGCAAGAAGCAGGCCCCGGTGAAGGGGCTCGTCCTCGACACCGCGCAGAGCAAGCTGACCGGCAAGGTCGCCAACAAGCAGATGAAGATCGCAACCGTGTCGGGCCTCACCTTCGCCCGCAACGGCTTCGGCGTCAACGTCAACGTGGCGAAGATGAAGCTGACCGGCAACGCGGCGAAGCAGCTCAACAAGAAGCTCGGCTTCACCGGCAACAAGAAGGGCGGCAAGAAGTCGAGCGCTTCGGTCAGCAAGACGACCAAGCCCCCGTTCAAGGGCGGTCAGGTGCTCGGCAGCTCCTTCAGCGAAACGCAGCCGAAGACGGTCGCGGTGATCGCGGACGGCAGCAAGGCCGAACTGCTCACCAACGAAGCGACGGTGAAAAAGTTCGTCACTCCGATCGGCCTCGGCGGCCTCGGAGTCGAGATCAAAACCGTCTCGCCCGCGGAAACCCAGCTGACGACCAATCCGTTCACGCCGAAGCTGCTGTTCCCGATCTCCGGCGGGAACATCGCCCCCAACGCGAGCGGCGGCATCGTGCAGACGAGTGGAGCCGTGACCCTGCACCAGATCATCGTGCCTGGGGAAAAGGAAACCACGATGACCCTCAACGCGATCTACGTCGACCTCGGCGCGAAGACGGCTACGGTCGAAGTCAAGGTCGAATCGACGGTCGATCCGAAACTCAACCTGGGCTCGCTCGGCAGGAGCTCGATCGCCGATCTCAGCCTGACCGGTGCGACGATCACCTCGGATCCGACCAGCCGGAAGGTGAGCGTCGCCAACGCGACCGCCACGCTGCAAGCGGTCACCGCGGAAACGCTGAACTCTGTGTTCGGATCGCCGCTGGAAGCATTGAAAATCCCGTACAACAAATTCGCTCCGGGAGATGGCCTTGGGGTCTTCTCCTTCGTCGCCCAGACGCAGTAGCGAACCCCAACTCAGGCTCAGAAAGGGCGGCCCTTTGGCCGCCCTTTCTCATGCTCGACTTCGGTCGAGAAAACAAAGGAAATTTGTTTGCATTTGGACGTTCCCTTCTGTACCTTCGCTCGTACCCATGAGACGGGCAGGGAAGGGATAGGGGATGGCGCGGCTTGCGGAACGGGAGATGCCCGAGCTCCTACAGCCGTTCTGGCCGATCGACGCCGATCACGGCGTCGGCCACGTCGCGCTGGACGAGCTGCCGCCGACCAACCCGGACGAGATGCTGCCGCTGCTGCTCCGGCTCGCGGCCCAGAGCGAAGCGATGCGCGGCCTGCAGACCAGCAAGGCGGAGGCGCTCTCGGAGAGTGCCGCCTCCGTGCTGCGCGGCGAGATGGCCGAGACGATGCGCGAGCTCGCCGACCTGGCCGACCCGGAGAGCGCCCGGATCATCCGCCTCCGCGCCAAGGGCCTCGCCGGGGGCATCGAGCACCGCGAGATGACTCTGGAGATCGCCCGCAGCGGTCCGCCGCCGGCGCTGGAGGTCGTCTGCGGCCCACTCTGCACCTGGCGGATGAAGACCCGGGTCGGCCTGCACTCCTTCCTCGCCGCGGCCCGCGACGAGGCCCAGCAGGAACTGCTCGACCGGCTCGACGACTCGCTTGAGACCGCCCTGGCGGAAGTCGAAGAGCAGATCGGGGCAAGCGGGATGTACGTGCCCTTCAAGCTGCCGATGAACGTCACCAACCTGCTGATCTCGGCCGGCGAGGCGGCCGGCCATCCCAAGCACTTCGCCTATTTCATGCCCGAGGACGAATGGGTAGACGGGCTGCCGCTGGAGGAACAGCGCACCCTCTACATGCGAAACGTGCACCTCGCCCGCTACCGGACGATCACGATCCCGCTGGCGGAAGCGCTGCTCGAGGGGCCGATGGCCGCGGCCGACGCACCGATCGAGGACACGCTGATGCCCTGGATCCGCGGGCACGACCACGGCCACAACGTGGTCGTGCCTGAGACGACCTACGACAGCTGGATGGAGACGCTCGGGATCGAGCCGTTCATGGCTCTGCAGGAGGCGATCGCCGACGTCTACGGATTCCTGCTGACGATCTCGGACGCCTGGCTGGCGAACACCGGGGTCAGCCGCCTCGACATGTGCGCTACCCACATCGCCGAGCTGCTCCACTACATGCGCCGCGGCCCCAAGTACTACGGCGACCCCGGCGCCGCCTACGTCGAACTCAGCTTCCTCGCCGAGAACGGCTTCGTCGAGATCGACCAGCGCGGCCGGGTCCGCTGGGAGGAGGAGGGCTTCATCCGCGGCATGGCCGCCCTGGCCAGCGCCCTTACCGACGCCACCGTCGGCGCTCCCGACGAGCAGGGCTCGAAAGCCCTCCTCGCCCGCTACGGCTGGCCCACCGAGACGGCGGCGATGCGCACCTTCGAGGCGATGCGTCAAGAGCTGGGCCACGTCCCCACCTCGCTCGCCTTCTACCGCTCGTCCGACGTCCCGGCGCCGGTCCCGGCTTAGCCCTCTAGCTCAAAGCGCTTCCGCTGAGTCGCCCCCGTCGGCCCCACCTCGCTCAGTCAGATGCGCCAACCAGGCGATCGACGCCGGACTTGTCGATCGTCATTCGGAGTCCATCGCGCAGACCTACTTGCGGTTCCCAGCTGAGCAGGTCGCGGGCGCGGGCTATGTCGGGGCGGCGCTGCTGCGGGTCGTCGGTCGGCAGCGGCTCGAAGACGATCTCCGAGCGCGACTCGGTCACCTCGATCACCGTTTTCGCAAGTTCGAGCAGCGTGAACTCGTCCGGGTTGCCGATGTTGACCGGCAGGTGGGCGTCGGACTCGGCGAGCGCGACGATGCCGCGGATCAGGTCGTCGACGTAGCAGAAGCTGCGGGTCTGCTCACCCTCGCCGAACACGGTCAGCGGCCGGTCCTCGATCGCCTGGCGCAGGAAGGTCGGGATCGCGCGCCCGTCGTGCGCCCTCATCCGAGGGCCGTAGGTGTTGAAGATGCGGACGATCGACGTGTCGACCCCCTGCTGCCGGTGGTAGGCCATGGTCAGCGCCTCTGCGTAGCGCTTCGCCTCGTCATAGACGCCGCGGGGGCCGATCGGGTTGACGTGCCCCCAGTAGGTCTCCTCCTGCGGGTGGATCTGCGGGTCGCCGTAGACCTCGCTGGTCGAGGCGAGCAGGAAGCGAGCCCGCTTGAACTTGGCGACGCCGAGCATGTGATGGGTGCCGTGCGAGCCGACCTTGAGCGTGTGCAGCGGCAGTCGCAGGTAGTCGATCGGGCTCGCCGGCGAGGCGAGGTGGTAGACGAAGTCGACGTCCTCCGGGATGTCGACCTTCTCGGTGATGTCGATGTTGCGGAACTCGAACGACGGGTCGCGAATGTGCTCGATGTTCTGCAGCGAGCCGGTCTCGAGGTTGTCGATGCAGATCACCCGGTGGCCCTCGGCCAGGAGGCGATCGCAGAGATGGGAGCCGAGAAAGCCGGCTCCGCCGGTGACGACGCAGGTGCTCATCGGCTCGATGCTATCGGCCTAGCCAGCTGAGCGGTCGCTGCCGCCGCAACTCGCAATTTGCGGCACTTGTGGCCGTCCATGCGTCCAAGTGGGGGAAGAACTCGCCAGCCGCCGGCCTTTAGGCAGTCATCTTTGGATCGCGATTCTGAACCGGTGCAGGGGGACTGAGTGGGTTGACGGAGCGGGACTCGACGGCGACGGGAGGGCGAGCCGACGCGGCGCGCAAGCGGGCGGCGATCGAGCTGATCGCGCGCCACGAGCGGGCGCTGAGGCGCACCGCCCGCCGTTTCTCGCTCGACCCCGAGGACGCCGAAGACGCCTACCAGCGAGCCCTCGAGATCCTGTTGACCAAAGCGCCGACCACGGACCAGCGACAGCTGATCCGCTGGACCCAGACCGTGACCAAGCACGAGGCGATGGCGGTGCGGGAAAGCCGCGAAAAGCTGCTCGGCGCCAACGTCCCACGCGATGAGGATTACGACCCCTTGGCTTCGCTCCCAGCCCGCGGCGACGGCCCCGACGAGCGAGCGGCGCGCAGCGAGGTCGTGGCCCGCGGCCGCGAGGCGCTGGCGGCGCTGAAGCCGGCCGAGCTGCGCGCCCTCAGCCTGCTGGCGAGCGGCTACTCCTACGCCGAGATCGGCCGGATCACCGGCTTCAGCCAAACGAAGATCAACAGAGTCTTGGCGGAGGGGCGGGAACGCTTTCGCGGCCTCTTCGCCAGCAGCGAGGACGGCAGTCGCTGCCGCGAGCTGCGGCCGCTCCTCTCCTCCTTCTGCGACGGCGAAGCGAGCGCGGCCGACGCCGCGACCGTGCGCGCGCACCTGCGCGCCTGCGCCGGCTGCCGGGCGACCGTGCGCGCCTACCGTGCCGCGCCGCGCATCGCCGCCGGCCTGGTGCCGGCGCTGCCGGCGTCGCGCTCGCTGTTCGAACGCCTCCACGACGCCGTCGGCGGACTCTGGGCGCGGGTATCGAGCCCAGGCGGAGCCGCCGACTCCGTCGCCGGCGTCGCCGCGACCGGCGGCGCGCGCGGGGTCGGGGTGGCGGGCCTGACGAAGCTGGCCGCGATCTGCGCCGGCGGCGCGGCATGCGTCGCCACCGGAGTGGTCCCGGCGCCGTTCCTCGCCGAGGACCCGCAGCCGCGGCCCGCAGTCGAACGGCAAGCGGAGCCGGCCGGCGAAGCCCCGTCCACGGAAGCGAGTCCGGAATCCGAACCGGTCTCGGAACCGGAACCCCAGCCCGAAGCACCGCGGCGTCACGACGGCCATGAGAGCGCCACCCGCTCGACCGAGCCCGCCACGGGCGCGGTCGAATACGAATCGCCGCCGGCGCCGGTCGAAGCCGAAGCGCCCGCCTCAAACGTCCCCGAAAGCGCTCCGACGCCCCCGTCCGCCGAATCGGCCGGCTCGGCCGCCGGGGAGTTCGGGCCATGAGATCCCGCCGCCCATCGGGTGCAACGCGTTTTACATCCATAACAGGGAAAACGCGTTGCACCCGGGCTTGGGCGGGGTTGGTCGCGGGTCTGATCCTCGCGTTGATCCCGGTAGCTCCTGCCGGAGCCGGTGCGACCGCGTTGCAGCCGCTCGATCTGCGCGTCGACGGCGGCGAGGAAAGCTGGCACGCGGAACCGAGCTTCGCGGTGCGCTGGCGCAACCCGGCCTCCGACCCCGCCGTCGCCGCGGTCCACTACCGGCTGCTCGATCCGGACGGGACGGCGGCGCTGGCCGAAAGCCGGATCGGCTGGGCGACGACCTCGATCCAGCCCCTGACCGTGCCGTCGATACCGGGCGCCTACCGGGCCGAGATCTGGCTCGAGGACGCGGCGGGTGGCGTCGGGGAACCCGTGTCGGTCGTGCTCCGCTTCGATGACGCCGCCCCGGGCCCGGTCGGCCCTCTTCCCGTTCCCGGCTGGATCTCCCGCAACGCCTTCCCGCTCACCCTGCGGCTGAGCCCGGCCGGAGGCGTGGAACCCCTTGCCGGCATTCGCGGCTACGCGGCCTCGCTCGACCTCGCTCCCGAGGGATCGCCATGCGCGGACGCTCTCACCTGCAGCGAAGCCGAGACCAACCTCCTGGGCGCCGCCTCGCGCACGCTCACGGTCAACGACCTGCCTGAGGGCACGAGCTATCTCCACGCCGTCGCCGTCTCGGGCTCGGGAATACGGTCGGCCGAGGTCGGCTCAACCGCGCTGCGGGTCGATGAGACCGATCCGGTGACGACGCTCGCCGGGGTCCCGGACGGTTGGTCGAACCGCCCGCTGCGGCTGACGGTGACGGCCACGGACTCCGGGTCGGGAATGGAAGCGAGCGGAAGTGGCGGTCCGTTGACCGCGATTCGCGTCGACGACGGCGCGCCCGTAGTCGCCGAAGGGGACGCGATCAGCGCGACCGTGATCGAGTCGGGCGCGCACACGATCGCCTACTACGCGCGCGACGCCGCCGGCAACGTCGACGACGGAGGGACGGCGAACGGTCATCGCAACCACGATCCCGAGCGAGTCGTGGCCCGCGTCGACCGCGAGCCGCCGCGCGCCGCGTTCGCCAACTCACAGGACCCGGCCGATCCGGAGCGGATCGAGGCGCACGTTGCCGACGCCCTCTCCGGCATCGACCCGCACCGCGGGTCGATCGCCGTCCGCCCGCTTGGCTCCGGCGGGTCGTTCGCCGCGCTGCCGACCGAGAACGTCGATGGCGTGCTTTGCGCCCGCTGGGACTCCGGCGCCAGCCCCCCCGGCGAGTACGAGCTGCGGGCCGTCGCCTACGATCGCGCCGGCAACGCCACGGTGACGACGACCCGAAGCAACGGCAGCTCGATGCGTCTGCAGGCGCCGCTCAAGACCGAGACGCGGCTGTCCACGAGCCTCGGCGGCAACTCGCACCGCGTCCTTCCCTACGGGGGCCGGGTCGCACTCGACGGCAGGCTGATCGCCGGCAGGCACACGCCGCTGGTGGGAGCACCGGTGACGATCGTCGAGCGCTTCGCCGAGGGGGCGCAAACCGCGCAGCGCGCGACCGAGGTCGACACCGGGACGGGAGGTCGCTTCCACCTGCTGCTGCGTCCGGGGCCGACACGGGAAGTCCTCGCCGTGGCGGGAGCGACCCGTACCCTGCGGGGGGCGAGTAGTGGGCCCTTGCGGGTTGAAGTTCGAGGTGGCGTGAGGCTGAAGGCGTCGGCCCGTGTCGCCAAGGTCGGCGGGGCACCGATCGTGTTCAGCGGCAGGGTGCTGGGAATGCCAGCGGCATCCAGGGCAGCCGGCACGCCGGTGGAGCTCCAGTTCAGCCTGCCGGGCGTGCCCTGGAGCGAGTTCCGCACCGTGCGGGCGAACCGGTGGGGGCGCTTCCGCTACGCGTACCGCTTCGCGGACGACGACAGCCGCGGCGTCCGTTTCCGGTTCCGCGCCTTCGTCCCGCCGCAGGCCGGCTGGCCCTTCGAGCCAGCCGGCTCCGCGCCGGTGACGGTGATCGGTCGCTAGCCGACCGGCAGCAGGTCGCGTACCCGCTGCTCGAGCTCGGTGCGGTTGCGTTTGATCGTGTCGGTCGCCTGGCGACGAGCCGTGGCGCCGCGTCGTTCGGCGCGTTTGACCCGACGGCGGAGGCTGGTGCGGTACGACTTGAGCTGTTTTTCAGCGCCTTTGCGGCCGCTGAAAGGTTCGACCAGCTCGCCGACGCGATCGGTGACGGCGAGCACGGCGCCCACCGGCAGGTCGAGGGCCGGGGTCGTCGAGGTTCTCGGGGCCGCGCCGTTCGTCTTGCTGCTTTCTTTGCTCTGTGCCATTGAGGGGCAAATCCTTCCTTCTGCGGGGTTTCCTGCCTGAGAGGTTCGCGAGTGTAGCGAACGTACGTTCTACGCGAACGCCTGTTCTACCCAACCCGGCTGACCCGGTTACAGCGCCGCGCGGACGATCGCCAAGCCGCGCTCGCCCGCGGCGGCCGCGATCGGATACCGCGTGGCCAACCCCAGCCCCGCATCGTCGAGCGAGAGATCGCCGAAGCTCGCGGACCCGCCCGCCTCGCGCGCGATCAGCTGCGCCGCGGCGACGTCGACCGAGCGGCACGGCCGCAAGCCGAGCATCGCGTCGAGGCGGCCGGCGGCCACGTAGGCGAGGGTGATCGCAAGCGAGCCGACGACGCGGACGCGGTAGACGCGCTCGGAGAGCGCTCGCATCGCCTCGACCGCCCGCCCGGGCTCAGCCGCCTCCATGCCGACCAACTCCAGCTTGTCGCCGTCGGGGCCGACCCGGGCCGGCTCGCCGTCCAGGCTCGCGCCCTCACCGCGCCGCGCCGCGAACTCCTCGCCGGCGCCGAAGTCGAAGACGTAGCCGAACTCGACCGCCGCCATCGAGTCCGCCGAGGCGACGGCGATGCTGAGGCTGTGCGGCGGCAGCGTGCGGCGGGCGTTGAGCGAGCCGTCGATCGGGTCGATTACCACCCGCGCCGGGCCGCCGGAGCCGAACTCGACCTCGCCCCGCTCCTCGGAGACGGCGATGAACGAGGCGCCCTCGGCGGCGAGCGCCTCCAGCTCCACGAAGACCGCGTCCTCACAGCGGCGGTCGATGACGAGCGTGCGATCGCCGCCCTCGCCGATGCCCTCGTACGCGGTGCGCGCCTCGATCCCGCGCACCTCGTCGAAGATCGTCCGCTGAGCAGCGACGATGCGGCGGCAGATTCCCAGCCAATCTGCGGAGAGAACGTCCACGGAGCTGATCCTATGGAGAGTGGCCAGCCGCTAGCGTTGGACCATGCTCGCCCTTGCCGAGGCCCAGCAGCGCGCCGTCCAACACGGAGACGGACCGCTGCTTCTCCTCGGCGCCCCCGGAACCGGCAAGACGGAGGCCCTGGCACGCCGCTTCGCCCGCCTGGTCGGGGAGGGGCTCGACCCTGGCCGAATCCTCGTCCTCACCTCGACGCGGGCGACGGCCGCCCACCTGCGACAGCGCGTCGAGGCCCTCGTCGAGACGCCGTACCAGGAGCTCTGGATCGGCACCTGGGGGGAGCTCGGCGAACGTCTCCTGCGCGAGCACTCGATGGCCGCCGGACTCGATCCCTTCTTCGACGTTCTCGGCCCAGCCGAGCGCCTCGCCATCCTCCTCGACCGCCTCGACGAGCTCCCTCTGCGCAACCGGGAGATCCGCGGCAATCCCACCGGGCTGCTCGCCCGCCTGATCGAGCAGATCGACGAGCTGAAGTCAGGATCGGAGCTACCGGAGCCCGAACTTGCCGAGCTCTGCGCCGCCCACGACCGCATCTTGGCCGAGCGCGGAAGCCTCGACCGAGCCGACGTCTTCCTCCAGCTCAGCAAGCTCTTGCACGAGCGCCCCGACCTGGGCACCGAGATCGCCGCCCGCTTCGCCCACATGATGGTCGACGAGCTGGAGGATGCGACGGCCGCTCAACGGTCCATCCTCAAGAAGCTCGCGACGGAGAACCCAAATCACCTTTACGCCAGCGAATCGGCCGCGGGCCCTGTCGTGGGAGAGACGCTGGTTCTCGAAGAGGTCTTCCAAGATCCGACGATCAGGCGGTGGCACTGTACGAACGAGAGAGCGCAAGCGCAGGCCGTCGCCCGCGAAGCTGAGCACCTGATTGCGGAGGGGGCGTCGCCGGAATCGATCTGCGTGCTGGTCGAGGACCCGGCGACCGGCGGCGGCGCGGTCTCGGCGGCGATGGAGGAACGCGAGATCCCCTTCCACCTGGCCGGACCGGCGGCGCTCTTCCAACGGCCCGAGGTGCGCGACGCGATCGCCTGGCTGCGGGCTCTCGCCGATCCCGAAGACTCGGCGGCGGTCGCGCGGGCGCTGACCCGGCCGCCGACCGAGCTGCGCGCGGCGGACCTGGCGCGGCTGACGACGATCGCGCGGCGGCGCAAGGTCGACATGGTCTCGGCCTGCGAGGCTGCTCTCGAGAGCCCGCAGATCCAACCCGAGGGGCGGGAGCGGATCCAGGCCTTCCTCAAGCTCTACGGCGAAGCCTCGGCGGCGATGGAGGAGCGGCGCGCCGACGTCTTCGTGCGGCGGCTGATCGAGCGGGTCGGGCTGCGGCGCCAGCGGCTCTTCGCGGCCGAGCCGGAGGTGGCCGAGCGGCTGCTGGGGCTCTCGCGCCTGGCCGAACTGGCGGCGGCCTGGGCGCGGCGCGAGCCGCACGGTTCGACCCGCGACTTCGTTCGCTACCTGAGCGCCGTCGCCGAGGCCGGCATGGAGCCGAGCGGCGGCGAGGAGCCGCCCTCGCCCGGCGCGGTGCAGGGCCTGGGGCGGGCGGCGGCCAAGGGCACCGGCTTCGACCACGTCTTCGCCCTCGACGCCGACCCGGACGCGGTCGCCGCCTGCGAGACCCTGGTCATCTCCCGGGTCAGCCCCGAGGGGGAGGCGAAGGGCGAGGAGGAGCTTCAGGAGGAGGAGCTGTTCGGGCCGGCCGAAGGGCTGCACGCGACCTACCGGCGCCTGCGCGAGGAGGTGCTGGAGGCGTCGTGGAAGGCCGGGCGCGAGCTCTCGGAGCCGCGGCTCGACACCGCCGTCGACGTCAACCGGGCGATCGCCCGCCACCTCGAGCTGCTCAAGCTCGCGGCGCTGGCGCAGCGGCCGGGCGAGGAGGCGACGGCGGAGGCGATCGAGGCGGTCAACGGCCTGCTGCGTCAGGTTGCCACGCCCGAGCAGCAGGCCGAGCTCGACGCCTCGCCGCTCGACGCCTACCTGCTCGACTCCGATCGCGAGCGCGACGGGCGCCGGCGCCTGCTCGCCGCGCGCCACGAACCCTCGCTGGAAGGCTTCCTGCCGCGTCGCGGCGACGGCGCGCTCAGCCTCTCGGCCTCCGACCTCGACCTCTACCTGACCTGCCCGCTGAAGTACAAGTTCGCGCGCGTCTTCGGCATCCCCCAGGAACCGACGATCAACCAGCGCTTCGGCATCCTGATCCACAACGTGCTCGAGCGCTTCCACAAGGAGGCCGGCGAGGACGACAGCTTCGAGCGGCTGATGGACCTCTTCGAGGCGGGTTGGCGCCGGACCGGCTTCCGCGACAGCGACGACGAGCTCCAGTTCCGCGACCGCGCCCGAGCAGCGATGCGCGCCTACTGGGAGCGCGAGCGGGAGGGCGAGGGCGAACCGGTCTGGCTCGAGCGCAAGTTCGACATCCGCATCGGGCCCCACTACGTGCGCGGCCGCGTCGACCGCGTCGACCGCCTCCCCGAGGGCAGCCACGAGCTGATCGACTACAAGACGGGCGAACGCAAGACCGAAGCCGACCTCGAGAACGATCTGCAGCTCGCGCTCTACCGCCTCGCCGCCCGCGAGGCCTGGGAGATCGAGGCCGCGACCTGCAGCTACTACTACGTCCTCGACGCCGACAAGGTCGCCGCCCCGACCAAGCCCGACGACGCCGAGCGAGTCGAGCGCACCGTGCTGGAGGTAGGCGAGGGGGTGCTCAGCCAGGACTTCGAGCCGCGCCCGTCGCCGACCACGTGCAGCTGGTGCGACTACAGGCTGGTGTGCCCAGCGGCGGAGAGCTGAGGGAGTGACGAGGGCGGTAGAGCCTAGCGGTTGATCGATTGACCCCTCATAGGGTGGTCAATCGATCAGTCAGCCGACCTGAGCTCAGCTGACCGGAGGCGGAGTTCCCTCGGCGCTCGCCGCGAGGGCGGGGTCCCACGCGCAGACGAGGCAGGCGTGCTGGAAGGCGGAGCGGGCGAACTCGAGGGCGAGGGCGTGCGGGTCCGAGGTGGCGAGGGCGTCGTCCCAGTCGAGCACGTAGAGGCCCAGCTCCGCCTCCCAGCGCGCTGCGGGCGGGGTGAGCGGCGCCTCGGCAAAGCCATCCGGAGCCGGATGGGCGTAGGCGTAGAAGGCCGAGCGCGGGTAGCGCGGTTCCCCGGGCCACCAGCCGACGGCGACCTCCTGGGAGTCCATCGAGTTGCGCATGATGAAGTCCCGTGAGGGCGGCTCGGCGGGGGCGCCCGAGAAGAGGCTGACCGCGAGGTCGAAGGAACCCCACCAGGCGTGGACCGGGGTCGAGCGGCCGCGGTAGGGGGCGCGGAAGGCGGCGAGGACCAGCGCCGCGCGGGCGGCTGCGGCGTGGTAGGTGGCGACGTGACCCTCGTCGTAGGTGGCGTGCTCGGCGTCCTCGTCCAGCGGCACCAACCACTCGACCTCCTGGGGCGTGGGATCGATCTCGACCGGTCCCGCGATCTCGCGCACGGCCGCCAGCACCTCCCGGGTCACCTCACCGACTGGCCGGTTCGGGATCAGCGGCACGGCCCGCCGGCGCCCGTCGTCGCTTTCCGCCACCGCCTCGTGCGCGTGCAGGTCGAGGGCGACGACGAGGGCCCCGGAGCCATCGGGGGCGGGCAGCGGCGCCGTCTCCCAGCCGCGCGCGGTGAGCCGCAGGGCCGCGTGCTGGAGCTGCGGCTCGGGCGGGGCCAGGGTCGCCGCGAGCTTGCCGAGCACCTGGGTATGGGCGTGCACGGTGTCGAGGGTCGGTCGCGATTCCTCGTAGGAGATCGCGGGCCACTGACCGGCGGAGGCCATGGCTTCACCGTACATCCTCACGCGCGAGATCCCGTGGAGTCGAGGCGGCAGCGCAGACCTGTGGGCCCGCTACCGCTGAACCGTCACCCGCAGGTAGGTCGCCGGGATCGAGGTGGCGTCTTCGCTCGTGTTCTGCTCCTCGAACAGGGTCTCCAGCTCGGCCTGGAGGTCGGCCTCACGGCCGTCCGCGGCCGCTGCCTCGAAGGCGTTCATGGTCGGCCCGTAGTAGTTCCTGAACGCATCCACGAGCACGGATGGCGCAGCCGGATAGTCGAAGGTATAGGTGCTCCTCTGAAAGGAGATCCGATCTGTCGGGACTTCGGCGGCGGTGAACCGCTCAGTCGCCTCGTCCTCGACGCCCCACGTGATCGGACTGACGAAGCCCTCCGGCGGTGGAGGCGAATAGGAGGCGCTGATCTTCAGGATCTGGGCCACGAGGGTCGGGTCGTTCGGGATCCAATTGCCCATCACGATCCGGCCGCCGGGCTTGGTCACGCGGACCATCTCCTTCGCGACGTCGAACGGCCGGGGGGCGAACATCGCGCCAAAGACGCTGACCACGAGGTCGAAACTCTCGTCGTCGAGCTCGTTCAGGTCCGATGCGTCGCCCTCCTGGAACCTGCAGTTGGCCAGGCCAAGGGATTGGGCGCGGGCGTTGCCCGCCGCCACCAGATTGGCGGCGATGTCGACGCCGAGCACGTCGGCCCCGAGCTGGGCCGCTGGCAGGGCGGTGGTCCCGTCGCCGCAGCCGAGGTCCAGGACTTTCAGCCCCTCGCCGATCCCCAGCTCCCCAACGAGCGCCTCCCCACTCCCTCGCATGCTCTCGGCGATGCGGGTGAAGTCGCCCTTTTCCCATAGCGCCTTGTTGGCGTTCATCGGCTCTCCTCTCCTCGACGGATCGATTGAGCTTACTGCTCGCCCTGCTGCCTCAGGAACTGCTGGAAGTCACGGGCTATCGCGTCGGCTGAGGGAAGGTCCTCGAGGGCGTCCAGCTGCTCGGACTGCTCGGCCTCGATGCGGTCGACGAGTTCCTCGATCTCGGGGTTGGCGGCAATCGCGCGGGTGATCTGATCTTCGAAGGCAGTCGCTTCTTCCTCGAGCTCGGTGGCGTCGACGGCGATGCCGGTCAGGCCCTCGAGGCGGCGCAGAAGGGCGAGGGCGGCCTTGGGATTGGGGACGGCGGCGATGTAGTGGGGTACGGCGGCCCAGAGCGAGGCGGAGGTCATGCCGACATTGCGGCAGCAGTCGTGGACGACGCCGACGATCCCGGTCGGCCCCTCGTAGGTCGAGCGCTGCAGGTCGAGCTCCTCGACCAGCTCCTCGTCGGAGGCGAGGCCGGTGATCGGCACCGGCAGCGAGTGGGAGACCTCGGCGATCAGGGCGCCGAGGGTGATCACCATCTCGACGCCGAGCGCGTCGGCGGCGGTCGCGATCGTCTCCGAGAAGGTGCGCCAGCGCAGGTTGGGCTCGGTGCCGTCGAGCAGGACCAGATCGCGGTCGGCGGCGGGGATGCGGACCGCGATCAGGTCGTTCTGGGGCCAGTCGATGCGACGCGACTGACCCTCGGTGAGGACGATCGTCGGCCGGGTCGCCTGGAAGTCGAAGTAGTCCTCGGGATCGACGCTGGCGACGAGCTCGGAGTCGAAGGCGTCGGCGATCGTGTCAAGCGCGGTCGAGGCGGCGCTGGCGGCATCGTTCCAGCCCCGGAACGCGCAGACGAGGATCGGGTCGCGAAGCTCCGGAAGGTCGCCTTCCCAGGTCAGCGAATCCACCCTTCTGAGACTACAGACGGCGCCATAACACGATGTGAATATGGATTCACTATGGTGCCCGCCGTGCTCGAGCTGCGCCAGGTCGAGAAGTCCTATCCCCAGGGCGGCGAGATGATCGAGGTGCTGCACGGGATCTCGCTGGAGATCGAGCCGGGGAAGCTGGTCGCGATCGTCGGCCCCTCGGGCAGCGGCAAGAGCACCCTGCTCAACCTGATCGGGACGCTCGACGTGCCCAGCGCCGGCAGCCTGCGCTTCGACGGGCGTGAGGTCGGCAACCTGAGCCAGAGGGAGCGCGCCCGCTTCCGCGCCACCAACCTCGGCTTCATCTTCCAGTTCTTCAACCTGCTTCCGGGGCTGAGCGCGCGCCAGAACGTCGAGCTGGCGGCGGCGATCGCCGAGACCGACCGCGCCGAGGCCAAGGCGCGGGCCGGCGAGCTGCTCGAGCGGGTCGGGCTCGGCGAGCGCGCCGATGCCCCCGCCCGCAACCTCAGCGGCGGCCAGATGCAGCGGGTCGCGATCGCCCGGGCCCTGGTCAACGAGCCGCGGCTGATCCTCGCCGACGAGCCGACCGGCAACCTCGACCAGCACAACGCCCACGCGATCCTCGAGCTGCTGCGCCAGCAGGCCGACGAGCAGCGCTCGGTTGTGATGGTCACTCACGACCACGACCTGGCCGAGCGCTACGCCGACCAGATCGTCTCCTTGGTCGACGGTCGCGTCGCCGACTTCAGCTACGCCGGGTGAGCGCACGGGCGCGCCTCACGGGTCTGCTGACCCGCCACCTCCTGCACACGATGCGCCGTCAGCGCGCGCGGGCGCTGGTGCTCTGGGCGGCGCTCGCCCTGGCGCTGGGCATCGGCGTCGGCCTGCTCTCCTTCATGACCAGCATCGAAGACTCCTACCGGGCCCGCGGCGAGGCGATCGGCGGCGTCTCCGACGTGCAGGTGGAAGCGATCGGCGGGGCCTCGCTGCCGGCCGGGCTGGCGGGAAGGCTAGGCCGGATCGCGGGCACCCGCTACGCGATCCCGACCACCCAGCAGCGGGTCACGCTGCAGGCGCGCAAGCGCAAGGCCGTCGCCACCGCGATCGGCGTCGACCGCTCGGCGCGGCGCCTGCGCAGCGCCGTGCAGACCGACCTGAAGCTGCCGGCCGGGCGCTCGGCCAAGCCGGGCCTGGCGCTTCCGAGCGAGCTCGCCGCCGAGCTCGGCGTGCGCCGCGGCCAGCGGATCAGGGTCTTCGCCTACCGGCGCTCGCCACCGGTAAGGGTGGCGCGGGTGGTCGACGTCAGCCCGGCGATCGAGGACGTGATCACGCTGCCTCGCGACCGGCTCGAGGCGATGCGCGGAACGCCGGGCAGGCCGAACCTCGTCTACGTCAAGCTCGATCCGCACACCTCGGTCGCCGAGTTCGAAGAACGCGCCCGCGGCGTCCTCCCCGCCGGCGCCGTGCTCATCACCCCCGACGACAGCCAGGGCCAGCTCGACCACGTGCTCGACTTCACGGTGCGGGCGCCGACCTTCGTCTTCGGCATGGTGGTGCTGGCGATCGCCGGCCTGCTGATCTACGTCCTGCAGCTGATGCGGATGCTGGAGCGTCAGGAGGACCTCGGGCTGCTGCGGGCGCTCGGCTCGCGGCGCACGCCGCTGATCGCGGCCGAGAGCATCGTCCTCAGCGGGCTGCTGCTGGCCGCGATCCCGCCCGGCGTCCTGATCGGCACCCCGATCGCCCGCTACCTCGCCTCGCAGGTGCCGACCTACCTGACAGACGTCTTCGGCTTCAACATGCAGGTGGCGGTGCGACCCGACGTGGTCCTCGCCGCCGCGGTCGTCGCCCTCGTCGTCGGGATCGCGGCGACGGTGGGGGCGCTGGCCTCGGCCCGCGGCTCGATCGCCGACCAGCTCGGGCGCTCGCCGCAGGCGGGAGCGACGGTGACCTCGACGATCTCGCCGCGCACGGCGCTGGCCCTGATCCTCGGCGGCTCCGGCTGCCTGGCCCTCGGGCTGCTGATCGCCGAGGCCGGCGCCTTCCCGCTCGCCGCCGTGATCGTCCTGGTCGGGCTCGCCCTGGGGACCCCGGGGCTCGTCGGGCTGGTCGCGCTCTGGCTCGGCCGTCTCGAGCCGCGCGGCTCGAAGATCGCGCTGATCGCCCGCGGCGCGGTCGAGGCCAATCCGCGCCGCGCCGCCCTGGCGGCGGCGATCATGGCGCTGGGCGTCGCCGCGGTGGTGCCGCCGCAGCTCGCCGAACACATGCTGCTCGACCGCATCGACCAGCTCAATCGAGTGATCCGGCCGCGGGCTCAGGACGTGCTCGCCTCCGACGACGCCTTCGCCAGCGTCCCCATCGACCTCTCCTACGGACGCCGCGCCCTGCGCGACCACTCAACCGTCGCTCGCCCGGTCGCCTTCGCCTTCGTCCCCTACGAGGGGCGCAAGATCGAGGTGCGCGGGCTAGTGCCAAGTACCCGCGCCGGGATCATCGCCCCGGGGGCCGGACTGCCGCAGCAGTACCCGCTGCTGCGCCGCCACCCGCACGGGGTGCTCGTCTCCAAGGTGATGGCCGCCGGGCTCGGGGTGGAGTCGGGCGACGAGATCTCGCTGCCGACCGCGACCGGGGTGCGCAAGCTCCGCGTGCTGGGCGAAGTCGAGGACTTCGCCTGGCCCTCGGGCACCGTCTACCTGACGATCGACCGCTACCGGCGGCTCTACCGCACCAGCGCGGTCAGCGCCCTCGCCGTCAACCGGCGGGCGAAGCTAGCCCCGGCCACCCTGCGCCGGCTGGCGCCCCTGCACGCGATCAGCGGCGCCGAGTTCAAGCATCGGATCGACGCCCAGATGGAAAAGAGCACTCAGGGGTTGCTGGCGATGCGGGTGCTGACCCTGGTCGCGGCGCTGGTCGCCGTCGGCGGGATCGTCACCACCTCGGTCTTCGCCCGGCGGCGAGAGTGGGCCGTGCTGCGGGCGATGGGGATCGGCAACGCCGGCCTGCTCGTCGCGCTCGCCCTGGAGACGCTGCTGGTGATGACGATCGGGGCGCTTTGCGGTGCGATCGGCGGCATCGTCAGCTATCGCGGCCCGACCCTGGCCTTCCTCGAAGCCCAGGGATACGTGGTCGGCCACGAGCTGCAGGTCGGGACCGTGGTGGCGATCGCCCTCGTCGCGGTGGCGATCGGGACGCTGGCGGCGGCGCTGCCAGCCTGGCTCACAGCCCGCGCTCCGCTCGCCGATGCGCTTTCCTACGAGTAGGGAATGTCGGGCACAGGCACACGACCGAGCCGCAGGCGGCGCGGAGGACGGCTCGCCGGATCGACCCGGGAGCGGCTGCTGAACGCCGCCGTCGAGCTGCTCGAAGAGGGCGGCTACGCGGCCGCCACCGTAGCGGCAATCGCCAAGCGCGGGCGCGTCTCGGTCGGCGCCCTCTACCGGCACTTCCCCTCGAAGGCGGAGCTGTTCGTCGAGGTCTTCCGCACGATGGCCGAGGGTCAGCTGACCGACCTCTACGAGGCCAGCTCGGTGCCGGGCACCGCGGTCGACCGGCTTGAGGCGGCAGTCCGCGAGTACACCGGCAACGTGCTCGAGCAACCGCGGCTGGCCTGGGCGCTCGGCTACGAGCCGGTCGACCCGCTGGTGGACGTCGAGCGGCTCGCCTACCGCCAGACCTACTGCGAAAGGCTGGCCGACCTGCTGCGCCTCGGCATCGAGGCCGGCGACCTTCCCGACCAGGATGCCGACCTGACCGCCGCCTCCTTGATCGGCGCGATCAGCGAGGCCCTCGTCGGCCCGCTCTCCCCCGTGCGCGGCGAGGGAGTCTCGAAGGAGGCGACGGTCGAGGCGATCGCCGGCTTCTGCCGGCGCGCGGTCGGGGCCTGAGCCCCGCGGGGTGCAACGTTTTCTCCAGGGTATGCATGGACAACGCGTTGCACCCCGGGAGCGGGCCGGCCTAACCGGGCTTCATGGCCCGGCGCACGAGGCCGTAGGCCATGAAGAGGACGAGGGCGGCGAAGGAGAGTTCGAGGGCACGCTGGGGGATGGCGTTGGCGACGACGACGCCGATCAGCACGCCGACAGGCGAGAGGGCGCCGATGACTAGAGCGTCGCGGAGCTCGACGTTCCCGTAGGAGCGCTGGCGCAGGGCGCCGACGAGGGCGACGATCACGATCATCAGCAATGAGGTCGACTCGCCCTCGACTTGGGAGAGGCCGAGGAAGATCGTCAGCGCCGGGACGAAAAGGATGCCGCCGCCGACCCCGACCAGGCCGCCGGCGAGGCCGCCGGCGAAGGCGATCACGATCGCGATCAGGATGTCCACGGTCCACCCCAAAGAACAAAGCATTCGCTGCGCGGAGTCCGCAAAGAATCAGACTGCGATGCGGCCTCCGCTCCGCTCATTGGACGATCAGCTCGATCGCGACGGCGACGAGGAGGGCGGCGAAGAGCAGCGAGACGGCGCGCTGGGGGATGCGCTGCTGAATCGCCGTGCCGGCGACGACCCCGGCGACGGCCGGGATCGAAAGCCAGAGCCCGGTGAGCAGATGGACGTTGCCGTATAGCCCGCCCTGGGCGAGGGCGCCGAGCAGGCCGATGAGGACGATCGCGGCGAGGCTGGTGCCGGTGGCAAGCCGCTCGCCGAAACCGAACCAGAAGATCAGCAGGGGCACGATGATGGTGCCGCCGCCGACCCCGAAGAGACCGCTGAAGGCGCCGGCCAGGGTCCCGATCGCCGCTAGCCTCAGGGTGCGCCGCGAGGGCATGGCGGGGTCCGGGGCCATCGTGCCGCGATACTAGATGCCGTGTCTCCCGACTCCGAGACAGGGGAGCGCGGCGTCGGCCGCTCCCAGCTGCTGGAGGTGCTGCGCGCCGATCCCCCTCGCACGGCGATCCTCAGCGACGTCGACGGCACCCTGGCGCCGATCGTCGAGCGTCCCGAGCTGGCCGCGGTGCCGGCGCGCGCCACCGAGCTGCTGCGCGAGCTGAGCGAGCGCTACGGCCTGGTCGCCTGCATCTCGGGCCGGCGGGCCCTGGAGGCCCGCCGCCTGGTCGGGGTCGACGGCATCGCCTACGCCGGCAACCACGGCTTCGAGCTGTTGCTGCCGGGGGAGGAAACGCCGGCTCTGGATCCGGCAATCGACGGCCGCGAGCAGCAGGCCGCGGAGTTCCTCACCACCCTCGACGGCGAGCTGGAAGGCGCGGGGCTGCGGCGCGAGGACAAGGGACCGATCCAGGCGCTGCACTGGCGCGGCGCAGCCGACGAGCGGGCGGCCGACGCCCGCGCCCACGAGATTGCCGCCGACGCCGGGCGGGCAGGGCTCGAACCCCGCTGGGGCCGCAAGGTGCTGGAGCTGCGCCCGGTCGGCGGCGGTGGCAAGGACGCGGCGGTGGCGGCGCTGCTTGCCGGTACCGGCGTCTCCACAGCCGCCTACGCCGGCGACGACCGCACCGACCTCGACGCCTGTCGCCGCCTGCACGAGCTGCGCGGGGAAGGGCTGCTGGCGATGACCGTGTGCGTCGGCGTCCTCTCCCCCGAGGGGCCGCCCGAGCTGAGCGAGGAGTCCGACCTCACGGTCGAGGGGCCGGAGGGCTGGCTCGACCTGCTGGCGGAGCTCGCGGCGTAACGATGCCCTACACCGACCTCCTGCGCGTCACCGTCCTGCTCACCGGCGCCGAGGCAACGGCGCTGGCGGCGATCACTGCGATCGTCTCCAACCGCGACAGCGACACGACGACCGTGCTCGTCGCCGCGATCTGGTGGCTAGCTGCGCTGGCGATCGGCTTCTACCTGGGGCGTCCGTCGCGCGCCGCCGACGGGATGCGCGACGCCCTCGCCCGCGCCCGCACCGAGACCTCGCTGCCACCGGAGACGCCCTCGCGCATCGCGATCGCCCGCCTCTGGCCGATCGCCGTAACCGCAATCGCCGCCGGCGCCCTTGGCGTCTTCTTCCCCGGCGTCGCCGCGATCGGCGCCGGCTACGCCCTCCTCGTCTCCCTCGCCTGGCACTCCCGCGAGGCCGCGGTGGAAGCGATCGAGCAACGCGACGGCGTCCGCTTCTACGTGGTCCCGAATTCAGCTTTGCGCCCCATCCAACTAGTGCGCACCCCAGGGTTGAGAAGCTCTAGATCTAGCTGAGCCGCGGAAGCCGGCCAAGGGAAGTATCAACGTCTCCGGCGCGGCGGGTCCTGTCGCCGCAGGGGCCCACCGCCCTTCCGGTCGCTAAAGCGTCCTCAGGGCGGTTCCCCCTACGGCGCCACCCACCGCGAGGAACGGAGATCAAGAGCGTCCCGGAAAGAGCGCCCGGGTCCTTCTCTCCGGTGCCTTAACCCGGCACCGCGGAGTGTCTCTAGCCGCGAAGCGGCACGAGATTCGCACCGAAGCGAAGCGGAGGTGCGTAGGCACCGAAGCGAAGCGGAGGTGCGTAGGCATCCGGAGAGGCGCCCCCCGGGTGCTCTCACCGTTTGAGCAGCTTCTTGAACTCCCGCCAACCTCGCGTGTTGGCGATGTCGTTTGGGGTCAGCCATGCACGTCGTGCAGTGGCGACGGCGTAGGCCATGTTGCCCAGGGTGTCGACGCCGTGGGCGTCGGTGTTGAGGACGATGGTGACGCCGGCTTCCGCGGCGAGGCGGGCGTGCTGCTCGGAGAGGTCGCGGCGGTTGGGGTTGCCGTTGATCTCGAGCATCGTGCCGCTGCGGGCGGCTGCCTCGACCACGGCCTCGACGTCGATCGCGTAGGGCTCGCGACGCCCTATTAGGCGGCCGGTGAGGTGGCCGATACAGTCGACGCGCGGGTTCTCGATCGCAGCGAGGACGCGGGCGGTCATCTCCTTCTCCGGAATCGCAAAGGAGGTGTGGACGCTGGCGACGACCCAGTCGAGGGCGTCGAGGAGGTCGTCGGGGTAGTCGAGCGCGCCGTCGAGGCCGATGTTGACCTCAGAGCCGGCGAGCAGGCGGAAGCCGCGCTTGCCCTTGTTCCAAGCGGCCACCTCCTCGATCCGCTGCCAGAGGCGCTCGGCGGTGACGTGATCGCCGAAGCCGTGACTGGCCGAGTGATCGGTGATCGCTTGATAGGCATAGCCGCGGGCGTGCGCCGCCTCCGCCATCTCCTCCAGGGTGTTGCGACCGTCGGAGAGCGTTGTGTGGGAATGGAGGTCGCCGCGCATGTCCTCGAGCGAGACGAGCGCGGGCAGCTTCCCCTCGCGCGCCGCCTTCAGCTCGCCGCGGCCCTCGCGCAGCTCGGGCTCGACGTAGGCGTAGCCGAGCCGCCCGTAGACCGCCTCCTCGCCGGCGCAGAGCTCGACCTCGCCGCTCTCGACCTCGGTGACACCGTGCTCGGAGACGGAGAGGCCGCGGGCAACGGCCTCCTCGCGCAGCTGGACGTTGTGCGCCTGCGAGCCGGTGAAGTGCTGGAGCAGGTTGCCGAAGGCCTCGGGCGCGACGATGCGCAGGTCGACCGAGAGCCCGTTCTGGGTCTGCGCCCGCACGCCGTTCGGCCCCGGCTTGCCGGCGGCCGCGATCAGCGGGCTGGCGACGAGTGCCTCCGCCAGCGCGGTCGGCTCCTCCGCCGTCGCGATCAAATCGATGTCCTTGCAGGTCTCGGCCCAGCGACGGACCGAGCCGGCGACCTCGACCCGGTCGGCGGCCGGGTGCTCGCGCAGCTCCCGCGCCAGCTCCTCGGCGATCGGCCGCGCCGCCGAGAGCAGAACCCTGCCACTGGTCTTCCCCGGCTCGCCGAGGCGCTCGAGACCGGCGAGGACGTTCTCCTCGACCTTCGCTCCGAGCCCTTTCATGGTCCGGATGCGCTGTGCCTCGGCGGCCTCCCTGAGGTCATCGAGGGTGGCGACTCCCAGCTCTTCGAAGAGGCGGCGAGCGGTCTTGGCACCGAGGCCAGGCACGCGAGTGACCTCGATCAGCGAAGGCGGGTACTTGGCCTTCAGCTTCTCGGCGGCCGGGATCTCCCCCGTCTCGATCAGGGCGTCGATCTTCTCCGCCAGGGTCTTGCCGACGCCGGGAATCTCGGTCGTCCGGCCCAGCGCCGCCAGCTCGGCGACCGAGACCGGGCTTTCGCGGATCGCCTTCGCCGCGGTGCCGTAGGCGAGCACCCGGTATTTGACGGCGCCGTCGAGCTCGTAGAGGACGCCGAGCTCCTCGAGGGCGGCTGCGATCTCCGCGTTGGTCACCCCCGGCAAGCTAACGGGCGGCGCTACCATCGCCTCCAGGTGCGCCGCCGATCGAGGCCTTCCAGCCTCGCTATACTTTTTGAAGTATTGAGCGGCGAAAATCGACCCCCGGGAGACCGATACCAGTGACAGGCAAACTCCACGACGTCACCGACGCCACCTTCAAGTCCGAGGTCCTCGAGGCGGAGGGCCCGGTCCTCGTCGACTTCTGGGCACCCTGGTGCGGTCCGTGCCGGGTCGTCCATCCGGTGCTCGAGGAGATGGACACCGAGCGCGAGGACCTGAAAATCGTCAGCGTCAACGTCGACGAGAACCAGCAGACGGCGGCGCAGTACGAGGTCCTCTCGATCCCGACCCTGATCCTCTTCAAGGACGGGGCGATCGCCAAGAAGGTGATCGGGGCGATGCCGAAGCGCCGCCTCGAGGCCGAGCTCGAACCGGCGCTCGCCTAGCGAGCCGAACGCCCCACCATGCCCTTCGTCCACGTCCACTGGTTCGAGGGACGCTCCGACGAGCAGAAGGCGGAGATCGCCAAGCGGATCGAAGCGGCGCTGGTCGAGGTGGCCGGCGCCGCCCCCGAGCACTGCTGGGTCAAGTTCTCGGACTCGAAGAAGTCCGACTTCATCATCGGCGAGCCTAAGCCCGAGTAACGTCGATTTTCAGGTCGCGGCCGTCGACGCGGACGGGGGCGGTGTCCTCGGCGTCGTAGGCGACCGCGGTGGCGAGGACCTCGCCGGTTACGTAGGGCTCGTGGGCGCGGGCGGCGACGAGCAGCTCCTCGTCGCCTCCGAGCGACAGCTCGATCCGGTCGGTGATCTCGAGGCCGGCGGCTTTGCGGGCGTTCTGGACCGCGTGGACGATCTCGCGGGCGAGGCCCTCGCGGCGCAGCTCGTCGTCGAGCTCGAGCTGGAGGGCGACCGCGTGGCCGGCCGCGGCCTCGACCTCGTAGCCCTCCAGCGGCTGCAGGGAGAGGGTGACCTCCTCGGTGCCGATCGTGTGCTCGTCGCCGTCGACGCTGATCCCGATCTCGCCGCCGCCGGCCATCACGCTGGCGACGTGGGCGGGGTCGAGCGCCGCAACCGCGGCCGCGACCTGCGGCATGCGCTTGCCGAAGCGCGGGCCGAGCGAGCGGTAGTTGGGCTTGACCTCGTAGCTGACCAGCTCCGACTCGTCGCTGACGAAGTCGAGCTCCTTGACGTTGAGCTCGGTCTTGACCAGGTCGGCGCGGGCCTCGATCGCGGCTCGCTCAGCCTCGTTGGCGACGATCACGGCGCGGCGCAGCGGCTGGCGCACCTTGGCCTTGGCCTGGGCGCGCGCCGCGCGGCCGAGCTCGACCGTGAGCCGTACGGCGTCCATCGCCGCCTCCAGGTCGGAGTCAGCGAGCCCTGCGTCGGGCTCGGGGAAGTCGCGCAGGTGGACCGAGTCCGGCAGCTCACCGAGCTCTTCGGCCGCGCCGCCGGCCAGGTTGAGGTGGATCTCGTCGGCGAGAAAAGGGGTGAACGGCGCGAGCAGCGCCGCGACCTCGAGCAGGCAGTGACGCAGGGTCGCGAAGGCCGCCCGGTCGCCCTCCCAGAAGCGCCGCCGCGAGAGACGCACGTACCAGTTGGAGAGCTCCTCGACGTACGCGGCGATCGCCCGGCCGGCCGCCGTGCAGTCGAACGCGTCCATCCGCTCGCGGACCGTCTCCACGGTGGACTGGAGCTTGGAGAGAGCCCATCGGTCCAGATCCTCCCCCGCGCTGACTTCGACTTTCGTTCCGCTATCCGGAACGAAAGTCGAAGTCAGCGGTTGCGCGAAGTCGGCGGGTCCGAGGTCCTCGGCGTTGGCGTACAGCACCCAGAAGGAGTACGTGTTCCAGAGCGTGAGCAGGAACTGGCGGACCGATTCGCCCACCGTGTCGACCGAGAAGCGGTAGCCGGCCCAGGGCTGCTGGGCGGTCAGGTAGTACCAGCGGAAGGCGTCGGCACCGTGGGCGGCGATCACGTCCCAGGGCTCGACCACGTTGCCCTTGCTCTTCGACATCTTCTGCCCCTCGGGGTCGAGGATCAGGCCGAGGCAGACGCAGTTGCGATAGCTCGACTCGCCGAAGAGCAGCGTCGACTCGGCGAGCAGGGTGTAGAACCAGCCGCGGGTCTGGTCGATCGCCTCGCAGATGAAGTCGGCCGGAAAGCGCTCCGCGAACAGCTCCTCGTTCTCGAACGGGTAGTGGAACTGGGCGAAGGGCATCGCGCCGCTGTCGTACCAGGTGTCGATCACCGACTCGACCCGGCGCATCTCGCCGCCGCACTCCTCGCAGTCGACCCTCACCGCGTCGATGTAGGGACGGTGCAGATCGTCGGGGACCTCGCCCTTGGCGCGCTCGCGCAGCTCGGCGACCGAGCCGGCGCAGAAGCGGCCCTCGCAGCCCTCGGCCCGGCACTCCCAGATCGGCAGCGGCGTGCCCCAGTAGCGGTCGCGGGAGAGCGCCCAGTCGACGTTGTTCTCCAGCCATTTGCCGAAGCGGCCGTGCTTGATGTGCTCGGGGTGCCAGCCGATCGTCTCGTTGTTGGCGAGCAGCTCGTCCTTGGCCGCGGCGGTCTTCACGTACCAGCTCGACTTGGCGTAGTAGAGGAGCGGCGTGCCGCAGCGCCAGCAGTGCGGGTAGGCGTGCTCGTAGACCTGCTCGCGGAAGAGCAGGCCGCGGCGGTCGAGGTCGTCGATCAGGGCGCGGGTGACCCCCGGGTCCTTGACGAACTCGCCCGCGAAGCCGGCGACGCGACCGTCGAAATGGCCCGCCAGGTCGACCGGCTTGAAGAGGGTGCCGTGCTCGGTCGGGTCGAAGATCCCGTTCTCGGCGGCAACCGCGTAGTCGTCCTCGCCGAAGGCGGGAGCGATGTGGACGAGCCCGGTGCCGTCCTCGGTGGTGACGAAGTCGCCGAGCACGACCCGGAAGGCGTTGTCCGGCCCGCCTCCCTCGAGATCGAAGACCGGGCCCTGATAGCGCTTCCCCTCCAACTCGGCGCCTGAGAAGCGATCGACGATCTCGGTCCCCTCGCCGAGGACCTTCTCGACCAGTGGCTCGGCCACGATGACGGTCTCCCGGTCGACACGCGCGCGCACGTAGGTGACCTCGGGCGCCACCCCCACGGCGACGTTACCCGGCAGCGTCCACGGAGTCGTCGTCCAGACCAGCAGCGACTCCCCGTCCCCGCCGAGCAGCGGGAAGCGCACGTATATGGAGGGGTCCTCGACGTCCTCGTAGCCGAGCGCCACCTCGTGCGAGGAGAGCGCGGTGCCGCAGCGCGGGCAGTAGGGGACGACCTTGTGACCCTCGTAGAGGCGCCCCTGGTCCCAGAGCTGGCGCAGCGACCACCAAACCGACTCGATGTAGGGGTCCTCCAGGGTCACGTAGGGGTCGTCGAGGTCGATCCAGAATCCGATCCGCTCGGTCAGCCGGTTCCACTCCTCGACGTACTCGAAGACCGAGGCCCGGCAGCGCTCGTTGAACTTGTCGATCCCGTACGCCTCGATCTCCTGCTTTGAGGAGATGCCGAGCTGCTTCTCGACCTCGAGCTCGACCGGCAGGCCGTGGCAGTCCCAGCCCGCCTTGCGCGGCACGCGGTAGCCGCGCATCGCCTTGTAGCGGGGATAGACATCCTTGAAGACGCGGGAGAGGACGTGATGGGAGCCCGGTCGACCGTTGGCGGTCGGCGGCCCCTCGTAGAAGCTCCAGATCTCGGCCCCATCGCGCTGGGCGAGCGAACGGTGGAAGACGTCGCGTTCGCGCCAGCGCTCGAGCACCCGCTCCTCGAGGTCGGGAAAGGACTGCCGGGTGTCGACGGGGCGAAAGCCGGACATGAGCAGGTGATTCTAGGAGCGGGGAGGCGGTGGGCTCCTCCTGGTACTAGGCTCTTCCGCATGTCCCTCTACGACCTGAACGGAAAGGTCGCCCTGGTGACGGGAGCGGCGCGGGGGATCGGATTCGAGACCGCACGGCAGATGCACCTGCGAGGCGCCTCGGTCGCGGTCGTCGACCTCGACGCCGGCGAGGCGCGCGAGGCCGCCGAGCGGATCGGCGAGCGGGCGCTCGGGATCGCCACCGACGTCACCGACCACAGCGCGATCATGCAGTCGGTCGCCGAGACCGTCGATCGCTTCGACGGGCTCGACGTCGTCGTCGCCAACGCCGGGATCGCCCAGCGCAAGATGGCGACGGTGCGCGGCATCGGGGTCGAGGAGTGGGAGCGCGTCTTCGAGGTCGACATGCTCGGCGTCTGGCGAACCGTGCGCGCAGCGCTGCCCCAGGTGGTCGAGAGGCAGGGACACATCGTCGTCACCTCCTCGGTCTACGCCTTCGTCAACGGCGTGCTCAACAGCCCCTACGCGGTGGCGAAGGCAGGGGTCGAGTCCCTGGGGCGCACGCTGCGGGCCGAGCTGACGCCGCTCGGCGCCAGCGCCAGCGTCGCCTACTTCGGCTGGGTCGACACCAAGCTGGTCCAGGACGCCTTCGAGGTCAACGGCGACCGGATGCAGCAGAACCTTCCCGAGTTCCTCAAAAGGCGGATCGCTCCCGACCAGGCCGGCGCCGCGGTCGTGCGCGGGATCGAAGAACGGGCGCCGCGGATCTTCGCGCCGAAGTGGTGGCGCTACGTCTCCGCCCTGCGCGGCGTGCTCAACCCGCTGCTCGACCGGCGCTTCGAGGCCGACGCGGCGATGACCAAGACGATCCGCGAGGTCGAGGCCGAAGCCGACGAGCAGGGTGCCGCCGCGGTCTCAGCCGCGAAACCCCTGATGCCTTCTTGACCCCATAGGGTCATCAATCGATCAGGCTTTTCGCGTCAGCCGCTCAAGCATGAGGATGACCGACTCGTAGGGGGCGCCCGTGGCCCGGGTCATGCCGATCTCGCAGGTGCGGTTGCTGGAGAGCCGAGCGTCGAAGTCGCGGCCGGCTAGCTCCTCGGCCTGGGGACGGGTCGCCGACGCGGTCAGCTCCGGGTTCGAGATGCCGCGGTCGCCGGCGAACCCGCAGCAGGTCGCCGAGGGGGCGACGTGGACGTCGTCGGCGAGCGCGCCGGCGAGGCGGCGCAAGCGCGGGGCGAGTCCCATATGGCGGGTTGCGCAGGTTGGGTGAACGGTGGCCGAGGCCACCTTCTCGGGTACCTCCAGCAACGGCAGCAGCCGGTCGTTGGCCCAGGCGACCGAGTCGAGGATCTCGAGCTTCGCGAGCCGCTCGGCGTTCTCCTCCGTGAGGACCCCCTCGCCCGGATCGGCGATCGCCTGCGTGCAGGAGGCGGCGTCGATGACGATCGGCAGCACCCCCTCCCCGCTCCAGCGCCAGAGGCTCTCGACCATCGCGTTCGCCTTCTGCCGCTGCGCCGCGCCGTAGCCCTTGGAGCCGAAAGGCAGCCCGCAGCAGCTACCCGCCACCTCCGGCGGAATCCAAACCGGGCACCCGGCCCGAGCCGACACCTCAACCATCGCCTCGACCATCGACTTCGCGGGCCGACGGGCCGATTTCCGCTGATATAGAGCGCTTTTCGGCCCGTCAGCCGGGTTGGTGGGGCCGAAGATGCGGTTGGTGCAGCTCGGGACGTAGACGGCCATTGCGCCCTCGTGCGGGGTCGGGGGCAGCTTGGTCGAAGCCGGAGGTGGCAGACCCTTGCCGCGCTTGGTGCGGCGTGCCAGCGGGCCGCCGAGGCGCAGCGCCGCGCGGGAGGCGGCTTCCACCGTCTTCCAGCGCTTCGCCGCCGCCAGGGCGGCTCGTTCCGCGCGCTCGGTATGGCGCTCCCCGCGCAGTTCCTTGACCAGCTTGCCGGTGTCGATCCCAACCGGGCAGGCGAGCTGGCAGGAGCCGTCGGCGGCGCAGGTCTCGAGCGCGTCGTACTCGAACTCCTCGAGCAGAGCGCGCTGCACGGGCGAGCCGGCGGGCTGGCGCGCCATCTCGCGGCGCAGGACGATCCGCTGGCGCGGCGTCGTGGTCAGGTTGCGGCTCGGGCAGACCGGCTCGCAGAAGCCGCACTCGACGCAGGTCGTGGCGGACTCCTCGATCTGCGGGGTCGTTTTCAGGTTGCGCAGGTGGACGGTGGGGTCGCGGTTGAGGACGACGCCGGGGTTGAGCACGCCGTCGGGGTCGGCGAGCTCCTTCACCCGCCACATCAGCTCGGTCGCCCTCTCCCCCCACTCGCGCTCGACGTAGGGAGCCATGTTGATCCCGGTGCCGTGCTCGGCCTTGAGCGAGCCGTCGTACTTGCCGACGACGAGCTCGACCAGCTTCGCCATGAAGGCCTCGTAGCGCTCGAGGTCCTCGTGCTTGGCGAAGTCGGGGGTGAGCATGAAGTGCAGGTTCCCGGCCGAGGCGTGGCCGGCGACCCCGGGCAGGAAGCCGTGCTCGCCGAGCAGCGCCTGCAGGTCCTTGGCGCCCTCGGCGATCCGCTCGGGCGGCACGCAGACGTCCTCGACGATCAGCGCCGTGCCCGGCATGCGCACGCGGCCAACCAGGCCGTGCAGGCCCTCGCGCACGCGCCAGGCGAGCTCGATCTCCTCGGCCTCGCGGGTGAAGTCGATCGGCCGGATCGTCTCGTGGCCGCCGAGGATCTCGTCCGCCTCGGCGAGGTGGGCGTCGAGCCCCGCCTCGTCCTCGGCCCCGTACTCGACCAGCAGCACGGCCGACTCCGGCGGCAGCTCCTTCCACTCCTCCGGCGCCCCGACCATGTTCCAGGCGGCGGTGATCAGGGCCGGCGCGACCATCAGCTCGACCGCGGTCGCGCCGGAATCGACCAGGTCGCGCACCGGCGCGATCGCCTCGTCGATGCCGGGGAAGTGGACCCAGGCGGTCGTCGTCCGCGCCGCCACCGGCACCGTCTCGAAGACCGCCTCGGCGACGAAGGCAAGGGTGCCCTCCGAGCCGATCACGAGGCGACGGAAGATCTCCAGCGGCTCGTCGGCGTCGAGGAAGGCGCAGAGCCGGTACCCGGTCGTGTTCTTGATCGCGAACTTGCGCCGGATGCGTTCGCTGAGCTCGGCGTCGGCGCGGACCTCGTCGCGGATCGCGGCCAAGCCGGCGGCCAGCTCGGGCTCCTCGCGGGCAAAGCGCTCGGCGGCGCCCTCTTCGGCGGTGTCGATCGTCGTCCCCGAGGGAAGCACCAGCGTCATCGAGCGCACGGTCGAGTAGGAGTCCCTGGTCACCCCGCAGCGCATCCCGCCCGAGTTGTTGGCGATCACGCCGCCGACGCAGGCGATGTCGGTGCTGGCCGGGTCGGGGCCGAGCTTGCGCCCGTAGGGAGCGAGGACGCGGTTGGCGTGGCCGAGCACCGTGCCGGGCTTGACCCGGGCGCGCGCGCCGTCCTCCTCGACCGCGACGCCGCCGAAGTGACGGCGGACGTCGACCAGGATGCCGTCCGTCTGGCCCTGACCGTTGAGGCTGGTGCCCCCGGCGCGAAAGGTGACCGGGATGCCGCCGGCGCGGCCGAAGGCGAGGACCTTGGCGACGTCGCCGGCGTCGTGAGCCATGACCACGGCGCGCGGCAGCAGCCGGTAGGGACTGGCGTCGGAGGCGTAGCGGACGATGTCGCTCACCCGGCCGAGGACGCGGTCGGCGCCGAGCAGCTGCTCGAGGTCGCCGCGCAGCGGCTGCGGCGTGCCGGCGGCGAGCTCGTCGGGGACGCGGTCGGGCGCCGGCTCGGCGGGCTGCGGCGCCAGTACGGAGACGTCTCTCTCCAGCAGCGCCATTGCCTGACCTTAGAAGAGGGACATCCCGGGGGCGACCGGGACCTCGACCAGCTCGGGCCGCGAAGAGGCCAGCGCCTTCTCGAGGGCACCGCGCACGGCGTCGCGGTCGCTGGCTCGGGTCGCCTCGATCCCGTAGCCCTCGGCAACGGCGGCGACGTCGAGTGCTGGTAGGTCGAGGCCCGGGGCGCCCGTCACCTGCTCGACCTCGGCGAACCACTTGAGAATCGCGTACTCCTCGTTGCGCATGACGAGGAAGGTGACCGGCACCTTGTAGGCGGCGGCGGTCCAGAAGGCGGTGATCGCGTACTGGGCCGAGCCCTCGCCGAGGACGCAGACGACGGGCCGGTCGGGCTGGGCAAGCTGCACGCCGATCGAGGCGGCGAGGCCGAAGCCGAGGCCGCCGCCGGCGCTGAAGTAGTAGCTGCCGGGTCGCGAGAGGCGCAGCTGGTTGCGCAGGGCAAGCGTGCTGGCGGGCGACTCGAGCACGACGATCCCGTCCTCCGGAAAGACCTCCTTCAGCGCCGTGTGCACGGTCGAGGAGTCGAGCGGCTCGGCGGGCGGGATTTCCTGCGGGCCGGGGTTGGGCACGGGCGCCGGGCGCGAGGACTCGGGCACGTCCGCGAGCAGCGCCGCCAGGGTCAGCTTTACGTCGGCGACCAGCGCGTCGCCCATCGGCGCCCGCGCCGCCTCGTCGGGGTCGCTCGTGATCGCAACCAGCTTGGCCCCTTCCGGCAGCAGCGGTCCGGGGATGTGCGGGTAATAGGGGAAGACCGAGCTGCCGACGACGAGGATCAGGTCATGGCCCTCGAGCGTCTGGCCGATCGGCCCGATCGCCGGCGGCAGCACGCCACGAAAGTTGGGGTGGCTCTCGGGGAAGCCGAGCCGGCCGCCCCCGGTCGCGGGGGTGGCCCAGACCGGCAGGCGCTGGCGCTCGGCCAGCGCGATCGCCTCCTCCCAGGCGCCGGAGGCATCGATGTCGGGGCCGGCGACCATCACCGGGTTGGCGGCGCCCTGGAGCCGGTCGGCGAGCACGCGGACCGCGGCGGGGTCGGCGGCGGCGCGGCCGTCGACCCGGCGCGCGATCGCCTCGCCCGCATCGGAATCGTCGACCTCCGCGTACCAGTCGTCCATCGGCAGCGAGACGAAGGTCGGCCCCTTCGGCGGTAGCGAGGCGAGGTGGGCGCCATGGGCCAACGCCAGCGGCACGTCCTCGGGCCGGGCGGGCTCGTAGGACCACTTGACCAGCGGATGCGGCATGCGGATCGCGTCGCGATTGGTCAGGTTCGCCTGCAGGGTGATCTGGGCGCGTGCCTGCTGGCCCGCGGTGACGAGCACCGGCGAGTGGTTGGCCTGGGCGTTGAAGATCGCCCCCATCGCGTTGCCGACGCCGGGCGCCGTGTGCAGGTTGGCGACGGCGGTCCGTCCCGAGGCCTGCGCGAAGCCATCGGCCATCCCGACCACGACCGCCTCCTGCAGGCCGAGCACGTAGCGGAAGTCGGCGGGAAAGTCGGCGAGCATCGGCAGCTCGGTCGAGCCGGGGTTGCCGAACATCGTCGTCATCCCCAGCTCCCGAAAGAGATCGAAGCTAGCTTCGCGAACCGTTGTCATACCGGGCGGAACCCTATAGGTGCGCTGCGATTCTCAAGAGCGCCCCTCTCGCGCCGATAACCACGAACATGGGACTACCGCCGCGCCTCCGGAGATCGCTGTTCGCGACCTTCGCCTGCATCGCCGCATCCGGGGCGATCGCCACGGGGGCGAGCGCCGGCCCGGCGACGACGCGGATCGCCTACGCGCCGGGCGAAATCGTGCCGATCCCAGCGGCGATCCCCCACGAAGAAGGCGACATGGTCGACCGCCGCATCGTGCCCGACCTACGCTGGATCGCCCAGCGCTTCCCGATCTACGTCACCGACGGCTACTCGGGCCCACTGCCCGACGGCGAACACGTCGGCTGCCACATGTGTCACGTCAAGCACTCCGATCACTACAACGGGTTGGCGGTGGACATCGTGCCGCTGAACGGCGACGGCAAATGCGATGCGACCTGGACCGGGATCACCCGGCTCGCGGAATGGGCCGAGCCCGTGCAGAACCAGCCCGCCCCACCCTTCCGCTGGGTCGGCTACGACGGCGACGCCGGCCACGGCTGCGGCAACCACCTCCACCTCTCCTGGGAACACGCCGCAGCGCCCCAGTTCCAGCTCGCCGAATGGGTCGAGGTCTTCCCGGTCGGCGAAGCAGGGGCGGGCCGCAAGCCACGAAAGCCGCGGCACAAGCGACCCAAAACGCCTCCGCCGCCGCCAGGGCCGGCCGGCGGAATCTCGACCGTTCAGTCGGGCGGCCTCTCGGCGCACGGAGATTGAGCGGGACGCGTCCCGCCCTCCCTACTTGTCGCGCTCGAGGACTTCGCCGAAGGCCTTCTCGATCTCGGCGACGAGGTCGAGGCGGAAGACCGCGTTGAGCACCTCGGCGCCGAGCGGGCGCAGCCGTTCGACCGAGCCGGTGATCTGCTCCCACCCCTCCTCCGGGCGCCCGGCCTCGTCGAAGGGGCGCCAGAGCTCGGCGAGGAAGAGGCTGACGAAGGCGCGCGCCGAGGACCGCGAGTTGCGCTTCAGCTTGTCGATCGCCGCGACGGCGGCGGGAAGGGGGATGCCCATTGCCTGCACCTCCTCGGCAGCGCGCAGCAGGACGGGGCTGGGGACTTCGTACTTGCCGTCGCCGAGGTCGATCAGCAGACCCAGCTTCAGCGTCTTCGCCAACACCTTCTCGTCCCGCTCCCCGAAGCGCTCGTCGAGCTCGGCGAGGGTCAGCACTTCGGGGGCCTCCCCGGCAACCGGGGTCGTCAGGGCCGCCCGCAGGCCGGCGAAGCGGTCGGCGTCGCCGTGCTCCCCGATCAGGCGCTCGATCGCGCTCAGCTTGAAGCCCTCGGCCTGCATCTCCTGGATCAGCCGCAGCCGTTCGACGTGCTGGTTCCCGTAGTAGCCGATCCGCGAGCGCACCTCGGGCGGGGGCAGCAGGCCGCGCGACTGGTGGTTGCGGATGTTTCGCACCGACATCCCGGTCTCGTAGGCGAGCTGCTCGACGGTCATGTCCGCCTCGCCCTCGACGAGATTGGCGCCGGTGCCTGCCGCTTGCGTGGGCTTGGTCACAGGACAACCATACCTAGTTGAATGTAACCTCAAACGAGGTAACGTTCATTCAGGTAACGATGGCTGAGACCGCTGCCAAACCCAACGTCACGGCTCGTCGGCAACGAGCGCTGCGGGCGGCGCGCACGCTCTTCACGCCGCTGCTCCCCGACGACTACCTCGAGCTGATCAACCCGCTCTGGTCAACCCGCGAGCTGCGCGGCCGGATCGAGCGGATCTCACCCGAGGCGGACGGCGCGGTCTCGCTGCTGATCCGGCCCGGCTTCGAGTGGCCCGGCCACCGTCCCGGCCAGTACCTGCGGATCGGGGTCGTCGTCGACGGGGTCCACCACTGGCGCGCCTACTCGCTGACGACCGAGCCCGGTCGCCCGGACGGCTGCATCGGGATCACGCCGAAGTTGGTCCCCTCCGGCGTCGTCTCCCCCTACCTGACGCAGCGAGCGCGGCCGGGGGACGTCGTCCGCCTCGGCGGCGTCGAAGGCACCTTCGTCCTCCCCTCGCCGCCGCTGCGGCGAGCCCTCTTCGTCTCGGCGGGCTCGGGGATCACGCCGATCGTCTCGATGCTGCGCAGCCTCGACCGCGCCGACGCCCTCACCGACGTCGTCCACGTGCACTCGGCCCGCACGGCCGAGCGCGTGATCTTCGGCGAGCACCTGCGCGAGCTCGCCTCGCGCCGGAAGGGTCTGCGCCTGCACCTGCAGCTGACCGGCGAGCAGGGGCGCCTCGCCGCGGCGGACCTCGATCGCCTCTGCCCAGACTGGCGGACTCGGGAGACCTTCGCCTCGGGCCCCGGCGAGATGCTCGACGCGCTGCGCGCGCGCTGGCAGGCGGAGGGGGACCCGGCGCGGCTCTCGATCGAGCGCTTCCAGCCGATCGTCGGCGGGAACGGCGCGACGGCCGCGGGGGGTCGGGTGCGCTTCCTCGCCAGCGGCATAGAGACCGAGTGCGGGGGCGGGACGCCGATCCTCCTCGCCGGCGAGGAGGCGGGCGCCCAGCTGCCCTCCGGCTGCCGCATGGGGATCTGCCGCACCTGCGTCGGGCGCCTGCGGGCGGGCGCCGTGCGAGACCTGCGCACCGGCGAGGTCCACGACACTCCGAACGAGACGGTCCGGACCTGCGTCAACGCCCCCGAGGGCAAAGTCGAGATCGAGCTTTGAGAGAAAGGAAAGCGATATGAGCAGCACGACGACCACGGTCCCGCAGGGGCCGGCGATCGAGAGTCCTCTGACACGGCTCTCACCCGAGCAGCTGGAGGGGATCGGCGAGGAGCTGGATGCGATCCGCGACCGCGTCATGGCCGACCTCGGCGACCGCGACCGCCGCTACATCGAGAGCATGATCGCGATGCACCGCCGCCTGGCGATCCTGGGCAGGGCCCTGCTCCTGACTTCGCGGAGACGGCCGGCCTGGATCGCCGGCACCGCCGTCCTCTCGGCGGCCAAGGTGCTCGAGAACATGGAGATCGGCCACAACGTCATGCACGGGCAGTGGGACTGGATGAACGACCCCCGGATCCACTCGACCACCTGGGACTGGGACAACGTCTCGCCGGCCGACGCCTGGAAGCACTCGCACAACTACGAGCACCACACCTTTACCAACATCCGCGGCAAGGACCGCGACCTCGGCTACGAGATCATGCGCATCGACCCGGAGCAGCGCTGGCACCCGGTCTACCTCCTGCAGCCCCTTTACAACCTGCTCCTGGCGGCTTTCTTCGAGTGGGGCGTGGCCCTGCACGACATCAACTTCGAGGCGGTCCGCAAGGGCGAGAAGCCGATGCCCAAGGTGCGCGAGGAGCTGCGGGCGATCGGCGCCAAGGTGCAGGGCCAGGCGCTCAAGGACTACGTCGCCTGGCCTCTGCTGAGCGGGCTCACGGCGGCGGCGCTGGAGGCCGGGCTCTCCTGGCGGGAGGCGAGGTCGAGGCGGCGCCGGCGCAGGCGCGACGGTCTCGCGGGCGTCGCCGGCCGCGCGCTGCGGAGCGGCTCGGAGGGCTTCCGCGCGGCCGCCAAGGCCGACGCCACCGCCAACGTCGTCCGCAACGCCTGGGCCTACGCGATCATCTTCTGCGGCCACTTCCCCGACCAGACCTACACCTTCAGCGAGGAGGAGGTCGAGGACGAGACCAGGGGCGGCTGGTACGTGCGCCAGCTGCTCGGCTCGGCGAACATCGAGGGCGGCCCGCTCTTCCACGTCGCCTCCGGCAATCTCGGGTACCAGGTCGAGCACCACCTCTTCCCTGACATGCCGAGCAGCCGCTACGCCGAGGTCGCCCCCCAGGTCAGGGAGGTGTGCGAGCGCTACGGCCTGCCCTACAACAGCGGCCCGCTCGGGCGCCAGCTGGGCATGGTGCAGCGCTCGATCCTGCGCCTCGCCTTCCCGGGCGGGGAACCACGGCCAAAGCCCTAGTCGCAGCGAAGACGGGTAGCGTGCGGCCGACGCCGATGCGAACCCTGACCGTCATCGCACTCGCCGCCCTGGCGTGCGGGCTCTCCGCCTGCGGGTCGACCGACGACGCGACGCCGGATGCCTGCCTCGAAGGGCCGGGGCCCTACCTCGTGGCGCTGAAGGGCGCCCCCGGGACGGTCGAGCTGCGCGGCGAAACCCCGATCGGCGAGTGCCTTACCGAGAACCAGGCGGGGGGCGATCTGGCCGCGGTCGGCACCGCGATACTGGCGGCCACCACGAGGCTCAACGCGGAGGCGCGGAAGCGACCGGGCGGCGAGGCCAACCTCGAGCTGGGCTATCTGCTCGGGGCGGCCGAACGGGGGGCCGAGGACACCGAGGGGATCCACGCCGAGCTGGTCCGCAGGCTCACCGCCGCCGCTCGCTACAGCCCGGACAACCGGCCGCTTCCCGCGACCTTCCTCGAGACCTTCCGGGAAGGCTTCGATGCCGGGAACGCGCGCGGCTGAATACCCTCCCGCTACAACGACTTCGATGGAGGCAACTGACGTGAGTGAGCAGCTCTGGGGTGGCGAGACCACCAAGGCGGTCGACAACTTTCCGGTGTCCGGCGAGCGGGTGCCGGTCCCGGTCGTGCGCTGGCTGGGCCGGCTGAAGGCGGCGGCGGCGCTGGCCAACGGCGAGCTGGGCTCGCTCGACCCGGCCCTGGCCGAGCGGATCGCAGCAGCGGGCGACGCGGTCGCCGCCGGCGAACACGACGACCAGTTCCCGATCGACGTCTTCCAGACCGGCTCCGGCACCTCCTCGAACATGAACGCGAACGAGGTGCTCGCCAACCTCGCCAGCGACGGCGCCCACCCCAACGACCACGTCAACATGGGGCAGTCCTCCAACGACGTCTTCCCCTCCGCCGTCCACCTGGCGGCGCTGGACGAGGTGACCCGAGACCTGCTGCCGGCGATGGGCGCGCTGGAGGCCGCGCTCGCGGCCAAGGCCGAGAAGTTCGGCGACGTGGTCAAGGCCGGCCGTACGCACCTGATGGACGCCGTCCCGGTGACGCTGGGCCAGGAGTTCGGCGGCTACGCGGCCCAGGTGCGCCTCGGCGTGCAGCGGGTCGAGGCGACGCTGCGGCGGGTCGGCCAGATCCCGCTCGGCGGCACCGCCACCGGGACCGGGCTCAACACCCATCCCGAGTTCGCCGCCAAGGTGCGCGAGCGCCTGCAGGCGGACACCGGGCTGGAGATCTCCGCCCCCCTCGATCCCTTCGAGGCCCAGGCCAATCGCGACGCCCTGGTCGAGCTCTCAGGCGCGCTCAAGGTCTACGCGGTCTCGCTCAACAAGATCGCCAACGACCTGGCCCTGATGGGCTCCGGGCCCCGGGCCGGGCTCGCTGAGCTGCGCCTGCCCGAGCTGCAGAAGGGCTCCTCGATCATGCCGGGCAAGGTCAACCCGGTAATCCCCGAGGTCGTGATCCAGGTCGCCGCTCAGGTGATCGGCAACGACGCCGCGATCGCCGTCGCCGGCAGCCAGGGCCAGTTCGAGCTCAACGTGCGGGTGCCGCTGATCGCCCGCAACCTGCTCGACTCGATCAAGCTGCTCGCTTCGGCCTCGCGCCTGCTGAACGAGAAGTGCGTCGCCGGCATCGAGGCAAACGAGGCGATGACCGAGCGTCACGCCGAGGCGACCCTCGCCACGGCCACCGCGCTCAACCCCCACATCGGCTACGACCGCGCCGCCGACATAGTCAAGGCCGCCGCCGAGTCGGGCCGCTCGCTGCGCGAGGTAGCGCTGGAGCAGGGAGTGGAGCCCTCGGTCCTCGAGGAAGCCCTGGACCACCGCCGCATGGCCAACCCCCACGACTGAACCCGGGGCCGACGGGCCGAAAAGCGCTCTATATCAGCGCTTTTCGGCCCGTCGGCGCGGATGGCGGGTTAGCCCTGCAGGGTTACGAAGCGCTCCTCGGTTAGCTCCTGGACGGCGAAGGCGGGGCCCTCGCGGGTGTTGCCGGAGTCCTTGACGCCGCCGTAGGGCATCTGGTCGGCGCGAAAGGTGGGGACCTCGTTGACGAGGACGCCGCCGAACTCGAGCGTCTCCGCGGCCTCCAGCGCGCGGCCGACGTCGCGGGTGAAGACGCCGGCCTGGAGGCCGAACTTCGAGTCGTTGGCCATCCGCAGGGCCTCGGCGAAGTCCGCGTAGCGGTCGATCGTCGCCACCGGGCCGAAGACCTCCTCGCACCAGACCTTGGCCTCGCGCGGCGGCGATCCGAGCAGGGTCGGCGCCAGGCAGCGGCCCTCGTCGACGAGCTCGCCGCCGGTGAGCAGCTCGGCCCCCGCGGCGACCGCCTCGTCGACCCACTGCTTGACCCGGTCGCGGTCGCCCGGCGTGATCAGCGGCCCGACGTCGGTCTCGGGGTCGAGCGGGTCGCCGACCCGCAGCGCCCCGGCGTTGGAGACGAAGCGCTCGATGAAGGCGCCGGCGACGTCCTCGTGGACGAGCACCCGCTGGATCGAGATGCAGCTCTGGCCGGCGTGCGAGAACGCGTGCAGCTTCGCCTTGTCCGCCGCCGCCTCCCAGTCGCCGTCGGTGTGGACGATCAGCGGCGCGTTGGAGCCGAGCTCGAGGTTGACCTTCTTGTGGGGGACGCGACTGCGGATGCCCCAGCCGACCTCGGCCGAGCCGGTGAAGGAGATCGCGCCCGTCAGCTCGTGCTCGACGATCGCGTTGCCGACCTCGGACCCGGGGCCGGGAATGACGCTGAGCCAGCCCTCGGGAAGGCCGGCCTCGGCCAGGACCTCGGCCAGCTTCAGCGCCGAGATCGGCGTCTGCCCGGCGGGCTTGAGCACGACCGCGTTGCCGGCGGCGATCGCCGGCCCGAGCTTGTGGGCGACGAGGTTGAGCGGGAAGTTGAAGGGGCTGATCGCGCCCACCACCCCATAGGGAACGCGCAGCATCACGCCGAGCTTGCCGGCGCCGGCCGGGGACGCCTCCATCGGCACGGTGCCGCCGGTCAGCTTGCGCGCCTCGGTCGCCGAGAAGGTCAGGGTGTCGACGCAGCGCGCCGCCTCGACCCGCGCCGTCTTCAGCGGCTTGCCTGCCTCGGCGGCGATCGTCAGCGCCAGGTCCTCGACCCGCTCGCCGACCAGCTCGGCGGCGCGGTCGAGGGTCGCGGCGCGCTCGTGTTGGGGGAAGTCGGCGGACTCGAAGGCCTCGTGGGCCGCCCGCGCGGCACGGTCGATCAGCGCCGCGTCTCCTTGAGCGACCCGGCCAACGAGGGTCCCGTCGTAGGGGCTCTTCACCTCTCCCCACTCGCCGGTCTCCAGCCACTCGCCCGCGGCGAGGAGCTTGTGGTCGGTCGCTTGCACCGTCTGCGTCGCCATACCAGGGCTCTCCTTTCGTTCCGGTGCGCCTTATGTGGTCATATCGCGCATAAAGCGCACCGGAAGCCAAGGGTAATGCAGGCCGCGACTCATCAGGCGCGAATCTGTTGAGCCGAGAGATGGCTGTCCAACGCAGAGCACTCCCCCGAGTGGGGCTGGCCGCGATTCTGGCGCTGCTGGTGCTGACACCCGTGGCCAGAGGCAGCGTCACCTGGGTGGTGAAAGGGCATGGATTCGGCCACGGGGTCGGGGTCAGCCAGTACGGCGCCTACGGCTACGCCCTGCACGGCAAGGGCTACCGCTGGATCCTCGCCCACTACTACCGCGGCACCGCGATCGGGCAGGTGCAGGGTTCGCCGATCGTCCACGTCCTGCTCGACGTCTCGCCCGCCGACGTCGGCTTCAGCCGCGCTACGGGCGCCTGCGGAGTCGCGCTCGACCCGGCCCGCGCCTACGAGGCGCACCGCTCGGGCGGCGCCGTGGTCCTGCGCAGCGGCTCCGGCAAGCGCCTGGCCAACTGCGGACGCAAGCTGCGCGCCGCCGGCAGCGGCACGATCGAGATTGCCGGCGACGCCTACCGCGGCGCGCTCGAGGTGGTGCCGACCGAAAGCGACGCCGGCTCGCTCAACGCCGTCAACGCCCTGCCGCTCGAGCAGTACGTGAAGGGCGTGGTGCCGAACGAGTCGCCGCCCTCCTGGCCGCGCGAGGAGCTGCGCACCCAGGCGGTCGAGTCGCGCTCCTTCGCCCTCACCGGCGACGTCGAAGGGAACGGCTTCGACCTCTACGACGACACCCGCAGCCAGGTCTACGGCGGTCTCTCCACTGAGACTCCCTCGACCAACGCAGCCGTCGAAGCCACCCGCGGCGAGGTCGTCACCTACGGCGGCAAGGTCGCCGAGACCTTCTTCTCCGCCTGCTCCGGAGGCCACACCGAGAGCGTCCAGAACGTCTTCTTCGGGCCCCCGGTTCCCTACCTGGTCGGCGTCCCCGACCCCTACGACTACTACTGCCCGCTGCACAGCTGGAAGCTGACCTTCAGCGGGCCGGAAATCAGCGAGCGCCTCGCGCCGTACCTACGTGGCGCCCTGAAGCAGATCGTCGTCACCGAGCGCGGCGTCTCGCCCCGGATCGTCTGGGCGCGCCTCATCGGCACCGGCGGCGTGAGCAAGATCCGCGGCGACCAGCTCGCCGCGGCGCTGGGCGCCTACGACCGCTGGATGACGTTCACGAAGGTGGTGAGCTAAAGGCGCTCATCCGTCCCGGTAGGGCTGGATCGGGATGCCGTGGTCGGTCTCGCGCATGCCGAACTCGTAGGCGGCGCCCGCCGGTAGCGAGAGCTCGCGCGGCGGGTGACCGGGGCGCTCGACGGTCAGCTCCAAATCGGCCACCGAGCAGTTGACCGTGTGGTGCTCGGGGCCCTTGGGGTCGGCGTAGAGCCAGCCGACGAAGTCCTTCTTCGGGGCGGAGACGCGGCCGCGGACGACGACGTCCTTGCCCGGCAGGACGAACTCGCAGGCGGTCGGCGACTCCGCGATCGAGGTCGAGCGGATCTTGCCGAAGCCGCCGAGGCGGTGGGTCTCGCCTTCGAGCGAGAGCATGCCCGACGGTAGCCAAGACGTCGTGCGACGGCCGAGCTTGACCCGCGCCGCGCCGGCGTCGAAGTAGGCGTCGGGGTCGTCCCCGAACCCGGTTCCCTCCAGCCAGACCCAGCGCTCGGCGTGCTCGCTGCCCCAGTTGTGGCCGATCATTCCAGGCCACTCGCTCAGCTCGATCGTCTCCCCGTCGACTTCCAGATGTCCGCTGAAGCGGGCGATCGGATACGGCGCGACGAACTTGGTGCGCGGCAGCGGCGCGGCGTAGAGCCAGTCGGCCGGCAGGTACTTGCAGGGCTCGGCGTCGCCGCAGAAGGTGAGGTCCCAGAAGGCGCTGAGCGCGTCGGTCGAGATCGAGCCGCTCGCCCGCTCCGGGCCGATCTCGGCTTTGCCGACGCGAATCCAGGAGCCGACCGGAGCCGAGAGGTCGGCGCCGGGAACGGTGATCTTCGTCGCCCGCGGCCCCGGCGCCTCGCGGTCGAAGAGGACGAACCAGATCGAGGCGTTCGGCTCCGCTCCGGGCCGCTTGTGGACCGTGTGCCGGATCCAGACCCCCCGCCCGCCGCCCGGCTGACAGGCCTTGACGTAGAAGCTCTCGTAGTGACCGGCCTTGGCGGCCACCCGCGGGAACCGCGCCCCCTGGTCCATTGCCCGAAGACTAAGGCGTGCCCGGCCCACGGTGCTGAAAAGGGCTCTCAGAGCGGGCACGTCAGACCCTGGATTGGTCAGACCTTGATGGTGATCACGTCGCCGTCCTGCACGACGTAGTCGCGGCCCTCGATCCGCAGCAGGCCCTTCTCGCGCGCCGTCACGTAGCCGCCGCACTCGACCAGCTCCTGCCAACCGATCGCCTCGGCCTTGACGAAGGCGTCCTGGATCTCGGTGTGGATCGTCCCCGCGGCCTCCCAGGCGGTCGCGCCGCGCTGCAGCGGCCGGGCGACCGCCTCCTTGCCCTCGCCGGCGGTGAAGAAGACGATCAGCTCGAGCAGGTCGTAGGCGGCCCGCACGAGGCGGTCGAGGCCGGAGCCCTCGACCCCGTAGGACTCGCGCATCTCCTCCGCTTCGGCCGGGTCGAGCTCGGCCAGCTCGCCCTCGATCCGGGCGCTGACCGCGACCACGCCGGCGCCGACCGCGGCCGCGTGCCCGATGACGGCGTCGGGCGCAGCGGCGTCGCCCTCGTCGACGTTGGCGACGTAGAGGATCGGCTTCGAGGTCAGCGCCTGCAGGTTGCGGGGGCCGTGCGCGGCAGCCTCGGGGACGGGGACCGAGCGGGCCGGCTTGCCCTCGGCCAGCGCGGCGACCACCCGCTCGAGCCAGTCGCGCTCGGCGATCGCCTCGAGGTCGCCGGACTTGGCGCCCTTGCGCACGCGGTCGAGCCGGCGCTCCGCCTGCTCGTAGTCGGAGAGGATCAGCTCGGTCTCGATCGTCTCGATGTCGGCAAGCGGATCGACGCGGCCGTCGGGATGGGGGACGCCGGAGTCGGCGTGGCAGCGGACGACGTGGCAGATCGCGTCGGTCTCACGGATCGAAGCGAGGAACTGGTTGCCGAGTCCCTCTCCCTCCGAGGCGCCCTTGACCAGGCCGGCGATGTCGTGGAAGGCGATCGTCGCCGGTTCGAGCTTCGAGGCCTTGACCGTCTCGGCTACCTTCTCCAGCCGCTCGTCGGGCACCTGCGCGATCGCGACGTTGGGCTCGATCGTCGTGAAGGGGTAATCCCCCGTCTGCGCGCCACCCTGGGTCAGCGCGTTGAAAAGCGTCGACTTGCCGGCGTTGGGCAGCCCAACTATCCCCACCTTCATAGCGAGAGAGGTACCAGCAATCCAAGCGCGACGCCGAGCAGGGCGCCGGCGAGGACGTCGGATGGGTAGTGCATGCCGAGGTAAGGGCGCCCGAGCGAAAGGGCGATGGCAAGCAGGAAGGCGAGCGCCCCGAGCGGCTCGACCCGCGTCATCGCCGTCGCTACCGCGAACGACGAGGTCGCGTGGGCCGAGGGGAAGCTCAGCGAGCTCGGCGCCCCACCGAGCGGTGGCAGCCCCTCCAGCACCGGCCGCGGCCGCTTGACGATCAACTTGATCACGTAGTTGAGGGCAATCGCGATCGGCCCGAGAAACGCGCAGATGACCCACGCTTCCCTGTGCGAGCTGTCGAAGATCGCCAGCACAGCGCCAAGCGCCACCCAAACCCCCCCGTTGTTCCCAGCCTTTCCGAGCGCCTTCATAGCCCTCTCCAAGCCGGGCGTGTGCCCGCGAGTTCGCATGAGGTGAAGAAGCCCGAGATCGAAGTCGTGCATCGGCCGGCGCAGGATAGGCGAGAATCCCCGTCATGCCGACCGTCACCGTCCCGGGCTACGCCCACACTCCCGGCCACCACTGCGGCAGCACCGCGCTCCGCAACCTCCTGGCCTTCCACGGCGCCGAGATCAGCGAGGAGATGGCCTTCGGGCTCGGCGCCGGCGCCTGCTTCTACTACGTGACGATCGAGGACGCCTCGCCGACGCGCTGGTTCAACGGCCGCACGGCCCGGCTCGAGGAGAACTTCGACGAGCTGACCGGGGCGGCGCTGGAGCTGCGCACCTTCGAGCTGGACGACGACGGGGCCTGGGAGGCGGCGCGAGCCGAGGTCGACGCCGGCAACCCGGTCCTGCTGCTCACCGATCTCTACTACCTCGATCACTACGGCAACTCGGCCCACTTCCCAGGGCACGCCGTCGTGCTCGCCGGCTACGACGAGGAGTTCGCCCACCTCTCCGATACGGGCTTCGAGGAGCTGCAGACGACCACCCGGCTCGAGGACCTCGACAAGGCGCGCCACAGCCAGCATCCCGCCTACCCGCTCTCCGGCCACATGTTCACCGCCTCCGGAGCGGTCGGCCAGGAGCAGCTGCGCGCCGCGATCCCGGCCGCGATCGAACGCGCCGCGACGGCGATGCTCGAGCCCGAGTTCCGCGAGTTCTCCGGGCTCGGCGCCGTCGACCGCCTCGCCGAGGAGGCCGGCAGCTGGCCGGAGGTCGCCGAGGACTGGCAGTGGTGCGCCCGCTTCGGCTATCAGGTGATCGAGCGCCGCGGCACCGGCGGCGGCGCCTTCCGCCTCATGTACTCGCGCTTCCTCGAGGAGGCCGGCCGACCCGAGGCCCCTCTGGCCGCCGAGGCCGCCGCCCGCTGGACCGATCTGGCCGAGGACTTCCGCGCCGCCAGCGAGAGCGAGCGGCCGGACCCGGCGCTCTGGGCCGAGATCGACGCCGCCGCCAAGCGGGTCGCCGAGGCCGAGCGCAGGCTCTGGACCGCGCTCGCCTAGCGGTGGCCGAGGGCGACACGATCCTGCGGGCGGCGCGGCGAATCGAGAGCGCGCTGGGCGGCGACGCGCTCGCGGCCAGCGCCCCGAGCCCACGCGGGCGCGCCGCCGGCGTCGAGCGGCTCGGAGGCCGCAGGCTGGAGCGCGCCGAGGCTCGCGGCGAGCTGGTGCCCTGTTTGCCAGCCCCCCTCGGCCGGGTAACCGTCAGCCATGACCATTGCTGGAGGGATTCTCCTGATCGCCGTAGGGGCGATCCTCAAGTTCGCGACCAATATCCACGTCCAGGGCGTCAGCCTCGACACCGTAGGCGTGATCCTGATGATCGCCGGAGCCGCGGGTCTCGTCCTCGGCTTCTTCCAAGAGGCGATCTGGACCGACCGCACCCGCCGCCGCGAAGTCGCCGCCACCGAACGCCAGGAAGCCGCGGCTGCCGCCGAAGAACGCCGCAGTCCCCCGCCGCGTTACTAGGCGGGCTAGCGGCCGGCTGCCTGCAACCAGACGACGAAGCTCTTGCCGAGGGATTTTTCGCTGACCCATCGCGAAAGAGCTTTGCTGAGACGGGCGAAATCACTGCCGGGAAAGCGGACCGGGTGGACGATGACGAGGCCAGCGTGCTCGCGGCCGATTTCGGCGCACTCGCGAACGATCGCTTCGAAGTCCTCCCGGTTGTAGGTCACCACCGCCCGACCCTGCGCCTGGGCTATCTCGAAGACGTCCTGAAGGGGGAGCGACTCGAGCGGCGCATCTCAGCTTTGGAGCAGTCCGCCTCCACCCCCTCGACCGGGACAGAGGTTTCGAAAAGCCTCGCCAATTGGGCCTACGAGGTACTGCTGGACGAAGGTGGGGCAATGCCCTATCGAGAGATAGCGGCGATCATCAAGTCGCGAGGCTTCCAGCACGCCCGGCAGCCGAAGAATCCGGATCGCCAGCTCTCGGACTCGGTATGGAGCGCGATGTACGAAGACGAACGGTTCACCAAGGTTGGCCGAGGTATTTTCGACCTGACCGACCGCCAGCCCGACGCTGGCTAAGACAGCCGCGCGAAGTAGCCGAACCAGTTGCCGGAGTGCTCCTGCCAGGCGAGGCTGGCTTCGGCGGACTGGCGGCGGAGGGCGGACTGGGTGGTGAAGTGCGGGTCGCCGAAGAGCTCGCCGACGACGAGGCGGCCGTCTGGCTTCAGCACGCGGTGGATCTCGCGCAGAGCGGCGACGGGGTCCGGGATCTCGCCGAGGACCGTGGTGAGGACGACGGCATCCATCGACTCGTCGTCGTAGGGCAGAGCGGTCGCATCGCCCTGGGTGGGGACGAGGTTGGCGAGGCCGCGCTCGGCGGCGCGCCTGCCGACGTGGTCGAGGAACTCCCGCTGGATGTCGAAGAGCTCCAGCGTGCCCTCGGGGCCGATCCACTCGGCGAGATCGAGGCTGTAGTAGCCGGTGCCGACGCCGATCTCGAGCAGGCGCTCACCCGGCTCGGGGCGCAGTACCGAGCGCAGCCGCTCGCGGCTGATGATCGGGTGCGGCGCCTGCACCCAGAAGCGCTGGCCGTAGGGACAGGCCGAGGGGTTCTTGCGCCACCAGAGCGCGGCAGCCAACGTCGCCAGGGCGGCCGCGCCAAGCAGCCGGCGCGCTCGCATCAGGCCGGTTTGTCGAGGGAGAAGCCCACGCGGTGCTCTCCCGACTCGATCCTGAGGAAAGCGACCTTGCCGAGGTAGAGCGCGAGCACGCCGTCCTCGGTCTTGACGTCGTGCCAGCCGCCCTTCTCGACCTGCTTGCGCAGGCTCTTCAGCTCGTCGTCGCTGAGCCGGGCCGAGACGACCTGGCCGCCCTCGAAGCCGATCTCCACCCGTTGCGCGTCGGTCATCAGTGCCCTCCTTCGGCGGGTTCGACGATCTCGGTCAGCACACCGCCGGTCGACTTCGGGTGCAGGAAAGCGACGCGGCTGTCGCGGATGCCAACCCGCGGCTCGCTGTCGATCAGCTCGATCCCAGCCGCGCTCAGCCGCCGCAGCGCGCCGTCGACGTCGTCGACCGCGTAGGCGACGTGGTGCAGGCCGGGGCCCTTGCGCTCGAGGTACTTGCCGACGGGCGTCTCGGGCCCGAGCGGCGCCAGCAGCTCGACGTGGCCGTCGCCGACGTCGAGCAGTACCGCCTCGACCCCCTGCGACTCGACCGTCTCGCGGTGGACCAACGCCATCGCGAAGCTCTCCTCGTAGAGCTCGATGCCGGCCTCGAGGTCCTCGACGGCGACGCCGATGTGATCGATGCGCTTAAACATCAAGTTCCGCCCGCGTGCTCTGCTCTCGTTCCTTCGCGCTCATCATCACCGGAGATCTCGCTCACTCTCTCCCGCGTCCGCCGCGGGCGGGTCGCATCTTATGCGGCGGCCTCGGCGCGCAGGATCTCGGCCAGCGCCGCGACGCCGACCTGGAGTTGCTCGGGAGTCGGCTCCTTGGTCGCGATCAGGCGCTGGATCTCCCGTCCCGGCGCATGGAAGGCCTCGGCCAGAGGCTCGCCGTGGTGGCGGTCGCTCCAGGCGAACATCTCGACCGCGATAGAGGCCCCGGCGAGACCGACGGCGCCGCGGGACACCGGGCCCGGCCGCTCGACCAGGCGCTCGAGCAGCACGGTGCCGCCGACGGAGAGGAGCATCATCGGCGCCATCAGGTTGGAGCCGCAGCGGTCGTGCTCCTTTGGCACTCCGGTCGGGTCGTCGATTCCCCGCTCGTAGGCGGCGATCGACTTGTGCTCGACTCCGTGGTAGGCGGCCAGGTCGCGGTCGAGCAGCGCCACGACCGCCGGAACGGCGCCGATCGCCTGCGCCGCCGTCTCGCGCAAAGCCGAGCTGCGCAGGCGCCTACGGAGAACGGCCGACCCGAGCAGGGTCGCCCCGATCGCCGCCAGGACGCGGACGTCCTCGAAGGGAAGCCGCGCCGCCGGTAGGCGCCGACGGACGAGCGGCAGCACCGCCAACGCCTCCGCCAGCCGCAGCGGGCCGCGCAGTCCCGGCAAGCGCGCCGCCAGCCCTGGCGCCAGCTCCGGCTTGCGCGCCGAGGCGACCTGCACGGCGCCGTCCCCACCGCGGACCGCGGCGGCCCAGTGCGTCGGCCCGTGGATCAAGAGGCCGTTGCGCAGAGCCATCCCACCGAGCCGGAGCTTCTCTTCAGCCATCGGTCCAAGATAGAGGAGGCGGCCGGTCCCGACACGGTGACGGCGCCATCGAGCGTGGCGCGGTCACCGTTCCCCCCTGAGTGTCCCTTTTAGGTCCCGACCGGAGGCCCCCAGTCAGGCCTCCGGTCGGTGTGTCGGCTCTCCCTGGCTCTAGCTTGGAAAGCCGCACTCTTAAACACGACGGCCCCTGGGAAGTTGCGCCTGGATTAACGGTCGCGAAATTTCCTTCGTAGTGAGTCGAGCCGGTGGCTGAGCTCGGCCTCGAAGCCGCGGTCGGTCGGCGCGTAGAAGTCGACTTCCTGCAAGCCGTCGGGGATCAGCCGCTGGTCGCTGACCCCGCCGGGCTCGTCGTGCGCGTAGCGGTAGCCCTCGCCCCTACCCAACTTCCTGGCCCCGGGGTAGTGGGCGTCGCGCAGGTAGTCGGGCGGCGTCCGCGCCCCGTTCTCGCGCACCTCGGCGCGGGCGGCGCCGAGCGCTTTGTAGGAGGCGTTCGACTTCGGCGCCAGAGCCAGGTAGACGGCGGCCTGGGCGAGGTTGTGGGCGCACTCCGGGAGGCCAACGCGATCGACTGCGCGGGCCGCCGCGTCGGCGACGAGCAGGGCCTGCGGGTCGGCGTTGCCGACGTCCTCGGAGGCGAGGATGACCATGCGGCGGGCGATGAAACGAGGGTCCTCCCCACCCTCGAGCATCACCGCCAGGTAGTAGAGCGAGGCGTCGACGTCCGAGCCGCGGGTCGCCTTGATCCAGGCCGAGATGAAGTCGTAGTGACGGTCGCCCTCGCGGTCGTATTCGAGCGCCTTGCGCTGCAGCGCGTCCTCGGCGCCGGCGACGTCGACCTGCGCGCCGCCCGCGCGCTCGACCGCCCGCTCGAGCGCCGAGAGCGCGACGCGAGCGTCGCCGCCGCTGCGGTGGGCGAGCATCGCCAGGGCCGCGTCCTCGACGGCCGGCGGATCCGGCAGGCCGCGCTCGCCGTCGGCGAGCGCCCGCCGCAGCAGCTCCTCGACCTGCTCGGGCGCGAGCGGGCGCAGCTCGTAGACCTGGCAGCGCGAGAGCAGGGCCGAGTTGACCTCGAAGTAGGGGTTCTCGGTGGTGGCGCCGATCAGGGTCAGCAAGCCGTCCTCGACCGCGGGCAACAGGGCGTCCTGCTGGGCCTTGTTGAAGCGGTGGATCTCGTCGAGGAAGAGAACCGTCGGGCGATCGCTGCCCTGGCGCCGCTCGCGCGCCCGCTCGATCACCGCCCGGATCTCGGCGCGGCCGGCGTTGACCGCCGACTCCTCCTCGAACGCCCCCTCGGCGCCCGCCGCCGCGATCCGCGCCAGCGTCGTCTTGCCCGAGCCGGGCGGCCCGTAGAGGATCGCGCTGTGCGGGTGGCCGCTCTCGATCGCAGTTCGCAGCGTCGAGCCAGGTCCGAGCACGTGCTCCTGCCCGACCAGCTCGTCGAGAGTCCGGGGACGCATCCGCACGGCGAGCGGGGCATCGGCGACTGGAGACGTACCGCCCTCGCGCGCGTCGCCCGTGTCGAACAGCCGCTCCACACGCCGATCTTGCCAGGCCCCGCCCCCGACCCGCCTCCGCTGACTTCGTCTTTCGTTCCGGATAAGGGAACGAAAGACGAAGTCAGCGACCGGATGGGACGATTTATGCCTTGATGTACCATCAGGCCGTGCCGAGCGTGATGCCCACCGCGGAGGAGATCCCGGCGCTCGTCGCCGAGCCCGGCTCGACGCTGTGGCGCTACGCCGGCGACGTGCGGCTGATCGCGGCGGGCGCCTACGCGATCCTGCTCCAGGTCGGGCACCCGACCGTTGGCGCCGGAGTCAGCGAGCACTCCGACTTCCGCGCCGACCCCTGGGGCCGGCTGCTGCGCACGCTCGACTACTCCTACGTGATGACCTACGGCGGTCCCGAGCTCGCCGGCGAGATGGGCCGGCGCATGCGCGAGATGCACAAGCACATCAAGGGGGTCAAGCCCGACGGCGAGCGCTACAGCGCCCTGGAGCCCGAGGCCTACGCCTGGGTCCATGCCACCCTCGCCCACTCGATCGTGCGGGCTCAGGAGCTACTCGGCACGCCGATCCCGGAGGGCGAGCTCGACCGCTTCTACGCCGAATGGCGGCGCGGCGGGCGGCTGATCGGCGTGCGCGAGCGCGATCTGCCCGAGACCTGGTCGGCGTTCGGTGAGTACTTCGAGCGCATGGTCGACGAGCGGCTCGAGCGCACCGCCGCGGTCGACGAAGTCCTGGAGTCCCTGGCCGAGCCGAGCCGTCCGGAGCTGCCCTTCCTGCCGGAGGGGGCTTGGCGCATAGCCCGCATCCCCGCCGCGCGCCATATCGCTCTGATCACCGGTGGCCTGCTCTCGCCGCGACTGCGCGAGCTCTACGGAGTCGAGTGGGGGCGGGGACAGGCGCGCCAGCTCCAGTTGCTCGCCGCCGCCTCGCGACGGGCAACGCCGCTGATGCCCGCCTCGCTGCGCAACTTCGGCCCGAGCTACCTGCGCTGGCGACGACAGGCGATCGCCCGCGGCGACGCCGCCTCTTCGACGCGGGAGCCAATCGCAGCCTGAGCCTTCCCGTTAAACGGGAAATGATCTCGAGCATCGGACATTAAGATCAGCAATCACCCTGCTGGCCCTGCTGATCGATCCAAGCGCCGAGCCGCCCGACGACGGGGTGAGCGAACGCATCCTCGACGCGGCACTCGAGCTGGCCGCCGCGTCGGGCGTGCAGAGCCTGACGATGGACGCGGTCGCGCAGCGGGCCGGCGTCGGCCGGATGACCGTCTACCGCCGTTTCGGCGGCAAGGTGGCGATGCTGACCGCGCTCGGCGCCCGCGAGGCGCGCCGCTGCATCGCCGAGCTCGACTCCGCCACACCGCCCGAGGCGCCGATGGTCGAGCAAGTCGCGGCCGGTTTCGTCGTCGGCATCCGCCTCACCCGCGAGCACCCGCTCATCGACCGCCTCGTCCGGTGCGAACCGGAAACCGTGCTCGCCGCCCTGACCCAAGAGGGCGGCTCCCTGTTCATCGTCATCCGCACCTACATGACGGAGCGCCTCAGCGAGGCCCGACAGGCTGGTGTCATCGGGGAGGACGTGGACGTCCAAGAGGCGGCGGAGCTGCTTGTCCGGCTGGGGATCAGCTTCGCCCTCCTCCCCGACAGCCTGCTTCCGCTCGACGACGAGCGGCGGCTGCGTGAGATAGCGGAGCGGATGCTGGTGCCGATCGTCGAGGAGCCGAAAAGCCCGATCGGAGGCGTGGCCTAAGCAGCCGAGTTGGAAATTGGGCGCCCGGGCCTACAATCGGACGCCATGGAGATCGCAACGCAGAGCCCCCCGTCCCAGTCCACCCTCGAGTCTTTCAACCCGGCCACCGGCGAGCTGGTCGGCTCGGTCGCGACGATCGCGCCCGAGCAGGTCCAGGCCGTGGTCGACGACGTCGGCCGCATCCAGCCCGCCTGGGCCGAGCTCCCACTCGCCGACCGCGCCCGCTACCTGAGGCGCGCCGCCGACGCGCTGCTCGAGGAGATCGACGAGATCGCCGAGCTGCTGGTCCAGGAGCAGGGCAAGCCCCGCGCCGAGGCCTACACGATGGAGCTGCTGCCGACCGTCGACGCCCTGCACTGGTGCGCGAAGGCCGGACCGAAGATCCTCGCCGACGAGAAGGTGCGGATGAGCCAGGCCTTCCTGATGAGCAAGAAAGGGCGCTTCTCCTACGAGCCGATCGGGGTCGTCGGCGTGATCGCGCCCTGGAACTACCCCTGGTCGATCCCCTTCGGCGAGGTCGCGATCGCGCTGATGGCCGGCAACGGCGTGGTGCTGAAGCCGGCCAGCCTGACGCCGCTGCTGGGCGAGGCGATCCGCCGCGTCTTCGAGAAGGGCGGCCTGCCCGAGGGGCTGATCCGCGTCGTCCACGGCGGCGGCGCGGTCGGCGACGCGCTGGCGAAGTCCTCGGTCGGCAAGGTCTTCTTCACCGGCTCGGTCGAGGTCGGGCGCAAGGTCGGCGCCGTCTGCGCCGAGCGGCTCAAGGGCTCGGTGCTCGAGCTCGGCGGCAAGGACCCGATGATCGTCTGCGCCGACGCCGACCTGCCGAACGCGATCTCCGGTGCCGTCTGGGGCGGCTTCGCCAACGCCGGCCAGACCTGCTCGGGGATCGAGCGCGTCTACGTCGTGCGCGAGGTCGCCGACCGCTTCGTCGAGGGCGTCGCCCGCGAGGCCGAGCGGCTGCGCCTCGGTAACCCGATGGAGTGGGAGACCGAGATCGGCCCAATGACCTCCGACGGCCAGTACGAGATCGTCGTCGACCTGATCTCCGACGCGGTCGCCTCGGGAGCGACCAAGCTCTGCGGCGGTCCGACCGAGGTCGCCGGCCTGCCCGGCAAGTTCGTCGCCCCGACCGTCCTCACCGGCGTCACGCACGAGATGCGGATCATGCGCGAGGAGGTCTTCGGCCCGGTGCTGCCGATCGTCGTCGTCGAGTCGGAGCAGGAGGCGATCGACCTCGCCAACGACTCGGAGTTCGGCCTCGGCGCCTCGGTCTGGACCAAGGACCGCCAGAAGGGCGAGCGGATCGCGCGGCGGATCGAGTCGGGCATGGTCTGGGTCAACGACCACTCCTTCAGCCACGGCGCCTGCCAGTGCGCCTGGGGCGGCGTCAAGGACTCGGGCGTCGGCCGCTCGCACTCGAAATTCGGCTTCTACGAGTGCGTCAACATCAAGATGAACGCCTGGGAGCCGGGCCTGACCCGCGACTTCTGGTGGCACCCCTACGACCGCACGATGGGCGAAGCGGTGCGCGCCTCGGCCAAGATCCTCTACGGCAAGGGCGCCGCGCGGACCAAGGCCCTGCGCGAGGGCGCCGGGCCGCTGCTGCAGGTAGGACGGCGCACGCTTCGTAAGCGGCGAGCCTAGGAGGGTCTGTCCCGGTAGGGGTTCCACTTGATCTTTTCGGTGGAGAGGGGGCGGGCTGGCGCCTATTGCTTCACTACGAAAAGACAAACCGTTCCACCCCTACCGGGACAGACCCTCCAGCGAGCGCTCTTCCTCCACCTCAAAGACGCTGCCCGCTGCGTCTAGCTCGCGGATGCGGTCGTAATCGGCTTTGAGCTGGGCGCGATCGGGGTCTACCAGGTAGATGATGCCGGGGCAGGAGAAGAGATCGACGGTCTTTTTCAGCTCGTCGCCGGGGCCTAGCATCGAGATCGTGCCGGCGAAGGAGGGCAGCGCCTCGATCTCGCGCAGGCCCGCGTCGGAGGCGATCGTCCCCTCGTGCCGGGAGATCAGCATCACGCAGTAGGCGCCGGCCGCCAGCTCGTAGGGCCGTTCGGCGCGCTGCGCGACCGAGGTGGGGTCGAGGTAGGCCTCGGCGGTCAGGGTCTGATGACTGGGGGTGCAGCGGTCGACGATCTCGTCGGGGACCGAGCCGTGCATGCGGGCGCCGGACTCGACCAGCACCGGGCCGGTCGCAGTCAGCATCACCTCGGTGTGGGCCGGCCCGAAGCGGATGCCGAGCGCATCGAGCACCGCTTCGACGTAGGGCACGACCTGGTCCTGCTGCTCGCCGTGGCGGGGCAGCAGCTCCTCGTAGTCGTAGATGAAGTTGCCGCCGCGACGCAGCTTGTTGTCGCGCCAGACCTCGGAGACGTGGTGGACGCCCTCCCAGCTGACCGAGTTGACGAAGAGCTGCGTGCCCTCGAGCAGCTCCTGGACGAGCAGCTCCTCGTTGGCGCCGTGCAGGGCGTTGGGCCGGCCGAGGCTGGCGGCGAAAGCCGCCTCGATCGCGGCCGGGTCGCGGCAGATGACGACCCCGTCGGTGCCGGCGCTGTCGAGCGGTTTGACGACCACCGGGGCGCCACCGCGCTCGGCGGCCCAGGCGACCGCCTCGGCGGGGTTGTCGGTCTTGAGCGCCTCCGCCGTGCGCAGCCCGGCGGCGCGCAGCGCCTCGCTCATCGCGTTCTTGTCGCGCCGGGCGGCGCTCAGGGCGCTGCCGTTGGAGGGCAGGCCAAGTCGCTCGGAGAGCGCGTCGGCGAGCGGCACGCCGGGCTCGGCGCCGACGACGACGAAGGCGGGGTCGTGAGCGGCGACCCGCGCCGCGGTCGCCTCCAGGTCGCCCTCGTGGACGACGTTCTCGACGAAATCGGCGGCGCGGAAGGCGCGCGCGTAGAACTCGGGCAGGGTCGGGCTGCTCTGCACGTGCACGACGGGCAGACCCGCCGCCGAGAAGCGCGGCGCCAGCCGCGCCCCGGTCGAGTAGGCGTCAACCACGACCGCCGCCCTCCCTCCCCGGGTGAAACGTTTTTTCCATGCATTGCCTGTAGAACGCGTTGCACCCTGGGTGGGCTCGGGGGATGTCATGCCGTGGCGACGAGGACGAGGCGGTCCTCGGGACGCTTCGGGCCCCCGGCGAAGTTGCCGTAGCGCTCCATGTCGCGGAAGCCGGCCTCGGCCGCTATCCGTTCGAGGTCGTCGGCCTCGTACATGCGGATGCGCGAGTCGACGACGTCTGAGCCATAGACGTAATGGACGTGCAGCATCCCGGTGGTGAAGTTGACGTCGAGCGTTTCCTGCACCCCGTTCGTCTCCCGTTCGACCACGCCCTCATCCGTTTTCAACCGGTAGCGCGAGCGCTCCAGGTCAGACAGCTCCATCGCCATCTTGCCGCCGGGGCGAAGCATCTCGTGGTAGGCGCGCATCATCGCCTCGTCCTCGGCGACGGTCTCGCCGAAGCCGAAACTCGAGGAGAGGCTGACCAGACCGTCGAAGCCCTTCAGCTCAGGGGGCAGCGGCCGCATCAGGTCGGCGACGTAGTAGGTCGGGCCGGGGTACTCCCGCTTGGCTGCGGCGATCGCGATCTCGGAGATGTCGACGCCGACCGCGTCGACCCCGTTGTCGGCAAGAGCGGCGACGAAGCGCCCCAGACCGCAGCCGGCGTCGACCACGCGGTCGCCGGGCTCGACGCCGAGCAGCTCCATCGCCAGCGGCGCCTCCTCCTCGTTGCCCTCGTAGCGACCGAGCTGGTTTGCGACCCGCATGTAGGCGGGCCCGTAGGTGTCGACCTCGTTCAGGATCGGCGGTTGATCGCTCATAGAACTCAAAGCGTACCTAGCCCCTCCAAACCGGCTGACTTCGTGGTTTGGGCTGTATATGCATCCCAAACCACGAAGTCAGCGCGATGGGGCGAAGACGGGCAGAATCCCCGCTGTGGGGCCAGACCAGGCCAGAGACGAACCCGCGCTTCGGGTCGCCGGCCTGCGGCGCGACTACGGCGAACGGCCCGCCCTCGACGGGGTCGGCTTCGAGCTGCCCGCCGGCGCCTCGCTGCTCGTCCTCGGCCCCAACGGCGCCGGCAAGACGACGCTGCTGCGGATCCTCGCCACTCTGCTGCGTCCGAGCGGCGGCGCGGCGACCGTGCTCGGCTGCTCGCTGCCGGACGAGGCCTGGAGGCTGCGCGGACGGATCGGCTATCTCGGCCACGAGCCGCTGCTCTACCGCGACCTCAGCGGCCGCGAGAACCTGCGCTTCCAGGCGCGGCTGCACGGGGTCGGTCGCGAGGCGGCGGAGGCGCGGATCGGGGAGCTCCTGCGCGCGGTTGGGATGGAGCGGCGCGCCGACGAGCGGGTCGCCGAGCTCTCGGCCGGGATGCGGCAGCGGCTCTCCATCTGCCGCTGCGTCCTGCACGAGCCCGAGCTGCTGCTGCTCGACGAGCCCGACTCCAACCTCGACGCCGATGGGCGCGAGCAGGTGCGGACGCTGATCGGCCCGGCGCCGGGCCGGACCCGGGTCGTCGTCACCCACGACCCGGAGCGCCACCTGCCCGAGGCCGACCAAGTGCTGCGACTCGGGGTCGGCGAGGCGGCGGTGGTCTCGTGACGCCCTCCCGCACCGCTTTCGCCGCGATCCTCGCCAAGGACCTGCGCGCCGAGCTGCGCTCGCTGCAATCGCTGCCGGCGATGGCGCTCTTCGCCGTCACCACCTTCGTCATCTTCCGCTTCGGCCTCGACCGCACCAGCCTCTCGGGCAGCCTCGCCTCGGGCGTGCTCTGGGCGACGCTGCTCTTCGCCGCGCTGCTCGGGATCAACCGCCTCTTCGTCGCCGAGCGCGAGGAGGGCGGCTTCGACGCGATCCGGCTCGCCCCGATCGACCGCAGCGCCCTCTTCGCCGCCAAGGCCGCGGCCCTGGTCGTCTACCTGCTCGCGCTGGAGCTGGTCGTGGTGCCCGTCTTCGCGATCTTCTTCCTCGACTCGGCCGCGGCGCTCGGCCCGCTCGTCGCCGTGCTCGTCCTCGCCGACCTCGGCCTCGCCGCGACCGGCACCCTGATCTCCTCGATGGCGGTCCACTCGCGCGCCCGCGACCTGCTCGGCCCGCTCGTCCTCCTCCCCCTGGTCGTGCCGCTGATGATCGCCGCGACCGGCGCCAGCGAGCCCCTGCTCGCCCTGCACGGTCCCGGCTACCACCGCTTCGGGACCTGGCTCGCGGTGCTCTCCCTATACGATCTGATCTTCCTCCTCGTCGGCTACGCGGTATTCGATTTCCTGCTGGAGGACTAGGCGCCAACCCACTCGCCAGGCCAGATACGCATGTACGGCAAAGGACTGAGACCTCTCTCGATCGCCACCGTGGCGATGATCGCCGTCGCCTTCTCGCTGGTCTTCTTCTACGCCCCGCTCGACGCCGACCAGGGCTTCATCCAGAAGATCTTCTACCTGCACGTTCCGCTCGCGATCACGGCCCTGGTCGGGTTCGTCGTCGGCGCCGTCTTCGCCATCCTGCATCTGCGCAGCGGCGATCGCCGCTGGGACGCCTACTCCTACGTCTCGATCCACATGTCGGTGATCTTCGGCGTCGCCGTGCTGATCACCGGCGCGATCTGGGCCAAGGCCTCCTGGGGGCACTGGTGGGTCTGGGACGAGCCGACCCTGGTCAGCTTCCTGATCGTCTTCCTCATGTACGCGACCTACTACCCCTTCCGCTACGCGATCGAGGACCGCGATCGCCAGGCGCGCTACGCCTCGGTCTTCGCGATCGTCGCCGGCGCCTTCGTCCCGCTCAACTTCATGGCGGTGCGACTGGCGCAGAGCCTCGTCCACCCGCGCGTCTTCGCCACCGCCAACGGCGGCCTGCCCGGCTCGATGATGTTCACCTTCCTCGTCTGCCTCGCCGCGGTCGCCCTGCTCTGGGTGACGCTGGTCAAGCTGGAGCTGACGGCGAAGAGCGCCTCGGGACAGCTGAAGCGGTTGCGACGAGCGCTCGACGCGCCGGCGAGCGGCGGAGGAAGCCCGCGGATCGCGCCGGAGGTGAGCTAGGTGCCCGGCTTCCTCTTCGCCGCTCCCGCGCTGCCGCTCGACGAGGCCGGCAAGTACGTCGCCGGCGCCTACGTCGTCTTCCTCCTCCTGCTCGTCGTCTACGTCGCGATCATGGCGGCGAAACTGCAGCGGATGGAGCGGGAGCTGCGCGAGCTGGCCGGGTTCGCCGAGAATCGTGTCCAGGGAGAGGAAGCCGCCCCCACCGACCGTGAGGGGGTGAGCGCCTGACATGTCCGAGCTGCTTGCGCTTGGCGTCTCGCACAAGACCGCGCCGCTCGACCTGCGCGAGCGGCTCTCGCTGACCGAGGGCCGCGCCGTCGGCGCCCTGCGCGAGCTGACCGAGGCCGCCGGCATCCACGAGGCGGCGGCGATCTCGACCTGCAACCGGACCGAGCTCTACCTCGTCGTCTCCGACCCGGTCGAGGCCGAGTCGACCGCGCTCGGCGTCCTCACCCGCCAGGCCGAGATCCGCCCCACCGAGCTGCTCGGCCACCTCTACTCGCTGCGCTCGGGCGAGGCGGTGCGCCACCTCTTCCGGGTCACGGCCGGGCTCGACTCGATGATCCTCGGCGAGGCCGAGATCCAGGGGCAGGTCAAGCGCGCCTACGAGCTGGCCCTGGTCGAGGGTGGCACCGGCCCGATCCTCAACCGCCTCTTCCGCGGCGCCCTCGCCGCCGGCGGGCGGGCCCGCGAGGAGACCGGGATCAGCGAGAAGAACGTCTCGATCCCCTCGGTCGCGGTCGAGCTGGCGCGGCGCACGCTGGGCGATCTCAGCGACCGCCGCGTGCTGGTGATCGGTGCCGGTGAGACCGCCGAGCTGCTCGCCCGCGCCTTGGTCAAGCGCGGCGTCGCCACCGTCTTCGTCGCCAATCGTCACTACGACCGGGCGATCGGCCTTGCCCAGCGCTTCGAGGGCAACGCGGTCCGCTTCGAGGAGCTGCCCGAGCAGCTCGAGCGGGCCGACATCGTCGTCTCGGCGACCAACTCCCCGCACCACATAGTCGAGCGCGACGAGCTCGCGCAGGTGATGGCGACCCGGGATGGGAAGCCGCTGCTCCTGGTCGACATCGCCGTGCCGCGCGACGTCGAGCCCGCCTGCCGTGAGATCGCCGGGGTCAGCCTGCACGACATCGACGACGTGCAGCAGATCGTCGAACGCAACGCGAGCGGTCGCGAGGCCGAGTCCCGACGGGCGGAGCTCCTGCTCGACGCCGAGCAGGACCGCTTCGAGCGCTGGCTCGCTTCGCTCGAGGTGGTGCCGACGATCGCGGCTCTGCGCGAGCGCGGCGACGTCGTCGTCGACCGGGTCCTGGCCGAGAACGAGGGACGCTGGGAGAGCCTCAGCGAGGCCGACCGCGAGCGGCTGCGCGCGATGGCGAAGGCGATCGCCTCCCGGCTTCTGCACGAGCCGACGCTGCGGATGAAGCGCTCCGCCGGCAGCGATGAGGCCTACCTCTACGTCAGCGCCTTGCGCGAGCTGTTCGGCCTCGACGCCGAGACCGAGCCGGAGGCGGAACGTGATAGCAACGTCACCGAGCTGCGGCGCAAATCTGTCTAGGCACAGAATGGCCAAGCAGATCAAGGACGCACGGAGCGAAGCGTGCTCCGCACGTGAGCGACGGAGGACGCCGATATGCGCAGTGCCATGCTGCGCCTAGCCACCCGTGGATCGGCGCTCGCGCTGGCGCAGGCGGGACAGGTAGCCGAGATGCTCGGCGGCGCCGAGCTGGTCGAGGTCTCCTCCGACGGAGAGATGGGCGACAAGGCCCGCTTCGTGCGCGGGGTCGAGCGGGCGCTGCTCGAGGGGGACGCCGACCTCGGCGTCCACTCGGCCAAGGACCTGCCGGGCGAGTTGACCGAGGGCCTGATGCTCGCCGCGGTGCCGCCGCGCGAGGACGCTCGCGACGCGTGGGTTGGGGTGGGCGCTTCTCTCGACGACGCGCCGGAGGGCGCCCGGGTCGGCACCGCGAGCTTGCGGCGACGGGCGCAACTGCTTGCCGCCCGTCCCGACCTCGAGGTGAGCGAGCTGCACGGCAACGTCGACACCCGCCTGCGCAAGCTCGCCGAGGAAGACCTGGACGCAATCGTGCTGGCGGTTGCCGGCTTGCGCCGGCTCGGCCGCGCGGAGGAGATCGCCTTCCCGATCCCGACCGAGGCGATGACCCCGGCCGCCGGCCAGGGCTCGCTGGTCCTTCAGGTCCGCGACGGAGACGAGGCGACGCTGGCGGCCGTCGAGCGCCTGATCGACCCGCCGGCGCTGCGCGAGCTGACGGCGGAGCGCGCCGTCGTCGCCCTGCTCGGAGCGACCTGCAACAGCCCGCTCGGCGTCCACGCGACGATCGACCTCGAGGGCGGCACGATGCGGCTCGACGCCTTCGTCGGCCTGCCCGACGGCAGCGAGTGGCTGCGCGACAGCATCGCGGGCGACTCGACCGAGCCCACCCTGCTCGGCGCCGAACTGGCCAAGCGCCTGCTGGCGACCGGCGCCCGCGACCTGCTCGACCGGGCGGAGGCCCTGGCCCCATGACCGTTCCGGTGCGCTTTATGTGGTCATATGCCGTAAAAGGCGCACCGGAGCGAGGAGGCGCAGAGCGGTGAGTGCGCGAAGCGGGGTCGTGTACCTGGTGGGCGCCGGACCCGGGGACCCGGGCCTGATGACGGCCCGCGCGCTTGAGCTGATCTCTACCGCCGACGCGATCTTCCACGACCGCCTGATCCCCCCCGGGGCGCTCGACGGCGCCCGCGCGGACGCCGAGCTCGCCTACGTCGGCAAGGCCCCCCCGGACGTGCCGTCGATTACCCACCCATACGGTGGCACAACTCACGGCACGTCCCACGGCACGTCCGTGGGGCAGGGGGAGATTCACGAGAAGCTGATCGAGGCGGCGCGGGCCGGGAAAAGCGTCGTGCGGCTGAAGGGAGGCGACCCGTTCGTCTTCGGCCGCGGCGGCGAGGAGGGGGAAGCGCTGCGCGCCGCGGGGATCGAGTTCGAGGTCGTGCCGGGGGTGACGGCCGGCGTCGCCGCCAGCGCCTACGCCGGCATTCCCGTCACCCACCGCGACGACGCCTCGGCGGTCGCCTTCGTCACCGGCCACGAGGATCCGGAGAAGGAGGTGAGCGCCATCGACTGGGAGGCGCTGGCGCGCTTCCCCGGCACGCTCGTCTTCTACATGGGCGTGAAGCGGCTCGCCGCCAACGCGGCGGCCCTGATCGCGGCCGGCCGCGATGCGGACGAGCCGGCCGCGGCTGTCGAATGCGGCACGATGGACGGCCAGCGCACCGTCGTCGCCACGCTTGGCACGCTGGCCGAGGCGGTCGAGCGGGAGGGGGTGAAGGCGCCGGCGCTGATCGTCGTCGGCTCGGTGGTAAGCCGACGGGAGGAGCTGGCCTGGCTCGAGCGACGACCGCTGCACGGCCGGCGCGTCGTCGTCACCCGGGCGCGAGCACAGGCGAGCGGGCTCGCCGCGACGCTGCGCGGGCTGGGCGCCGGCGTCGTCGAGCTGCCGGCGATCCGGATCGAGCCGCGGATCGAGAGTGACGAGGTCCGGGAGGTCGTCGAACGCATTGGCGAGTACTCGCTGATCTGCGTGACGAGCCCGAACGGGGCACACCTGTTGTTCGAGGCGCTAGAGGCGGCGGGACTGGACGCACGGGCGCTGGGTGGAACGAAAAAGCAGCAGGTAGGGGAGGGGGGGAGGAGCGCCAACGAAGTCTGCACCACCGTGGCGGCGATCGGTCCTGGCACGGCGCGAGCGCTACGTGAGCATGGCATCAAGGCTGATGTCGTTCCAGAGCGTTTCGTGGCCGAGGCGCTGGTCGAAGCCCTCGGCGACATCGAGGTCGCCGGCAAGAAGGTCCTCGTCGCCCGTGCCGCCGAGGCCCGCGACGTCCTCCCCGACGCCCTGCGCGACCGTGGCGCCGAGGTCGACGTCGTCCCGCTCTACGAAACCGTGCGCGAGACGCCGGATGAGGCAGCGATCGAAGCGGCCCAAGAGGCCGACTACGTCACCTTCACCTCCTCCTCGACCGTGCGCAACCTGGTCGAGGCCCTCGGCGACCGCTTTCCCACGGACGCCCGCATCGTCTCTATTGGCCCGGTCACAAGCGAGGCGGCACGCGCCGCTGGCCTCGAGGTCCACGTCGAAGCCGAGTGCCACGACATAGACGGCCTCGTAACCGCTCTCCTAGGCGACGCCGCCAACCGCTGACTTCGTCTTTTGTTCCGCTATCCGGAACTAAGTACAAACTCACGCCGATGAGCGTGAGCTTTGGGGCGCCGCACCGGCACTACGCCGTCACCGACTCGACCAACGAGCGGGCGCGGGAGCTGGTCGAGGCCGGAGCGCCCGGCGGCACGGTCGTCACCGCCCGCGAACAGACCGCTGGCCGCGGGCGGCGCGGCCGCGTCTGGACCGCGCCGGAAGGCAAGGCGCTCCTCTATTCCGCCGTTCTGCGCCCCCTGGACGAGCGCCACCTACTCCTCCCCCTCTCCGTCCCGCTCGCCGTCTGCGCCGCGGCCGAGGAGCTGTGCCCCGGCATCGAGTGCCAGGTCAAGTGGCCCAACGACATCTGGCTCGAAGAACGCAAGCTCTCAGGAATCCTGATCGAGGCTCGCCCCCAGGACGGCTGGGCCGTGATCGGCATCGGTCTGAACCTCTCAATCGAGCCACACGAGTTCCCCGAGGACCTCCGTCAACCGGCGATCTCACTCTTCGGCGACGCGAGGGGGACTCGGGGGGGGTCCCGGCGGAGCCTCCCCGCTGTCGCTCCGCCGGGACCCCCCCCGAGTCCCTCCACCGCGAAAGTCCTAAGTCGCCACCTAGACCGCTGGGCCTCGGCCGACCCCGACGAGATCCTCAGCGAGTTCCGCCGCCGCGACGGCCTGCGCGGGCGCGAGGTCAGCTGGGAGGACGGTTCAGGAGTCGCCGACGGAATCGACGACCGCGGCAACCTCGTCGTCGTCGTCCCCTCCGGCGACCGCGTCAGCCTCGGCGCCGGCGAGGTCCAGCTTCGCATCTGAGCTCTCCTCGAGCTCGGCGGTCGTCGCCGCATCCGCCTCCGCGCCGTTGCCAGCCGCGACCTTCGTGCCCTCGGCGTCCCGCTTCTGGCCCCGCCGCTTGCTCGGCCGCTTGCGGCGCTTGCCTTTGGGGAAGTTGCGCAGCAGCTCGCGGGCGACGGCGGAGGGCTTGCGAGCCATCCGCATCCGCGCCCCGCGCAGCACCTCTTCGCCCTCGGGGGTGTGCGAGACGGAGGCGGCGAGCAGCGCGACCGCCAGGCGCCGGTCCTGTTTGCGGGAAGCGTGGACGAGACGGCGCGCGTTGCGGCCGTGGGCGCGGCCGGAGGAGTTGACCAGGAGCCCGAGCAGGCGCTTGGTCTCCGGCCAGCGCTGCACGGCGTACTCTTCGTGCAGCTCGCGCGTGTAGGAGGCCAGTCGCCAGACCCACGCCTGAGCCTGGTCGCGGCGGCCGATCCGCTTGTCGATCAGCGCCTGCAGCAAGGTCTTCGTTCCGGCGCGCTTGTCGTCGCGGGTCCAGGTGCCGACGATGTCGATCGCGTCGTCGAAGGCCTCCGGGTCGCCGAGGTCGGCGATCTCGCTCAGCGCCTTCAATTTCAGCTGCGAGTTGCGGTTGCGCTGCACGCAGGTGAGCAGGAAGCGGCGCTTGAGGTCGGGTGAGCGCGAGCCTTGCAGGATCGCCCGCGCCTTGCGCCAGCCCTGCGGGTTGACCCGCGCCCCGGCCAGCGCCGCCCAGGCGTGCTGCTCGGGGTAGTCGAGATTGTCGACCGCGATCCGCCAGAGCTCGCGTTCGAGCACCTGCATGCGCCGTTCCTCGTTGTCGGAGACCGGCACGATCCGCCGCTCGACGCGGATGCGCCGGCCGCGTGAGCGCCGCACCGGGCCGATCACGATCGCCCCGCCGCGGTAGACGTCGCGGTTGAGCAGGCTATGCAGGGTGACGATCGTCTCGTCGTGGGTGGTCGCCGGGTGGACGAAGTCGATCACCAGGCCCGCCTCCTTGCCCGGCGCCCGGCGGGTCACGCGCCCGACCCGCTGCTGGTAGATGCGCCGCGAGGCGGTCGGCGCGAGGTGCATGCAGAGCGTCGCCCGCGGCGAGTTCCAGCCCTCGGCGAGCAGCATCGCGTTGCAGAGCACGTCGACCTCGCCGCGCTCGAAGGCGGCAAGGATCTCAGCCAGTTCGCGCTTCGGCGTCTCGCCGGAGACGGCGCGCGCCGCGACGCCGGCGTTCTGCAGCGCCTTCGCCACGTTCTTCGCGTGCTGCACGCCGGCCGTGTAGAGGACGCCGGCCATGCCGTCGAAGCGCGTCTTGTAGAGATCGGCGATCGCCACGTTGAAGGGCTCCTGGTCGAGCAGCGCGGCCAGCTCCTCCTGGTCGAAGTCCTGGTCGACCTCGCCTTTGCGCAGCGGCACCTTGGCGATCGTCCGCACCCCCGGGCCGGGCGGGATGCGCATGCAGCGCAGCGGCGAGATCACGCCGCGGCGGGCGGCCTGGATCAGGTCGAAGCGCGAGGTCTGGGTGGGGAAGAGGTCGGCGACGTGGCGGGCGATCAGCGCCCCGGTCGCGGTCATGCCGATGAAGACTGGGCCGGTCCAGGCGCGGATGCAGGCGCTGGTCTTCTCGCCCAGCGCGGTGTGCGCCTCGTCGCAGATCACGATCGAGTAGGCGTCGGAGATCTTCTTGTGGTTGCGCACGAACCACTGGTAGGTCTCGACCGTGACCGGGCCGTCGGGATCGTCGCGGTCGCCGAGCAGCGGCGGGCGCAGGCGCTCCTTGTAACCGCGGTCGGAGATCTCGCCGATGAACTGGTCGACGAGGTTGCGGCGGTGGGTGAGGATCAGCACGCCGCCGGTGCGGGTGGCGTCGATGAAGCCGACCGCGGCGACGGTCTTGCCGGCGCCGGTCGCGTGCTCGAACCAGAAGCGCCGCTCGGCGCCCGGGTCCTCGGGAGCCTCCTCGATCGTCTCCTCGTCGTCCTCGGCCGGCTGCTCCTCCCAGTCCTGCGGCTCCTCGTCGGGGGCGAGCTCCTCCTCGTCCTCGCCGTCGGCCCCGCCGCCGGCCGGTTCCCCCTTCGCGGCTCCGCCGCCGGCGGCACCGTTCTCGGCCGCGGTCTGCTGCTCGGCCATCAGCTCGGTCAGCGTCCCGGAGAGCGCGTCGACCTGGTGCGGGTTCAGCTCCGCCCCGTCGCGCAGCTTCGGCGGCTCCTCGGCGAGCAGCCGCTCCAGGCCGAGCAGCAGCGAGAAGTCCTGGCGCCACTGGATCGAGGGGTTCTCGGCCCCTTCGTCGAGCTCCCGCAGAGCGCGGTCGAGAGCGCTGCGCCGTGCCGTGCCCGGCGCCAGCGCCTCCGGCCCCTCGCCGTCGAGCAGGAAGGGCTCGCGGGCGAACTCCGCTGCCCGCTCGATGTCGTCACTCGATGGAACTGCCGCTTGCGCGGCAACTTCGGTGGTCTTGGCCATGAAGGCTTTCGGTTTCGTGCCCGCCGCACTCCAACTCGTGGGCGGAGAACTGGTGCGAGGATGCCGGGAGACGCGTGCGCTTCCCCTGGCGCTCTCAGCGGTTTACGTCGCAAACGCGAACCGTACGCTGCGTATTGTAGTCAAGGATTTGGTGAATTTGGGACGACACCTCGTATTCGCGGTCGCGGCGGTCGCGGCGGTCGCCCTCGCGGCCGGCGGATGTGGCTCCTCTCAGGCCGGCGACTACGGCGGCCAGCACCCCGACTACGCCAAGGCGCTGGCCGGTTCGCAAGCGCCGCTGGCCGCACTGCACAGGCAGGCCAATCAGCTGCTGCCAGGGGGCCTCGACGGCTACGAAGCGCGCCTCGCGGCGCTCGACGGATACCCGGCCGTGGTCAACGTCTGGGCCTCGTGGTGCGGCCCCTGCCGGTTCGAGTTCCCCCTCTTCCAGCAGGCGTCCGCCAAGTTCGGCAAGCGGGTCGCCTTCCTCGGCGTCGATAACAAGGACTCCGAAGACGCGGCAAAGACCTTCCTCGAAGAGGCGCCGGTGTCCTACCCGAGCTACACCGACCCGAGCTCGGACATCGCCGACGAGCTCGGCGCCAGCCGCGGCCTTCCCGACACTGCCTTCTACAACCGCAAGGGAGAGCTCACTTACCTAAAACAGGGCCCCTACTCCGACCTGGCCTCTCTGCACACCGACGTAAACCGCTACGCGCTGGGCGAAGACGGCGGATAATCGGGGCATGGACGCGGCCGCCATCGTCGCCTTGTTCGGGGTTGCCCTGCTCGCCACCGAGCTGCTGCTCTCGACCGGCGGCGTGCTGGCGGCGCTCGGCGCGCTCGGGCTGATCGCCGCCGGCGTGCTGGCCCTGGAGTCCGATAGCAGCGCCGCCGACGTCGTCGGACCCGCCCTGATCGCGCTCGGCGTCCTCTCCCTCGTCGCCTTCTACTTCGTCACCCGCAAGGTGATCGAGGCCCACCGCGATCAGCCGGTGCGCGCCGGCAGCGAGGAGCTGGTCGGCTCGCTGGCCGAGGCGCGCAGCTCGCTCGACCCCGAGGGCCAGGTCTTCGCCCGGGGCACGATCTGGGCTGCCAGGCTGACCAACGGCCAGGGCAGCGTCCGGCTTGGGGATAGAGTCCGGATCGACGCGGTCGACGGCCTCACCCTGGTGGTCCGGCCCGAGCCGCCCCCGACCGGCCATGCCGAGGAAGGAGCAAGCTGATGGGAGTAGCGCTCGGAGTGCTGGTCATCGTCGCGCTCTTCGCCGCGATCGTCCTCGGCGCCTCGGTGCGGGTCCTGCGCGAGTACGAGCGCGGCGTGATCTTCCGGCTGGGGCGACTGATCGCGCAGAAGGGCCCGGGCCTGATCCTGCTGATCCCGCTGGTCGACCGCATGGTCAAGGTCGACCTGCGCACGGTGACTCTCAACATCCCGCCGCAGGAGGTGATCACCCGCGACAACGTCCCGGCCGGGGTCAACGCGGTTGCCTACTTCCGGGTGATCGACGCGCGCCAGGCCGTGGTCGAGGTCGAGAACTACCTGCTCGCCACCTCGCAGATCGCGCAGACGGCGCTGCGCTCGGTGCTCGGCAAGGCCGAGTTCGACCAGCTGCTCTCCGAGCGCGAGCGGCTCAACGAGGAGCTGCAGAAGATCATCGACGAGTCGACCGAGCCCTGGGGCGTGAAGGTGACCGCGGTCGAGATCAAGGACGTCGAGATCCCCGAGCAGATGCAGCGGGCGATCGCCCGCCAGGCCGAGGCCGAGCGCGAGCGGCGGGCGAAGATCATCAACTCCGAGGGCGAGTACCAGGCGGCGCAGAAGCTCACCGACGCCGCCGACATCATCAGCACCAACCCGGCCTCGCTGCAGCTGCGCTACCTGCAGACGCTGCTCGAAATCGGCAGCAACCAGAACACCACCGTGGTCTTCCCGCTCCCCATGGACGTCCTCGAGCCGTTCATGAAACGCCCCGAGTGAGCGCCTCGATCGGCACGGTGATCTCCGGGTGTGCGAGTCCGTGCCGATCGAGGCGCGAACAACTTCCATGAGCGCGCCCGAGCTGCGGATCGACCAGCTCTCAGGGCTGCCGGTCATCCTGGCGCCAGGCCGCGGCGACCGCCCCTTCGCCGTTAAGGGGGCCGACGGGCCGAAAAGCGCTGACATAGAGCGCTTTTCGGCCCGTCGGCGTGACAGTTGCCCGTTCTGCGAGGGGCGCGAGGAGCGGACGCCGCCGGAGGTCTACGCGACGCGGACGGGTGGCGGGGGCGCCGACACGCCGGGCTGGACGACTCGGGTGGTCCCCAACCTCTACCCGGCGCTGGGCGGGGACGACGCCGGCGAGGCGGCGGCCGGCGACCCAACCGCCCCGACCAAGGGCGACGCCGGTGCCTTTGCCGCCGCCGGCGACCCGCTGCTCGAGTCGCGCCGCTCAGGCGATCCCAACCTCTTCGTCGCCAAGCCGGCGCGCGGCGCCCACGAGGTGCTGGTCAACGCGCCGACCCACGCGACGGCGATGGCCGAGCTGGGCGAGGCGCAGTTCGCGGCGGCGGTCGAGACCTGGCGCGAGCGCATGCGCGCCCACGCCGGCGCTTCCTACGTGCAGCTGATCGTCAACGAGGGCGGCGGGGCCGGGGCCTCGCTCGAGCACACCCACGCCCAGCTCTACGCGCTCGATTTCGTCCCGGCGGCGGTCGCACGCGAGCGCGAGCGGGCCGGGGCCTACGCCGAACGCACCCAGGGAGGCTCGCTGCTCGGCGACGTCCTGGTCGAGGAGGTGCGCCGCAAGGAGCGCCTGATAGCGATCGACGACGAGGCGGCCCTGATCTGCCCCTGGGCCTCGCGCTCGCCCTTCGAGCTGCGCGTCATCCCCCGCGCCGCGACCGCGAGCTTCGCCGACGACACCACCGGCGCGGCGATGATCCGCACCGCCCTGAGCCTGCTCGCCAAGCGCTTCGGAGGCTCGCCCGAGCTCAACCTCTGGGTCCGCACCGCGCCGCGCGGGGTCGAGCACTTCCACTGGCACGTCGACATCGCCCCCCGGCTCAGCATCAAGGCCGCGTTCGAGTTCGCCACCGGCGTCGACATCGACACCTACCCGCCGGAGCGCGCGGCGACGGACCTGAGAGAGTGCCTCTGATGCCACCGAACCCGCGCCCGATTCCCCGTTTCGTCGCCGACTCGACCCAGGAGGGGATTCCGCACGGGCGCTTCGCCGAGCGCCTTGGCGAGGAGTTCCGCAAGACCTGCGGGAAGATCGGGGACCTGCCGGCCGGCGTCGAGGCCCCGGCGGAGATCGATTGGTTCCCCGAGCGCGCCTGGGGCGGTCGCATCTGGGTGCCGTGCACGGCGCGGGCGGAGGGGGCGGAGGGGCCGGAGGGAGCCTTGGAGCTCTTCGGCCACGTCTCCTACGTGCAGCCCCTCGACGGCGAGCCGGCCGAGTTTCAGGTTCAGGCCGACTTCACCGACGTCCTCGCCGAAGACAACCCGGGCTGGAAGATCGACCTCAACGACGAGGTGATCGGCCGCTGGCGGGGGGAGAACGGCCGCGCCGGCGCCGTCACCCTGGTCTGGGGCCGGCCGCTGGTCCAAGGCGCGGTCGCCGCGACCGCCGAGCTCGAGCTGGAGACCGTCGACCAGGAGGTCGTCTCCAACGGCCGCTTCACCCTCCTCGCCCTCGACGCGCTGGAGGGCTACGGCGACCCGATCTACATGGAGGTCAAGCTCTGGAGCCGCCGCGCCCAGGAGCTGGCCCGAGAGAGCCTCTACGCTTAGCCCGCCTCCGATGCCGGACGACAACCTGAAGAACCTGCCTGGAGCCGAGATCGTCCTGCCCGGCCTCGCGGACCTCGAAGCCGGCCGTGAAACGATCAACGCCAGCGCCGTCCAGGCGGCAGCGCCCCGCCTGCGCCGTGCCTCGATCGAGGCGCCGAGCGCCAGCAACGATACGCCCGCCGCTCATCGGCTCTACCGGCAACTGAGCGAACAGCTCGGCGACGGAGCGCACTCGCGCTACAACGCGATCCTCGCCCGGGTCGTCAGCTTCGCAGGAGCAGCGGAACGTGCGGGAGGCGGCTGACGCCGAGCGCATACGCCGCCTTGCTCGTGAGCTGGGGCGCGGCGTTCCAGCCGGTACTCGCATGTACCTCACTGGTGGGGCAACTGCTGTCCTGGAGGGTTGGCGAGATTCGACGATCGACATAGACGTCCGCTTCGAGCCTGACTCCGACTCGGCCCTGCAAGAGATCAAGAAGCTCAAGGAGAGACTCGGGGTCAACGTCGAGCTCGCGTCTCCGCTCGACTTCATTCCTCCTCTTCCAGACTGGCAGTCCCGCATGGTTCGCTCAGGACGAGTCGAGCCAGCCAAGCTGCTCGAGCTCTTCGAGGCGATCGAGCCGGAGCTGTTCCGCTTCCCGGCGGTCGACCCGCCCAGCTTGCGCGCTGCCGTTGAGTCCCTGATCGATGGCCGTTGAGGCGGCCTCGCCGGGGGAGCAACGATTCGGAGGGCGCTCAGCCCTTCTCGGCGGCGATCTTGGCCGCTTCCTTGCTGCCCAGGTACGGGGTCAGCGTGAACTCGACCAGATCGGGGAGCAGCTCCTCGAGCTGCTCGGTTTTGCCGGCGATGATCCGGCGCGAGATCAGCGAGACCATGCCACCCACCAGCGCCTCCTCGGTGGTCGGCGAGAGGCGGGCGAGGACCTCGGGGGGGCGACCCTCGCGGCCGCTCTGGAAGTAGGGGACGAAGCTCTGGATCGCGGCGTCGTAGCGCTCGACCACGACCGGCCCGGCGACCAGCGCCTCGACCATGCAGAGGCGGGCCAGATGCGGCTCCGCGGCGAGGAACTCGAGCATCGCAGCGATCCCGTCGCGCACCGCGTGCGGCCAGTCCTTGGCCTCCTCGAAGCCCTTGGTGACGCGCTCTTGCAGCTCGTTCATCACCGTGTCGTAGGCGGCGACGAAGCACTCGTCCTTGCTCGAGAAATGCTCGTAGAAGGTGCGGCGGGAGACCGCCGCGTGCTTGGTGATGTGGGCGATCGTCGTCCCCGAGTAGCCGTTTTCGGCGATCGCCTCGGCGAGGCCCGCGACCAGGCGCTCGCGCTGGTTGTGGACGACGAACTCGCGCGGCAGGCCATGCCGCCCGGGAGGGAGGCGCGAGAGCTCGGGCGGGTATTCCTCGGCCGAGGTCGCGGTCCCACCCGATTTGGGAGAGGAAGAGCGTTTTGCCACGTCCCGACGATATCGCGCCTGCGGGTCGAACCCCCTACTCAGCTCTGCCATCGCGGCCTCCATGCCGAGGTAGGGAAGGACGGCCGCCGACATCAGCTGCGGCACCAGCTCCGGCAGGTCCTCGGCCGCGCCCCGAACCACCTTCGAGTAGACCTGGCCGTAGGCCGCCCCGGCCAGAGCCTCCGCGGTCGTGTGCGGGACCGCTTCGGGGTCCTCCATCTCGTTGCGGCCGGCGTCGATCAGCGAGGCGAGCACGCGCATCGTCATGTCGCGCCGGGCGCGCGCCGCGTCGCCGGCGGCGAGCACCTCGATCGAAAAGGCGGCTCGGCTCGGATTGCCGCACAGCCCCTCGACGATCTCGCAGGCGACCGCGCGCAGCCGGTCGGGCCACTCCTCGCAGCTGTTGTAGGCCTCGAGCATCTCGCGCATGCAGGACTCGTTGATCTCCTGCCAGGCGGAGAGGAAGCAGTCGTACTTGCCGCGGAAGTGGCGGTCGAAGGCGGGGCGATCCAGCCCGGCACGATCGAGGATCGCCTCGATCGTGGTCTCGATGTAGCCGCGCTCGGCGGCAATCGCGATTAGGGCATCGAGGATCGCCTGACGCTCGGCCCTGGCCGAGAGCTCGCGTTGCTCTACGTCGAGCACTAGTGCTCCATCCCGTAAGTCCCGTGCCGATATGGCGAGCGAAAACCGAGCACGCCGCGGACGCAGGGAGGCCGAATAGTGGTGACTATTCGGCCTCCCGAGGACAAAGGCGGGCGAAGGTTTGCAGCCGCCAAATCGGTGCGCGGAGTTGCGGGATGGAGCACTAGGTCATGGGTCCCCGGTCCCCGCCTTGCCTTTCCCTACGTCGAAACCGAGGAGGGCGCCTCGGCGGCTGCGCGCTTAGCTGCCTCGGCGCCTAGATATGGGGTGAGTGAGAACTCGACCAGCTCGGGAAGCAGTTCCTCGATCTGCTCTGCCTGGCCCATGATGATGCGCTGGTAGAGGATCCAGAAGACCCCGCCGACGATCGTCTCCTCCAGGGTGTCCGGCAGCTCGTCGCCCTTCGGCGAGACCTTGCGCCCCATGCGGAAGAGCGGCACGAACGACTGGATCGAGCGCTCGTAGCGGTCGACGGCTGCCGGGCCGGCCGAGAGCGCCTCGACGATGCAGGTCCGCGCCAGCTCCGGCTCGTTGGCGACGTAGTGGAGGAAGGCGGCAAGTCCGGCGCCGACCCGGTCGGGCCAGCTGTCGACCTTGCTGGCGGCGTCGACGACGCGCCGCAGGGCCTCGTTGACCGCGAAATCGGAAGCCGAGAGGAAGCAGTCCTCCTTGGAGGAGAAGTTCTCGTAGAAGGTGTTGCGAGCGATTCCCGCGCGGCGCACGATATCGGCGACGGTCACCGCCCGGTAGCCCTTCTCGACCGTCTCGGCCGCGAGGGCGGCGATGATCCGTGCCCGCTGGTGCTGGGTTATGAACTCGCGCGAGAGTGGCTGCCTACCCGGCAACACTCTGCTTGCCTGAGGAGCACGATCGGCCACGGAGGCCAGCGTAACCGGCCTGGTTTCCAAAGCCAAGCTGGACGTATCAGCCGGATACCGCTAATGTACCGAGGCCCAGACAACGCCGTCCCTGGGGCGAGCAGAGGAAGGATTGGAATGGGAGAGCGAGCCGCATCCAAGGTCCTGGCGGGACCCGAGGAAGCCGCCGCGGTGGGAGAGGGAGCCCCCCACGCCTCCGCACTGAAGCTGGTGACCGCATCTAAGCGCGAAACGATCCTGGAGGGAATGCTCCACGCGGTCGGCTCGGTCGGGTACGAGGCCGCGTCGGTACGCACGGTGCTCGACCTCGCCGGTCTCTATCGACAGGCCTTCTACGACAATTTCGCCGACAAGGAGAACTGCTACCTGGAGGCCTTCGACTTCGGCGTCGAGAGGCTCGATGCCCTGGTCGTCGCCGCGACCTCCTCGGAGGAGACCTGGCTCGGCAAGCTGCGCGCGGGGCTCGGGGCACTGCTCGAGGCGCTCGATCGCGACGCCGACGTCGGCCGCGCCCTGGTCGTCGAGGTTCATGCCGCCGGTCCCGAGGCGCTGAGCAAGCGCGCGGCGGCGATGAAGCGGGTCACCGACTTCGTCGACTCGGCGCGCGAGATCCCCGGCCGGGGGGAGTCGCCGCCGCCGATCGCCCCGGAGGGGATAGTCGCCGGAATTCACGCCGTCGTCCACGCCCGGCTGGCGACGGGGACGAACGAGGGCTTCCGCGAGCTGCTACCCGAGTTCATGTATTTCGCCGTGCTGCCCTACTTCGGCTCGGACGCCGCCGAGCGGGAGATGGAGGCGGCCAGAGCGTGACTGGCGCCGGCGGCGTTAGAGCCTGACCACGTTCGCCGCCTCGATCCCGCGGGTGACGCCGCGAAAGTCGACCACGAGCGGCGCGGTCGCGACGACCTCGCGGTAGTCGAGGCCCGGGTGGGCGGTGATCACGGCCGCTACGTCGGTCGCGGCGAGCGCCTCGTCGAGGTCGACGGAGTCGAGTCCGAGGTCGGCGACGTGGGGGACGTGGGGGTCGTGGTAGGAGACCTCGACCCCGAGGTCGAGCAGGCTCTTGGCGATCGTCAGCGCCGGCGATTCGCGGATGTCGCCGACCCCGGCCTTGTAGCTGACGCCCAAGAGGAGGACCCTGGAGCCCTTCATCGGCTTGCCGACCTCGTTGAGAGCGCGCCCGATGCGCAGCACGCAGAAGGCGGGCTGGGTCTGGTTGACCTTGCCCGCCAGCTCGATGAACTCGGGGTAGAAGTTGTGCTCGCGCGCCTTGAAGGCGAGGTAGAACGGGTCGACCGGCAAGCAGTGGCCGCCCATCCCCGGCCCGGGGTCGAAGCGCATGAAGCCGAACGGCTTGGTCGCAGCGGCGTCGATCACCTCCCAGACGTCGATCCCGAGCTTGTCGCAGAGCTGGGCGAGCTCGTTGACGAGGGCGATGTTGACCGATCGGAAGATGTTCTCCAGCAGCTTCGCCAGCTCGGCGGCCTCGGGAGTGGAGAGGACGACCACCCGATCGCAGATCCGCGAGTAGAGGTCCTCGGCGCGGCGCGAGCAGCCCGCCGTAAGGCCGCCGACGAGCTTCGGCGTGGTGCGCACCGTGTAGTCGGTGCGGCCTGGGTCGATCCGCTCGGGCGAGAAGGCGAGGTGGAAATCGCGGCCGGCCGAGAGCCCCGACTCCTCGAGGATCGGCAGCAGTCGCTCGCGAGTCGTGCCCGGGTAGGTCGTCGACTCGAGGACCACCAGCTGCTCGGGCTGCAGCACCCCGGAGAGCGCGGTGGCCGACTCGAGCAGATAGGTGAGGTCCGGCTCGCGCGAGCCGGTGAGCGGGGTCGGCACGCAGACGACGATCGCTTCGCAGGAGGCGAGGTCGGCCTGGTTAGCGGTCGCTTGTAGCCGCTCCGTCAACGGGGCGAGCGTCGCGTCGGAGATGTCCTCGATATGGCTCCTGCCCGCGTTCAGCCCCTCGATCTTGTGCAGATCGGTGTCGAACCCGACCACTTCGTCACCCGCTTCGGCGAAGGCCACGGCGAGAGGAAGGCCAACGTAACCGAGGCCGACGATGCCGATCTTCATCGTTCGCAGTGTAGGGGTGTCGAGCCTCTTAGATGTGAACGGACTTGGGAACGCGCGTGTGCCCGGCCGTTGGACACGCCGCTGGGCCTGCCCTACGCTGATTGCATGGATTCGCCATCGACCTCGAATCCAGAGCGTCTGCCCAACGGTCGCCCCGGCCTGCCCCGGGCTTACGCGGTTCGCACCCAGCGTGAGCGGCTGCTCGAGGCGATGGTTCGGGTGGCCGCGGCCAAGGGCTACGAGGCGACCACCGTGACCGACGTGATCGAGGTCGCGGGCATGCAGCGCGCCACCTTCTATGAGATGTTCGAGGACAAGTCGTCCTGCTTCCTCGAGGCCTACGACGCGGTGATCGACGTTCTCGTCGCCCACGTCAGCAGCGCCTTCGAATCGGCCGCGGGCGAGCCGTGGCCGGAGCGAATCGCCGCTGGGCTGACGGCGCTGGTCGAGCTGCTGGCGGCCGAGGCCGACATCGCGCGGATGGCGATGGTCGAGGTGACGGCCGCCGGCGACGACGCTCGAGCGCGCTACCGGGCGGCCCTGGCCCGCTTCACGCCATTCCTGGAGGAAGGGCGCGAGTACTCCCGCCAGAGCGAAGAGCTGCCGCCGGACACGGCTCGCTTCGCAATCGGCGGCGCCACCTCGATGATCTTCGACGAGATCCGGGCGGGACGCGGGCCGGAGCTGAAGCGGGTTTTGCCGGACCTGCTGTTTGCGGTGCTGATGCCTTATCTGGGACCGGAGGAAGCGGAGGAGGAAATGCGGCGGGTTACGCGAGGGGGGTAGTGAGGGAGGGGCCTGGGGGAGGACCCTCGACGGCTCTCTCTTCCTAGACGCCCTCGCCGTGACGCCCAGATCCGGAGGCGAAGCGTTGGGCGCCCTCGACGGCTACGTGGAGGGTCTCGCGGCCCAGCTTGTGCTCCAGAGCTATGCCGTCTTTGAGGGGGAGGCCGAAGCCTTGTATGGCGGCTTGGCGGTCGGCGAGCATCGTCTCTTGGGGGAAGGAGGCGATGCGCTCGGCCAGCTCTAGGGCGCGGTCGAGGTGCTTGCCGGGCTCGGCGATCTCGTTGACGAGCCCGATTCGGTGCGCCTCCTCGGCGCCCACCGGGCGGCCGGTGAGGATCAGCTCCAGCGCCCTGCCCATGCCGACGATCCGCGGCAATCGCTGGGTGCCGCCGTCGACCAGGGGCACGCCCCAGCGGCGCTCGAAGAGGCCGAAGGTCGATTGCGGCGTTGCGATCCGCAGATCGCACCAGAGCGCCAGCTCGACGCCGCCGGCGAGGCACCAGCCGTCGACCGCGGCGATCGCCGGCTTCGACGGAGTGCGCCGGGTCGGCCCCATCGGCCCGTCCGGGTGGTCGACTTCGAGGTCCATCGCCTTCAGGTCGGCGCCCGCGCAGAAGGCCACGCCTCCGGCGCCGGTCAGCACCAGCACCCGAGCATCCTCGTCGGCCTCGAAATCGCGCAGTCCCGCGCGGAAGCCCGCGGCCGCGGCCCGATCGACCGCGTTGCGTCGCTCGGGCCGGTCGATCGTCAGCACCGCCGCAGCCCCGACTCGTTCGTAGCGCATCCCCTCGCTCATCGCGAGGAGAGTAAGGGAGCGGGCGGGCTAGTCGTCGCGGCCTTCCGGGTCATCGCGGCGACGCCGGCTCCCAGGCGCCCCGGCGCGCTGGGCCAGCGAGGGCAGGTGCTCGCCGACGCAACCAACATAGGAACGGCCTCAGACGGATCGCGCGCGCACGAAAACGCGACCGGGGGCGGCGCTCGTTTGCCTGCCTGCGCGTAGCCTTCGCGCTTCGAAGCTCGTCGCGCCACCTTTTGAGACGCCGTCCGGTGGGCTTCCGCGGACCCCGTCTCTCCCAGTCGCAAGGTCAACTTAGCGCGCCTCTCATCGCCTTGCTAGAGGGGCGACGAATACGTTCCCGCAAAGTCCGTGAATTGCCATATCCGGGAAGGCGAATACGGTTTCGCGCGGGATGGGAGACGGGCTCGAGGCGTCCCGAAACAGAGCGCGGCGCAACGTCGTCCTAACGGCCGCGATCGCCGGGCTCGGCGGGCTGCTGTTCGGCTACGACACCGGCGTCATCGCCGGCGCGCTGCTCTTCATCAAGACCGACTTCGACCTCGGCAGCTTCGCCCAGGGCCTGGTCGTCGCGGCTGTGCCGATCGGCGCGGTCGGGGGCGCGGCGGTGGCCGGCCCAGCGGCCGACCGTCACGGTAGGCGGCTGATGATCCTGATCGCCGCCGCGGTCTTCATCGTCGGCGCGCTCGCCAGCGCCGCCGCGCCGGGGGTCGAGGTGCTCGTCGTCGCCCGCATCGTGATCGGCGTCGCAATCGGCCTCGCCTCCGCCGCCGCCCCCGTCTACATCTCCGAGGTCGCCCCGCCCGAGAGCCGGGGTCGGCTCGTCACCTTCTTCCAGCTCGCGGTGACGATCGGCATCCTCCTCGCCTACCTGATCGGTCTCGCCTTCGACGGGATCGAAGGCTGGCGCTGGATGCTCGGCCTCGGCTGCGTGCCGGCGCTCGCCCTCGCGATCGGCATGCTGCGCATGCCACAGAGCCCGCGCTGGCTGGTGATGACCGGCGACGACTTCGCCGCACGGGCGACGCTGGCCAAGATCCGCGTCGACGACCCCGACACGATCGACCGCGAGCTGGAGGAGATCAAGGAGAGCCTCGACGAGAAACCGGGCGCCTGGAGCGAGCTGCTGCAACCGGTGGTCAAAGCGGCGCTCGTCGTCGGCGTCGGGCTGGCGATCCTGCAGCAGGTCACCGGCATCAACACCGTCATCTACTACGCGCCGACGATCGTCGAATTCACCGGGGTCGACTCCTCGGCCGGCTCGATCCTCGCCGCGGTGGGGGTCGGCGTCATCAACGTCGCGATGACCGTCGTCGCGCTGCGGCTGCTCGACCGCGCGGGGCGGCGGACGCTGCTGATGATCGGCGTCTCGGGCATGGTGATCTCCCTGTTCGCCCTCGGCGGCGCCTTCGTCGGCGGTGGCGGCAGCACCTTCGACTCGGCGCTCGCAATCTGCAGCCTGATGCTCTACGTCGCCTCCTTCGCGATCAGCCTCGGGCCGATCTTCTGGCTGCTCAACGCGGAGATCTACCCGCTCGGCGTGCGCAGCAAGGCAGCGGGGGTGGGGACGATGGTCAACTGGACGTTCAACTTCATCGTCTCGCTCACCTTCCTGCTCCTGATCGAAGCGCTGGGCCGCTCCGGCGCCTTCTGGTTCTACGGCTGCATCGGCATCCTCACCCTCGCCTTCTGCTGGAAGCTGGTGCCGGAGACGAAGGGCAAGCGACTCGAGGACATCCAGGCCTACTTCCAAGACCGGGTGGAGCAGCGGGGCGGCTAACCTCCGCTCCGTGCAAATCGACGAGATCATCGCGAGCAAAGGGCCGACTTTCTCGGTTGAGTTCTTCCCGCCGAAGACCGATGAGGCAACGAAGGAGCTGTTCGAGACCGCCCGCGCGCTGCGCGAGCTGGAGCTGGACTTCGTCTCGGTCACCTACGGTGCCGGCGGCTCGACCCGCGAGGGGACGGTCGAGATCACCCGAGCGCTGAAGGACGATCTGGGCTTCGAGACGATGGCCCACCTGAGCTGCGTCGGCGAGACCACGGACGGGCTGGCGGCGACCCTCGACCGGATCGCGGGGGCAGGGATCGAGAACGTCTTCGCGCTGCGCGGCGACCCGCCGCGCGGCCAGGTCGACTTCGTCCAGCCGGAGGGGGGCCTCGGCAGCGCGGCCGAGCTCGCAGCGTTTATCGCCGATGGCTGGGACTTCACGGTCGGCGGCGCCTGCTTTCCCGAGGTGCATCCCGAGGCGCCCGACCTGGAGACCGACCTCGCCTACCTCCACACCAAGGTCGAGGCAGGGGCATCGTTCCTGATCACCCAGCTCTTCTTCGACAACCAGGTCTACTTCGACTTCGTCGCCGCCGCCCGCGCCGCGGGGATCGAGGCACCGATCCTGGCCGGGGTTATCCCGGTCGCCAGCTTTGCCCAGACGAAGCGGATCTGCGAGCTCTGCGACGCGACGATCCCGGCTCGGCTGGAGGCCGCGTTCGCCGCCGCCGGGGGGGACGAGCGGGCGGAGTTCGAGCTCGGGATCGCCTACGCCGCCCAGCAGTGCGCCGAGTTGCTCCTCGCCGGCGCGCCCGGCATCCACTTCTACGCCCTCAACAGGGCGCCGGCGACCCGGGCCGTGCTCGGCGCCCTGCGGGCGTCACGTCCCTGGGACAGGGCAGCGGCGGCGGCCACCTGATGAAGGCCCTTTGACTAAAATACCCGCGGGTCCATGGCAAATCGTCGGGAGGAAGAGAGGGAGCGGCTCCGCCAAGCCAGGCAGGAGCGCGAAAAGGATCAGAAGTCGAGCGATCGACGGCGCCTGATGGCGGGCTACGGCGTCGCCGGCGTGATCGGCCTCGCGGTCCTGATCGGCATCGTCGTCCTGATCGTCTCCGCCGCCGGCAAGAACGACAGCGGCAACGCCCACATCAACCAGGGGAGTGGCTCGACCAATGGGGTGCAGCCTGACGAAAGGACCGGCACGGAACCGCCCCCGGTCAAGGTGGCGGATCTGAAACTTGCAGCGAAGAAGGCCAACTGCGACCTGCGCCTCGACCTTCCCGAAGAGGGCCACGAACACATCCCGCCGACGGCCTCCACCCCGAACTACGGAACCAACCCGCCCACCTCTGGGAATCACGTCGAACCGCCTTACCAGCAGGCCGACGGGGCGTACAAGGAAATGCCCAAGGAAATCGACATCGTGCACTCGCTCGAGCACGGACGGATCGAGTTCCAGTACTCGCCCGACCTATCCGAAGACCAGCAGCTGGAAATGGTCGGCCTCTACGACACCATGTACGGGGCGGTGCTCCTCTTCCCCAACGAAAACATGCCCTACGCGGTGGCGGCGACCGGCTGGCGCTCGCTGATCGGCTGTAACGAATTCAAGGGCGCGATCACGCTCGACGCCCTGCGCGACTTCGCCAAGCAGCGATGGGGCCACGGGCGAGAGGGCGCAATGGGCTTCCCCTTCACCGGCCCGACTCCCGCCGAACCGACCGTCGGCTAGGCGAGCGGCTCGCGGTAGGCGGGGAAGAATCCCGACGAACCGCGTCCCCCCGCGAGGCGCGCGTAGACATCCGCGTCGCAGACGATCTCCGAGGTGTGCCAGGTCTGCTCGCGATTGGCAAAGCCGCGCTTGAACTCCTCCAGCCGGTCGCCGCGGGAGATACCGCCGCCGAGGTTGAGCGGCAGCGCCTGCTCGGCGGAGAGCGCGACCAGGGCCCCAACCACGTTCTTCATCGGCGAGTCGCGCAGGCTCATATCGGAGCTACCACTCAGGTAGTAGTGCAGGAAGCCGTCGCTGGCGGCCGCGATCGAGGCGGCGGCGACCTCGCCGGCAGGCGCCTCGGCGATCGCCAGCCAGGTGCGATCCGATTCGAGGATTCGATCGAAGTAGGACGAGCCGAAGAAGTAGCGCTCGGCGGCGCCGGTGCGGCGCATCGTCTGCTCGTACGCGGCGAGGAAGCCGGCCCGCTCCACGGCGGTCGTCTCAGGGCCGGGGACGACCCGCACCGAATAGCCGAGGCGGATGTTCTTGTTGATCCGGTTGCGGTCGCTGCCGCGAGTCTTTGTGGGTAGCGTGGGGTCGGCGATCTGGACGACGTTGCGTTGGGAGGCGGCGGCAAGGAGTGGCTTGCCGAGCGCGTGGCGAACGAAGGCGCTGACCAGCCCCGTGGCGGAGAAGTCAACCTCGGTCGGGTCGATCGGCGGCTGAACCTTTGACCCCTCTATGGGGGGGTCAATCGTGCAGTCGGTGAATCCCGGGTAGCCGTAGGGGGAAATCCCGTCGCGCTCCGGGCCACCCTCGATCTCGCGCACGATCAGGGGAGCGAGCAGCTCCTGGCCATCCCCGTGGATGCGAAGGGTGTGGGACACGGATTCCGCGTCGAGGAAGGGCCGGGAGCGGAAGAACTCCTCGCTCTCCGCGCCGCCGCCGCGGTCGTCGATCAGCTCAGCGGTGAGCCGGGGCGTCACGCCAGCAAGTCCGCGGCGGCGGCGCGGAACTCGTCCGGCAACACGCCCCAGACCTCGCAATCGTCCGGGGGGGCGTCTTCCCGGCGCAAGTGGGCGCGCATCGTCCCCTCGTGCTTCCAGCCCAGGCCGGCGACGGTCTTCTTGGCGATCTCGTTGCGGGCCGGGATGCGCCCGTAGACCCGATGGGCGCCGAACTCGTCGAAGGCCTTGGCGAGGGTCAGCGCCTCCGCTCGCCGACCGACCCCGGCGCCGCGCACTTCGTCCCCGATCAGCGCTCCCAGCTCGGGAGCGGTCTGGCGGAAGAGCCCGTAGAGAGCGGTGAAACCGACCGGCTCCTCATGCCCCTCGACCTCGATCGCGTACTTGCGGTCCTCGCCCGAGTCGTCCATCGCCCGCGCCACCCAGGCCTCGGCTTCCTCTGAAGAGAACGAGTCGCGCTGCTCCATCAGAGATGCGGTCGCCGCCGGGTTGTTGAACCAACGGTGCACCGCTGAGGCGTCGCCGGGCTGGAAGGGACGCAGGGAGACCTCGGGACGATCGCTCACGCCGAAACCCTAGTGGCCATCTGAGAGGTGCAACGTTTTCTACATGCATAAGGCGTAGAAAACGTTGCACCCGCGTATCCGCTGCACCGCATCAGTCCGGGGCGAGGCCGTGGCCGGTGACCAGCAGCCAGGCCGTCTTGGCGAGGACGTGAGCGTCGAGAGCGGCGCTGCGGCGCTCGACGTATTCGAGGTCGAGGTCGATCCGCTCCTCCCAGGGGATGCCGGCACGACCCTGGACCTGGGCCCAGCCGGTGATGCCAGGCCGGACGTCGTGCCGGTGGCGCTGGCGGGGCGTGTAGCCGGCGACCTGGGCGGGGATCGTCGGTCGCGGTCCGACGATCGCCATCTCGCCGCGCAGCACGTTGACGAGGTTCGGGATCTCGTCGAGCGAGGTGCGTCGCAGGAGGCGACCTGAGCCGGTGACGCGCGGGTCGTCGCGGGTGACGACGGTGCCCACCCCAACCGGGTCGGAGCCTTCGACCATCGTGCGCAGCTTCAGCATCTCGAACTCCTCGCCGCCGAGCCCGACCCGGCGCTGGCGATAGAGCACCGGGCCGCGGCTGCCCAGCTTGATCGCGATCGCCGCGATCAGCAGCACCGGCGAGAGAACGATCAGCGCCACGAGCGCGATCGCGATGTCGAAGATCCGCGGCATCCTCACCGAGTGCCGGGGGCCTTCTCCCACGTCGCGGGCGGGCCCTTGCGAAAGCGGTCCCAGAGCCCGGCGGCGATCGAGAGGGTGCTCAGGGCATAGTGGCGGGCGAGGCGCAGCGGCCTCGACGAGAATTGGCCGCCGAGGATCGCCGCCGCAATCGCCGCCACCTGGATCGCGTACACGACGACGTAGACCCAGCCCCGATCGAGGAGCAGCAGGTTGGTGACGAAAGCGATCAGGTGCAGGAACGGAGTCAAGTAGCGGAGCAGGCGGTGGGAGAAGAGCTCGAAGGCGTAGAGGGGCGAATAACCGCGCGGGGAGACCATCCGCTCGCCGACGACGATGTCCCAGAGCCCGACCATCATCCGTCTTTTGCGCGCGAACTCGCCCTCCATGGTCGGCACCATCTTCTCCTCGGCGCGAGCCCAGGGGGCGTAGAGCGAGCGCTTGCCGCGCTTGGCCAGCTCGAAGGGGAAGGAGAGGTCGTGGCTGCCCGAGGGCCTCAGGGGCAAGTAGTCCTCGGCGCGCACCGCGTAGATCGCGCCGTTGCCGGCGGTGACGCCGGCTAGGCCGGACTCCATCTCCCGCACCCTCATCTCGTAGCGCCAGTAGGCGCCCTCGGCGTTGTCGCCCGCGGCGTCGAGGAAGCGCACCTGGCCGCAGACGTAGGCCACCGAGGGGTCGGCGAAAGTCTCGACCAGGTGGCGCAGGGCGTCGGGCCGCCACTCGCTGTTTGCGTCGGAGAAGGCGAGGATCTCACCGGAGGCTTGCTCGACGGCCGCGTTCTGGGCCGCGGTCTTGCCGCCACGCGATAGCTCGAGGACAAGGTCGGCTCCAGCAGCGCGGGCGCGCTCGGCCGTCGCGTCGGCCGAGCCGTCGGAGGCAATGATCACCTGCAGCCGCTCGCGCGGATAGTCGAGCGCAAGCGCGTTGGCGACCTTGGCCGCGATCACCTCCTCCTCGTCGTAGGCGGCGACGATAAGCGAGACCTCGGGCAGCTCGTCCCAGACCCGCGGCTTCAGGGTCGGGCTGCGGCGGAGCGCGAGCAGCGCCCTCAACGCCAACGGGTAGCCGAGGTGCGTGTAGACGATCAGGCAGGCCGAGAGCCAGAAGAGGACGGCGAGCATCCGGCGATTATCTGCTTCCGGTGCGCTTTATGTGGTCATAGGCCGCATAAAGCGCACCGGAACGAATGGGTCAGGCGAGGAGTTCCTCGTAGAGAGCGAGGGTGCGGGCGGCGACCGCGTCCCACGAGTACGGTCCGATCGCGGCTTTGCGGGCTGCCTCGGCGAGGCGCTCGCGGGCTCCCCGGTCGGCGACCAGCTCGGCAAGCGCCGCCGCCAGGCCGTCGGGGTCCTCTGGCGAGACGAGCCGGGCGGCGCCCGTCGCCGCCACCTCGGGGAAGCCCCCAACCGCGCTCAGCACCAGGGGCTTGCCGAAGGCCAGGCCTGTATAGAGCACGCCCGAGTGCTCGGCGTCGCGGTAGGGAAGCACGACGAGATCGGCGCGGCGGAAGATCGCCGGGATCTCGGCGTCGTCGACGAAGCGGGTGAGGAGACGGACGCGGCCCGGCGCCTGGTCGGCGAGACGGCGCAGAGGCTCCAGCGGCATGCGGGGGTTGCCGACGATCCAGAGCTCGGCGCCCTCGAGACGGCGGAAGGCTTCCAGCAGGGTGTCGATCCCCTTGTAGGGGCGCAGCAGGCCGAAGAAGAGGATCACCGCCCCCTCTGGGCGCTCGAGCTCGGCCGGCAGCGGCCGCTCGCCGGGCAGGCGCGTGAGGTAGTCGAAGGCCCCGTGGGGGATGACGTGGACGCGACCGGGGTCGAGGCCGACCTCGTCGCGCAGGCGGCGAGCGCCGTGCTCGGAGTGCGCGACGACGGCGTCCATCGCCCCGAACATCCGCCGCGCGGTCGCCACCTCACGGTGGCTCGGCACCGGCGGCAGCACGTAGTGGGCAGTCATCGCCCGGGGGCGGCGGCGTGGCAGGATGCGCGAGTCGAGCTCGGGCATCGTCAGCCACTGGTAGTGGACGACGTCGGCGTCGAGCTGGCGTCCCAGGCGCCTCATGTCGACTAGGTGCTCGGCCCCCTTTACGACGCGCCGAGCCGGCGCCTCGAGCCCACGCTCGGCGCTGCGCCGGTAAAAGCACTCCCGCACCCGGTAGCCGTCCGCCTCGGGCACGGGGCCGTAGAGGAACTTGCTGGTCAGCAGCTCGACCTCGGCGCCGCGGCGGGCGAGGGCGGCGGCGAGCGCCCGGTCGTAGGGCGGCGTGAACGCCGAGGGGTCGACGAGCTGGACCTTCATGACGGGCGATTATGGTCACCGCTGTGGCGCCCACGCTCTCCTACTGCGTCGTGAACACGAATGGCCGCGAGCTCCTGCTCGCCTGCCTTGACGCGATCGAGCGCACGCACCCGCCTGGGGTCGAGCGCGAGGTCCTCGTCCTCGACAATGCCTCCGAGGACGGCTCGGCCGAGGCGGTGCGGGCGCGTAGCGGCGAGGTTCGTCTGATCGAACTGGATCGAAGGACGGGCAAGGCGGAAAACGACTCGACCCTGATGCGCGAGGCTCGCGGTAAGTACTGCCTATTGCTCAACGAGGACTCCGAGCTGCGCCCTGGAGCGGCGGCGGCCCTGATCGCCGCCCTCGACGCCGACCCACGGGCGGCGGCGGCCGGGGCGCAGTTGCTCGATTCCCGCGGCCGGCCGGTCCCCTGCGCCTGGCGCTTCCCGGGCGTCGGCACGGCGCTTGCCGGGGCCCTCTTCTTGCATCGCTGGCTGACGGTGCAGAGCAAGGGGAGCGCGACGCGGCAAGTCGATTGGGCGCAGTCGAGCGCCCTGCTCGTGCACCGTACCGCGGCGGGCGAGGTCGACTACATGGACCCCAACTTCTTCGTCTACTACGACGAGTGCGACTTCGCCAGGCGGCTGGCGGACGCGGGTTGGCACAGCCTCTTCGTGCCGAGCGCCGAGGCGGCCCATCACGACCAGCTCTCCACCGACCTGGCGGCGGGGCTGCCGCGGATCGTCGAATTCCACCGCAACCGGGATCGCTACATGCGAAAGCACCATGGTCGCGCGGCGGCGCTGGCGGTGCGGGGGCTCACCGCGTGGTCGTACGCGATGCGGGCACTCGTCGCCACGGTCCTGCCCGGGCAGCCCGCGAAGGTGTACTGGGCACATGCGCGGCAGGCGTTGTGGCCGGGGCGGGGAGAGGGTATTCGGGACAGGGTCGGACGGGGGTGGTCAGAGAGCGAGCATGGGGGTGGGGGTTCCACTTGACCTTTTCGGTGGAGAGGAGGGGGGCTCTCGCCTCTTGCTGCACTACGAAAAGGCAAACCGTTCCACCCCCACCCCCATGCTCGCTCTTACCAGCGTGCGTCCTCGTCTATTAGCTCGGCCTCAGCGGTCTCGGAGATAGCTCCGTCCACGGCAGCTGGAGCAGAGCGGAGGGCTCGAGCGCGGCGGATGAGCTCGTCGGGGTGGCGGAGGGCTGAAAGCCAGCGGCGCTCGGCTGGGGTGAAGAAGCCCGTTGCCAGCAGCGCGAAGGGGTAGAGGAGCCAGAGGGCGGTGCGGGCGAAAAAGCCGGCGGCACCGGCTGTTGGGAGGAGGAGCTCCCCCGCGGCGATCAGGACGGTGGTGGTCAGGAGCACGCGGGCCAGGCGGGTCCATTCGTAGGGGACCGGGAAGAGGCGCTGGGTGAAGACGTACATGAGGGCGAGCACGACGACGTAGGAGAGGACGAGGGCGACGGCGGCGCCGACGATGCCGAAGGGCGGGACGAGGAGGAGGTTGAGAGCGACGTTGGCGATCAGTGCGGCGCCGGTGGCGGGGAAGTTGAACTCGGTGCGGCCGGTGCGGCCGAGGATTACGACGAGGACCATGTAGAGGGCGTAGAGGGCGGCGCCCGCGGCGAGCAGGCCGATCGGTTCGAAGGCGTCGAAGAACCGCGGCGCGGCGAGGGCGCGGACGATCCAGCGCGAGAGCAGCCACATGCCGGCTACTACGAACGCCATCGCGGCGACGAACCAGGTGACGACCGTCGCGTAGAAGCGGCGGGCCTCGCCGTCGTCGCGGATCGAGTAGGCAAGCGGCGGCCAGGCGAGCTGGAAGCCGCGGGCGATGACGTTGATCCCCTGCGCGAACTTGACCGCGAGCGAGTAGAGGCCGGCGGCGGCGAGACCGGCCTCGGGGGTGCCGAACGAGCGGACGATGATGATCCGGTCGACGAAGTTGAGCGCGTAGAGAGAGAGCTCGGCCGGCATCGTCGGCAGGCCGAAGCGAAACAGGCGTCTCAGCAGCGGCCGGTCGAGGAGCAGCGAGAGATGCCGCCGGTTGTAAGCGATCAGGCCGAGGACGAAGACGGCACCGCTGGCGTAGCTGCCGAGCAACAGCCCGCGAGCGCCCTCTTCTGCGCCGACGACGAGGACGACCGTCAGCGCGATCGCGGCGAGGACGTTGAGCATGGTCGTGACGAAGAAGGCCCGCGCCCGCTCCTGGAGGCGGAAGATGGTGAGTAGGTACTCGTAGAGCGTCAGCACCCAGAGGCCGCCGATGGCGATGCGGGCGAGGTCGGGCGCCGCCTTGTTGAGCAGGGCTTCGGAAATCTGACCGGCGAAGGGAAGCGCGATCAGGGCGGCGGCGGTCGAGAGCCAGAAGAGCGCCGCGAAGGAGCCGGCGAGAACGCGGTCGGGGTCCTCGCCGTCCTTGTAGTAGAAGCGCAGCAGCGCCTCGATCAGGCCGAAGCGGACGAAGATGCTGGCCGAGACGACGGCTGCGAACATCACCTCGGCCGCGCCATAGTCGGCCCGGGTCAGGTAGCGCGTGTAGAGCGGCAGCAGGGCAACCGCGATCAGCTTCGAGAAGATGCTCGCCGCCGTGTAGGCGGCGCCGGTGGTCGCTAGGCGGCGGAGGTATCCGGACACGCGCTGACCCTAGCCGCAAGGGTGGCTCCCACCGCCAGCAGCACCCACGTGATCGGGTCCTCGAAGAAACCGGCGTAGGCCATCGTGTGGACGACTAGGGCTGTGAAGGTCGCCAGTACTGCTGCTCGGGCTACGGGTGTGTAGCGCGCGGGTCCTGTCGGCGCAGGGGACCCACCGCCCCTTCCGGTCGCTAAAGCGTCCTCAGGGGCGGTCCCCCCTGCGCCGCCACCCGCGCGAGATACGGATAGCTCCCGCAATGATCGGGCGAGGTTGCTCGCCATCGTCCATAGAGCTGCCACGACTAGAGATACGTAGAGCACCAGTCCAACGAGGCCCTGCTCTGCCGCGATGGTGATTGGCTCCGTGTGGGAGACGGAGACTGGGGTTTTCTTGGTGCGGACGTGCTCGCGGTAGGCCTTGGGGAAGCTTCCCGATCCGTAGCCGTAAATCGGGCGTTGGACGAAGAGGTGGATGCCGCCGGAGACGAGATTGGCTCGCCCCGAGGTGTCTACGTTGATTCGATTGGGACTCAGCTTCGAGGCGCCACCGGCGAGGAGCACGACCAAGACTCCGAGGACGGCGAGGATCCCTACGGCGAGGGCGGTCCATTTCAGGCTCCACTTGAGGGCGGCTAGGACGGCGAGGCCTGCCAGAAGCGCTACGAAGCTGGATTGCGAGTAGGTCGGGAAGAGGCCGAACCAGGCAACCGCCACCAGGGCTGAGAGCAGCGCGAGCGTCCGTTTATCTCGCGCCCACATCAGCACCGACATCGCCAGGACCGCCACCAGCGCCAGATACCGCCCGTAGACGTTCGGGTCCCAGAAGATCGAGTTGACCCGAAAGTAGGTGTGAAATTCGTTCGACCTGATGACCTGGTCGTTCCAGAACAAGCTCCGCGACACCCACTCGATCGTGCCCACGGCTACGAAGCAAACGGCCTCCACTCCGATCACCCAGACGACCAGGGTCAGAAGCTTCCTGTCCCACTGCACGTCCCGCAGCAAGCTGTACACCAAGCTGAACGGCACGAAGAAGAAGCACACGTCCTGCAGCCCTTTGGAGAAGTCCTCCGAATAGAGCGCCTGCACCGCGTAGAGGACGACTACTCCGGCCAAGATCCTGGGAAGCCAGATCAGCGCTCCTCCGGCGGGTGGCGGTGCAGGGGGGACCGCCCCTGAGGACGCTTTAGCGACCGGAAGGGGCGGGGGGTCCCCTGCGCCGACAGGACCCGCCGGCTGAAGCGCCCAGTCCCTGGCCGCCAACGCCAGGACTCCCCCCCCGATTACGAGATAGAGGGGAACCAGCAGATTCGCCGTGTCGCCGCCGGCGTGAAGCGGCACGCGAAACGGCAGGGCCGCGACGATCACGAGGGGGAGCAGGATCGGCCAGCGGCGGAAAGCGTAGGCAAGCGCAGCCGTTGCTGCTACAGCGAGCGCGCCGAGGCCCACCAGGCGGCCCGTGCTGTCGCGCAGGTCGACGATCGCCCGCGAATGCCACTGGTCGCCGAGGATCAGGGCCGGGAAGAGGACGAGGGCGGCGAGCATCGCGGCGGCCCGCAACCGGCCGGCCGGAAGCAGGATCGCGCCCGCGGCTGAGGCGGCCGCAGCGAGGATGCCGAGGCCGGCGAGCGCATCGCTCAACGCCCGCCTCCAGCCGGTTCGGGACAGGAGCCGGGCTGCCGCGACGAGTGGTGCAGTTCGATCGCCCCCGGCGCCACCAGCACCCGTTCCAGCCCGAGCAGCTTGACCCGCAGCTTGTAGCGACCCGGGGGCGCGAGGCCATCGTTCCGTTCGCGGCCGTCCCACCAGTAGGTGTGGAACGTGTAGCGCTTCAGGTACGTGTCGCGGTCAAGAGTGAGGACGAGCTTCCCGCCCGGCTTCACTATTTGCACGGTCCCCCGGTCCGACTGGGTCGTGCGGAAGCGGATGCGGATGCGGTCGTGCTTGCAGTCGCCGTTGGGAGTGAAGGAGCGGTGCCCCGGAGTGCCGAACGTCACCCGGTCGATCACCAGCGGGTCGCGCTTGACGCGCTGGGACCAGGCGAAGGCGGCTGCGGTGGCGATGACCAGGAGGGCGAAGACCAGCGTGGCCCAAGCCTTAGAGCCCATCACGGGGCTCAGCCTTCGGTCGAGGCATTGTCCTCGCCGACGATGACCGAGACGGGGGCCCCGGCGGAGACGGCGGCAATGTCCGCGGTCATCAACCGCGATTCGGGAATCTCCAGCGCCGCCGCGACGCGACGGGCCTCTGGGGCGTGTCCCCGTTCGAACATCACGACGCTGTTGGCGAAGCTGGTGCTGCTGTTGGTCACGGCGCCGAGCTTGAACCCCTTGCGCTCCACCTTTTCGCCGTAGGTGCCGGCGAGGCCAGGGACTGCGGTGCCGTTGAGGACGGTCACTTCGATTTCCGAGCGCTTCAGGTGCGCTGCCTGCTTGCCGTGTCCGCCCTGACCGTCGGCGCTGTCGGACCCCTGCGTCACCAGGTAGGCAACCCCGCCGGCGACGAGGACCAACACGACGAAGACGAGCGCCAGGTAGCGCGGTTCGGCGAGCCGGGTGCCGAACCGCGAGAGCCCGCCGCGCAGGCGTTCTCCGCGGGTCTGCTCGGGCAGGCCGGCCTCGCGGCGCCGCCGCCGTTCATCGCGTTGCGAGACCGCCTCCTGCTCGGCCGTACGCGCGTCCTCCAGCGCGCGCAGCTCCTCGGCCCGTTTGGCCGCCACCGCCGAGGTCGTCTCCTTGCGCTCGCTGTCACGCTCCGGAGCCGACCCGGCCCACTCGCGCAGGCGGCGGATGTCGCGCCCCTGCGAGAAGGCGAGCAGCGCGAGCACGGCAAGCCCGAGAAAGGCAGCGAGGCCTGCGAAGGCGCCGATTTCCTTGATCAACTCCACGGAATGACCGCGAGAGGCTACTCGTCGTAGACGACCGCCGCCGCGTCCCCGCCCGGGGCGGTGATCATCTCGACCACTCGCTGGGCAAGGTTAGCCTCGTCGCCGGCCAGCACCAGATCCTCCAGCGAGTTGAGGGTCGTCTCGACCCACTCGAAGTCCAGCGGCGCGTCGCGGACGGCGCGGCGGATTCGCTTCGCCGCGGTCGGCTGCTCTTTCTCGCCGAAGCTGAACAGCTCCTCGTGCAGCTTCTCGCCGGGCCGCGGCTGGGTGAACTCGATCGCGACGTCGGCTTCGGGCTCGTAGCCGGCGAGGCGGATCATGTTGCGGGCGAGCTCGACTATCCGCACCGGCTCGCCCATGTCGAGGACGAAGACCTCGCCCCTGCCGGCGCCGATGTCGCCGGCGCGGATCACCAGCTGCACCGCCTCGGGGATCGTCATGAAGTAGCGGGTCATCTCGGGATGCGTGACCGTGACCGGGCCGCCGCGCTCGATCTGGCCGCGGAAGATCGGCACGACGCTGCCCGAGGAGTTGAGGACGTTGCCGAAGCGAACGCTGGCGAAGCGGGTGCCGGGGTGCTTGCTGCCCGCCGCCTCGACGATCCACTCGGCCATTGCCTTCGAGGCGCCCATCACCGTCTTCGGGTTGACCGCCTTGTCGGTCGAGATCAGGACGAAGCGCTCGACCCCCGAGGCGGCCGCGGTCTCGGCCGTGATCCTCGTCGCGATCGCGTTGTTGCGGACCGCCTCCAGCGGGTTGGCCTCCATCAGCGGCACGTGCTTGTAGGCGGCGGCGTGGAAGACGACGCTGGGCTTGAAGCGCTGCATCGTCTCCAGCATCCTGCTCGCCTCCTTGCAGTCGGCGAGCACCGCCTCGACGCTGGTGAAGTGGCGCTCCTCGATCATCTCGCGGTCGATCTCGAAGAGGTTGTCCTCGGCATGGTCGACCATCACCAGCAGGCGCGGGCCGACGCGGGCGATCTGGCGGCAGAGCTCCGAGCCGATCGAGCCGCCGGCGCCGGTGACGAGCACGATCCGATCGCGCAGGTAAGCGCCGACCCGGTCGAGCTCGACCACGATCGGGTCGCGGCCGAGCACGTCCTCGACCTGGACCTCGCGCAGCTGTTTGTTGAGCTGGACGCCGCCGCGCAGCAGCTCGAACACGGTCGGCAGCGTCCGCACCCGGATCTCGCGCTCGCGACAGGCGGCGACCACCTTGGCCCGCAGCGTCCCGGGCGCCGAGGGGATCGCGATCACGACCTCGTCGGGCCGCGTCTCGTCGAGGATCTCGGCGATCTTCTTGGTCGAGCCGAGCACCTTCAAGCCGCCCAACATGCGCATTCCCCGCTTGCGCGGGTCGTCGTCGACGAAGCCGATCGCGGTCGCGCCCAGGTCCGGGTTGAGCTGCAGCTCGCGCACGACCATCTGCCCGCCGGACCCAGCACCGATTACGAGCACCTCGTGCTTGGGCACCCTCGCCGAGCGCGAGGGCCGCTCGACGATCAGGCGCACGGCGAGGCGTGCGCCGGTGATCAGCATCAGGGTGAGCAGGAAGTCCATCACCGCGACCGAGCGCGGCAGGGTGTGGGCGAAGGGACGGATGACGGTGAAGCCGACGACGAGGATCGCGCTGGCAACGGCGACCGCGCGGACGATCAGCAGGAAGTCGCGGCCGGTCACGTAGCGCCACCACTTCTGGTAGAGCCCGAAGGCGTAGAAGACGACGAGCTTGATCGCGATGACGATGCCGACCGACTGGGCGAAGAGAACCAGGTAGCGGTGCGGCAGGTCGCTGCGGTCGAGGAAGCGCAGGCGGAAGGCCAGGTAATAGGCGAGCGCCACGAGGGCGCCGTCGGCGCAGACCTGGAGGGCCCGGGTGCGGTAGACGGGATGGTTGAGCCAGCGCATCGAGCCCAGCGATTCTAGACGGCCCGACGCTCTAGGATGCGGGATTCGCGATGCTGCATCCCTTCCTCTACGCCGACCTCACCGGCCCGATCGTCGACTTCTGCGTCAACACGATCGAAGCCACCGGGCTCGTCGGAATCTTCCTGCTGATGGCGGCGGGGAGCGCCTGCATCCCGATCCCGAGCGAGGCGGTGATGCTGTTCGCCGGCTTCAGCGTCTCCAACGGCGATCAGTCGCTGCTCGGCGTGACGCTCGCGGGCCTGGCCGGCAACATGGCCGGCTCCTGGCTGACCTACGCGATCGGCTACTACGGCCGCGTCGACCTGCTCGAGAAGAACCGGCTGATCCACCTCAGCCCCTCGCGCCTGGCCTGGGTCGAGAGCTGGTTCGAGCGGCACGGGGACGCGACCGTCTTCATCGCCCGCCTGCTGCCGCTGGTGCGCGCCTTCATCTCGCTGCCGGCGGGCGTCGCCAAGATGCCGTTCTGGCGCTTCACCTGGCTCACCGCGCTCGGCTCGCTCCCCTGGGTCCTCGGCTTCGCCATCGCCGGGCGAGCGGTCGGCGACAACTGGGAAAGCCTGCGCGACCACCTGCAGATCTTCGACTACCTCGTCGTGGTCGCAATCGTCGGGCTCGTCGTCTACGCGATCGTCAAGCGGCGGCGCGGCGGCGGTCCGAAAGCCGAGGACGCGGCCGCCGAGGCCGTCGGCTCCCGCGGAGCTTGAGCGGCGGCGACGGGAGTCCGATCGCGGCCGGCAGAGCGGTCGCGCTGGGTCTCGTGCAGGGACCGGCAGAGCTGCTGCCGGTCTCCAGCTCCGCCCACATCGTCCTCGTGCCGTGGCTCGCCGGCTGGGACTGGGGAGAGATCGACCCCGAGGTGCGCAAGAGCTTCGAGGTCGCCCTGCACGCCGGCGCTGCCGCCGCGCTGCTGGTTGGCCAGCGGCGCTTGATCGCCGAAGAGCTGCGCGGGTTTGACCTGCGCGGCGCGGTCGTCCTCACCCTCTCCTTCGTTCCCGCGGCCCTGGTCGGCTACAAGCTGGAGCGGCCGATCGAGCGACGCCTGGGCGGGCCGCGGGCGACGGCGTTCGGCCTGCTGGCCGGAGCCGCGGCGATGCTGCTCGCCGACCGCCGACCGCAGCTGCGCGGGCGGGGCGGGGCGGGAGCCGCCGACGGACTCGCCCTCGGCCTCGCTCAGGCGACGGCGCTGGCGCCGGGTGTCTCGCGCAACGGCATCACCCTGGCGGCGGCGCGCTGGCGCGGCTTCTCGCGCGACCAGGCCAACCTGCTCTCGCGCACGATCGCCCTGCCGATCATCGTCGGCGCAACCCTGCTCAAGGGCGTGCGCCTCTCGCGGCGGGGCGTCGCGCCGCCGCTGCGTCGCTCGATGGCGCTCGGCGTCGCCGCCTCCTTCGCCTCGACCCTCGCCTCCCAGCGTTTGATCGGCCTGGTCGAGCGCGACCGGGCTCTGTGGCCGTACGCGGCCTACCGCGTGGGGCTGGCGGCTACGGTATTGGCGAAGCTGCGGCGGGGACCAATACAACGACGAGGACCGGAGGGCCGATGATCACCAAGACAGACTTCATAGGGATTCCGTCCCGCGACGCGGAGCGCTCGCGAGCCTTCTACGTCGAGACCCTCGGGCTGCAACCCGACGAGCACGGGCGATTCGAGTTCTGGGCTGGCGAGACCTGCTTCGGCATCTGGGAGCCGGAGAAGATGGGGATGGAGTTCGCGCCACAGAAGAACGCCCACCCGGCGCTGCACGTCGACGATGTCGCTGCGGCGCGGGCGGAGCTCGAAGCGAAGGGGGTCGGGTTCGCAGGAGAGACGTTCGACACCGGCGTCTGCCACATGGCCTTCTTCACCGACCCCGACGGCAACGATCTGATGCTGCACCGTCGCTACGCGCCGGTGGGTGGCTGACGCTGCTGAAAGAATCGGGCGCATGAGCGGCGACGCCTACGCGAAGGCCGGGGTCGACCAGGGCGCGGCCGACTCCGCTGTCGCCGGCTTGGTGCGGGCGCTGGGGGCGATCGAGCTCGGCCGTCCCTCGCGCCAGGTGCCCTTGCCCGGGCACTACGCGAGCGTGATCCGGATCGACGAGCGGACCGGGATCGCGCTCTCCACCGACGGGGTAGGGACGAAGCTGCTCGTCGCCGAGCAGCTTGGGCGCTTCGACACGGTCGGCATCGACTGCGTGGCGATGAACGTCAACGACGTGATCTGTGTCGGGGCCGAGCCGCTGGCGATGCTCGACTACATCGCGATCGAGCGCGCCGACCCGGACGTCTGCGAGCAGATCGGCGTCGGGCTGGCGCGGGGGGCGGAGCTGGCCGGGATCGAGATCCCGGGCGGCGAGCTGGCCCAGCTCGGAGACATGGTGCGCGGCTTCGACGTCGCCGGCGCCTGCTTCGGCACCGTCGCCCTCGACGCGATCGTCGACGGCTCGGCGGTGCGGCCCGGCGACGCCGTGATCGGCCTGCCGTCCTCCGGCATCCATTCCAACGGCTACACCCTCGCTCGCTCGGCGCTGGAGGGGCTCCCCCTCGACGAGGACCCCGAAGGGCGCCTCGGCCGGCCGCTTGGCGAGACCCTGCTCGAGCCGACCGAGATCTACGTCAAGCCCGTCCTAGAGCTGCTGCGCTCGGAGGTCGAGGTGCGGGGGCTCGCCCACATCACTTCCGGTGGCCTCGGCAACCTGCTCCGCCTCGCCGCCGAGGTCGGCTACGAGATCGACGACCCAATGCCGGTGCCCCCGATCTTCGCCCTGATCCAGGAGCGCTCCGGCGTTTCTGACGGGGAGATGCGTGAGGTCTTCAATATGGGCTGCGGGTTCTGCTGCGTGGTCTCCCAAGAGGACGGGAACGCGGCAGTGGAACGGATGCGTCGCCGCTACCCGAGCGCAAAGCGGATCGGCTCGGCGATTGCAGGAAGCGGCAGGGTGCAGCATGCCTAAGTTCCACTTTTTACAACCATAGTAGACTTAGTGGGGTGCGGAAGCAGAGGCGGATCAGCGACGAGGCAGCGGTTGTGCTTGCCCTCTTCCTTTCGACCCCGGAGAAGAGTCGCTACGGACGCGAGATCGTCATCGAAACCGGGATCAAGTCGGGCTCCCTCTACCCCATCTTGCAGCGCTTTGAAGACCGCGACCTACTGGAATCCTCTTGGGAGGAGCTGGAGCAAGCGGTTGCCGACAAACGACGGCCTCGGCGTCTCTACCGCCTGCGTATAAAGAGCACGGAGCGAGCAGAGGAGCTGCTCGACGAGTGGCGCCGGGAGGGTGCGGGGAGCCGCACAAGGATCGGACGGGAGCTTCCGGCATGAGCGTCCCCCCCTGGCTCTGGCCGCTCGCAGTCGTGGCTCTCTGGCTCCTCGCTGGCCTGCTCAAAGCAATAAGGGACGCCCTTGCAGAGAGAGCTGCGGGTTGGCTCCTGCCCGCAGGTCAGCCGCTGACCTTTCGCCTTGCGCAGCTGATGGCGATCCTAGCCAGGGCTCTCGCGCCGCGGAAGACGATTCGCTTCGACCTCGAGGTCGGCCGCTTTCCCTTCCCGATCGTGCTGCTCCGCGAACAATGGGCCGGACCGGATGGGGCAATCGAGGAGCTGCGCGAGGATCTGAAAGCTGGACGGCGGATGCTCAAGCCTTTGTCTCTGATTGCTCCTCTCTTTCCCCGGGCATTGCAACTTCACGCTCGAAACGCGTTCGCGCTCCTCCGCTGTTTGCTCTGGTCACCGACAAGCGTGGTCGGCTTTTGCTTCCTATTGGCCGTTTTGCCGCCGATCGTCTGGCTGCTGTCCCGTGGACTCAAAGCAATGCACAAACGTGAACAGCGTCGCCAGCGTGTAGACCGGGAACGGCAGGAAGCCAAGTTGCAAGAACTCGCTCGTGCCGAGCGAGAAGCCACGGTGCGATAGAGAGCCTCTATCCCCACCGTGCCCGACAATGTGCGCAGCTAGATGGAGGCACGACCCTCAAGCGCGATGATCGGCACCGTGCTCTCCGGCCGCTACCGGCTGGAGGCGAAGCTCGGCAGCGGCGGCATGTCGACCGTCTACCTGGCGCGTGACCAGACGCTCGACCGCCAGGTCGCGGTCAAGGTGATGCACCGCGAGATGTCCGAGCAGGCGGACCAGATCGAGCGCTTCCGCCAGGAGGCCCGGTCCGTTGCCAAGATCTCGCATCCCAACGTCGTCTCGGTCATCGACGCCGGCGAGGACGGCGGCCACCCCTACATCGTCTTCGAGTACGTCGAGGGCGAGACCCTGAAGCAGCGGATCGCCCGTGACGGCGCGCTTGACTCCCAGGAGGCGATCGCCTACGCGATCGAGATCGCCCGCGGGCTCTCCGTCGCCCACGCCCGCAACATGGTCCACCGCGACATCAAGCCACAGAACGTCCTGATCGACGCCGAGGGCAGGGCGAAGCTGACCGACTTCGGCATCTCGCGTCAACTGGAGCAGGACGGGATGACGGCGACCGGGCGCGTGCTCGGCACCACCGACTACGTCTCGCCCGAGCAGGCGATGGGGCGCCAGGTCGACCCCCGCTCCGACGTCTACTCGCTCGGCGTCGTCCTCTACGAGATGCTGCTCGGCCAGGTTCCCTTCCAGGCCGACAGCCAGGTCGGGGTGGCGATGAAGCACGTCAACGAGGAGCTGCCCGACGTGCAGCGGCGCCGGCCGGAGCTCTCGGCGGCGGTGGCGCTCGTGGTCGAGCGCTCGACCGCCAAGGACCCGGCCGAGCGCTACCAGGACGTCGGCGAGATGATCGACGACCTCTCGACCGCGCTCGAAGTCGAGGTGGCGCGAGCCGGCTCGACTGCGGGCGGGGCTACCGCCGTGCTCGACGCGGTGCCACCGCCGAAGCGCGAGCTCTCAAGCCGGCGGCGCTGGAGCTGGGTCACGGTCCTCGCCGTCCTGCTGGTCGCCGGCGGCGCGCTGGCCGCGGTGAAGCTGATCTCCGACGGCGCCGGGGGAGGCGGCGCCGAGAAGGGCAAGGGCACACCGGTTGCGATCGAATCGGCGACCGACTACGACCCGGAGGGCGACGGCGAAGAGGTCGGCAGCAAGGTCGGCCTGGTCAAGGACGGCAACCCCACCGGCACCGCCTGGGAAACCGAGCACTACGACTCCGAAACCTTCGCCGGCACCAAGACCGGGCCCGATCCCGGCGTCGGCGTCTACGTGACGACCACCTCGCCGGCACGGCCCCAGAAGATGATCGTCCGCACCCCGACCCCCGGCTGGGACGCCCAGGTCTTCGCCGCCGTTTCCGGCCCCCCCGAAGGAATCGACGAATGGGGCGAACCCGTCGGCATCGCCGTCGGCGCCTCGTCGACCGAGGAAATCGATCTAACCGTTCCCTCCCCGGCCAAGTACTTCCTGCTCTGGTTCAACAAGGCCTCCGAAGCCCGCGACCAACCCGGCCGCTACCAGGTCGAGATCAGCGACATCGAGCTGCTGCGGTGAGCTTTGCTCAGAACTCGTACGCCCGTGCCCGCTCGTGGCGCTCGACCGCCAACCGCACCAAGCGGTTGCATAGCGCCGGGTACTCGATCCCGCTGGCCTCCCAGAGCTTGGCGTAGACGCTGGTCTGGGTGAAGCCGGGGATGGTGTTGATCTCGTTGACGAGAATCGGGCCGGCCGGGTCGACGAAGAAGTCGCAGCGGGCGAGGCCGGAGCAGCCGCCGAGCTCGAAGGCGCGCACGGCGAGGTCGCGGACGCGGTCGAGCTGCTCGTCGTCGATCGGGGCGGGGACGACGAGCTTCATGCCGCCCTCGCGGTACTTGGTCTCGTAGTCGTACCACTTGCCGTCGGCGACGACCTCGCCCGGCGTCGAGGCCTTGACCGGCTCGTTGCCGAGCAGCGAGCACTCGATCTCGCGGCCGGCGGCGTGGGCCTCGACGATCACCCGCGGATCGTGGCGACGAGCCAGCTCGACCGCGTCATCGAGCTCGGCGACCGACTCGACGCGGCTGATGCCGACGCTGGAGCCGAGGCGGGAGGGCTTGACCCAGAGCGGCGCGCCCAGCGCCTCGCAGCGCTCCCGCCAGCCCGGCTCGCCGACGGCGACGAAATCGACCTGGGGCAGGCCGGCCTGGGCGAAGAGTCGCTTCAGCGTCAGCTTGTCCATGCAGATCGCCGAGGAGAGGACGTCGGAGCCGACGTAGGGGACGTCGAGCCACTCGAGCACCCCCTGCACGCTGCCGTCCTCCCCGAACGGGCCGTGCAGTGCGGGAAAGGCGACCTGCGCTCCCTGCAGCCCCTCCCCCGGAACCAGCGCGACGGGCGAGCCCTCGACGCTCCAGGACCCCTGGCGCGAGATCTTCACCGCGACCGGCTCGTGACCGGCCCGCTCGAGGCCGCGAGCCACCGCCTCTCCGGAGCGCAGCGATACCTCGTGCTCGGAGGAGCGGCCGCCACTGAGGACGGCGACCCTCATTCGCCTTCTCCGGCTTCCGGTTCGACCGCTCCGGCGGCTCGCTTGCCGACCACCAGGGTCACGCTCGAGCCCGGCTTGACTTCCGCGCCCGGCGGCGGGAACTGATCGGTGACGCGGCCGACCTGCGCTTCGACTTCGGTCTCCTGTTCGGAGACGGTCGGCTTGAGGCCGGCGGCGCGCACTTCTTCCACCGCTTCGGCCCGCAGCTTGCCGATCGCGTTCGGCACGGTCGCCGTTTCTTCGCCTTTGGAGACGACGATCGAGACCGTCGAGCCGGGCGGCAGCTGCGAGCCCGCGCTCGGCGCTTGCGAGATCACCTGTCCCGCCGGTTCGGAGCTCTCGCGTTCTTCGACGCTGGGCACGAAGCCGCGGCCGCGGATCTGCTGCACGGCGACGCTGCGCTGCGTGCCGACCAGGACCGGCACCTTTGCCAGCTTCGGCCCGCTCGACACTCGCAGCAGGACTTCGGTTCCGCGTTCGGCGGTCTGGCCGCCCGAAGGCTGCGAGTTGACCACCCGCCCTTCTTCGATCTTTTCGGAGTGCACGAGCTCGACCTTCGGGTCGAAGCCGGCGTCTTTCAGCGCTGCTTCGGCTTCGGTCCGCGTCAGGCCGGCAGTGGACGGAACCTTGGCGCTGCCCGGCCCGGCGCTCACCGTCAGGTCCACCTTCGGCTTCGAACAGAAGAAGTTGAGGAAAGCGCAATCGAGCGCCGCTTCGTCGGCGGGCGGCGAGGCGGCCGGGTCCTGCTCGAGCACCGTGCTGGGCGGCGCTTCGCGCTGCACGCGGCGGATCTCCCCGATCTTGAAGCCGTCTTCGCGCAGCAGCGAGATCGCGGTGCTTTCCGGGCTGCCGGTGACGTTCGGCACTTCGGTGGTGGTGTCGCGCGTGAGCGCCAATCCCAACAGGACGCCGATTACGACCGCGGCGGCGATCAGCGCCCAGATCAGCCGTCGACGTTTGCGCTCCTCGTCTTCGTAGCCCTCGGCCACCGGCTCCTCCGGGATCGCCACTATCGGCGGCAGCGGAGCGAAGGCGGCGGTGCCGCTCATCCCGCCGCCGGGGTCCTTGAGCGCCGCGTCGAGGGCCGCGATGAAGGCGTCGGCGCTCTGGAAGCGCTGCCCGGGGTCCTTCTCCAGGGCGCGCATCACGACCGCGTCGAGGGCCGGTGAGATCTGCGGATTGATCGTGCTCGGTCGCTGCGGCGCCTGCGCGACCTGCTTCATCGCCACGGCGACCGCCGAGTCGGCTTCGAAGGGGACGCGGCGCGTCAGCGCCTCGTAGAGCATCACGCCGATCGAGTAGAGGTCTGAGACCGCGGTGACTTCCTGGCCCTGGGCCTGCTCGGGCGAGAGATAGTGGGGCGTGCCCATCACCGCCCCCGCCTGGGTGATCTCCGAGACGCCGGCGCGGGCGATGCCGAAGTCGGTCACGGTCGCCTTGCCCTCGACGTCGACGATCACGTTCTGCGGCTTCAGATCGCGGTGGACGACGCCGTGGCGGTGGGCGAAGCGAGCGCCCTCGAGCACCTGGCGGATCAGGCGCACCGCCCCGTCCGGAGCCAGCCCGGCGTCGATCAGCTCCTTCAGCGTGCGGCCCTGTAGGTACTGCATCGCGATGTAGTAGGTGCCTTCGACCTCGCCGCGGTCGTAGACGGAGACCACGTTGGGGTGCTGCAGGCCCGCGGCCGCCTCGGCCTCCAACCGGAAGCGCTCGACGAATTCGCGGTCCTGGGCAAAGCGGGAGTGCAGCACCTTGAGCGCCACCTGGCGCTGCAGATGGCGGTCCTCGGCCAGCCAGACGTCGGCCATCCCCCCGGCGCCGATGCGCTCGAGGACCTGGTACCGCTCGTCGACGATGCTGCCCTGGCTGACGTCAGGCACGGCGGCAGTCTCTCATTCGCCCGCCAGGATCGTTTCCGCCACGTCGCGGAAGATCGGCGCGGCCACGTCGTTGCCGAACTGGGTCGTGCACTCGACCGTGGCGGCGATCGCGATCGTCGGGTCTTCGGCGGGAGCGAAGCCCATGAACCAGGCCTGGTTCTCTTCGACGCCGCCGCCGCAGGAGTCGTTGTAAGGAGTTTCCGCGGTGCCGGTCTTGCCGGCGACGGTGACGCCTTCGATCGCGGCGTTGGTGCCGGTGCCTTCGCTGACCACGCCCTGCATCGCGGTGTTCAGATCTGCCGCGGTCTGCTCGCTGACCGGCTGGCTGTACTCGCTCGGGTCGAGTCGCTTGGTCACCCGCCCGTCGGGGTCGACCACCTTGCTCCACAGCTGCGGCTTCATCAGCTTGCCGCCGTTGGCGATCGCGGCGGCGACCATCGCGATCTGCAGTGGGGTCGCCAGCAGCCGCTCCTGGCCGATCGCGACGCGGGCGACGTCGACGGGGTCGTTGCGGTGCAGGAGATGTTCTTCGGAGTAGACGCCGCTCGCGTAGACCTGGTCGGACGGCAGGTCGATCGGCGGGGTCGAGTTGAAGCCGAACTTTTCCATCGTCTCGAAAAGCCGCTCCTGGCCCACCTTCTGGCCGAGCTGGCCGAACCAGGTGTTGACCGAGTTGGTCAGCGCCGTGTCGAGCGTTATCGGCGGGAAGCTCTCGTTGAAGTCGTTCTCCAACGGCGTGCCTTCGACTTCCAGCGGCGAGGGCGCGGCAAAGGCCGTTTGCGGGGTGATCTCGCCGCTTTCCAGGCCGGCAGCCGCGGTCACGACCTTGAAGGTCGAGCCCGGCGGGTAGAGGCCTTGCGTGGCGCGGTTGAGCAGCGGCGTTTCGATCGTGTTGCGATTCAGCCGCGAGAGCTCGTAGGGGATCCGGTTGGGGTCGTAGGGCTTGTTCGAGGCCATCACCTCGACCCGGCCGGTCTTCGGTTCGATCGCGACAACGGCGCCGAAGCCGACCGCTTCGAGGTCGGAGAGCGCGACCGCCTGCGCCGCCGGATCGAGGTTGGTGACGACATCGTTGCCCTCCTGCTTGTGACCGCGGAGCTCGTCGAGGATCGAGCTGAATTCGGATTCGTTGCCGACCAGCTCGTCGTTGTGGAACTGCTCGAACTCGCTGTCCCCCTCTTCCACGAAGCTGTAGCCGATCGGGTGTCCGTAGAGCGCCGCCTCCGGGTAACGGCGCACGTAGCGCAGGGAAGACCCGTGGCCCTTCGGCACGGACTTGGCGATCACCGTGCCGTCGGCGGCGAGGATGCGCCCGCGCCTGATCTGCTGCTGCTCGAGCAAGGGCCGCTTGTTGGCGTTCTCTTCCCGCAGGGCTTTGGCGTCGAAGACCGACCAGTAAGAGGTGAACCCGATCAGCACCGCGAAGAGGACGACGACGAAGGCGAAGAGCTGGACGATCTGGCGGTTCAACTCGCCTCCGCCTCCCTCCGTGCCCGGTCGGAGACGAGCAGGAGCAGGGCCAGGAGGACGAAGTTGGCGACGATCGAGCTGCCGCCGTAGCTGATGAAGGGCAGGGTGACGCCGGTCAGCGGGATCACCCGGGTGACGCCACCGATGATCACGAAGGCCTGGATCGCGAAGACCGCGGTCAGGCCCGTCGCCAGCAGCTTCGAGAACCCGTCGGCGGCGAGCAGCGCGATCTTGAAGCCCCGGGCCGAGATCAGCAGGTAGCTCAGGACCACGGCGCAGGCCCCGAAGAGGCCGAGCTCGTTGACGATCAGCGAGTAGATCGTGTCGGTCTGGGCCGCCGGCAGCAGCGCGTGGTCGGTGCCGGGCACCGTGATCAGTCCCTGCGCGAAGCCCTTGCCGAAGAGGCCACCATCGGCCTGAGCGAAGATCGACTGCAGGATCTGGTACCCGCTCTTGTACGGGTGCGCGTAGGGGTCGAGCCAGATCTCGACCCGGTCGTGGACGTGGGGAACGGTGGCGGCGAAGAACCAGGCGCCGACCAGGAACATCGCCATCCCGATGACGACGAAGGAGAAGCGCCCGGTCGCGACGTAGAGCAGGGCGAGGAAGGCGGCGAAGAACATCAACGAGCTGCCCAGGTCGCGGATGAAGACGAGCATGAACATCGACGCGCCCCAGACCACCAGCATCGGGCCGAAGTGCTTGAGCGGGGGCAGGGTCACGCCGAGCACCCGCCGCGCGCCGACGATCAGCACCTCGCGGTGCTCGCGCAGGTAGCTGGCGAGGAAGACGACCAGGCAGATCTTCGAGAACTCGGCCGGCTGGAAGGCGAGGGGCCCGATCTTCACACCGAGGTAGGCGCCGTTGACCTGCTGACCCACCCCCGGCAGCCGCGGCGCCAGCAGCAGCAGCAGGCCGATTGCCGCGATCGTGTAGCGGTAGTGCTCGAGCACCTCGTAGTCGCGCAGGAGCTGGATCGTCAACGCGAAGAGGACGAGGCCGAGCACGAACCAGTTGGCCTGGTCGCGAGCCAGGATCGGGTCGATCCGGTAGATCATCACCAGGCCGAAGGCGGTGAGCAGCGCGACCAGCGGGAAGAGGTAAGGGTCGGCGTTGGGCAGGCGAATCCGCAGGTAGAGGTGGGTGGCGACGCAGACGGCGAGGAAGTAGGCGCCGTAGACGAGGCTGGCGTTGTCGATCCGAGCGCTCTCCTGAACGAAGACGGCGGTGAACCCCGCGGTGAGCAGCAGCGCCACCGGGACGAGCGCCATCAGCTCCCTGTTGCGTGCCGACATCAAAGGGCCGCCCGCCTGCTCTGCCCTCGCCCGGCCGCGCTCATCGTTCCCGGCGACCTCGCGGCCGTGCTTCCGCGTCCGCCGCGGGCGGGTTTTCCGTCGACTTCTCGATGTCTTCGATCAGGGAGACGGCGTCGCCGTGCGAGCGCAGGTCGTGGCCGGTGACCGCGTCGCGGCGGCGGCTCGGGAGCGAGTCGGTCTGGACCGGGCTGGCGTAGCGCTCTTCGTAGAGGTCTACGCCGAACGGCAACCGGTAGGGCAGCCCGCGGTAGAGGGCGACCCGGCCGGCTTCGTCGGTGCCGAGGAACCAGACCTGCCGGTTCCCGTACCAGGCGCCGAAGGCGACGGCGGCGAGCAGGACGAGCACCCCGACGACCGCCAGCGCTCGGCGCAGGCGGCGGCGCGGCGGCTTCGCCGCCAGCTGCTCGCGGCGCTCGCGGGCGGCTGTGGCGGCGGCGCGGCGGCGGACCTCGGTCGCGGTCAGGCCGGCCTCTTCAGCCGAGGGCCCGAGCAGGGTCGGCTGCTCAACCGGCCGCTGGGGCGCGGCGGCGTCCTCGAGCCGGAAGGCGAGGGCGGTGATGTTGTCGCGGCCCCCCGCCCGGTTGGCCTCGTCGACCAGGGCCCGGACCGCGGCCTCCATCGAGCTGGCGCCGGCGAGCAGCTTCGCGATCCGCTCCTCGCTCAGCATCGTGGTCAGACCGTCGGAGCAGATCAGGAAGACGTCCCCCGGAGCTCCGGCGACCGTGTGCACGTCGGGCTCGACCTCGGGCTCGGGACCAAGGGCCCGCGTGATGATCGAGCGCTGTGGATGGTCCTCGGCCTGCGCGTCGGTGATCTGGCCCTTGCGGCGCATCTCCTCGACCAGGGAGTGGTCGCGGGTGAGCTGCTCGAGCCTCGAGCCGCGCAAGCGGTAAGCGCGGCTGTCGCCGACGTGGCCGATCGCCACCTCTTCGCCAGCCGGGTCGACGATCGCCGCGGTCAGCGTCGTGCCCATCCCGGCCCGCGAGGGGTCGGCGCGGGCGAGCTCGTGGATCCTGCGGTTGGCGGTGAGGATCGTCTCGCGCAGGACCCGCTCCGGCGGACCGTCGGGGAGGTCGACGTCGAAGGCATCGGCCGCCGTGCGCGAGGCCACCTCGCCGGCTTGGGCGCCGCCCATGCCGTCGGCGACGACGAAGATCGGCGCGCGGACGAAGAAGGAGTCCTCGTTGGCGCTGCGCTGCCGGCCGGTGTCCGTACGGAAAGCCTGGTCGTCGATCCTAAGCATGGGCCTCGAACTTGAGCTCGGTGTCGCCGATCCTGACCACGTCGCCGTCGATCAGCTCGGCCTCGCCCTGCAGGGTCGCGTCGTTCAGCTGGGTCCCGTTGGTCGAGTTCATGTCCTCGATGTACGTATGACCGCCACGGCTGAAGATCCTTGCGTGCACGCCGGAGGCATAGCGGTCGGTGATTCGCACGTCGGCTTCCGAGGAGCGGCCGATCGAGAGACCGCCGATCAGGTCGAAGCGCTCGCCGGGCTCGAGGCCGCCGCCGCGCTCGACGACCAGCCACGTCTCCGGCGCCGCCTGAGCGGGTTGGGAGGCGACCGGGTGGAAGCCCGTCGCGTCGGGCGCCGGCGCGGTCGTGCGCCGCAGGTCCTTGAGCGCGCTGCGCGCGACCCAGAGCAGGAAGAGGTAGAGAACGGCGATGAAGCCGAACTTGAGGGCTACCGAGATGGGCTCGTAGTCCACGGGCGCCGGGCGCTCACTGCTCGATGTCGAACTCGAAGGTCGTCGTTCCCAGGGTGACCCGGTCACCGGGGCTGAGTCGGGTCGAGGCTACGCGGCGCCCGTTGACTTTGACCCCGTTGGTCGAGCCGAGATCGGCGATCGTCCAGTCGCCGGTCGCCGAACGGCTCAGCTCGGCGTGGCGGCGCGAGACGTTGGGGTCGGGAAGAACGCACTCGGCCTGCTTGGAACGCCCGACGGTCGCCCGGGGACCGTCGAGAACGTAACGGCGATCGTCGAGGGCGACGACCGCGCGCGTCGCGACGACCGGCTCGGGGGGCGCGGCATCCCGCGCCGGGGCGGCTTCCCTGACCGCCGAGTAGACCATCGTGTGTCCCTCCTCGCCCTGGCTGGCTTCCTCGCCCTCATGGGCCGGGGGCTTGACCAGCCGAGTCTGGATGCCGAACTCGCCGAGGCGCAGGCGCTCGTCGGTCTTGAACTCCACCGCCGGCCGCGTCAGCAGGTCGTAGCCGCGACGGCGCGCGTGCTCCAGAAGGTAGCCCGAGAGCTCCTGCTCGAGCGAGCGCTCATAGCCCTCGACCTTGCCGCGGTCGCGGCTGGAGAGGTAAACCGTGTACTCGTTGGGCACGTAGACGCGGGCGACGCCGGCGGTCTTGTGGGCGTCCATCTCCTTGGCCAGCTTGCGAGCGAGCTCGACCGGCTGCACCTCGGAGCTGAAGGCACGGCTGAAGACCCCCTCGACGAGGCCTTCGATCCGACTCTCGAGATTGCGTAGGACGCTGATTCGTGGCTCCTTTTTGCGGGCTGGCCGGCGCCCGGACGGCGGGAAACCGGCCTGAAATCCTACGGCAGCAAGAGGCCGTGACCGGTGGCCAGCCAGGCGCCGAGCACGGCGGCGACGGCGACGGCCGCCGCCCTCAGCCGCAGCGAGCGATCGCGGTGGCCGCGGTGCTCGGCGAGAAGGTCCAGCGAGCCCTCGATCGCCGTGCCCAGCTCCTCGAGGGAAGGACGGCGGGCGGGTCGCGCTTCTAGACAAGCATCGATCGTGGCGGTGAGCTCGCGCGGCAGATCGGGCCGCAACCGTCGCAGGGCGCGGGGACGGTCGCCGATCGCGCGGGCGGTGGCGGCGGGCGTCGGGCGTCGGTTGGGGTTCTCGCCAGCCCAGCACTCGTAGAGCATCAGGCCCAGCGAGTAGACGTCGGCCTCGGGCCCGGCGGCGTGTCCCTCGGCCTGCTCGGGAGCCATGTAGGCGAGGGTTCCGACGACGTCGCCGGGCGCGGTCAGGGCGGCACCGTCGGCGAGGCGGGCGACGCCGAAGTCCATCAGCTTGGCCCGCGGTTCGCCGTCCTCGGTGACGAGCACGTTCTGGGGCTTGACGTCGCGATGCACCACCGCACGGTCGTGCGCGTGGTCGAGCGCCTCGCAGAGATCGGCGCCGATCTCACCGATCTCGCGGTCGCTGAGCGCGCCCTCGCGGTTGAGCTCGGCCAGGGTCGACCCTTCGACGAGCTCGGTGACGAGCAGCGCGTTGCCATCCTGCTCGCCCATCTCGTAGAGCGTGACGATCCCGGGATGGTTGAGCCTGGCCGCCGCCTGGGCCTCGCGCAGGACCCGTCGCGAGCCGCGGGTGCCGCTTGCCTCGATCGCCTTGACCGCGACGGGGCGCTCCAAGCGGCCGTCCCACGCCTCATAGACGGTGCCGAAACCGCCGCTGCCGATCCGGCGCTCGATCAGGAAGCGGTTGAGAACCAACGAGCCGACCACGACCCTTCCACTGTTCGCGGCGCAGGACAGCACTCCTGCGCGGCGAACTTCATACTCTCGGCCAGCAAACCCAGCACCGGAGGGGCAGATCGTCTTGGAGGAGTCCGCAGCAACTCGGCCTGTGCGCAGGCCAAGGCCACCGCGCCGGCCGCAGCGCCAGCAGATCATGCTGCGGCGAGGCCTGGCCCTCGGCGGCGCACTGTTGCTCTTGATCCTGATCGTGCTCGGCGTCAAGGGCTGCCTCGACGCGCGCAAGAACCGGGCGTTGAGCGATTACGCCCGCAACGTCACGCAGATCGTCGAAGAGACCGAAAGGACGAGCAAGTCCTTCTTCGGCAAGCTCTCCGAACCGAGCGGGCTCTCGGTCACCGAATTCGTCAACCAGATCAACTCCGACCGCAGCGCGATGGACAGCTACGCCAGCCGCGTCGACGGGCTCGACGCTCCCGGGGACATGGGCAGCGCCCAGAGCTCGCTGGAGCTGGTCTACGAGCTGCGCGCCAGCGCGATGGACGAAATCGCCGAACAGGCGAGCACCGCACTCGGCGACGTCGGCGCCGAGAAGGCGGCCGCGAAGATCGCCAAGCAGATGCAGACGCTGATGGCGAGCGACGTCGTCTACGCCGAAGTCAGCCGCCCGGAGATCGACGGCGTGCTCGCCGACAACGGGATCGAGGGCGACGACGTGCCGGAGAGCGTCTTCGTCCCCGAAGGAACCCGCTGGCTCGAAGAAAGCGAAATCAGCGCCGCCCTGGGCGCCGTCAGCGGGGCTTCGGGCACGAGCACCTCGGGCGTCCACGGCTTGGGCCTGGGCGGGACGAGCGTCAACGGCACGCCCCTGAGCGCCGGATCGGTCACCTCGGTGACGAGCGAAGGCACGCCCGAAGTGGAAGTGGAAGTGCAGAACCTCGGCGAATCGACCGAGAACGGGATCAAGGTCTCGGTCACGGTTTCCGGCGGGAACGCGATCGAGGGTGAAATCAGCACCATCGGCGCGGGCGAAGCCTCGACCGTCTCGATTCCGCTGACGCCGGCGCCGAAGGGCGAAGCGACGCTGGAAGTAAACGTCGCCGCCGTGCCCGGCGAGGAACTCACGGAAAACAACGAAGCCAGCTACACGGTCAGCTTCGAATAGAGCCGTGCAGCGCATGCGTAGCGGCCGTGCATATCTGGTTCTCCGGTCGTGGAGCATGCGCGGAACAGGTGTGTAGCCGCGTGAAGATCGCGTACCTGGGGCCGGAGGGGACGTTCACTGAGGACGCGCTGAGGGAGGTGCTCCCTGACAGTGAGTTCGAGCCGTTGCGGACGGCGACGATCTCCGAGGCGATCCTCGCCGTGGAGCGTGGCAAGGCCGACCGCTGCCTCGTTCCCTTCGAGAACTCGATCGAGGGCTCGGTGCGCAGCACCCTCGACACCCTCGCCTTCGACGCGCCGGCGGTGACGATCGTCGGCGAGCACGACTTCGCCGTGCGCGCGATGCTGATCGCGCGGGAGCCGCACGAGCTCGAACGGATAGAGAGCGTCGTCTCGCATCCACAGCCCCTGGCCCAGTGCGCGCGCTTCCTGCGTGAGAACCTGCCGGGGGCCGAGCTGCAGAGCGTCGCGAGCACCGCGGCGGCGGTCGAGCTCGTCAGCGAATCCGATGCCGCCTGGGCGGCGATCGGCGCTCGCTCAGCCGCCCACCTCTACGGCTGCACGATCCTGCGCGAGGGAATCGAGGACGAGCCCAACAACGTCACCCGCTTCGTCTGGATAGCTCCGGCTGGGGCCGAGCCCGAAGCGAGCAGCGCGAAGCAGACCTGGAAGACCTCTCTGGTGTTCTCAGAGCTAGGAGCTGACCACCCTGGCGCGCTGGTGGAAGCTCTTCAAGAGTTCTCCTCCCGCGACGTCAACCTAACCCGCATCGAGTCTCGCCCCCTCCGCTCTGAACTAGGCCGCTACATGTTCTTCTGCGATCTAGAGGGAGCAGAGGCCGACGAAGCTGTGTCAGAAGCCATCGCGTCGCTCCGGACGAAGGCCGAGTCGGTCCGCGTGCTCGGGTCCTACCCAGTCGGCTAGAACCCGGGAGGGGGCGCCTCTCGAACCGGCGGATACTCAAAGTGCCGCGCTCATTAGCGCGGCACTTGTCGGGGCGAGAGGCGCCCCCTCCCGGGTTCCCGTCAGCGCCTGCGTAGAATTCCCCAGCAACATGGCACGAGTTCTCGTACTCAATGCAACGTATGAGCCGATCAACGTTTGCACGCTGAGGCGAGCTGCCGTGCTGCTCTTGAAGGAAAAGGCCGAGCTCTTGGAGCGGCGAGAAGGGGCCATCCATTCCGAGTACGTGACGATGGAGCGGCCCGACGTGATCCGCCTGGTCAACTACGTGCGGATCCCGCGCGAGGCGCACCGCCGCAAGATCACCCGCCGTGCCGTCCTCGCCCGCGACTCCTGGACCTGCCAGTACTGCGGCTCGCGCAAGTCGGGTCTCACCGTCGACCACGTGATCCCGCGCAGCCGCGGCGGCAAGTCTGTCTGGGAGAACATCGTTGCCGCCTGCGCCTCCTGCAACCGGCGCAAGGGCAACCGTCTCCCCAGGGAGATCCAAATGCATCCCCGCACCACGCCCAAGGCCCCCGGCCCCAACGTCTTCATCCAGGTCGCCAGCCCCTCCATTCCGGAAGCCTGGCAGCAGTACCTGCCCGCAGCTGCGTAAGGGGTGGAGGCCCCTCCGCTACTCCTCTAGCTGCTCCTGGCCGTTCGGCTCTTCGGACTCTTCTTCGTCGATGACCAGCGCCACGGCGCTGACGCAGTCGTCGTCCTTCATGTTCATCACCTTGACGCCCTGGGTGGCACGGCCCATCTGGGAGATGCCGCCGGCCTGGGTGCGCTGGACCATGCCGTTCTGGGAGATGAAGAGGAGGTCTTGGTGCTCGCGGACGATCAGGGCGCCGGCGAGGCCGCCCTTCTTCGCGGTCAGCTTGGCGGTCAGCACGCCCTTGGTGCCGCGGCCCTTGACCGGGTACTCGGCGACCGAGGTGCGCTTGCCGTAGCCGTTCTCGGTGACGACGAAGAGCTCGGAGTCGTCGCGGGCGACGTCCATCGTCAGCACCCGGTTCGGTTTGCCGTCGACCTTGGCGGCGACGTTCATGCCCTTGACGCCGCTCGTGTCGCGGCCCATCGGCCGCACCTTGTCCTCCGAGAAGCGCGAGGCGTGGCCGGACTTGGAGACGAGCAGGATGTCGTCGTCGCCCGAGGTGAGGCGCACCTGGACCAGCTCGTCACCGCCGCGGATCTTGATCGCGATGATCCCGTCGGCGCGGATCGGCGTGTTGTAGGCCTTGAACTCGGTCTTCTTGACCAGGCCGTCGGCGGTGGCGAAGACGAGGTACCTGTTCTCGCTGAAGTCCCGGGTCGGGATCACCGCGGTCACCTTCTCGCCGTCGCGCAGCGGCAGCACGTTGACCAGGGCGCGACCTTTCGCCGTGCGCGAGCCCTCGGGCAGCTCGTAGACCTTGAGCCTGTAGACCTTGCCGCGGTTGGTGAAGAAGAGCAGGAAGTCGTGGGTCGAGCAGATGCGCAGGTGCTCGATGTAGTCGTCCTCCTTGAGGTCCATGCCCATCACGCCCCGGCCGCCGCGGCGCTGCTGGCGGTAGGTGGCGAGCGGCAGGCGCTTGGCATAGCCGGAGTGGGTGATCGAGATCACCATCTGCTGGTCGGCGATCATGTCCTCGATGTTCATGTCGCCCTCGAAGTGGGCGATTTCGGTGCGCCGCTCGTCGCCGTAGCGCTTGTCGACCTCGTCCAGCTCCTCGACGATCACGGCGTCGATGCGAGCCGGATCGCCGAGGATCGAACGCAGCTCGGCGACCCGCTCGACCAGCGCCGCGTGCTCCTCGCGCACCTTGTCGGACTCGAGCGCGGTGAGGCGGGCGAGGCGCATGTCGAGGATCGCCTGCGCCTGCTCGGCGGAGAGCTCGAAGCGCTCGATCAGGCCGCTCTTGGCGCTCTCGGTGTCGGCCGAGGCGCGGATCAGCTCGATCACGGCGTCGAGGTTGTCGAGCGCGATCAGCAGCCCCTCGAGGATGTGGGCACGGGCCTCGGCCTGGCGCAGCTCGTGCTGGGTGCGCCGGATCACGACCTCGCGCTGGTGGCCGGCGTAATGCTCGATCAGCTCCTTGAGGCTGAGCGTGCGCGGCACCCCGTCGACCAGCGCCACCATGTTGACGCCGAAGCTGCTCTGCATCGAGGTTCGCTTGTAGAGCTGGTTGAGCACCACCTCGGGCGGGTCGCCACCACGCTTGGTCTCGATCACCAGGCGCATCCCCGAGCGGTCCGACTCGTCGCGCAGGTCGGAGATGCCGGTGATCTTCTTGTCGCGGACGAGGTCCGCGATCTTGGTGATCAGCCCGCCTTCGCCGCCCTTCTTGACCATGAAGGGAAGCTCGGTGACGACGATCGCCTCGCGGCCCCCCTTGAGCGGCTCGACGTGGGCGCGCGCCCGGACCTTGACCGAGGCGCGGCCGGAGGCGTAGGCGTCGCGGATCCCTTCGGCGCTCATGATCCCGCCGCCGGGGAAGTCGGGCCCCTTGACGTGCTCCATCAGGCCTTCCAGGTCGATCCCCGGGTTGGCGATGTAGGCCTTGACCGCGGCGATCGACTCGCTCAGATTGTGCGGCGGAATGTTCGTCGCCATGCCGACCGCGATCCCCGAGGAGCCGTTGACCAGAAGATTGGGAAAGCGCGCCGGCAGCACCAGCGGTTCGCGCTCGCGCTCGTCGTAGTTGGGCCCCCACTCGACCGTGTCGGCGTCGATGTCGCGCAGCAGCTCGGTCGAGAGGCGCGCCAGGCGCGCCTCGGTATATCTCATGGCGGCTGGCGGATCGTCGTCGATCGAGCCGAAGTTGCCCTGGCCGTCGACGAGCGGGTTACGCAGGGAGAAGTCCTGCGCCATGCGGGCAAGCGTGTCGTAGATGGCGCTGTCGCCGTGCGGGTGGTACTTGCCCATCACCTCACCGACGATGAAGGCGGACTTGCGATAGGCACGCGTCGGCTGCAGGCCGAGGTCGTGCATCGCGTAGAGCACGCGCCGGTGCACGGGCTTGAGGCCGTCGCGGACGTCGGGCAGCGCCCGACCGACGATCACGCTCATCGCGTAGTCGAGATACGACGAGCGCATCTCGTTGGTCAGCTCGCGCTCCTGTATCCGCCCTCCCCCGAGGACGTCGGCACCCTCCACTAGAGCGTCACCTCTCCGCACAGCTCGCGGCTAGACGTCAAGGAACCTGACCTCCTTGGCGTGCTTCTCGATGAAGGCCTTGCGCGGCTCGACCTTGTCGCCCATCAGGTCGGTGAAGATCTTCTCCGCCATCGCCGCGTCGTCGATTCGAACCCGCTCCAGCGTGCGGGTCGAGGGGTCCATCGTCGTTTCGCGCAGCTGCTCGGGGTTCATCTCACCCAGTCCCTTGAAGCGCTGCACTTTGACGTCGTCGCGAGCCAGCTTGAGGGTTTCGCGCCGCAGCTCCTCGAAGGACTCCGCGGTTAGCTCCTTCTGGTCCAGCGCGACGGTGAAGGCCGGCGAGCCGACCTGATCGAGCAGCTCGACGTGGGATTGGGCGAGGCGGCGGAAGTCGTGCGACTCGAATAGGTCGCTGGAGAGCTCGAAGCTGCGGGCGAGGCCGTCGCGGCGGTTCACCGCGCGGATCAGAATCCCCTCCCCCGATTCCGAAGAGATCTCCGTTTCGAAAGGCTGGGACTCATCGTCCTCGCCGCCGAGGATTTTCTTCACGTCCTCGAGCGAGGCGGCGCCGGAGTCGAGGATCTGCGACTCGCCGAGGAAGCGGACGAGCTCGTGGCCGAAGTCCGCCTGCAGCGAGTCCGCCCAGCCCTCGTGCTCCTTGAGCTTGCGGTTGAAGCGCTGCCAGCGGGTGGCGGTGAGCTTGTGCTCCTTGCCCGCCGCATCGCGAACCGAGATCTGCTCGAGCTTGTCGCGCAGGAGCAGCTCCTCGAGCTCGGACTCCTTCTCGACGTAGGTCTCCTTTTTGCCGCTTTTCAGCCTGTAGAGCGGCGGCTTGGCGATGTAGACGTAACCCGCCTCGATCAGCTCAGGCATCTCGCGGTAAAGGAAGGTGAGGACCAGGGTGCGGATGTGGGCGCCGTCGACGTCGGCGTCGGTCATCAGCACGACCTTGTGGTAGCGCGCCTCCTCGACGTTGAACTCCTCGCGCACGCCGGTGCCGACGGCGGTGATCAGCGCCTGGATCTCCTGGTTGGAGAGGACCTTGTCGATCCGCGCCTTCTCGACGTTGATGATCTTGCCGCGCAGGGGCAGCACCGCCTGCGTGTTGCGGTCGCGGCCCTGCTTCGCCGAGCCGCCGGCGGAGTCGCCCTCGACGATGAAGAGCTCGGCGAGCGCCGGATCGCGCACCGTGCAGTCGGCCAGCTTCCCCGGCAGGGTCGAGTTCTCCAGCGCCGACTTGCGGCGGGTCAGGTCGCGGGCTTTGCGCGCCGCATGCCGGGCGCGCGCCGCGTCGACCGCCTTGCCGACGATGCGGCGCGCCTCGCTTGGGTTCTCCTCGAAGAACTCGCCGAGCTTGCGGTTGACCGTCTCCTTGACCAGGCCCTCGATCGGCGGATTGCCGAGCTTGGTCTTCGTCTGCCCCTCGAACTGCGGGTCGGCGAGCTTCACCGAGATCACCGCGGTCAGGCCCTCGCGCACGTCCTCGCCGGTCAGGTTCTCGTCCTTCTCTTTGAGCAGGCCCTTGCCGCGGGCATAGGCGTTGAGCGTCCGCGTCAGCGCCGAGCGGAAGCCGGAGAGGTGCGACCCCCCCTCGTGAGTGTTGATGTTGTTGGCGAAGCTGAAGACCGATTCCTGGTAGGAGGAGTTCCACTGCATCGCCACCTCGACCTCGCCGTCGCCGGTCTCGCCCTCGAAGTAGACGGTCTTGCGGTGCAGGGCGTCCTTGTTCTCGTTGAGGTGGGCAACGAAGTCGACGATGCCGCCCTCGTAGTGGAAGGTGTCGCTCTGCCCGGCGCCGCGCTCGTCCTTGAGCTCGATCTTCAGGCCGCGGGTGAGGAAGGCTGTCTCGCGCAGGCGCTCGGCGAGGATCGCGTAGTCGAATTGGGTCTCCTCGAAGATCTCGCCGTCGGGCAGGAACGTGATCGAGGTCCCGGTCGTTTTGGTCGCCGTGCCGTTTGCCAGCGCGGCTTGCGGTTTGCCCCGCTCGTAGTCCTGGGTCCAGATCGCCCCGTCGCGGCTGATTTCAAGATGCAGCTTCTCCGAGAGCGCGTTGACCACGGAGATGCCGACCCCGTGCAGGCCGCCCGAGACCTTGTATCCCCCGCCGTCGCCGAACTTGCCGCCGGCGTGCAGGGTCGTCAGCACGACCTCGGCGGCGGGCTTCTTCTCCTTCTTCAGCTCGCCGACCGGGATGCCGCGCCCGTTGTCGGTGACGGTGCAGCTGTCGTCGGGGTGGAGGACGACCTCGACGTGGTCGCAATGACCCGCCAGGGCCTCGTCGACCGAGTTGTCGACGACCTCGTAGACGAGGTGGTGCAGACCGCGAGGACCGGTCGAGCCGATGTACATGCCGGGCCGCTTGCGAACCGCTTCGAGGCCCTCGAGGACGGTGATGTCCTCGGCGCCGTAGGAGGCCGAGGAGGCTTTCTTCTTCGCGGCCGGCTTCGTCTTCTCAGGCAATTAGTCCCTTCCCGCTCTCATGGAAAACCCCGACCGTCTGAGCGTGACGCTCCCCCGGTCGGGGCAGAAACGCAGTTGACATAAGGATACCAGTTCGGCCGCATTAGCCACCCGCACGTTTGAAACAAAACTCCTGCAAATCACGATATTTAGAATTACTTTCGATCGCTTTCGACGCGGAACTGCAGAGCTCGGGGCGCAGCCTCGCCAAGGCATGACCGCAGCCGCTCGAGCAACTCCGCCTGCATCAAATCCAACTCCTGCGCCCAGACGGAATCGGCGCATGCGATCACGGCCTCCCCGGACCGCTCGGAGACTGGGCTGGCAACGGCGGCGATCTGCTCGCCGACGGCCTCTGCCCAGGCGAGCTGAAGCGCGGCCAGCGGTGTCTTCGGAGCGGCGCGGCCGAGCGCGGCGCGAAAGGCATTCGACGCGGGGCGCGGGGCGCGCCGCCGGCTCACGCCGCGGCCTCGTCGATCGACAGCGGCAGGCGCACCGTCGAGTCTGCGGCGCGGGCCGGGAGAGACTCGGTCGAGGCGGCCGTGACCAGCGTCTGACCGCCCCCGGCAAGGCGTTCGACCAGCCGCTCTCTCCGGTCCGGGTCGAGCTCGCTCATCACATCGTCGAGCAAGAGCAGCGGCACGACCTGGCGCGCCGCAAGCAGGGCCTCTCGCTCGGCGAAGAGCAGGGCCAGGAGGCCGGCTCGCTGCTGCCCCTGCGATCCGTAGCGCCGCAACGACCTGTCTCCGAAGGAGAGCTTCAGCTCATCGAGGTGAGGGCCCCAGGAGGTTCTTCCCAGCCGCAGGTCGGCCTCGCGGCGCTCCGCCAGCCCCGTCCGAATCGCCTCCGCCGAACCCGCGGCGCGAGGCGCGTACTCGAGTGTGCCGCCGCCCTGCAGGCCGAGCTCGTCGGCGGTGGCGGCGAACGGCCCAGCGAGCTCGGCGACGGCCTCGGCGCGAGCGGCGATCAGCGCCGCGCTCGACTCGGCGACGGCCGCGTCCCACGGCTCGAGGTCATGTGGCCGAGCAGCGCCGGCGCCGACCCGCCCGATCAGCGCGTTTCGCTGGGCCAACGCCTGGCCGAAGCGCTGGCGCAACCCCGCACGCGAGGGCCAGCGGGCGGTGACGAATCCGTCGAGATGCGCGCGGCGCTCGGCGGGGGGGCCCTTCACCAGCGTCAGACGGTCGGGGGCGAAGACGGCCACCGGCGGGCGGTGGCGGGCGATCGTCGCGGCGTCGGCCGGGTTGCCGTCGAGCAGGTGGCGACGGCCCTCGGTGCGGCTGACCGAGGCAAGTAGGTGGCGCTCGATCCCGTCGTCGTTGCGGATCGTTACCTCCACCCGGGCGTGCGGCGCGCCGAAGGGGATGAGATCGCGTCGATCGCCGGTGCGGAACGAGCGCCCGGTTAGGCCGAAGTAAAGGGCCTCGAGCAGGTTCGTCTTGCCGATCCCGTTGGGCCCGACCAGGCTGACGATCCCAGGCTGTAGGTCCACGCGAGCTCGGTCCAGGCTCCGCAACGGCCTGGCTTCGACGGCCGTGACCAGCACGGGGATCGCCTCACACGTTGAGTCGGATCGGCATCACGAGGTAGCGGAAATCCTCGTTGTCGACCGGTTGCAGGAGGCCCGGGCGCAACGGCGAGATCAGCCGCAACATCACCTCGTCGCCCTCGATGCTTTCGATCCCCTCGCGCAGGAAGTCCGGGTTGAAGCCGATCTCGAGCGGCTCGCCCTCGAAGGAGACGGGCAGCGACTCCTCGGCGTCGCCGACGTCGGGGGTCGACGCCGACACGGTCAGCTCACCGGCTGAGAAGGCAAGCCGCAACGGGGCGTTGCGCTGGGCCAGCTGGCTGACTCGACGGGTGACCTCGAGCAGGTCGGGGCGCGGCAGGCGCACGTCGTGCTCGTAGGACTCCGGCAGGAGCTGTCGAAAGTTGGGGAACTGCCCCTCGATCAGCCTCGTGTTGAGGACGATGTCCCCTGCCCTGAAGACGGCCTGGTTGCGGAGTAGGGCGACGGAGACCGCCTCCATGCCGTCGGCTGCGACGATCCGCCCGAGCTCGCGCAGCGCCCGGGCCGGGATGTTGGCCTGCAGCTCTCCGCCGATCTCCTTGTCCAGCACGGTCCGCTTGACCGCAAGTCGGTAGGAGTCCGTCGCCACCAGCGTCATCTCCGACCCCTCGGCGCTGACCAGGACGCCGGTGAGCACCGGTCGCATGTCGTCTCGCGAGGCGGCGCGGGAGACCAGCTCGACCGCATCGGCAAGCGCCTGAGCCGGGATCGCCAGCGGCTCGCCCTCCTCCTCGGGGAATTTCGGGAAGTCCTCGCTGGGCAACGTCCGCAGGTGAAAGCTCGATCCGCCACTGCGGATCTCGACGTCGTGCTCGGACTCGCGCAGCTCGATCTCAACCGGGCCGTCGCTGAGGGACCTCGCGAGCTCGGCGAAGAGGCGGCCGGGGAGAAGAGCGGTGCCGCTCCCGTCGACCTCCGCCGCAAGCGTCGTCTCCAACCCCAGCTCGAGGTCGGTCGCGGCCAGCTTCACGCCATCGGTACCGATGCTTACGAGGACCCCGGATAGCGCCTGGGTGGCGGCGCGCGTAGATACGGCGCGGGAGACCACCGAGAGCCTTGCGACCAGATCGTCGCGTTTGGTTTGCAGCTTCAATTGAAATCCTATTGAGTTGGGGTAGGTGTTGTGGAAAAGCGCTGGAAGACCGGGCCAACGGCTTTAGAGCTGGCCTCGGCGGCTGTGGATCTTTCTGTGGAAGGCATGGATTCTTACAGCGGCGTCGGCCGTCAGGAGGGGTTCCCGTCGCCGTTGTGGATTGCATCGCGCAGGCGGTGTACTCGGCTGGCGAGATCCGCGTCCTCGCCGAAACGCGCTTCGATGCGGCGAAGCGCGTTGAGCACGGTGGAGTGATCGCGGCCACCGTAGAGGCGCCCGATCTGGGGGAGCGAGAGGTCGGTCATCTCCCGCGTGAGGTAGATCGCCACCTGCCTCGCGCGCAGGGGAACCATTGCCCTGGTCGTGCCGATTAGCTCGGCGCGTGAGATCCCGAACGAGCTCGCCACCCGCTGCTGGATCTCCTCGACCGGGATCGACTTAGCCCGCCGCGCGCCTCCTTTTGGCAACACGGAGTCGAGCAGCTCCGTGCCCAACGGCCTCGCGGTGAGCGAGGCGTGGGCGACCACGCGCGTCAGGGCGCCGTGAAGCTGGCGCACGTTGACGTCGATCCTGCGCGCCAGCTCGACCAGCATGTCCCCCTCGACCTCGATGCCGGCCTCGCGTACGAGGCGCCGCAGCACCGTGAGTCGGGTTGCCATGTTGGGCGGCTCGATCGCGACGGTGAGGCCCCACTCGAAGCGGTCGCGCAGGCGCGACTCCAGGTTCGAGAGCTCGCTTGGAATCCGATCGGCGGAGAGCACCAGCTGGCTGCCGCCCTCGTAGAGCGCGTTGAAGGTGTGGAAGAACTCGTCCCCGGTGTGCCGCTTGCCCTCGAGGAACTGGACGTCGTCGACCAGCAGCACGTCGAGGTCGCGGTAGTGCCGCTTGAACTCCTCCGCGCCCTCCGTGCGCAGGGCGGTGACGAACTCGTGGGTGAAGCGCTCGGCCGTCGTGTAGCGCACGTGGAGACTGGGCGCCGAGCTGGCGAGGTAATTGGCGATCGCGACGAGTAGGTGCGTCTTCCCGAGGCCCGGAGGCCCGTGCACGAAGAGCGGGTTGTAGGCCTCCGAGGGGGCCTCGGCGACCGCCAGGGCAGCCGCGTGGGCGACGCGGTTCTCCTCCCCGATCACGAACCGGTCGAAGGTGTAGTTGACGTTGAGGTCGAGGTCGGAGCCGGCATCAGCAGCCTCGGACCCGACGGCTCCCGCGAAACTGACGTCGTTCAGCTCCGAGCCGACAGCTGCCAGCGCCTCGCGGATTAGCCCCGCGTAGCGTCGCTCGCTCCAAGCACGGACGTTGTCCGGGGCGGAGAGGTAGAGCACCCCGGCCCGCGACCCGCCGACTTGGAGCGGGTCGATCCAGAGCTCGAACGTCGAGGGTGGCAACGAGGCCCTCAGGCGCTCCCGAACCTCGCGCCAGAGAAGCTCGAGGTCGGGTTTCGCGCCGGGTTCGCCCACAGTCGGCCGACCATAGCGACGGCTGCGAGTCCCGAAATCTCCCCCCTCGCAAATCCCGCAGAAAGCCTGCGGCCGTCCCAGCCCGCGGGTCCTGTCGCCGCAGGGGACCCCCCGCCCCTTCCGGTCGCTAAAGCGTCCTCAGGGGCGGGCTCCCTACGGCGCCACCCGCGGGAGAGACGCATCCATCTAGCGCACTAGCCCCAGGCGCACCGGGACAAGGTTGGGAAGCTTTAGATAAGGGAGCGCCGCAGCGCGTGGGCCCGACAAGGTCGGGAAGCACTAGAGAAAGCACGCGGTATGCGGTGGAAGCTTTTGGGTGGCTGGTTGAGGGGACTGGGGTGTGGGGGTGGAACGGTTTGCCTTTTCGTAGTGCAGCTAGAGGCGCCAGCCTGCCTCCTCTCCACCGAAAAGGTCAAGTGGAACCCCCACCCCCTAGACCTCTCCCCCTACCACCCTCATCCGTATACTGCGCCGACCGATGAAGAGGACCTATCAGCCTAAGAAGCGCAAGCGCGCTAAGACGCACGGTTTTCGGGCGCGGATGAGCACCCGTGGGGGCCGGGCGATCCTCAAGCGCCGGCGCCGCAAAGGCCGGAAGCGCCTCACCCCGTAGATGACGGCTAAACGACGCCGGCTCTCGCGCAGCGGCGAGTTCGACCGCGTCTACCGCGACGGTTCGTCCCATGCGACTCGCTACCTCGTTCTCTACCGCTTCCCTCGCAAGAGCGAGGATGAGGGCGAGGACGTGAGGCTCGGCGTCTCGGTGAGCCGCAAGGTGGGCGGCGCGGTCGACAGGAACCGCGCAAAGCGGGCTCTGCGGGAGGCTTTCTGGGAGCTGACCGACGATCTTCCCGCCGGTCACGACTTCGTCGTCGTCGCCCGCTCGGAGATCGGCGAGTTGATCGAGAAGGAGGGCACGGCGGGCGTGCAAGCCAACATCGAAGAGGCGCTGGCCGGAGGAAAGGCTGGTCGTTCCACGTGAAACGGCTGGTCCTTGCCCTGATCGCCGCCTACCAGCGCTGGTTGTCCCCCGCGTTTCCGCGTCGCTGCCGCTATGAGCCGACCTGCTCCGCCTATACCGCCGAGTCCGTCCGGCGTTTTGGCGTAGCCCGAGGCTCCCTGCTCGGCGCCTGGCGCCTGCTCCGCTGCAACCCATTTAGCCACGGCGGCTTCGATCCTGTGCCCGCGCGCTTCACGCTGCGCGCGCGGCCGGTCGATCCCGCCGTCTATCACGGTGAGACGAGCGCTTGATCCCGGTCGCGGACATCCTGCAGCCGATCGAGAACGCCGCCGAAGCGGTCCTGAACTTCTTCCACGACAACGCCGGCCTCAGCTGGGGCACTTCGATCATCGCGCTCACGATCACCGTCCGAGCGCTCCTGATTCCGCTCACCTACCGGCAGATCAAGGGGATGCGGGCACTGCAGGCGCTGCAGCCGAAGATCAAAGAAATCCAGGAGAAATACAAAAACGACCGGCAGCGCATGCAGCAGGAGATGATGCGCTTCTACCAGGAGAACAAAGTCAACCCGCTCGCCTCCTGCCTGCCGCTGATCCTGCAGCTGCCGATCTTCTTCGCCCTCTTCCGCCTGCTGCGCGGCGACAGCTTTGAAGAAGACGTGAAGAACAGCGGCGAAGCGGGTTGGTTGTTCATCAGCTCGGTGATCGAAAAGCCGCACGGGGCCGAGACGGTCACGCTGATGGTCCTCTTCGCCGCCTCAATGGCGGTCTCGACCCTGGTCACGATGCGCTCATCCCCCACCACGGCCGGAAACCAGCAGTACCTGATGATCGGCGCCTTCTCGCTCGTCAGCCTCTTCTTCGTGCCGACCTTCCCGGCGGGCCTGAGCCTCTACTGGATCACCACCAACTGCTGGACCATCCTCCAGTCCTACGCCGCGGCCAAGCTGATCCCGGCGCCGGAAGTTCTGACGCCCGAGCAGGAGGCCGAGGCGAAGCCACCGCCTCTGCCACCGAAAAAGAAGAAGCGGCGTAGGTAGGGGAGGTAACGGAGGCCCTAGTCAGAACGCGCGGCAGGAGCCGCGCTTGAGTGTTTTGACTAGGGCCTCCGTTACCTCCCTCTCAGCGGGATACCTCCTCCTCCGGCCAGCTTCGGTTCGCAGATAAGAAGCTTCGCGACGAAGGCGCTTTCGGCGATCTGAGTTGGAGGTTCGCCGTCTCCTTGCGAACGAGTCTCGCGGTGGGTGGCGCCGTAGGGGGTACCGCCCTGAGGACGCTTTAGCGACCGGAAGGGCGGTGGGTCCCCTGCGGCGACAGGACCCGCCGCGCCGACACCGCTTGCCCGAATAGACTTGCGCCTATGGGTGAGATCGCGGATTGGCCGGCGGAGCCGGCTGAGAGAGTGCGCGAGCTGGTCGAAGGCGTGCTCGACGAGCTGGACCTCGATGGCGAGGTCGAGATCGCCGAGGACGACGACCGGATCACGGCGACGATCGAGGGCGACGACGACTACGGGCTGTTGATCGGCAAGCGCGGCCAGACGATCGATGCGCTGCAGCTTCTCGCGTTCCAGGCGGCCTTTCGGGGGATGCGCGACCGCAAGCGCGTCATCGTTGACGCTGCCGGCTATCGCGATCGCCGCAAAGAGGCCCTGACCGCAAGGGCCGATCGGGCTGCCGAGCAAGCCCTGGATGGCGGCCGCGAGGTCGAGATGGACCCGATGAGCGCCCAGGAACGCCGAGTCGTGCACGAGCACCTCAAGGATCGGGCCGGCGTCGAGACGTTCAGCGAAGGCGAAGAGCCCCGCCGCTGTGTCGTCGTCGCCCCGCTTGTAACGGAGTGAGCGCCGACCCGGCTGCCGGGATCGAGCCCGAAGCGCGAAAAGCGCTGGAGACGGTCCTTCGCCTGCTCGCCGAGGAGCGCGCCTCGGTCAGCTCGGTCACCGACGCGTCCCGAGGCTGGCGAGTCCACGTCGCGGACAGCCTTACGGGACTCGAGGTACCGGCCCTGCGAGCAGCGTCGACTATCGGCGATATCGGCTCTGGAGCGGGCTTTCCCGGTCTTGTCCTGGCCGTAGCTCTCCCCAGCTCCAGGGTCGATCTGATCGAGTCCGTCGGCCGCAAGTGCGAGTTCATCCAGCGCGCGATCGACGCGGCCAGCATTCCCAATGCCCGCGTCCTCAACGTGCGCTCCGAGGAGCTGGCCGGCGGTGACGGCCGCGAGGCCTACGACGCGATCACCGCCCGCGCCGTGGGCCGCCTCTCCACCCTGGCCGAGCTCGCCTCCCCTTTGCTGAAGGAAGGCGGCACCCTGGTCGCCTGGAAGGGCAAGCGCGACCCCGACGAGGAGGCCCAACTCACCAACGCTTCGGAGCAACTGGCAATGCACCCGGACCAAATCCTCTCCGTAGGCCCCTACGCAGGCAGCGAACACCGCCACCTCCACGTCATCCGCAAGTCCGCCCCCACCCCCGAGAAGCTCCCCCGCCGACCGGGCATGGCCAAGAAGCGCCCATACGGCTAAGGGGTCGGGGGGACTGCTCCGAAGTCCCTCGCGAAGCGGCTCTGCAAAGGGATTCTGAGCCGCAAAGCGGCACGAGATTCGCACCGCCCGTACGGGCGGTGCGTGGGGACCTTCGGAGCAGTCCCCCCGACCCCTCTGCGGAATAGTCTCCATCGCCATGGGCGTCGTCTACGCGATCGCGAATCAGAAGGGCGGAGTCGGCAAGACGACGACCGCGGTCAACGTCGCCGCCTGCGTCGCCAAAGCCGGCTCGCAGACCCTGATCGTCGATCTCGATCCGCAGTGCAACGCGACCGTCGCCCTCGGCGGCGAACGCGACATGCACCCCTCTTCCTACGACTGCCTGGTCGGCGAGGTCTCGGTTGCCGAGGCGGCCCGCCCGGCCGGGCCCGACAACCTCTGGCTGGTCCCGGCGAACCGCGACCTTGCCGGCGCCGCGGTCGAGCTACCGCGGATCGAGGGTTCCGAGACGCGCCTGCGCGATCGCCTCGGCCCGGTCCGCGAGCGCTTCGCCTACACCCTGCTCGACTGCCCGCCCTCCCTTGGCCCCGTCAGCGTCAACGCTCTGACCGCGTCCGACAAGGTGATCGTGCCCGTTCAGGCGGAGTACCTGGCACTGGAGGGCCTGGTCCAGTTTCTCGACACGCTGGCGACGATCCGCCGCGAGCTCAACCCGGCGCTCGAGGTGTCGGGCCTATTGGTCACCATGCACGACGAGCGCACCCGCTTGGCCCAAGACGTCGAGCGGGAACTGCGGCAGCACTTCCCGGAAATGGTCTTCGAGACGGTCATACCGCGCAGCGTCAGGGTCGCCGAGGCGCCGAGCTACGGCCTGCCGGTGACCGAGCACTCGCCCGAGTCGCGCGGCTCGGATGCCTACCGCGCCTTGGCCAAGGAGCTGGCCGGGCGTGGCTAGCAAGACCAAGGCCAAGAGGGGCCTCGGCAGCGGCCTCGCTGCGATCCTCCCCGAGGCCTCGGCCGACGACGTCGGTGAGCTGCGCGAGCTGCCGGTTGAGACGATCAAGCCGAACCCCAACCAGCCTCGCACCAAGATCGAGCCCGAGGCGCTGGCCGGCCTCGCCTCGTCGATCGAGGCCAACGGGGTGGTCCAGCCGCTGTTGGTCCACCCTCTCGCCGACGGCAGCTACGAGCTGATCGCCGGCGAGCGCCGCTGGCGCGCCGCGCAGGAGGCCGGCCTGGCGAAGGTGCCGGCGATCGTCAGGGACCAGGAGCGCGCCGAGCGCCTGCAGATCGCGCTGATCGAGAACATGGTTCGCGAGGACCTCAACCCGGTCGACGAGGCCCGAGCCTGCGCGGCGCTGGTCGACGAGCTCGGCCTCTCCAAGGAGGAGCTGGCCCGCCGCGTCGGACGCAGCCGTCCCGCGGTCTCCAACCTGATCCGTCTCCTCGATCTCCCCGACGAGGCACTCGACCTGCTCGAGTCCGGCGAGCTCAGCGAGGGTCACGGCAAGGCGCTTCTCGCCGCTGAGGGCAACGACGTCCGTCGCCGCTTCGCCCGTGACGCCGCCCGCGGCGGCTGGTCGGTGCGCGAGACCGAGAACAGGGTTAGGTTGGCTAGCCAGCCAAAAAAGCGGAAGCAAGGGGTGGAAATCTCGGCGGAGGAGTCAGCAACTCTCGACCGTGTCGCCGACGAGTTCGAATCCGTTCTCGGCCATCAGGTCGAGGTCCGCCTCAGGCGCGGGGGCGTTTCGGTCGAGCTCCTCCTCGACTCCGTCGAGGAGGCCTCGGCGGTCGCTCGCGAGCTCGGTAAACGGGGCTCCTGAGCCCCGCCTTTCACCTCGAATACCCCGCTATCATCGGCGAGGCTCGCGGGCGATTAGCTCAGTTGGTTAGAGCGCGTCTCTGATAAGGACGAGGTCCCTGGTTCGAATCCAGGATCGCCCACTCGTGCAGCAGATGCAGATCTACGGCGTCAGTTTCGACATGGTCGGCAAGCAGCCGATCGTCTTGCTGAAGACGGTGGACGGGAACAAGTTCCTGCCGATCTGGATCGGCCACCCGGAGGCGGCGGCGATCCTGATGAAGCTGCAGGGCGCGACGACGCCGCGGCCGATGACCCACGACCTGCTCTCCGATGTCCTCGAGCAGCTCGACGCCAAGTGCGAGCGGGTCTCCGTGACCGAGCTTCGCGACAACACCTTCTACGCGTCGATCACCGTCTCGATCAACGGCTCGGAGATGGAGATCGACTCGCGCCCATCGGACGCCCTCGCCCTCGCGGTCCGCGTCTCGGCGCCGATCTACGCCGACGAGGACGTGATCGAGGAGTCGGCGATCGAGTTCGAGCACGACGTCGAGGACACCGAGGAGGTCGTCGACAAATTCAAAGAGTTCCTCGACGAGGTCAACCCCGACGACTTCGCCCAGGGCGCCGATTCCTGAGTCAGGCGCGGGCCGGCGCCAGCGCCAAGTCCAGGATTCGCTCGACGAGCTGCTCGAACGAGATCCCCGCCGCCTCGGCGGCCTGGGGGAGGAGACTGGTGTCGGTGAGGCCGGGGATCGCGTTGACCTCCAGCACCTGCGGCCCATCCTCCCCGAGGATCACGTCGACCCGCGAGAAGCCCGAGCAGCCGAGCGTCTCGTAGGCGGCCAGGGCGGTCTCCCTGACGGCCGACTCCTCGGCTTCGGTCAGCTGGGCGGGGCAGACGAAGGACGTGCGACCGATCTCGTAGCGCGCTTCGAAGTCGTAGCCGTGCCCTGAGAGCGGGATCGCCTCCACCACCGGCAGCGGCTCCTCGCCGAGCACGCTGACGGCCAGCTCGCGGCCGGCGACGTAGCGCTCCAGCACCACCCGGCTGTCGTAGCTGAAAGCCGAGATCAATGCCGCCGGGACGTCGTCCTGCGCTTCGGCGAACTTGACGCCGAGCGCCGACCCGCCCCGACTGGGCTTCACCACGAGTGGAAAGCCCAGTCGCTGCTCGAGTCCGACCAGGGCGTCGGCCGCCCCGAGCTCGCGGAAGGCGGTCTCGTTGAAGGCGAACCAGTCCGGCGTCGGAACCCCAGCGGCACGAAGCTCGTGCTTGCTCAGCGACTTGTCGATGCAGCGCACGCAAGCGGCGACGCCCGGCCCGGTAAAGGGAACGTCGAGTATTTCCAGCAGCTCTTGAACGGTCCCGTCCTCCCCCCCGATGCCGTGCATGGCGACGAAGGCGACGTCCGGCTGCTCCACCGCGAGACGTTTGACCAAGTCCCCCTCGGCCTCGAGCGACAGCGCCTCGTGCCCGAGGCGCCCCAGTGCATCTTCGACCCGCGCCGCCGAGCGCAGCGAGACGCCTCGCTCGAGCGAGCGGCCGCCCTTGAGCACGGCGACCTTCATTCGCCCTCGGCTTTCTTGAACGGCAGGACGTCTCCACCTTCAGTCTCCCGGGGCTGGGTTTTCGAATCAACCGCCACCTCCTCCGCTTCGCGTCCGGGGGTGGCGGGTCTGGTTCCAGCGCTCGGTGCACCTTGGTCGGTGATGGCGTCATACAGCTCTACCTGCTCGCCGATGACCTTGCCGATTCGACGAATCCCCTCGCGGATCTCCTCCTCGTTGCCGGCGGAGAAGTTGAGTCGCATCGAGCTGCGGCCGCGTTCGTCGACGTAGGCGGATTGGCCGGGGACGAAGGCGACGTCCTCGCGCAGCGCCTTGGCGAGCAGGTCGCTCGTGTCGATGTAGGGCGGCAGGGTTGCCCAGACGAAGAGGCCGCCCTGCGGCTCGGTCCAGGTCGCCTCCGCCGGGAAGTGGCGGCCGAGCGCCTCCAGCATCGCGTCGCGGCGCGAGCGGTAGATCTCGCCCACGCTCTCGACGTACTCGCGCCAGCGCCCTGCGGCGAAGTACTCGCGAACGAAGTACTGGGTCAGGGTCGAGGTGCAGAGATCGGAGGCCTGCTTGCCGAGCACGACCTTGTCCATCACGGGCGGCGGCGCCACCATCCAGCCGAGTCGAATGCCGGGGGAGAGGATCTTGGAGAAGGTGCCTATGTAGAGGACGAAGTCGCCACCGTCGAGCTGGTAGAGGGGCGGCAGCGCCTCGCCGCCGAAGCGCAGCAGGCCGTAGGGGTTGTCCTCGACGACGAGCATCTCGCGCACCCGCGCCAGCTCGACCAGGCGCCGGCGGCGCTCCAGCGACATCGTCACTCCAGCCGGGTTCTGGAAGGTCGGCACCGAGTAGACGAACTTCGGCCGCCGGCCTTCGCCGTCGAGCCGCGCGAGGCTCGCTTCGAGCTCCTCGATCCGCATCCCATCGGCGTCGCACTCGATCTGAATCGTGTCTGCCTGGTAGCTGCAGAAGACCGGGATCGCGCCGGGATAGGTGGGCGCCTCGCAGATCACGGCGTCCCCGGGATCGATCAGCGTCTTGCAGAGCAAGTCGATCGCCTGCTGGCCGCCGGTGGTGACGATCACGTCCTCGGGGTCGGGGAGCATGCCCTCGGCTCCCATTACCTCGACGATGCAGTCGACGGTCTCGCGGAACCCCTCGGTCGGGCCGTACTGGAGGGCCTCGGCCGCCGACTCCTGCGCGATCCGGGTCATCTGCGCGGCGAACGCCTGCGGCGGGAAGGTCGAGGTGTCGGGTAGGCCGCCGGCAAGCGAGATCACCTCGGGCCGCGCGGTGACCGCCATCAGATCGCGCATCGCCGAGGAGCGCATCACCTGGGTCCGGGCCGCGAAGAGGCCCGCGTAGCGCTCCAGGTCGCTGCCGCGCGCGTGGGCGCGACGGCGGTGGGGCGGCTCCGACATGCGAATAGTGTGCCGAATCGGCACGGTGTCGCCGGGGAAGCTAGGTTTTGCTTGTGATCGCGGAGCGAACAAGCGTGCATATCTGGTTCCTCGCGCAGTGAGCGAAGCGGAACTCTGATTCATGGGATCTTTCTCGGGGATCTGCCTAGAGCTCGGCATCGGCATCGCAATCGGGATGCTCGCCGGGACTACCGGGACGCACGGCGCGGCACGCGGCCGGATGACGATCCTCGCCGCTGTCATCGGCCTGCTGCTCGGCGCCCTGCTTTCGGGAACCGCCGACGTCGAGTTGCTCGCCGGGGCGATCTTCACCGCGATCGGCGCTGTCTTCGCCTGCATCGTGGTCAGCGACGTGGTCGGCGGCGCCGGCCGGCGCGAGGGCAGCGGCTCCGGCGCGCTCGCCTTCCTCGTCTCGCTCGTCGCCCTGATCGTCGTCGCGATCTCGATCTTGATCGCCCCGGCCGTGCTGTTGGTCGCCGCGGCGCTCGTCTGGCTGGGGATCTCCCGCCGCCGCCGCGCCCAGCGCAAGCACGCCGGGCTGCGGGTGTTGCGGTAGGCCCTTGCCGGCGGAGGGGAGTTGCCAGGCATGATGCGAGGGCGTGGATGCGAAGAAGCTGATCCTCACTTACGTCGACTCGCTGCGGACGGACATGTTGCTGCGGACTGTGCGCGAGGGACGGGCGCCGACGCTCGGCGCGCTGATCGAGCGCGGGGCCCTGGTCGAGGACTGCGTCTCCAGCTTCCCCTCGGTGACCCCTGTCGCCTGCGCCGAGATCGCCACCGGAGCGGGCGCCGACGGCCACTGGATCGGCGGCATGGACTGGTACCACCGCCTCGAGCGTCGCTACGTCGAGTACGGCTCCTCGCTCGAGGCGAGTCGCGCCTTCGGCGTCTTCCGCTCTCTCTACGACCTCGTCTACAACATGAACCTGGCGCATCTCAACCCGGGGATCGAGACGCTCTTCGAGCGGCTCGACGACGCCGGGATGAGGACGGCCTGCACGCCCTTCCTCATCTACCGGGGTCGCCATCGGCACCAGGTCTCGCTCGAGGGGTTGCTGCGGCGCGCGGTCGACGCGACCCGCCTCAAGTTCCGCCACCACACCTGGGGCCCTCGCGATCTCTTCTACGGCGACCTCTACTCGAGCCGCGAGGTGCCCTGTAAGGCGACGTCGATCCCGGGAACGCGCGACGACTACTCGGCCTGCTGCGCGGCGGAGCTGGTCCAGACCGGCGAGTTCGACTTCCTGCTTCTCTCGCTGCCCGACAACGACAACTATTCCCACCGCTACGGGCCTGAGGCGACGGTCGAGTCGATCGCCAAGGTGGACGGCTGTCTCGCCAGGGTGGTCGAGGCCGGCGGCGGCCTCGATCGCTTTCTCGCCGAGCACGTCCTGGTCGTGGCCGCCGACCACGCGCAGACGGCAGTCCACCGCGGCCTGCCCCTGACCGAGCTGCTTGGCCGCGAGTGGTCGGTGCTGCAGCCCTCGGAGTCCGACCCCGAGCGGGCTCAGCTGGCGGTCAGCCCGACGGCCCGGGCAGCCCACATCTACCTGCTGCCGGCGGGCGGCGACCGCCCCGATCCGAATGCGGTGCGCGAAGCCCTAATCGCGATCGAAGGCGTCGACCTCGTCTGCCGTCTCGAGACCGCCGCCGGCGAGCCGTTGCTTCGGGACGAGCCCGCTCGTCCCGCTCCCGACGCCTGGGCGGTGGTCGAACGCGGCGGCCACCGGTTCCGCTTCCGTCCTGGCGCCGAGGTCACTGACCTCCGCGGCGCCGGCTGGACCCTCGACGGTGACCTTGGGGCCTTGGAAGCGACCGTCGAGAACGACGTGCTCTCCAGCGACACCTACCCGGACCCGCTCGCCCGCGTCTGGTCCGCCCTCAACTCTCCCCACGCCGGCGACCTCGTTCTCTCCCTCTCCCCGGGCTACGAGGCGGTCGACTGGGGCGGTGTCTCCCACGCCGGCGGCGGCAGTCACGGCTCCCTGCACGCCGGCGACTCCTTGGGCCCACTCCTCTTCGTTGGCTGCGGCCCTGACGACCCTGCCGCGCGACCTCAGTGGGCCCTCCGCGACATCGCCCCGGTCGTGTACGACCACTTCGGCTTGAGGTGAAGACGGTCACTCCGTCTCTCCCGCGGGTGGGCTTGGCTGCCCTGTCCCTGGTCGTGGCTGCTTTGCTCTTCCCAACCTTTGCGAGCGCCGCGGTAAACGCCTCGCAGGCGACCCGCATCGCCTCCCACGATCCGAACGTCGCCAAGGAGCGCCAGGAGAACGGGGAGTTGACCCACAGCGCCAGCAAGGTCGACGGCAGCTGGGAGGTCGCCTGGTTCGCTGGCGACAGAGAGGTCGCGCTGGTGATCGTCGACCCGGCGACCGGCGACGTGCGCGAGTCGTGGACCGGGTACCAGGTCGCCTGGAAGATGGCGCGCGGCTACTCGGGTGCGTTCGGCCACAAGCTCAACGCGCCGTACGTGTTCCTGCCCCTCTGCGCGATTTTCCTGCTCGGCCTGATCGATTGGCGTCGGCTGCGGCGAGTCGCGAACCTCGACCTTCTCTTTCTCCTCGGCTTCGGCGTCTCGCACTACTTCTTCAACCGGGCCGAGATCGGCGTCTCGGTCCCGCTGCAGTACGTTCCACTCGCCTACCTCTTCGTTCGTGCCCTGTGGATCGGGTTGCGACGCGGCGGCGAGGGGCTTCGCCCGGTCTGGCCCGCGTCGTGGCTGCTGGTCGCGGCGCTCTTTCTAATCGGGCTCCGAGTCGGCCTGAACATGGCCGACTCGGGCGTGATCGACGTCGGCTACGCGAGCGAGGTGGGAGCGAGTCGCATCGCTCATGGCGAGCCCATCTACGGCAACTTCCCCGACGACGTCTCCCAGGGCGATACCTACGGTCCGGCGAACTACCTCGCCTACGTCCCCTTCGAGCGAATCTGGCCCTGGTCTGGAACCTGGAACGACCTCCCCGCCGCCCACGCCGCCGCCGTCTTCTTCGACCTGGCGACCTTCGCCCTGCTGTTTCTCTTGGGACGCCGGATCCGGCCGGGCCCCGCTGGGAACACGCTCGCAGCGACCCTGGCCTTCGCCTGGGCCGCTTACCCCTACACGGCCTTCGCCCTGCTCTCGAACTCCAACGACACGCTGGTGGCGATGCTGCTTGTAGCCCTGCTACTGGTCCTTGCCCGTCCAGCGGCCCGGGGAGTCATGGCGGCACTGACGACGCTGACCAAGTTCGCGCCGGGGGTGCTGGTGCCGATGCTCGTTACGTACAAGCCCGCGGGTCCTGTCGCCGCAGGGGACCCACCGCCCCTTCCGGTCGCTAAAGCGTCCTCAGGGGCGGTTCCCCCTACGGCGCCACCCGCGGGAGTCACGTTTGTCATTGCCTTCCTACTGACAGCGATCGCCCTGCTGATCTGGCCCGCGATCGACCCTGGACTGGGTACCGTCTGGGACCGGACGATCACCTACCAAGCCGGCCGCGATTCCCCCTTCGGCATCTGGGGCCAGGTTGGTTGGCTGGAGCCCTTGCGAATAGCGATTCTGGCCGCAGTCGCAAGCCTCGCCATCGCGTTCGCGTGGTGGCCCAAGGAAAAGAAGCTTTCCCAAGTAGCGGCGCTGGGCGCGGCCCTCCTCATAGGCGTGCAGCTAGCCCTTCATCACTGGTTCTATCTCTACGTAGTCTGGTTCTACCCCCTCCTCGTAGTGGCGATGGCCGTCGGGAGTGCCTCCTCAGGACACTCAA
>DASVFR010000018.1:0-53659 GCA_036379955.1 Solirubrobacterales bacterium
CCGGGGAGGGTCCCGGGGCCGGCTTCGCCGGGAGTTCCCCGGGACCCTCCCCGGACGCCTCGCTCGGACCGGTGGCTGCCCGGATCGAGAGCTTCAGGAGTGCGCTTGCGGATGACTTCAACACGCCCAGGGCCATTGCCCAGGTATTTGAGCTTGTCGGGGAAGCGAACAGGGGGGATGTGCCGGGGCGAGAGGCGGCTGAAGCTTTGGCGGAGATGTTGGCGCTCGTCGGCCTTAGCTCCCTTACTCAGCCGGATAAGGGAGCTAAGGCCGACGAGGGGGCGGGGAAGTTGCTTGAAGAGCGGGAGGCCGCGCGAGCGGAGAAGGATTTCGCGCGGGCCGACGAGATTCGGGAAGAGCTTGCCTCTCTCGGCTGGGAGGTCCGCGACTCGGCCGAGGGCGCGAAGCTCGTACCGAGGGGTTAGGCGTGCCCTCGGGCCGCGCATCCGATATCGACCACACCAGAGGGGGGTCGATGTCGGATGCGTCGCAGCTGATCTACGGCAGGCGGTCGGTGGCCGAGGCCGAGCGGGGGAGGAGGAAGGTCAGGCGCGTCTGGCGGGCGCCGGAGACGTCGGGCGTGGAGCTGGAGCGCCTGTGCGGGTCGGCGGACCATCAGGGCGTCGTCGCCGAGGTCGACCCGTATCCGTACGCCGATCCGGCCGGGTTGCTCGGCGCCCCGGGCGGGCTGCTCGTCGCACTCGACCAGGTGCAGGACCCGCGCAACCTCGGCGCCGTCGCTCGTTCGGCCGAGGCGGCGGGAGCGGCCGGTCTGATCATTTCCGAGCGCCGCGCGGCCGAGGTGACCGCGGTCGCCTGCAAGGCCTCGGCGGGGGCCGTCGAGCACCTGTCGATAGCCCGGGTCCGTAACCTGGCTGACTGGCTGGGCGAAGCCAAGGATGCGGGATTCTGGATCTGGGCCGCCGACGCCGACGCCGCCCAGGCGCCGTGGGACGCCGACCTGACAGGCCCGACGATTCTCGTCTTCGGTGCCGAGGGCAAGGGCATCCGCCCCCGCGTCCTTGCCGCCTGCGACGGCCGCGTCGCCCTTCCCCAGCGAGGCAAGACCGCCTCGCTCAACGTCTCGAGCGCGGCCGCGGCCCTGCTCTTCGAGGCCGTGCGTCAGCGAAGATAGCGTCTAGCACCTGCAACGGCGATTGCACGAATCTCGCCGCGGGGGTTGACAGAACACCTTTCGGACGTAAACTACCCGGCCAACAAGGTTGAACCTCAGCTTGAGTCTGAGGTAGACCGGTCAATAGGGCGCCCCAGGGGAGGTACGGCGCCACGAACCCTTCGTTCTCATTAAGGAGAAGGATCCGTGGCTCTATCTTCGCCGACGCAGGAAATGCACCTCCCCACCGGCCGCCTCAACGGCTCGCTTCGGCCGGCCGAGAGTAACCCTCAGCCTGAGCTTGATGACCATTATCTGGTCGCGCTGGCGAAGGACGGGAGGACCGACGCCTACGACGCGATCGTGCGCCGCTACCGCGGCTTCGTCCGCCTCAAGGCCTCCTCGTACTTCCTGCTCGGCGGCGAGGCCGACGACCTGATCCAGGAAGGGCTGCTCGGCCTCTACAAGGCGATCCGCGACTACCGCACCGACCGCGAGTCGAGCTTCCGCAACTTCGCCGAGCTCTGCATCACGCGGCAGATCATCACCGCGGTGAAGACGGCCACGCGCAACAAGCACACCCCGCTCAACCAGTACGTCTCCTTCAGCCAGACCCCAGCTGCCTCCGGCGACTCCGATACGACCCTCGACGAGATCCTGCCCGGCCCGTCCGTGCACGACCCGGTCAACCAGGTGATCGCTTCCGAAGAGCTGGAGAGCCTCGTCTCGTGCCTGTCCGGCGTCTCGGGCGTGCTCTCGGATCTCGAGAGCCGCGTCCTCTCGCTCTACCTCGACGGCCACTCCTACGAGGCGACCGCCGAGCGGCTCGAGTGCGACACGAAGACGGTCGACAACGCCTTGCAACGAGTCAAGCGCAAGGTGGCGGCGCACCTGACTTCGCGCGAGGCCTGAGGCGCGCCGCTCAGGGGAGATCGGCCAGCACGTAGTCGAGCAGCCGCCGGCCGTGCTCTGAGGCGACCGCGACGTCGCCGGCCTCGATCCGCACCCGGTGCAGGGACTGCATGCGCAGCACGTCGCCGTCGCAGCGGTGGTTGGGAAATACGCCGGCGTAGGAGACGCCCAACCGCTCGAGATGGTCGGCGAGCAGCGCCGTTGCCGGATCGTCGAGCGGCAGGTCGAGGTAGATCGCGTCGAGCCCGGCGCGGTGGAAGAGGTGGTGGCGCTCGGCGGCGACGACCTCCTCCAGGTCGAGACCGGGGGAGTGCACGGTGATCAGCGCCAGGTTGTGGTCGGCGTCGATCTCGACGTGCAGCTCGGTGCGCTCCGCCAGAGCTGCGTCGGGCGGAGGGTCCGCCAGGGAGCCCCGCAGCTCGCAGAGCTCCAGCGTGCGGCCGACCACCTCGTGGTGGCGCTCCGGCGCGTAGACGGCTCGCTCGTGTCCGTCGTTCAGCTTGGTGTAGAAGAGCGCCGCCGACTGGCGTCCCCGCTTGCGACCGCCGGCGGCGTCGTTGGCGACCGATTCGGGGATCCAGCCGAGCAGGAAGCCGGTCTCGTGCGCGCCCAGCTCGACGTTGGCGCGCTGGCTGTAGGGATGGGCGGCGGTCGCCTCGCTGAACATGCCCGCCATTCCCCGCTCGCCGGCCCAGTCCATCAGGAAGCGCTTGGTCCTGGTGAAGAGGTGCTGCCCCCGCGCCGCCGGCATCGTCACCGCCTGCCCCGAATGCCCGACCGCGTCGTCGGCGAGCGAGAGGCTCATCCCCTCATGGCAGAGCAGGTCCCCCTCGGGCGTCTCGGCGATGCACGCGACATAGGTCCCGGCCGCCAGCCTTGCCCCAACCTCCTCGACGTCGTAGACCCAGCGCACGTCGTAGCTGTCGCCGTAAGCGACCCCGATCGCCTCGCTCAGAACCGCGCCCTCGTTGGGCTGCAGGAAGCGAAATCGGACATCAGAAGCTGCGCCGGACTCATCCATGGCCTCTATATTCGACACGTTGCCCGCCTAGCTCAACTGGCAGAGCACCTGATTTGTAATCAGGAGGTTTCCGGTTCGATTCCGGAGGCGGGCTTCATACACGCGCTTCGAGCTCAGCCGCTCTCGCGGCGTGATCGCCCCTTATCGCTCTCGCGCAGAATTCGCTCGAAGCGACCGGCAATCTCGTCCAGCCCCACGTCGAGTCCCCGCGCAACCCGAAGCAAAGTGCTGAAGCGCGCGTCGGTAGCGCCCCGCTCGAGCTCTCCGATGCGGTTGAACTCGGTGCCGACACGCTCTGCGAGCCCCTCCTGAGTCAATCCAGCTGCCTTCCGCAGCTCCTCCACTGCTTCGCCAAGCGCGGCATGCGCTGCGGATCGCGGTTTGGCCTTGCGACGAGGAGGCATCGGCTAGGGAGCCTTTATGCCGCCCGGCGCGATTGTTAGCCGTTATAACGGTCAACACTCAGGAATCCAAATGGACGGCATTCAAAGCCGAGCTTTCTGCCGAAGTTGCGGCGATAAAAGCACCTCAGTTGAAACGTTCTGTCACGACTCCGCTAGTACCTATAGACTGCCGGTCGATTCGCGTTAGTACGTATACCGCCTAATAGACGTTTAGGCGATTGCAAGAACATTGGGAAAAAGGGGGACGTGTGGGACGAACGGGAACGGCCGCAGCAGCCTTCGATGCGAAAGCATCAAGGCGATCCGCATCGTGGCGATTCTCCCCTTGGCCGAGAGCCCTCCTTGCCCTAGTCGGCGCGGCGATCCTCATCGGAAGCCTTCCGTCGGTTGCCAACGCCGCCGAATGCACGAACACCTGGACTGGGCCGGCAGAAGGCTCTTGGACCACGGCCGGCAACTGGTCGGCTGGCCACGTGCCCAAATCGACGGAGGTGGCCTGCATCGGTTCTGGCAAGACGGTCAACATCACGGCCGGCACGAATCAGGCCGCCGTCGTTCAAGGCGAAGGGACCTTGACGATCGAAAAAAGCTCCCTCGAACTGACGAGCGGCTCGGAAGCCTCGAATCTGGCCAACCTCACGCTGTATCTGACGGCCACTCTGAAGGGCGCTGGGACGCTGCGAGTCTCAAGCAGTCTCGCTTGGAAAAAAGAAAGCACGATGGCTGGTTCGGGCTCGACGGTGATCCTGCCGGGAGCCACCGCAACGACCAGCATGGAACTACTCGCCAAGCTGCAGCGCCGACTCGTCAACGAAGGCACCTTCACGATGTCTTCGGGAACTCTCCAGATCACCGAAGGCGGCGAATTCGAAAACGCGGGCACCTTCAATGCGAACACCGCTGCCGCGGAAGGGATAACCGGCTCGAAAACGTTCCTCAACTCCGGCACGTTCCAGCGCACGACCACCGGCAGTACCGAAGTCAAGCCCCCGATGAAAAACGCCGGCACGATCCGGGCGCAGAAAGGGACGCTCGCCTTCCTCGGCGGCGGCTCGTCGAGCGCATCTAACGAATGGGCCGCCGAAGGAGAAATCAACTTCGGCGGCGGCAGCTTCTCGTTCACGAGCGGAACGACGCTCTCCGGCGAGATGTCGATCAGCGGCAAAACGACGAGCCTCAGCGTCGAAGGGGTCGCGGCCGGGAGCGCCAAAGTCGAGGTCAAGAAAGAAGCGACGTTCACCATCGCGAGCGGGACGATGACTCTCGACACCCTGACCATGAGTGGATACAAAGGTGTCGTAGGTGGCGCGGGAACGCTGAAAATCTCCAACAACCTCGCTTGGTCGAACGAAAGCACGATGTCAGGCTCGGGATCGACGATCCTCCAGCCCGGTGCCACCGCGACGACCAACATGGAACTCACTGGCACGCTGAAAAAACGTGCCTTCGTCAACGAAGGCACGTTCACGATGTCGACCGGGACGGTCGAAGTAAGCGAAAATGCGGTCTTCGAAAACCTTGGGACGTTCAATGTCAATACGACCGCCGCGAAAGCTCTTACCGGAGGCAGCAAATCGTTCCTGAACAAAGGCGTCTTCCGCCGGACTGTTAGCGGCAGCACTGAAATCACGGCACCCTTCGAAAACGCGGGAACCGTGACCGCTCAGAAAGGGACCCTGGCATTTGCCGGAGGCGGTGCGTCGATCGGCTCGAACGAATGGAACGGCTCCGAAGGCGAAATCAGCTTCTCCGGCACCACGTACACGATGACGACCGGAACAACCCTTGCTGGCGCCGTCGCGGTCGCTGGCAAAACGACGACGCTCGTCACCGAAGGCATCTCCACCAGCTCCACCAAAGTGACGGTCAAGGAAGAAGGGACTCTGAAAATCCCAAGCGGCACCTTGACGCTCGACACCTTGACGATGAGCTCCGTGCGAGGCGTCGTGACCGGAGCCGGCACCCTGCGGATCTCTAGCAGCCTCGCCTGGAAAAACGAAAGCACGATGTCTGGCGCTGGCTCGACGATTCTTCTCCCTGGCGCCACAGGGTCGACCACGATGGAACTCGCTGGCAAGGTGAAGCAGCGCACCTTCGTCAACGAAGGCACCTTCACGATGTCGACCGGGACGGTCGAAGTGACCGAAGGAGGTAGATTCGAAAACCTAGGAACCTTCGACGCGAACACGACGGCTAGCAAAGCGCTGAGCGGCACTGGGTCTTTTGCGAACGTCGGAACACTCCGGCGGACCGCGACGGGTACGACCAAAGTCGAAATGCCGTTCGAAAACGCCGGGACGGTCAGCGCGACGGCCGGTGTGCTCAACTTCACCGGAGGCGGCGCTTCGATCTCTCCCACCGAATGGAATGCCTCAGGAGGCGAATTCAACTTCACCGGAGGAAGCTACGCGCTCTATGGCGGAACAACTTTCGTTGGCCCGATCGTCATCGCCAGGAAAGGTACGAGCGTCGCCGTCGCGGGTGGCAGCGGCGGTTCCGCGCAGGTAACGGTCAAAGAAGAAGCGACCCTGAACCTGGTGGCGGGAACGCTGACTCTGGGCGCGTTGACCATGGGCGCCTATCGAGGCGTCGTGACCGGGGCCGGCACACTGCGGATCTCAAATAGCTTTGCCTGGGAAAAGGAAAGCACGATGTCCGGTGCCGGCTCGACCGTCCTTCTCCCAGGGGCCACTGGCTCGACCACGATGGAACTCGTGGGAACGCTGAAACAGCGCACCTTCGTCAACGAAGGCACCTTCACGATGTCGACTGGCTCGATCGAAGAGTCTGAAGGGGCACAGCTGAGGAACCTCGGCACCTTCAATGCCAACACCACGTCAGCAAAAGCGATCACAGGCATCAAAACGACGATCTTCAACGGCGGGACTTTCCAGAAGAGCTCCGGTATGGGAACGACGGAAGTCGAGCCCGACTTTGAAAACGCAGGCGTGATTCACGAGGCGTCAGGCCATGTGAAAATCCTGCATCCGGTCTCGGTCAAACAGAGCAACCAGTTCGGTAAGCGCTGTCACTCCGGCGATCCGGTGGAATGCGCGACGGGCAACTTCTCCGAGAGCCAAACCGATTTCGCTATCGGAGGAATGGGCGTCGGCCTCGTTCTTGCTCGGACCTACAGCGCTCAAGCGGCCGCCGCCGCAGGCTCAATGGGATCCTTCGGTTACGGCTGGAGCGGCTCGTTCAGCGATCGGCTGACGATCGAAGAAAGCGGTGCCAAGGTGACGCTGACCAAGGCCGACGGCAGCACGATTCCCTTTACGAAAGTCAGCGGCACCACCTACGCCGGTCCCGCCTGGTCTCAGGAGACCCTGTCGGGCAGCCCCGAAGCGGGCTACACGTTCACGCGCGCCGATCGGGTCAAGCTCACCTTTTCCGGAACCGGGCGCCTGGAAAGCGTCTCGGACCGCAACGCCAACAAAACGACCCTCTCCTACAACGGCACTGGGCAGTTGACCGCGATCACCGATCCCGCCGGGCGCCAGATCAAATTCGCCTACAACGGCGGCGGGCAGGTCGAAAGCGCCGAAGACCCGATGGGCCACCTCGTCAAATATGGCTACGAAGGCGGAAATCTGACCAGCGTCACGATGCCCGGCGAAGAAGGTCCCCGCTGGCAGTTCAAATACGACGCATCGCACCGGATCACGACGGTCACCGACGGGCGCGGCGGCAAAACGATCAATGAATACGACGGGTCCAGTCGCGTCGTGTCACAGACCGATCCGGCCGGGCGTACTTTGACCTTCGAATACGTACCCTTCCACACGACGATCACCAACGAAGCAACGGGCTCGGTCACCGACGAGTGGTTCACGTCCAACAACGAGCCCTTCTCGATCATCCGCGGCTACGAAACGGCCGACGCCACGACCGAAACCTTCACCTACAACGAAGCAGGCCAGCTCGCCAGTCAGACTGACGGCAACGGCCATACGACCACCTACGACTACGACGCCGAAGGCAACAAGACCAGCGAAAGAGACGCCCAGGGCAACGAATCCAAATGGAGCTACAACGCGGCTCATGAGGTTGTCTCGATGACATCACCTGGTGGGGAGACGGCCACGATCAACCGCGACGGCAGCGGAAACGTCGAAAGCATCTCGAGGCCGGGTCCCGAAGAAACCACGCAGACAACGACCATCGCCCACAATGAATACGGCCAACTCGAAAGCATCACCGATCCGCTCGAAAGAACCTGGGCCTTCGGCTACAACGCCAATGGGGATCGGACCAGCGAAACCGACTCGTTGGGCCACACGCGGAGCCTTGGCTACGACGAAGACTCCCGGCTGACATCGGTCACGACCCCACTGGGCAACCTCGAAGGCTCAGAACCCGGCGAATACGAAACAACCTTCGAACTCGATCCCCAGGGACGGGTGCTGAAAGCGGTCGATCCGCTCGGCAGCACGACCGAATACGCCTACGACGGCAATGGCAACCTCGAAGAAGAGACCAACGCCAACGGTCACACGACCAAATACGCCTACAACGCCGACGACGAGCAGATCAGGATCGAAAAGCCAAACGGCGCGATCCTCGAAACCGGCTATGACGGCGCCGGCAACGTCACGAGCCAGACCGACGGCAACGAAGAGACGACCACCTACGTCCGCAACGCCCTCGGCCGGCCGGTCGAAGTGATCGACCCGCTGGGGCGGAAAACGATCGAGGAATTCGACGAGGCCGGCAACCTCAAGTCCGCAGTCGATCCGGCCGAAAGGAAAACGAGCTACTCCTACGATGAAGCAAATCGGCTCACCGGCATCGACTACTCCGACGAAGGAACGCCCGACGTCGGCTTCAAATACGACCCCGATGGCAACGTGACGAGCATGAGCGACGGCACCGGGGAGTCGCGCTTCGAATACGACCAGTTCGGCCGCCTGACCGAAAGCGAAGACGGGCACGGCGACCTCGTCCGCTATGGCTACGACCTCGCTGAACAGCTCACCGGGATCGTCTACCCCAACGGCAAAGCGGTCTCCCGCGAATTCGACCCCGCAGGTCGCCTCGAAAGCGTCACCGACTGGCTCGGGGGCACGACCAGCTTCGCCTACGACGCCGACTCCAACCTCGAAGGCATCGTCTTCCCGGTTGGCACTGGCAACGTCGACGAATACGCCTATGACGGCGCGGATCGCATGGTCGAAGCGAAGTTCATGAAGGGCGTCGAAACGCTCGCCTCGCTCTCCTACGGCCGCGACAAACTTGGCCAGGTTGAAGAAGAGACCCGGGTGGGACTACCCGGGGCCGAAGAAGTCAGCTACGGCTACGACGAAAACGAGCGGCTGACGGAAGCAGGAGCCGAAGGCTTCGAATACGACCCGGCTGACAACTTGGTCAAAGGGATGGGCTCGACCAATGCCTACGACGCCGCCAGCCAGCTCGAAACGGGCACCGGCGTCACTTACAGCTACGACAAACTCGGAGAGCGCACTGAAGCGGCGCCGGTCAGCGGCCCGTCGACCAGCTACGAATACGACCAGGCCGGCAACCTAACGGCAGTCGAAAGATCGGCTGAAGGTGAAACACCAGCCATCGAAGAGGGCTTTGCCTACGACGGCACTGGTCTTCTTGCCTCGAAGACCTCGGGTGAAGCAGTCAGTCACTTGACTTGGGATGCCAGCCGACGAATGCCGCTGCTGTTGGACGATGAAAATAACAGTTACGTCTATGGTCCAGGCGGTCTGCCAGTTGAGCAGATCAACTCAGAAGAAGCGACGCATCTGCATCATGACCAACTTAGTAGTACACGTTTGCTCACTGATGTGGAAGGCAAGATAACAGGAACCTTTACTTATGCTCCCTATGGAGCATTGGAGGGTAGAACTGGAACGTCCACGACGCCACTGGGCTTTGCGGGTCAATACACAAACAATCAAAGCGGTACGCAGTACCTGCGAGCCAGGTTCTACGAACCTGCCACGGGACAGTTCATGACTCGCGATCCACTCGTAGCGCTAACTCGTGCTCCATATAACTATGCAAATGTTAATCCGGTAAACACCTCTGATCCTACTGGCCTAGGACCGTGCATTCTTGGATTCATCGCATGCGATGAAAGCGACGACCCGTGTGATTCTCCAGTAACTACAAATCTGCTCATGCCGCTGTGCTTGATTCCAGAAGAAGGATCAGAAGCGGTTACAAATACGTCTGCGGGAATTGGGGATTCTATTCTCAGTCCCATTCCATTTGTCCAACTACCAATTAATGGGTCTGCTGCACGTGACTTCCTGGACATAAACAACGTTAACGAATGTTCTTTTGCGTATACGGCTGGCAACCTGGCAGGAGAACTCATCTCTCTGGGGAAAGGCGTACGCGGTATTGCAAAACACGCTCCAGGTATCTGGCGAGACGCATCAAAACATCTCGATGAAAAATTCGTCCATTTGCCACATGAGATTTCGCCGTAGCCAGGTGTGCTGATGGTTTCCATGCCTACAGCCTCCATTGCTGGAAGCGAAATTTTGAAGCTGGTTCTTGGCAGTATGATCTGGGCAGAGTTGATAGGGGTGCCCGTTGCGTGGCTAAGACTGCGACGGACGCCAGAGTGGGCCGCTCGATCGCGAGAAGTCAGACGCCTCGACCTTCTCGCTCGATATGTTGGCAAGATCACCGGGATAATCGGCATTTGGGCGCTCGTAATTGTTACTTCTGCACTGTTTGCATCTATCTTCTCATGAAGAGTGAGAGCTACTTGTCGCTTCCTTCAGAGCTAATTTCGGCATTTTTTAGTCTTATCATTGTCGGCATTGTGCTAGGTGTGTTGTATGGCGCAGAACTATTGTCCGGTGTTGCGTTGACCTGGATAGTGCTGGGCGGATCAGCGATCTTTGTCATCTGGGCGGTAGTAAAGCTCGATCCGCGAGGTATCACCGAGTTGTCAAAGGACTGGTCCAAGGATGAGGAGGGAAGAAAGTGAAACAGCGATGCACTCAGAATCTTTGGGGACCTGTCGAGTTAAGGAGGAGCATGAAGGCCATGGGGAAGTGGATAGCTGCTGTCCTACTGGTGTGGGGTCTTTTTACGGGGATCGCGTTTGCCCTCATTCCGCTAGTGACTAACGGCTGGGGAAGCACGGCTAGTTCCTTGGTTGGCATTGGCCTCATTGTCGTTTGCGGAGTTGGTCTAATTCGCATCGAGCCAAGGCGTGCTCGTCAATTCTCTCAGTCGTTCCGGAGCCAGCGGAAACCAGTAGGTTGAACCTAACCCTTGGACTGTTCTGATTGGTGTTGGTTTCGCAATCACCCGTCACTCTCAGCGTGGATAAGCCGCTGCCACCAGACGGTACTACCATCGAAGTTAGCCCATGGCGGAAAAATGTTATGTGGATTGCAGCGAGTGGATTCGTGTTTCTTAATGCATCGGTCGTTGTAGAAGCAATGAGGGTCGGAGATCCAGGTGCGCTGATCTGGGCTCCCTGGGGAATCATATTGATAGTACTTTCAGTTCGAATACCTCTAAGTGGTATTAGTCTTGAAGCACGAGAGGTCAAGGGTCGAAGTATATGGTGGACCCATCGCTGGCGTTGGAACGATGTGGCTCGTTTTGAGCTACGAGAAAGGGGCAAAATTCCGCGACTTAGAGTTCACCTTCGGAACGGCAGGGTCAAGAGGTATCGCGGCTTTTTTGCGAGGTCGGCTGAGCAGGAAAAACGATGTCAGGAACTTTTTAAGGCTCTTGAGGACCGTCTAGAGGTCGAGCAGGCAAAATTGATGTCTGCAATGAACAAATGACGCTTGTACTTGCGTCGACAAGCCTTTGCAGTCCCGCCTCCAGGGCCGCCTGTCGCTCCTCGGGTGATGCCTCTGGCGAGGTGCGCTCGGTCACGGCTTCGGCGATCCGCCTAACGAGGACGGACCAACCCAAACCACGGCCCTCTCCAGCTGTGTATCTCGCTTCGGGATCGAACGAGAGGCCAGACTTGCTTTCGAGCACCAATGACATGCTCCCTGTGTCGAGCGCAGCCCTTGCGGATCGTTCTTGGTCTCCGATAGAGCGACGATCCAGGTCAGGGTGGCTGAAATCAGCCCCCGCCCAGAACCCGAGCCTTCTCCGTCGCCAGCTCCTCGTCGGTGAGGACGCCCTGCTCGTGGAGCTTGGCCAGGCGCTCGAGGCGGGCCAGGCGGGCGTCCTCGCCGGAGGTGGGCGCGACCTCGGTGGTCGCCTCCTCCGTTGCGGTGGGCTTGCGCATCTCGGGTAGGCGGAGTTTCGAGGCGCGCTCGCCGATGTTGGCGTCGCGGACGGCGCCGACCACGCGGTCCTTGGTGCGGCCGAAGACGTCGCTGAAGTTGGCGTCGGGGAATTCCTCGGCCGTCTGGCGGCGCAGCTCGTGGATGCCGAAGGCGGCGAGGCCGGCGATTGCCAGGGTGGTGAGGAAGGTGCGCAGGTTCTGAGTCGGGGCGGAGATGAAGTAGAAGCCGATGACGATCGCCAGCAGGGCGTAGGCGTAGCCGACGTGGTCGTCGAGGACCGGCGCCAGGAAGCGGCGGGTCGAGCGGGCCGAGCCGGTCGGCGAGGCGAGCCAGCCGGCGATGCCGAAGAGGACGCCGATGACGATCACGGTCGTCGCGATGCTGGTCATCAGCGAGGTAGCGATCGACCATGTTTCTTCGGCGGCCGGCTTGACGCTCTCTTCGGAGACCAGCTGGCCGACGACGATCCCGCCCGCTACCTCGCGCAGGACGATCGAGGCGAAGCCGGCGGCGACCAGACCGACGCCGCAGTAGAGCACCGTCACCCAGCGCCCCTCGCGCGAGAGGTAGATCGCCAGCCCGAAGCAGAGCAGCGTCAGCAGCGAGAGCACCAGCGCCAGGCCCTTGATCGCGACGACGATGTCCTGGGCGGTCTTCAGCTGATCCGAGCGCAGGACCGTGATCTGGCCGGCGTCTTCGGGCAGCTTTTCGGCGAGGCTGGCGCCGATCCCGACCTGGTCGGCGAGGTTGGTGACGAGACCGCCGAGGTTGAGCGTGACCTTGCCTTCTTCGGTCGAGACCGTGCCTTCCTTTTCTTCGAGCACGGCGAGCAGCTGTTCGTGGGTGGTGCGGTTGGCGCTCTTCCAGAGTTCCTGCGCCGTCGAGCTCTGCAGCACCTGGTCGGCGCCCTGGCCCGCGACCTGGCGCAGCCCGCCCGAGACCGGCCCGGCAAGCTGCTTCGTTTCTCCGGGGAGGATTTCTTCCAGTTCCTTTTCGACGTCGACGTTTTCGTAGAGCTGGTCGACGAGGAAGTTGCCGATCGCTTCGCGGATCGTCTGGTTCTGGATCAGGCGACCGCTGGTATTGACCCAGTCATCCGTGTTGAGCGCCTGGCGTTCGGTCCAGATCGCGAAGACGCTGAGGAAGGCCAGCAGGGAGCCGAACACGATCAAGGCCCTCGTAGTGCGTCGCCGTCCGCGGCTCATCTTGGATTGGATGCTATACGTGGAGCATGCGGCTGGAGGGAATCCACCACATCACCGCGATCACGGCCGACGCTCAGAGCAACGTCGACTTCTACGCGGGCACCATGGGACTGCGCCTGGTCAAGAAGACGGTCAACCAGGACAACCCCACCGTCTACCACCTCTTCTTCGCCGACGAGAGGGGCAGCGCCGGCTCCGACCTCACCTTCTTCGAGTTCCCCGGCGTTCCCGCCGGCCGGGCCGGGGCGGGCGACGTGCACCGGATCGTCTGGCGAGTCGCCTCGCACGCGGCGCTCGAATTCTGGGAGGAGCGCCTCGGGGGCGCCGGGATCGAGGGCGAGCGCGTGGGAGAGGCCCTGCGCTTCGCCGATCCCGAGGGGCTGGCCCACGAGCTGGCCGTGGTCGAGGTGGAGGACGAGCCCCTGATCGCCGACCACCCGGAGGTCCCGGCCGAGGTCGCGCTGCGCGGTTTCCACGCCGTCTGCGCCTACAGCGGCGCTCCGGGCGCGAGCAGCGGGCTGCTCGAAGCGCTCGAGTTCGAGCCCGTCGACGAGCGCAGCTGGGAGGCCCGCGGCTCCAGTCGCGGCGGCCTCTACGTCTTCGACGACCCGCCCGAGGAACGCTCGCTGCAGGGAGCCGGCAGCGTCCACCACGTCGCCTGGGCCTCGACCCTCGACGAGCACGAGGAGTGGCGTGAGCGGGCAATCGGAGCCGGCGCCCGGCCGACCCCGGTGATCGACCGCTTCTACTTCCGCTCGATCTACTTCCGCGAGCCGAGCGGCGTCCTCTTCGAGATCGCCACGCTCGGCCCCGGCTTCACCGTCGACGAGCCGCTCGAGCACCTGGGCGAGAAGCTCTCGCTGCCGCCCGACTTCGAGCACCTGCGGGCGGAGGTCGAGCCGAACCTGCGCCCGGTCGTCAATCCGCGCACGGTCTCGGCCGGGTGAGCGGCAACTTCATCTGGCGCGACGCCGGGCGCGTGGTCGTCTTCCGGGAGGGCGGGGTCGACGACGCGCCCCGGCTGCTCGTCGAGAACGGCATGGGCGAGTTCGCCCTGCTTGCGACCGAGCGGCGCCTGGCGGGCGCGCAGTCGTTGGCGAGCGCCGCGGCGACGGTCCACGACGTGCCCCCCGGCTCACCGGCGTCCGCCGTGCCCGACGCCGCCGCCGCGCTGCTCGGGTCGGCGAGCGCTCCGAACCTCGTCGCCCTCGGCGGCGGGCGGACGATCGACACGGCGAAGGCGATCGCCGCGGTCAGCGGCGCTCGCGTCGCCGCGATCCCGACGACGATGTCGGGGGCGGAGATGACCGGCATCCACCGCCTCCCCGCCGGCGCCGAGAACCGCGTGCGCGCTCTCGTCCGGCCCGCGCTCGTCGTCGCCGACCCCGACGCGATGACCAGCGCGCCCGAGGCCGAGCTGCGCGCCAGCTCGATGAACGCCCTCGCCCACGGCGCCGACTCCCTCTACACGCCCTTCGCCAACCCGGTCTCGCGGATGACGGCGCTGCGCGGCGCCGAGTCGATCGCCCGCGCGCTCGACGAAGACCCCACCGAGCGCGAGCGCGACTCGCTCGCCCTCGGCTCGATCCTCTGCGGCTACGCGATCGACTCGGCCGCCTTCTCGATCCACCACGTCGTCTGCCAGACTCTTGCCCGCGTCTGCGACGTCCCGCACGCCCAGACCAACGCCGCGATCCTTCCCCGCGCGATGGCCTTCATGGCAACCCGCGCCCCCGACGGCCTCGTCCCCCTCGCCGACGCCCTCGAAACGACCCCCGACCGAATAGAAGAGCGCCTCCTCCAGCTGGGCGGAAACCCGCCCGGCCTGGGCAACCTGGGCGCCGATCCCGAGAAGCTTTCGCAAGCCATCGAGTCGATGCTGCTCCGCCCCGAGCTGGCCTTCACGCCGGAACCGCCGACGCGTTCGGATCTGGAGCAGCTCATCGAGAAAGCCTGGTAAGCGCTCCTCCCGCGGGTGGTGCCGTAGGGGGAACCGCCCTGAGGACGCTTTAGCGACCGGAAGGGCGGTGGGCCCCTGCGGCGACAGGACCCGCGGGCTGGTAACCATGGTCCCTTCCCCGGGTAGCCATCTGCGATGGACCCCTCCCGCCTGCAGGCGTACCACGCCTACACGCGCCGTCACGGCGTCAACCGAGTCCTCTATTTCCTCGCCCGCGTCTTCCTGACGCCCTTCTTCCTTACCTACTTCCGCTACGCCCGCACCGGACGCGAGCACGGCCGGGTACGGGGCGGCCTGATCGTCGCCTCCAACCACCGCAGCTTCCTCGACCCGTTCGCGATCGGCGGCGCGCTGCCCTGGCGCCGCCCCCTGAACTACGTCGCCAAGGTCGAGCTCTTCGAGCGCCGCTGGCAGGGTTGGATCCTCTCGCGGCTCGGTGCCTTCCCGATCCGGCGCGGCGATTCCGACGAGGACGCGATGGAGACGGCGCGCCAGGTCGTCGAACGCGGCGGCGCGGTCTGCATCTTCCCCGAGGGGACCCGCATCAGGCGCGGCTCGCTGGCCGAGCCCAAGCGCGGCGTCGGCCGGCTTGCCCTGGAGACGGGGGCGCCGGTGATCCCGGCGGCGGTGTTGGGGACCGAACACGTCCGCCGCGGCTGGCGGATCCGGCCGCACAAGGTCAAGGTGCGCCTCGGCAGGGCGATGACCTTCCCGCGCGCCGAGCAGGCCTCCCGCGGGCTCGCGGAAATGGTCACGGGGCGGATCTGGCCCAACGTCGAGCTGCAATGGGAGGACCTCGGCGGCCTGCCGCCGATGCGTCGCGCCGCCGTGATCGGCGCCGGCAGCTGGGGAACGGCCCTCGCCGTTCTCCTCGCCCGCGGCGGCCTCGAGGTCCAGCTCGCCACGCGCACGTCCGAGCAGGCCGCGGAGCTGGCCGAGCAGCGCGAGAACCGCCGCTACCTGGAGGGCGTTCGCCTGCCCGACTCGGTACGGGTCCTGCAGGCATCCGAAATCGAGCTCGCCGGCCTCGACCTGGTCTGCCTGGCAATCCCGTCCAGCTCCCTGCCGCAGGCCGTCGGTGCGGTCGCCGACCGGATCGGGGCGCGGACGGCGATGCTCCTGCTCACCAAGGGGCTGGTCGCTCCCCGCGGGCAGCTTCCGACGGAGTACGTCAGCGAGCGGGTGCGCGCTCGCGCGTTCGCCTCGCTCGGCGGCCCCGCGCACGCGCGCGAGGCGGTCTCGGGATCGGCGGCGCTGGTGCTCGGTTCGGTCGACGATGACCTGCGCGACCAGCTCGGCCTCGTCTTCGATCGTGCCGGCCTCTTCTGTGAGCGGTCGAGCGATCCGATCGGCGTCGAGATGGCGGGCGCGGCGAAGAACGCGGCTGCCCTGGCCGCGGCCGCCGCCGAGCCCCACGGCCTCAACGCAGCCGGCATCGCCGCCGCCCAGGTCTGGAGCGAGTGCATCGAGCACGCGATCGCCCACGGCGCCGATCTGGAGACCTTCTCGGGTCTGGCCGGGGTCGGCGACCTGACGGCGACGGTGATCGCGCCGGCCGGGCGCAACCGCCGGGCCGGGGAGCTGCTCGGCCGCGGTACCGCGGCGGCGGAGATTCCGGCGCAGATCGGCCAGGCGTCGGAGGGCCTCGACGCGGTCCCGCTGCTCGCCACTGCCGCCGCGGAGACGGGTGGAAGGGCCGAGGCGCTGAGCGGCCTGGCGGCTCTGATCCGGGGGGAGATCGACGCCGAGGCCTGGGTTGCCGGTCTGCGCCGCGGCGAGCGGTCCAGGGAGGCCGCATGACCTTCCGGTGCAGCTTTCCCCCCGTATCCGGGGATAAAGCGCACCGGAAGGAGAGGGTGTGACGATGAGGGGCGCCTGCTCTGGCCGAATAGGCTGCGTACGTGAGCGACGATGTGGAGAACGTCGAGCCGGCGAGCCTCGACCCGGCGGCCAAGGCCGAGCTCGACCGCGCCTTCGAGGACCTCTACCGGGCCCACCTGCGCGACGTCTACTCCTACGCCTACTACCGGGTCGGCAACCAGCACGACGCCGAGGACCTCACCGAGCAGGCGTTTCTGCAGGCCTACCGCCATTTCGACCGGGCCCGGCGCGAGTCGGACGGCAGGCCGCTGCGGCCCTGGCTGATCCGCATCGCCCACAACCTCGCCTCGAACTACTACCGCGACCGCTCGCGACGGCCGCAGACCTCGCTGGAGAACGCCGACCCGATCGCCACTCGCCACGGGACCGAGGCGATCGCCGAGGGCAGGGAGGAGCTGCGCCAGGTGATGGCCAACCTGGAGAAGCTGCCGGACGACCGCCGCGACGTCCTGATCATGCGCTTCGCTCTCGGCATGGACAACCGCGAGATCGCGCGCGCCCTTGGGCGCAGCGACGGCGCCACCAAGGTCCTGATCCACAGGGCGATCAAGCAGCTGCAGGAGGAGATGGGCGATGAGCTCGAGTGAGCCGGCGGGCGCCCCGCTCGGTAGCTGGAACGTCGAGCAGCTGCTGAGCGACGCGCTGCGTCCGCTGGAGCCGCCGGAGCGTCTTTCGGGGCGCCTCGAGGACACGCTCTCGGCGGTGACCCAGGCGGCTGCCGAGGAGCTTTCCGATTGGGCGGAGGAGCTCTCCGAGAGCGAGCTGCGGGCGCTGCGCGATCCGCGCAACTGGGTCCGCCCGGTGGTCGCGCTCGGCGCCGGCGGCGCCGCGGCGGGCGCCCTGGTCGTCCTCGAGTTCCGCCGCCGCGGTCGTCAGCAGGCAAAGGGCGGCCTGCGCTCGCTGGCCGGCCGAGTCAAGCCGTAGCTGGCGCCCCGGCACGAGTCGCCCGCGGCGTGGCGAGCGCGGCGGCGATGCCGAGCAGGCCGAGAACCAGGTGCAGGAGGTCGTCGGCGGCGTCGACCGGCAGGAAGCCGAGGATCGACGAGCCGCTGCCGAGTACGAACCCCCAAGCGGCGAGGACGACGTAGGCGATGCCGATGAGCAGCGAGTACTGGCGGGCCGCGTAGCCGGCGACCAGCAGCCCGAGCGCGCCGGTCAACACGTGGAGGACGTTGTGCCAGCCGTTGACGGCGAAGGCTCCGAGCACGTCGTCCACCGTCCCCGGCGAGCCGAAGGAGGCGCTGTAGAAGAAGCCGAGGATGCCGGCGATGACGAGGGCGGCGCCGACCAGCGTCGCGTAGAGCCGGGCGGGGCTCGGTCCTTCCATCTGTTCTCCCTTGGTTGCCGGCAGAGTCGGCGACGATTGTAGGCTCCCGACTCGCTGATGGCGCAGACCTGTTACCGGCATCCGAACCGCGAGACGGCCGTCTCCTGCTCCTCCTGCGGGCGGCCGATCTGTCCCGACTGCATGACCCCTACCCCGGTCGGGATGCGCTGCCCGGAGTGCTCCCGCCAGCGCACCCGGGTGACGAGCGGCGCCGGCGAGGCCACGCTCTTCTCGCGCGCCCCCGCGACCTTCATCCTGATCGCGCTGAACGCCATCGTCTTCCTGGCCGAGGTGACGAGCGCCCACGGGGGTTTCGAAGTCGGCGGCAGCTCGGCCGCGGTGAACTTCGGCCTCTTCGGTCCCTTCGTCGCCGAAGGCGAGTGGTACCGCCTCTTCACTAGCGGCTTCCTGCACGCCGGCCTCCTTCACATCGGCTTCAACATGTTTGCCCTCTACTTCCTTGGCCGGCTGCTGGAGCCTTCGGTCGGCACGCCGCGCTTCCTCGGCGTCTACGTCGCCGCGCTACTCGGCGGCTCGCTCGGCGCCCTTCTGCTGACCCCGAACGCGCTCACCGTCGGGGCCTCGGGAGCGATCTTCGGCATCTTCGGCGCCACCTTCGTGATCGCCCGCGGCAGGGGCCTCGACGACGTGGCCCGCTCGATCGGCTTCATCTTGGTACTCAACCTCGCGATCAGCATCGGCGGGGCCAGCCACATCAGCCTCGGTGGCCACCTCGGCGGGCTCGTGGCCGGTGTGCTCTGCGGTTTCGCGATCATCGCCGGCGAGCGCGGGATGCTCGGCGAGCGCCACTTCCCGGCGGAGATGGTGGCGATGGGAGTCGTCGCCGCGGTCTCGTTCCTCGGGGCGCTGGCGATCGCCTGATCGCCCTACGCCCCTTTTGTCATCAGGTCCGGTCCGCGCACCTCGGCGAAGCCGATGCTCCCCGGCGCCGGGACTAAGTCCGGGTGCAGGAGGTGGCCCAGCAGCTCGACCCCGTCGACGAGGCGCGGCCCGGGCCGGGAGAACGTCGAGGCGGCGTCGACCGCGAACACCTGGCGGGCGTTCAGCTCCTTCAGGCGAAACCAGTGCTCGAGCACCTGCGAGCGAGCGCCGTCGACGTAGAAGCCGCAGGGCATCGCGACCACGATGTCGGGCGTCAGGCCCGACAGCTCGCCCCAGGAGACCTCGGGCGACTTCAGCCCCGGCGGCCCGGCGACGTCGTCGCCGCCGGCGATCGAGATCATCTCCGGCACCCAGTGGCCGGCGACGAACGGCGGGTCGAGCCACTCGAGGGCGACGACCCGAGGCGCGGTCGTTCCGGCCACCGCCGAGCGCACGATCGCGATCCGGCCCTCGAGTTCGCCGCGCAGCTCGTGACCTTGGCCGGGGATGCCGACCACCTCGGCGAGGGCGACGACGTCGTCGAGCATCTCGTTCAGGGTGCTCGGATCCTGCTGAATCACCCGCGGCTTGCTCGGGAGGCGGGCGGCGACCGCGACGACGTCGTCGAAGGACACCGCGCAGACCTCGCAGAGGGCCTGGGTCACGATCAGGTCTGGAGCGAGCTCGGCGAGCAGCGCCTCGTCGAGCTCGTAGAGCGCCCGTCCCTCCGCCACCCGCGCCTTCACCTGCCGGTCGACGTCGGCGGCCGAGAGGCCGGCAGGAAGGACGCTGCGGGTCAGGTCGGGGAGCGAACGTACGGCAAGCGGGTAGTCGCACTCGTGGGTGACCGCGACGACGCGGTCGCCGAGGCCGAGGGCGAAGAGCATCTCGGTTGCGGACGGAACGAGGCTGGCGATGCGCATCGGGCGATCAATATGGCACTTCCCCCGGAATCCGCGGAACGGCGGGCTATATTGCGTACGCCGCATGGCCGACGACGACCTCCCCCGAAGTACCGGGTCAAATAAGCGATGAGCGCCCTGCTGCTCGTCCTCCTGCTCCTTCTGGTGGCCGTCAACGGCTTCTTCGTCGCGGCCGAGTTCGCCCTCGTGCGCAGCCGCCGCGGCAAGGTCGAACAGCTCGCGGCCGAAGGCGAAAGCGGGGCGGAGGAGGTGATCGAGCAGCTCGACAGCATCGACGAATCGCTCTCCGCCTGTCAGATCGGGATCACGATGGCCTCGATCGGGATCGGCTTCCTCGGTGAGCCCTCGCTGGCGAAGCTCCTCGAGCCGATCTTCGGCGGCTTCTCGCATGGGGTCGCCGTCGGCCTCTCGGTGGCGATCGCCTTCGCGCTCGTCACCTCGATCCACATCAGCATCGGCGAGCAGGTGCCGAAGATGCTGGCGATAAGCCACGCCGAGCGGACCGCCCGGCAGGTCTCGCGGCCGCTCGCCTGGTTCCGCATCCTCACCGCCCCCTTCACGCTTGGGCTCAGCGCGATCTCGAACTCGATCGTCCGCCTCTTCGGGGTCGATCCGACCGACATCGAGGAGCGCCACACCGCTGAGGACCTGAAGCAGATCATCGACAGCTCGCGCATCGGCGGCACGCTCGACCCCGGCGAGGCCGGGATGCTGGGGGGCGTCTTCCACCTGCACGAGCAGGAGGCGCGCGAGGTGATGACGCCGATCCCGGCCGTCGTCACCGTCGACACCTCGGAGACGGTCGAGGCGGCGCTGCGCCGCTGCGTCACCTCAGGCCACACGCGCCTCGTCGTGATCGAGGACGAGAACCCCGACCGGGTGAAAGGGATCGTCCACAACAACAGCCTCGCCCGCCTTTACATGAGCGACGGCCCGCAGGCCGAGATCGCCCCGGCGGTTCGCGACGCCGTGATCGTCCCCGAGACGCGGCCGCTGGACGACCTCCTGCACGACCTGCAGGTGCAGCGCACCTCGCTCTCGGTCGTGGTCGACGAGTACGGCCGCACGGTCGGGATCGTCACCGTCGAGGACATCCTCGAGGAGGTGGTGGGCGAGATCGAGGACGAGACCGATCCGCGCGCCGCGGCGCTGCGCAAGCTGGCCAGCGGCGAGTGGTTCGTGCGCGGTCACGTCTCATTGGGAGACCTCTCCGACGCCGGGATCGAGCTGCCGGTCGACACCGACGCCTACAACTCGGTGGGGGGCTACGTGTTCGGCGAGCTGGGGCGACTGCCCAAGCGCGGCGACACGATCGTCGCCAACGGCTACACGATCCGGGTCGAGTCGGTGCGCGAGAACAGGATCGAGGCGGTGCGGATCAGCGGCGCGGCCAGCGATTCCGTCCGCCCTGAGTCCTAGCTTCCCCGAGCAACCCGCGTTCCGCTGAACCATGGAGGTATCGCATGTGGGTTGTGCGTTTTAGCGACAAGCAGCTTGAGGTGCTGCGAGCACTGCTGCGATCCGAGGAACACCTAGGCCCGGCGCTCAAGGGAGCGATCGAGGCCTTGGAGCTGGCCCGCTGGGACGATCTCCCCGAAGCCGAGCTGCCCTGGGATGAGATCGAAACGAAGGCCCGCCAGCAGGGCATCTCGGTCGCTGACGTAATTTGGGATCTGTCAGGCCGCAGCTGCGACTAGGCCGAGGCCGCTGCAAACCGGCGCATGCCTGCGTCCTCGGTCGCTCGCGTGCAGAGCACGCCACGCTCCCTGCGTCCTTGGCCTGCTTGGTTTTCGCGGCCTCGCGGCCTCAGTCGTACGAATAAAAACCGGCACCGGACTTGCGGCCCAGCTTACCCTCGCCGACCAGCTCTACGAGCAGTCCCGGCGGTTTGCTGGCGATCTCGCCGTTGTCGGCGTAGAGGGCGTCGCCGATCGCTTCGGAGACGTCGAGGCCGACGAAGTCGAGCAGCGCCAAGGGCCCCATCGGGTGGCCGGCGCCGAGCTTCATGCAGGTGTCGACCTCCCCCGCCTCCATGCCGGTCCTCTCCATCAGGCGCACCGCTTCGAATAGGTAGGGGAAGAGCAGGCGGTTGACGACGAAGCCGGCTTGGTCCGGGACCTCGACCGCGGTCTTGCCCAGCGCCGCGCACCAGGCGAGCGCCGTGTCGCGCGCTCCCTCGGTGCCGTCGGGAAAGCAGACCTCGACCAGCTTCATACGCGGCACGGGGTTGAAGACGTGAAGGCCGAAGAGCTTGCCGTCCACGCCGCCTGCCTTGGCGATCTCAGCGACGCTAAGCGAGGAGGTCGTCGTCGCCAGCTGTGCTTTGGAGCCCACGCTGGCGGCGATCTTCGAGAGCAGCTCCCCCTTCGGCTCGACTTCCTCGACGATCGCCTCGACGATCACATCGCACTCGGCCAGATCGCTTGGGTCGGTGGTCACCCGGAGCCGCGAAGCATCCGCCCCGTCGAGCTTCGCGCAGGCGGCGACCACTTTCTCCTCGGCGCGCCACGCCGAAGCCTCGCTCCTGGCGAGCAAGATCGTGTCGGCCGTCGTCGTCGAGACGGCGGCCAGGCCGGTGGCGATCGCGCCGCTGCCGGCGATTCCCGGACTCTCGTACCCCTGACTTGCGTTCATGGTCAGGGTTCCTATCACGCAGGCGCTCGAGCCGGGCGCGCGGGGTGCGGATCGGCATCCTTGAGCAAAAACATGTAACTTTTCCCACCAATCAAGACGATCTGGAGGGAGAGTCATGTGGGGTAGGGGAGCGTTTGCGGTGCTCGCGGGGGTGCTGGCGGCAGCGGTCGTCATGGTCGGCTGCGGCGGTGGCGACAGCGACACGGCGGTCGCAGAATCCTCGATCAGCAAGCCCGAATACGTGAAAAAGGCCGAAGCCATCTGCAAAGAAGGCAGCGAAGAACTGGAAGCGGACTTCGCGGCCTTCGTGCGGCAGGTAGGCAATGCCAAGCCGAGCGATGCCCTCTACACGAAACTCTTCGAAGAAGTAGTGGAGCCAAACCTTTCGGCTGAACTGGAAGCGTTGCGGGAGCTCGACGCGCCCGAAGGGGATGCGGGCAAAGTGGAAGAAGTGCTGGCGGCGCGCGAAGAAAGCATCGCGGTGGCCGAAGGTGAACCGAAAGCCATCATTCAGGACACCGAAAAAGTGTTCGGGAATTCCAGTAAGACAGCCAAAGCGTATGGCTTGAAAGCCTGCGCCAGCCGCTGAGGGCCGTCGCCAAGGCTGGCTGCCCGGCCAAGGCACCGCTATGCTGGCCGCCTCATGGACCTGACCCTGTCCCCTGCCGAGCAGGAGTTCCGCGACGAGGTCCGCGACTGGATCGAAGCGAACCACCCGGGCCCCGAGCCCGACGGCGGCCTCGAGGAGGTAATGGCCTTCCGCCGTGAGTGGCAGGGAAAGATGCACGAGGCCGGCTGGGCTGGGATCTCGTGGCCCAAGGAGTACGGCGGCCGCGGCGCGACGATGATCGAGCAGGCGATCTTCGTAGGCGAGGCGGCGCGGCTGGAGGCGCCGAGCCCGGCCAACGTGCTCGGCCTCGCGATGGGCGGCCCGGTGGTGATCGCCCACGGCACCGAAAAGCAGAAGGCACGCTACCTGGAGCCGATTCTGACCGCCGAGGAGATCTGGTGCCAGGGTTTCTCGGAGCCCGTGTCGGGCTCCGACCTCGCCTCGCTGAAGACGAAGGCGGTCAAGGACGGCGACGAATGGGTAGTCACCGGCCAGAAGGTCTGGACCACGTTCGCCCAGTACGCGAAGTGGTGCATGCTCGTCGCCCGCACCGATCCGGACGCGCCCAAGCACAAGGGCCTCACCTACTTCCTGATGGACATGGAGCAGGAGGGCGTCGAAGCCAAGCCGCTGGTCCAGATCACCGGCGAGGGCGAGTTCAACGAGGTCTTCATCGAGGAGGCGCGCATCCCCGACGAGAACGTCGTCGGGGGCGTCGGCAACGGCTGGTCGGTTGCGATCACGACGCTGATGAACGAGCGCGCCGGGCTCGCCTTCGGCGCAATCGCCCAGATCGCCAACAACCTCAAGCGACTCGGGGCGCTCGCCGCTGGGACCCGCGTCAACGGCGGCACGGCGGCCGAAGACCAGGTCTTCCGCCAGCGCCTCGCCCAACTCCACATCGAGGCCGAGACGATGCGCCTCAACGCCTACCGCGGCCTGACCAAGACGATGCAGTCGGGCATTCCAGGTCCGGAGGGTTCGCTCGGCAAGTGGCAGTGGGCCGACATCAATCAGCGGATCGCCGAGCTGGCGCTCGACGTCGAGGGCGCCTACGCGCCGCTGGTGCGCGGCGACGAGCACGCCCTCGCCGGCGGCGCCTGGCAGTACTCCTTCCTGCGCTCGCGCGCCAACTCGATCGAGGGCGGCACCACGGACATCCTCAAGAACATCATCGCCGAGCGCGTCCTCGGCCTGCCGAAGATGCGTTAGGGGCTGTCGCCGACCATGTACTTCGACCTCACCGATGAGCAGCAGGCGATCAAGTCGACCGCGCGCGACTTCCTCGCCGCCCGCTACAAGAGCGAACGGATCCGCGTCCTGGCCGAGAGCGGGCACGGCTTCGAGCAATCCGACTGGGAGGAGATGGCTGAGCTCGGCTGGCCGGGCCTGGCGTTGCCCGAGGAGTGGGGCGGACAGGGCCTCGGCATCGTCGACCTCGCCGTCCTCTTCGAGGAGATGGGCTACGCGCTGGCTCCCTCCCCGCTGCTGTCCAACACGGTCGTCGGCTTGGCGCTGAGCCTCTGCGGCTCCGACGAGCAGCGCGAGCGGTTGCTGCGGCCCCTCGCCGAGGGCAAGCTGCGCGGCACGCCGGCGCTCTGGGACGCGGGCTCGCCGGCGACGATCGGTGAGTTCGAGATGGAGGCCCGGGCCGACGGCGACGGCGTCGTCCTCGACGGCGAAAAGGTCTTGGTGATGGACGCCGCCACCGCCGACGTCCTCCTCGTCGCCACCTCCGATGGTCGGCGACACATAGTCGAGCGCGACGCGGCCGGCGTCACTGTCACCCCCGCCACCTCGATCGACCTAACCCGGCGCCTCTACTCGGTGCGTTTCGAGGGCGTCGAGGTCACGCCCGAGAACACCCTGCCGGCCGCCGGCGCCGACTACTTCCCCGTCTTTCACCGCGTCTGCGTCGCCCTCGCCGCCGAGTCGACCGGGATCGCGCAGCGGACGATGGAGATGGCGGTCTCCTACGCCAAGGACCGCCAGCAGTTCGGGCGCCCGATCGGCTCCTACCAGGCCGTCTCGCACCGCTGCGCTCAGATGCTGCTCGAGACCGAGAACTCGCGCTCGGCGGTCTACGGGGCTGCCTGGGCGGCCGACGCCGAGCCCGGCTCGCTGCCGACGGCGGCCTCGATGGCCAAGGCCTACGCCTCCGACGCCGGCTGGCGCGTGCCCGACGCCTCGATCCAGGTGCACGGCGGCATCGGCTTCACCTGGGAGCATGACCTGCACTTCTTCCTCAAGCGCGGCAAGGCCAACGCGGCGATGTTCGGCGACGCGAAGTGGCACCGCGAACGGGTCGCCGACGCGATCCTCGCCGAGGCCGCGGCCTGAGCGGCGACGAAGCGTGAGCGCCCTCGACCGCATCTCCGTTGCCGCGATCGGCACCTCGGTCGCCGATCTGGAGGCGGAGACGAAGCGCGCCGAGGCGGCCGGCGTAGAGTGCGTCTGGGCGCCGGAGCTGTTCCGCTCCTCGGTGACCCAGGCCGCCTACCTCGCCGGACGAACCGAGCGGATCGACGTCGCCACCGGGATCGCCTGGGCGTTCACCCGCAGCCCCTTCATCCTCGCCGTCAGCGCCCTCGACATCGATGAGATGTCGGGCGGCCGCTTTCGCCTCGGCCTCGGCTCCGGCGTCAAACGGCTGAACGAGACCTGGCACAACGCCGAGTACGGCCGCCCGGCGCCGCACATGCGCGAGGCGATCGAGGCGACGCGACTGATCATGCAGCAGGCCGGCAAGGGCGAGCCGATCCGCTACGGGGGCGAGTACTACGACATCGACATCAAGGGCTGGATCCGCCCGCACCCGGCGGCCCGTGAGTCGGTCCCGATCTACACCGCGGGCGTCCAGGGCGGGATGTGCCGGATGGCGGGCGACGTCGCCGACGGCCTGATCGGCCACCCGATTCAGAGCCTGCGCTGGATCGACGAGGTCGTCGTCGCCTCCTTCGAAGAGGGCTTGAAGCGCTCGGGCCGCGAGCGCTCGAGCTTCGACTACCTGCCGACGGTCTGCTGCGCGATCGACGACGACGAGGCGAAGGCGATCGACATGGCTCGCCGCACGATCTCCTTCTACGCCACGGTCAAGACCTACATGCCGCTCTGGGAGCTGCACGGCTTCGCCGACAACGCCGTCGCCGCCGGCGAGGCCTTCCGGCGCGGCGACCTCGCCGCCGTCCCGGCCGCGATCAGCGACGAGATGGTCGACGCCTACTGCGCCGCCGGCCCCCTCGACAAGGTGCGCGCCCGCGTCGAGGCGACCGCCGAGCGCGCCGACGGCCTCTTCCTCACCCCGCCGACCTACTTCATCTCCCCCGAAGAGCTCTCCGAGTACCAGAACCGCATCATCGACGCCTTCGGCCCGGGCGCCTCCGGCATCGACTGACTTCGTCTTTACTCCCGCTATGCGGGAGGAACCACGAACTCACGCCTTGGAAGTGCTGGATCGGGTGCGCGAGATCCCACCCGGTTTCGTCCGCACCTACGGCGATGTCTCGCCCGGGTCGCCCCGCTTCGCCGGGGCGGTCCTCTTCGAGTGCGACGATCCCGACCTTCCTTGGTGGCGGGTAGTGAGAGCCGACGGCTCCCTCGCCAAGGGGGGTCGCCAGCGCCGGAGATTGCGGGCCGAGGGAACGCCGTTTCGCGGCGTTCGGGTCGACATGGCGGTTGCCCGCATACCCTGAGTTCCGGTGCTTTATGCCATCCATGGGCGCATAGAGCGCACCGGAAGGCGAGTTCGGGCTACTCCTCCCGCGGGGTGATGCGGAAGGTGGAGACGACCTCGGCCTGCTTGGCCTCGGGATGGACGACGTAGGCGCTGGGGCCGCCGCCGAACCAACCGGAGCTTTCGTTGTCGGCTACGAAGATGCCGGGGTGATGGCGACCCTCGCCGTCCTCGACCCAAACCTTGTCGCCCTCCTTGAAGCCGTGCGGCGCGTCGTTCACGCCGCCCACCCTACCGGGTGCACCCGGTAGCACGTGAGTGTTGGGATGGGTGCGACGCCTACGGGCAGACGACTATCAGGTGGAAGTCGGCGTCCTCGTCTTTGCCTTCTTTGTCGCGGGTGCGCACCTCGATCGCGTTGGGATTCGCGGGCGAGACGTTCGTCTGCGCGTAGCCGGGATTCGGAACCGACGTGCCGGCGTTATTGCGCGCGGCGACGTTGGCGCAGAAGGCGACGTTGAAAGGCACCGCCACGGTCACCGCCCCGCCACCCTCGGTCGCGGTGATCTGCGGGTCGCTGGCCCGCGAAAGCGCCGCGTTGCCTGCCCCGGCCGGGTTGTTGACCACGGCCCAGTAAGTATGAGCGGACCGCTTCGCGGCTGGGACGACGCCGAGCTTGTTCGTGTTGATCTGGAACCCCGTCAGCGTCTTCTTCTTCAGCTTGCCACCGCCGATGGTCTGCTTCTTGATCGAGCCGCCGTTGATCGTCTGCGCCGCGTAGGCCGTTCCCGCCAGCGCCACGATCAGCGCCGTAATCGCTACGACCATCGCCGGCGATGGCGCTCTCTTTCGCTTCGAACCCTCCATAGGACCCCCTTCGTTCGAGGACGATGCTGAGCCTTACCCCCGAAACGGAGGGCTCAATCCGACGGATCGCTTCGTTGGACGCCTCTACGAGGCTCAGTGGCGGGCGATCCCCATCGTGCCGCGCGGGTCGCCGCTGTGCTCGGCCAGCTCTTCCAGCTCGGCGATCTTGCGTTCGCCTTCGCGGCGTGCCGGGTCGTCTGCCGCGAGCGGCTCGATCAGGCGACGGATCCGATTGCGGACCTGCAGCGCGAAGTGCGGGGTCGAGGCGCCGGCCAGGGCGCGGACGTCCTCCGCGGTGACGCGGCGGCCGGCGTCCAGCATGTTCGGATTTTCGGCTTCGCTCACGGTTCCTTCCCCCCGATCTTGGCCAGTTCGGCCAACTCGTCCAACTCGGCTTGCTGGTTCACGTCGATCGCATCCTGGTCCCCGATCACCCAGACGTGGTTGTAGAAGGCGCGGGTGGGGTCGGTCGTGTAGCCCGGCTTGACGTCGAGCAGATATTCGCGCAGAGGCACCGGCAGGGTAGCGGCGTCGTCGGTGAGGAGAAGCGGTCCCCAGGTCCCCGACCCGGAAAGCGGCGAGGCGAGGGCCGCGGCGAGCGGATCTTCGGCGCGGGCGACGACGAAGCCGTGGCCGGGGTCGTTGACGTTCCAGCCGAAGCCGCCGCTCGCGTAGCGGGCGAGGGCGATCGCGTTCTCGACCGGCGTCTCCCCGGCGACTCGCCGCACCTGCCCCGCGACCTTGTCGACTTCCCGAAATACGTCGGAGGAGACCGCGGAGGACGGGCCGAGGACGTAGACCGGAACCTTCGGATGCGCGCGGAGGGCCCTCGCGGTCGCCGCCGGAAGCTTCGCAGCCGCCGTAAATAGCACCGGGTCCCCCGAGCGCGCCGCCCAGGCCGCGGCCGGCACGGCCAGCTCGGGCTCGCTTTCGGACGCGAGGACGATGTGCTTCGGTTCGCCCGCGAGCCGTTCGCGCAGCTTGGCGATCGCCGCCGCCAGCCCGGCCGCGCTGCGGCCCTTCACCTCCGTCGTCTTCAAGTCGTCGGGGCTCGCGCCTTGGCCGACGGCGAAGGCCTGGGCGCCGTGCGTCGCCTCGCTTCCCTGCGGATCGAGCGCCGCCAACGCCTGCGAGCTGGCATCGGGCAGGTCGCCACCTGAGGAGACGAGCAGTGGTGCCCGCACCGGCTCTGCCATCAACACCGAGGCCGCGACCGCGCCCTGCCAATCGCCTTCGTCGACGATCCCAACGGCGGCGGGGCGTTGGGCCGGGGTGGAGGAAGGGAAGACGGCGAGGGCAACCGCGGCGGCGATCTCGGCGGGATCGGAGCCGCCCACCCGGGTCGTGTTGTTGGTCGCAAAGGAGGGATAGCCGAGCTTCGCCGCCGCTTCGGCGGTGGGCGTCTCCGCCGCTTCGGCTTCCTCGGACCCGGCTTCGGAAGTCGGCGCCGGCGCCGGTCCGCTGGCTTCCTCTCCCGAGCCGCCACCCCCCAGCACTGCGGCGAGGAGGAAGACGATCGCGAAGGCGACCAGCACCGCGATCGCCTTCAGGGCACCCGGGATCGACCGTCGCCGACGCGGCCGCCGTCGCGCTTCCGACTTTGACCCAACTCCGGTGTGGTCAACCTTGGATGCGCGCTGCTCAGCCGGCAACTCGGCGTTGATCGGTCGCTTTCCGGCCACGAGCCGGAACGCTACACGCGCGGCGCTGGCTGGCCGGTCGGCTAATCTTGCACGGACTGGTTGACTGACCAGTCAATCAGTCGATGAGGCGCAGACCAAGAGGGGAATCATGGATTTCGCACTTAACGATGAGCAGAAGGAGTACAAGGACAGCTGCCGGACCTTCGCCCGCGAGACGATCCGGCCCGCGGCCCGCCAGCACGACGAAGAGGAGAGCATCCCCTGGGAGGTGATCAAGGAGGCCCGCAAGCAAGGATTCGGCGGCCTCGAGGGGATCCAGCGCTCCGCCGGCGACGGCGAGGGCCAGATGCAGGTGATCTCCGCCGAAGAGTTCCACTGGGGCTGCGCCGGCATCGCGCTGGCGATCTCGGGCTCCGGCCTGGCGGCGGCGGGCATCGCCTCCTCCGGCACGCCCGAGCAGATCGCCCGCTGGGTGCCGGAGTGCTTCGGCAGCGAGGACGAGATCAAGCTCGGCGCCTACGCCGTGACCGAGCCGCAGGCGGGCTCGGACGTCAAGAGCCTGAAGACGACCGCCAAACGGGATGGCGACGAGTGGGTGCTCAACGGCACCAAGGTCTTCATCACCAACGGCGGGATTGCCGACTGCCACGTCGTCGTCGCCACCGTCGATCCGAGCCTCGGCACCCGCGGCCAGGCCTCCTTCGTCGTCGGCAAGGACACTCCGGGCCTGACCCAGGGCAAGAAGGAGTCCAAGCTCGGCATCCGCGCCTCGCACACGGCCGAGGTAGTGCTCGACGACTGTCGTGTCCCGGCCGAGAACCTGCTCGGCGGCGAGGAGAAGCTCGAGAAGAAGCTGCAGCGCGGCCGCGAAGGCAAGAAGTCGCGCGGCGCCGACGCGCTGGCGACCTTCGAGGTCACCCGCCCGCTGGTGGGTGCCTCGGCGCTGGGAATCGCCCAGGCCGCCTACGAGTGGACCCTCGAATACCTCGACGGCCAGAGCGAAGGCGGCAAGCCGCTGCTGCAGGAGCAGCGCATCCAGCAGACGCTGGCCGACGTGGCGACCGAGATCGAAGCCGCTCGCCTGCTCGTCCAGCGCGCCGCCTGGATGGGGCGCAACGGCGTGCCGATGACCGGCGGTCAGGGCTCGATGTCGAAGCTCAAGGGCGGCGACGTGACGATGTGGGCGACGACGACGCTGATGGACCTGGTCGGCCCCTTCGCCCAGAGCGTGGAGTGCCCGCTGGAGAAGTGGTTCCGCGACGCCAAGATCTACCAGCTGTTCGAGGGCACGGCCGAGATCCAGCGCATGGTCATTTCTCGCATGCAGGCTCGCGAGTATTCGGAGAGGCTCGGCTACGCGGCCGAAGTCGCCAACGAGGCGATGGCGGAGAAGTCCGAGAAGGCTGAGAAAGAGGCGGTACCCGCTTAAGGGTTCGGGCGGGTTGGGCCCGTCGGGGGACCCTTCTCAGGCCGCTTCGCGGGAGTTCCTGAGAAGGGTCCCCCGACGGGCCTTTTCAGGCTCGGAGAGCCTTAAGCTCGGAGCGTGCATTCGCACGATCATTCGCACGCTCTCGACGCGCGGCGGGGCGACAGCCGCCGCAGGATGTGGATAGCGCTGGGCGTCAATCTCGCGATGTTTGTCGCGGAGGCTGTGGGAGGTGCAGTTACCGGGTCACTGGCTGTTCTGGCCGATGCGGGACATTTGCTTTCGGACGTAGGGGCGATCGGGCTGGCGTTGTTCGCGGCGGCGCTGGCGGCGCGGCCGGCGGGGGGGCGGATGACGTTCGGATACCAGCGTTCGGAGATTCTGGCGGCGCTGGTCAACGGGCTGGTGCTGGTCGCGGTCGCGGTCGCGGTTGGGGTTGCGGCGATCGGCCGGCTCGGGAATCCGCCGGAGATCGATGGGCTCGGAGTGCTCGCGCTTGGTGTTCTTGGCCTGGGAGGCAATGTTGCCGCGACCGTCGTGCTTGCCCGGGGCGAGCGGGAGGACGTCAATCTCGAGGGCGTCCTTCGACACAGCGCCGCGGACGCGCTTGGCTCGCTCGGCGTCGTGCTCGCCGGTGGGTTCGTGTTGCTCGGTGGCTCGCCGGTGGTCGATCCGCTGGTCGGTCTCGCGATCTCCGTCCTGATCCTGCTCTCCTCTTGGCGCCTGATCGCCGAGCCGCTGGGCGTGCTGATGGAGGCGGCGCCGGCCGGGGTTGACGTCGAAGAAGCTGGTGCCGCGATCTGCGAGGAGGAGGGGGTCCGCTCGGTACACGACCTCCACATCTGGACCGTCACCTCGGGCTTTGGCGCGCTCGCCGCCCACGTCGTCGTCTCCCCCGAGTGCGACCGTGACCTGGTCCGCCGCCGGATCGAGCTGCTGTTGCACGAGCGCTTCGGCATCGACCACACGACGCTGCAGATGGAGGAGCAGGTACCGGAGGCCCTCCTGAGCGTCGAGAACGCTCCGCCGCACGCCTGATACGCAACCCGGCTTGCAGTCTCAACGCATCGCCGGGGGCGGATTTACGCACTTGGCTAGCCTCTTCGCGATGGTCAAGACTCGCCTTGCCCCGGCGGCCCTGCTTGCCGCCGCGGCGGCGCTGCTCGTGCTGCTCGCGGCCGCCGTCGCCTCCGCCGACGACCTCGAATCGAAGCTCGACGCCAAGGAAGCCAAGCTCTCCGAGGTGCACGAACGGCACGGCGTGCTGACGACGACCATCTCCCATTACAAGGACCGGATCGAGCGGCTGACCGGCAAGGTGGCAGCGCTGCGCACCCGGGAGGCCGCGGTCCGCGATCGCCTTGACGCGAAGCAGGCGGAGCTGGACCGAGCCGTCACCCAGCTCGACGGCGCCAAGCGGCACCTTGCCGTGGTGCGGTCGCGGCTCAAGCGCGCGCTCCTGACGCTGCGCGAGCGGCTGGTGGCGATCTACGAGACGGGGACCCCCGACGTCCTTAGCGTCATCGTCGGCGCCAACGGCTACGACGACCTGATCGACCGCACCGAATACCTGGACCGCATCCGCGGCATGGACGAGGCGGTCGTCGGCCGGGTCAGGGACCTGCGCGACGAAGTCAAGCGCACCGTCGCCCGGCTGCGCGGGGCCAAGCTGCGTATAGAAGCGGCGCGGGACGCGATCGCCGCCGAAGAGCAGGTGTTCGCCTCGGCTCGGGCCGCCGTGGAGGAGCGTCAGGCGGCGCTCGTCGCCGCACGCTCACGGCGCGAAGCGGCGCTGAATCGAATTGAGAAGACCGAAGGCGACCTCGACGGCGACGTCGCCTCGATCCAGGCCGAGCTGGCGGCGCGACTCGGCGAGTCCGCCTCCGCCCCCCTTCCCGCCGGACCGATTCGCTACGGCTCGGGCCAGTTCATCTGGCCGGTGGACGGGCCGGTCGTCTCCGGCTTCGGGATGCGATGGGGGCGCATGCACGAGGGGATCGACATCGCGGTTCCGGCCGGGACGCCGATCCGGGCGGCTGCCGACGGCACGGTCGTCCTGATGCAGTCCGAGGCCGAAAGCGGTGGCTACGGGAACTTCACCTGCCTCGATCACGGTGGCGGTCTGCAGACCTGCTACGCGCACCAGTCGTCCTTCGCGGTCAGCTCCGGGCAGAGCGTCGCCCAGGGCGACGTGATCGGCTACGTCGGCTGCACCGGGCACTGCTTCGGCGACCACCTGCATTTCGAGGTGCGCGTCGCCGGCGCGCCGACCGACCCGCTCGGCTACCTGTAGCGACTCTCGACGTTCCGTCCAGGCATTGGGTTGAAATCTCGCTTTGGTTTGAGACCCTAGAGGGGTGATCAAGCAGGCTCACGGCTATCTCGCCGGAGCGGTCTCCGGCACGGCGATGATCGGCGCTGCCGTCGTTGCCTTCGTCCTGCTGGTTTCCTTCCAGGCCCTGCGCGAGTGGCCGCTGGCTGGGATTCAGATCGGCGGGGGAGGGGACGGGGGCGCCTCCGCGACCGGCCGCCGCGCTGCCGGAGGCGAAGGGTCGGCCGGATCCGCCGCGGTCCATCGGGCAGGCTCGGCGACCTCTCATGGAACGGGCGACGCCACTGGCCGGCCTGGCGGCTCGCTCAACGACGTCGGCTCGGGCATCGGCTCGGCACCCACCACGCGTGGGTCCGCGCCCACGCCCGGCGGCGGCTCACCCAACGCTCCAGGCTCGACTGCTGCCTCCGGGCAGTCGGCGCCGACGGCTGGCAGCAGCGGCTCGGGCTCCGGGTCGGCGCCGGGACCCGCCGCGGGGTCCGGCGGCTCGTCCGACTCGACCTCCGGCGCCGTCACCGGCGCCGTCGACGAAACGGTGAAAGGCGTCGACGAAGCGACGGGAGGGGCACTCGGGGCCGCCGGCGTCACCGAAACGACCGAAAGCGCCGTCAACGGGGTCGCCGGCCCCGAATCGACCGTCGGCAAAACCGTCGACGGGACCGTGGAAACGGTGAAAGGACTGCTCGGCGGCAGCCGCTAGCCGTCGCCACCCCTCCAACCGTCACAATGCCCGCCTATGGCGGAGCGTGGACAGACCGGCGCGGTGATGGACCCGATCGCGGGATCGCAGGTCTACCCCGCTGGCAGTCGCGTCAACGAGCGCGGTCATCTCGAGATCGCCGGCTGCGACGTCGTCGATCTCGCCGCCGATCTGGGCACGCCGGCTTACCTGTACGCCGAGGAGGACATGCGCTCCCGCGCCCGTGCCTATCGCGAGGCCTTCGAGCGGCGCGGCGCGGACTTCGAGGTCCTCTTCGCCAGCAAGTCGTTCCCCTGCACCGCCGCCTACCGGCTCTTTGCCGAGGAGGGTCTCTCGGTCGACGTCGCCTCCGGCGGCGAGCTGCACATGGCGCTGCGCGCGGGCTTCGACCCGGCGCGCATCCACATGCACGGCAACAACAAGACCGACGAGGAGATCCTCTTCGCCGCGCGCTCGCGGATCGGCCACCTGATCCTCGACTCCTTCGACGAGATCGAGCGCTGCGAGCGGTTGCTCGACGAGCCGCAGGACGTGCTGATCCGCGTCACGCCCGGGATCAAGCCCTCGACCCACGACTACGTGCAGACGGGTCAGCTCGACTCCAAGTTCGGCTTCGGGTTGGAGGACGGTCTGGCCGCGCGGGCCGTGGAGCGGGTGCTCGCCTCTGACGTCCTCAACCTGACGGGGCTGCACGCGCACATCGGCTCGCAGATCTTCGAGCTCGAGCCCTACACCCTGGCGATCCGCGCGCTCGGCGAGCTGGCCGGCGAGTGGTGCCGGGTCGTCAACGTCGGCGGTGGCCTCGGCATCGCCTACACCGCCGAGGACGAGCCGCCCTCGATCGACGCCTACGTCGACGTCAAGGTGCGCGGCGTCGCCGAAGTCTTCGGCGAGGGCGTGCGGATCCTGATCGAGCCCGGCCGCTCGCTTGTCGGCAACGCAGGTGTGACCGCTTACCGCGTCGGCACGGTCAAGGAGATCCCCGGCGTGCGCACCTACGTCGCCGTCGACGGCGGCATGTCGGACAACATGCGGCCGATGCTCTACGGCTCGCGCTACGAGGCCTTGATCGCCGATCGAGCGGCCGCCGCGCCCGACACGCCGGCGACGATCGCCGGCATGCACTGCGAGTCGGGCGACATCCTCGTGCGCGATGCGACGCTGGCCGCCCCCGCCCCCGGCGACGTCCTGGTGACGCCCGCCACCGGCGCCTACGGGCACGCGATGGCGAGCAACTACAACGGCGTCACCCGCCCGCCGGTCGTCTTCTGCCGCGGCGGAGAGGCCCGCGTGGTTGTGCGGCGCGAGACCTACGAGGACCTGACTGCCAGGGATGTCTGAGGAACCCTCGAAAGCGGTGCGCATCGGGCTGCTCGGGCGCGGCACGGTCGGCGGTGCCTTCGCCGACTTGCTGGCCGAGCGGGCCGGCGCGGTCGAGGCCGCGACCGGGCGGCGCCTCGAGATCTCGGGCGTCCTCACCCGCGGGCAGGGCGATTTCGGCGCGATCCTCGAGGACTCCGACGCGATCGTCGAGCTGATCGGCGGCACCGAGCCGGCCCGGGACTACGTGTTGGCGGCGCTGCGAGCCGGGAAGCCGGTCGTCACCGCAAACAAGCAGTTGCTCGCCCAGCACGGCGAAGAGTTGTTCGAGGCGGCGCGCGAGGCGGGCGTGCAGCTGCGCTTCGAGGCCGCCGTCGCCGGCGTGATTCCGATCGTGCGGGCGATTCAGGAGAGCTTCGGCGTGACCGAGATAACCAAGGTCTTCGGCATCGTCAACGGCACGACCAACTTCATCCTCACCGAGATGGCGGCCAGCGGCGCGCCGTTCGAGGAGGTGCTGGCCCGGGCCCAGGAGCTGGGCTACGCCGAGGCCGACCCGAGCGACGACGTCAGCGGCGCCGACGCGGCGGCGAAGATGGCGATCCTCGCCCGCCTTGCCTTCCATACGCCGGTGACGCTCGACGAGGTCTCCTACGAGGGGATCGAGCGGATCGAACCCGACGACATCGCCTATGCGCGGGAGCTTGGCCTCTCGCTGAAGCTGCTCGGGGTCGCCGAGCGCCGCGAGGGCGGAGTGAGCGTGCGCGTCTTCCCCTGCTTCCTCTACGGCGGCCACCCGCTGGCCCCGGTCCAGGGGCCCTTCAACGCGGTGATGGTCGAGGCGCCGGAGATCACCGAGGTGACGATGTCGGGGCCTGGGGCGGGAGGCGTGCAGACCGCATCGGCGGTGCTCGGCGACGTCGTCTCGGTCCTCAACGGCGACGCGCCGGTGCACGAGACGCGCGATGAGCTGCCGATCGTCGCCGACGTCGCCTCCTCCTTCTACCTCCATCTCGAGGTGAGCGACCGGCCGGGGGTCCTCGCCCGGGTGGCTCAGGTCCTCGGCGACAAGGAGGTCTCGGTGAAGAGCGTCGTTCAGCGCGGCAGCGGCGAGGAGGCCAGCCTGGTGATGGTCCTTCACGAGTGCCTCGAGTCCCGCTTCTCCGAGGCACTCGACGCGATCGACGCGCTGGACGTGCTGCGCACTCCACCGCGGGCGATCCGGGTGATCGAAGAGGAGTTCGTCTGAGGTCTTCTGGTCGATGGCCGAACCGCTGATCCAGAGGTATCGCGACCGGCTCTCGCTGGAGGCGGACGACCCGGTCGTCTCGCTCAACGAGGGCTCGACGCCGCTGATCGAAGCACCGCGCTTGTCCGAGCGGCTTGGCGTTCGTGCCTACCTCAAGTTCGAGGGCGCCAACCCGACCGGCAGCTTCAAGGACCGGGGGATGACGGTCGCGGTCTCGCGGGCCAAGGGGCGAGGGGCGGAGGCGGTGATCTGCGCCTCGACTGGCAACACGGCGGCGAGCGCCGCGGCCTACGCCGCCCGGGCGGGCATGCGCGGGGCGGTGATCGTCCCCGAGGGCAAGATCGCGATCGGCAAGCTCGCCCAGGCGCTGATGCACGGGGCGCGGGTGGTGGCGCTGCAGGGCAACTTCGACGACGCCCTGCGGATCGTCCGTGAGCTGGCCGCGAAACACCCGATCGAGCTCGTCAACTCGGTCAACCCGCACCGGATCGAAGGCCAGAAGACCGCGGCGTTCGAGGTGGTCGAGGAGCTGGGCGGGGCGCCGGGCGCCCTCGCGATCCCAGTCGGCAACGCCGGCAACGTCACCGCCTACTGGCGAGGCTTCCAGGAGGCCGGTACGGCACCGGTCCTCTACGGCTTCCAGGCCGAGGGGGCGGCGCCGCTCGTGCGCGGGGAGCCGGTCGCCAACCCCGAGACGATCGCCTCGGCGATCCGGATCGGCAACCCGGCCCGCTGGGAGGAGGCGATGACCGCCTTCACGGGCTCGCGCGGCCGCGTAGCCGCCGTCTCCGACGAGCAGATCCTCGACGCCTACCGCTGGCTGGCGGCGGGCGAAGGGGTCTTCTGCGAGCCCGCCTCGGCGGCCTCGGTCGCCGGCCTGCTCGCCCACGGTCTGCCCGTTGCCGAAGATCAGGCGCCGCCCGAGTCGGTCGTCTGCGTGCTCACCGGCCACGGCCTCAAGGACCCTGACACTGCGCTCTCAAAGGCGCCGCCGGTGATCAACTGCGAGAACGACCTCAGCGCCGTCGAGCGCGCGGTGTTCGAGTGACCGCTCGCCACCGGCTCGTCCGCGTTCCCGCCTCCTCGGCCAATCTCGGGCCCGGCTACGACGTGCTTGCCGCGGCGGTGTCCCTCTTCCTCGAGCTGGAGGTCGAGGAGGCTGGGGAGTACTCGTTCGACGACGGCGGTCTCGGCGTGCCGGCAGGCCGCGACAACCTGATCGTGGGCGCCTTCGAGAGCCTGCACTCGGCGGACGGGATCGCCTTCCGACTGAAGAGCGAGATTCCGCTGGCCCGGGGGCTCGGCTCCAGCGCGGCGGCGATCGTCGCCGGTCTCTTCGCCGCCGACCATCTCTTCGAGCTCGGGCTCTCCAGGGAGGACTTCCTGGCCCGGGCGACCGAGATCGAGGGCCATCCCGACAACGTCGCGGCGGCGATCTACGGCGGCTTCGTGATCTGCGGAGCCGGCGAGGGCGGTCCGATGGCCGCCCGCTTCGACGCGCCGAGCGGACTCGAGGGCATCGCCGTGATTCCGGCGGAAGAGGTCTCGACCGAGCGCGCCCGCGAGGAGATCCCCGCCGAGATCCCGCTCGCCGATGCCGTCGCCAACGTCTCGGCCGCCTCTCGCCTCGTCCTCGGCCTGCAGACCGCCGACCTCGACCTCCTCGCCGCCGGCCTCGCCGACCGCATCCACCAGGACCGTCGCCGCGACCTCTATCCGCGCTCGATGGAGCTGGTCGATGAGGCCCGCGCCCTTGGCGCCCTCGGTGCGACGATCTCCGGCGCCGGCCCCACCGTCCTCGTCTGGACCACCTGGCAGGACGCCGGCAAGGTCGTCGAGACGCTCGAAGAGCGCTGCATCGGCTGGGCCGAGATCCGCCGCCTCCCCTTCAGTCCCCAGGGCGCAGACGTCCCTGAGCTTTAGCTAGGCAGGGGAGAGATTTGTGCGCCGAGCCCTTAGGGGGAGGTGCGCTTGACCCGACATGCGAAGAACGGGCTCCGGCGTGTCGGAGGAACGCTGGAGGACGCTGAACGGGTGATCGCGAATCCAAGTAGGACCGATCGGGACAATTGGGGGAAGCCCAGATACACCGGTGAGATTCGTGGCACACGAGTGCGCGTGGTCGTTGCTCTTGACGAGCCCGACTTGATCGTCACAATTCACGATAGGAGACGATGATGCGAGTGGACTATGACAGCGAGGCCGACGCGCTCGATATTGAACTCTTCCCGTTCGAGCGCTTTGAAGGTCAGGAGCCCGTTCACGACACCTTCTGCCAAGTGGGCTTTGCCAAGGGAGAGCCTGCCAGTATTGAGCTATTGGGCCCCGCGGAGCAAATCCCGCTGCTTGATGTCGCGGCGGAGCGTTACCACCTTGACGCGGCAGCGCTCAAAGCAGCAGCCTGCGCCGCGCTCGCGGCACCTGATCGGGTCATCAAGATCGACGTAGGGTCTCCACTTTCCGCGGCGGCCGCCTAGCGATGCCCGGCTACACGATCAAGCACCGCGACGAGTTCGAGTCGATGGAGGGGTCGGGAGACTCGACCTGGAGGCTGGCGCGCAAGGCGCTCGGCACCTCGGCCTTTGGCTTCAACCTGGTCGAGATCGGACCCGGCGGGCAGATCCCCGAGCACAACGAGGAAGAGAGCGGCCAGGTCGAGCTCTTCATCGTCCTCGAGGGCGAGGCGGTGATGCGGCTCGACGGCGAGGATCATCCGGCTCCCGCCGGCACCTTCGCCTCGATCGAGCCGCCGGCCAGCCGCACGATCCTCAACCGCTCCGAGGCGCCGGTCACGGCGCTCCTGATCGGGGTCCAGCCCGAGGGCGGCTACGAGCCGATGTCCTGGGCCTAAACCGACATTGACCCGCTGAGGTGTGGTCAATGTCGGATGCGTGAATCCGCGCGGGAAGCTGTTTTGCGCTATTTGCAGGAAAAGCGGAATTTGTGCCGACGGGGCCCCGGCCGGCTCTATAATTCCGGAACTTGTCAACCCGTCGCGCGCCCGCTCGGAGAAGGTGCGGAACCCGGGAGGTCAGCATGTCCGATACCCAGTCCCGTGAGCTTCACGGCGAGCGCCCCGTCCGCTACTCGCCTGAGCGTGCCTACAGGCCGCTCGTCTCCCCGCCCAGCGTCGAGGACAAGGACGCCTGCGCGATCTACGCCTCGGTGCGCCGCGACGCGACCCCGAGCCACGCCCCGATCGAGCTGGCGATCCCGGCTCTGCAGAAGATGCTGCACCGCGCCGGCAACGTCGACGGCGAGGGCGACGGCTGCGGGCTGCTGCTCGACTTGCCGCGCAAGATCTGGGCCGAGGAAGTCCGCAGCGGCGGCCACGACCCCTCGCTGACGCTCGACGACGCCTTCGCCGTCGCCCACATCTTCATCGAGCGCTCCCAGGACCGCGAGAAGATCCAGCACGACGCCCGCGAGCTGCTCGGCCGCGGCGGCTTCCGCATCCTCGCCGAGCGCATCGGCGTCGTCGACTCCACCGCGCTCGGCCCCACCGCGCGCGAGGAGGAGCCGCACTTCTGGCAGCTCGGCGGCCTCGCCGCCGATGCCTCCAACCGTGACCGCGTCCTCTTCGACCTGATAATCGAGCTCGAGGAACGCCTCGACGTCCACATTCCCTCCTTCTCGGCGACGACCTGCGTCTACAAGGTGATGGGTGCGCCGAAGATCCTCGGCGAGTACTACCCCGACCTGCGCGACGAGCGCTTCGAGACGATCGGCGCCTTCGGCCACAACCGCTACTCGACCAATACCTGGCCCTCGTTCAAGCGCGTCCAGCCCTTTTCGGTGCTCGGCCACAACGGCGAGATCAACACAATCGAACAGCTGCGCCAGGAGGCGCGCATGCTCGGCGTGCCGATCCAGCCGGGGTCGTCGGACTCGCAGGACCTCAACCGCACGATCGACACGCTGGTGAGCCGCGACGGCCTCAGCCTCGCCGAGGCGATGGAGATGATCGTGCCGCCGATCGTCGAGGAGATCCGCTCGCTGCCGGAAGAGCTGCGCGCCTTCTACATGTACCTGCGCCAGGCGATGGGCCCCTACGCGCAGGGCCCGGTGGCGCTGATCGCGCGCCACGTCGACGAATGCGTCTTCTCCTCCGACGCGCTCGGCCTGCGCCCGCTCTGGCAGGTCGAGACCGGCGAGGACTTCGTCTTCAGCTCCGAGCCGGGAGTCGTCCCGGTGGCGAAGATGGTCGCCGAGCCGAAGCCGCTCGCTCCGGGCGAGAAGGCCCTGGTCGCCATCGACCGCTCGGCGAAGCGCTCGACCCTGCATCCCCACGACGAGATGCTGCGCATCGTGCGCAAGAGCTGGCTGCGCCGCAACGGGGTCGAGGCAGAGGCCGGTTTCGACCGCGCCCTGCAGGCCGGCGGCCCGCTCGAGGGCGAGGAGGTACCGGGTTACTCCGACGCCGGTCCCGAGGAGCCGGTCAAGGTAGAAGACCGCGTGCTGGCCGGCTTCGGCTGGCAGCGCGACGACGTCAAACTCGTCCAGCAGATGGCCTCCAACGGGTCCGAGCCGGTCGGTTCGCTCGGCTACGACGGCCCGCTCGCCGCGCTCTCGCCCGAGCGCCAGAACCTGGCCGACTACTTCAAGGAGACGGTGGCCGTCGTCACCAATCCGGCGATCGACCGCGAACGCGAGATGGAGCACTTCTCGACCCGCACGGTCTTCGGGCGGCGACCGTCGATCGACGCCGCCGGCACCGACACCGGCACGGTTGAGGCCGCCTTCCCCGTCATCCTCGGCGGCCACCACGGCCTGGCGCCGCTCTCCGACAAGACCTACCGGGCGATCGCCCGCAGGCACCGTACCTACCTGCTCGAGGACCTCTGGGAGGAGTTCCGCGGCCGCGCCGACGCGCTTGACGTCTCCCTGCTCGAGTCCGAGACGACGCAGGGCGCGATCGAGCGGATCAAGCAGGAAGCGGTCAAGAAGGTGCGCGACGGCGCCGAGCTGCTCGTGCTCACCGACCGCACCGTCTACGACGCCGACCGCCGCTACCTCGACCCGCACCTCGCCACATCCGCCGTCGACCAGGCGCTGAAGGGCTTCAAGGTCGAGGCCGGCGAGGAGAACCTGCGCCGCCGCTGCGGCATCGTCCTGCGCTCGGCAGCGCTGCGCAACGTCCACGATGCGATGCTCGCCCTCGGCCTCGGTGCCAACGGCGTCTGCCCGTACACGATGATCGAGGTGATCTGCGTCGAGGACTACGAGAACGACGTCTCCAACCTCTGCGACGCGCTGAAGAAGGGGATGGAGAAAGTGATCTCAACGATCGGGATCCACGAGGTGCGCGGCTACGCGCGCCAGTTCTCCTCGATCGGGGTGAAGCCGGAGCTGGCCGAGATCTTCATGACCGAGGCCTTCGCCGCCTCCGAGAAGGGCGGCGCCGGCTTCGCCGAGCTCGACGAGGACACCAACGAGCGCGCCCGCATCCTGGCCGGCGAGGGGGACGCGAAACCGGCGAAGACGTTCCGCTTCTACCCCAAGGTCTACAAGGCCGCGATCGCGACCGCCAACGGCTCGGGCACCTACGAGGAGTACTCGCGGAAAGTGCGTGAGCTGGAGGCGCAGAGCCCGATCTCGATGCGCCACGTGATGGGTCTGCGGGGCGATCGCGACCCGGTCGACCCGGCCGGGGTCGACGCCGGCGTCGGTCTGCACGACTACCCGGTTGTGATCTCCTCGATGAGCTTCGGCTCGCAGTCCGAGCCGGCCTTCCGCGCCTACGCGGAGGCGGCGAAGTCGATCAACGTCCTCTGCGTCAACGGCGAGGGCGGCGAGATCCGCGACATGTACGGGCGCTACCGCAAATGGCGCGGGCAGCAGGTCGCCTCGGGGCGCTTCGGGGTCTCGGCCGAGATGCTCAACTCCTCCTACGTCGCCGAGATCAAGATTGGCCAGGGCGCCAAGCCCGGCGAGGGCGGGCACCTGCCCGGCAAGAAGGTCTCTGAGAAGGTCGCCGCGGCGCGCAACGCCTCGCCCGGCACCGACCTGATCTCCCCCTCCAACAACCACGACCTCTACTCGATCGAGGACCTTGCCGAGCTGATCGACGAGCTGAAGACGGTCAACCCGGATGTGCGCGTGTCGGTCAAGGTGCCCGTGGTGCCGAACATCGGCACGATCGGCCTCGGCATCGCCAAGGCGGGTGCCGACATCATCACCCTCTCGGGCTTCGAGGGCGGCACCGGCGCCGCCCGCCAGCACGCGCTGCGCCACGTCGGCCTGCCGTCGGACATCGGCACCCGCGCCGTGCACCGTGCCCTGATGGAGGCCGGCCTGCGAAACCGGGTCGAGATCTGGGCCGACGGCGGCTACCGCCACGGCCACGACATCGTCAAGCTGCACTGCCTCGGCGCCAACCGGGTCGGGTTCGGCACCCTGGCGATGGTCAGCCTCGGCTGCACGATCTGCCGCGGCTGCCAGCTCGACACCTGCCACGTCGGCATCGCGACCCAGATCGAGACCGTCGAGCAGGCCCAGGAGCACGGCCTGAAGAAGTTCACCCCGCAGGAGGTCGACCTTGCCGCCGAGAGCTGCGCCCGCTTCTTCGGCGCGATGGGGGAGGAGGTCAAGCAGGTGGTCGCTTCGCTCGGCTACGAGCGCGCTCAGGACCTCGTCGGTCGCTACGACCTGCTCGAGCAGATCTCCCACCACGACGCGGTCGATCTGGCGCCGCTGATCACGCCGCTGGAGGAGTTCCTCGACCTCGAGCCGATCGATCTGCCGGTCGCGGAGACCGCGGAGGAGCGTGCCGAGGCCGGCCTGGTCGCCGCGCGGCCGATCCGGATGGAGGCAAAGCAGGCCTCCGCGCAGATTGCCGGCCTCGCCGGGGATGTCTGCTCCGGACGCACGATCCGCAACGAGTTCCCCCGCGCCACCGACGCCAACGACCGTGTGCTCGGCACCGAGCTCTCGGGGGCGATCGCCCGCTCGCGCATCTTCGAGGACGGGCCCGAGTCGAACGACGACGTGCTCGCCAGCCTCGAGTTCAACGGTGGCTCCATCGCCGGCCAGGGTTTCGGCGCCTTCAACTCCTACGGGGTCGCGATCCGGGTCGAGGGCGGCGCCCAGGACGGGGTCGGCAAGACGATGCTGGGCGGCTCGGTCGCCGTGCTCAAGGGGGTTGGCGCGAGGGGCGAGCGGCTCAACGGCTCGGTCGGCAAGTCATTCGCCTACGGCGCCCAGCGCGGTCGCCTCTTCGTCCAGGGCTCGGCCGACTCGCGCTTCTGTATCCGCCTCTCGGGCGCCGACGTGGTCCTGGCCGGTGAGCCCGAGCAGGACATCGACGACGGCCGCGGCTGCATCGTCGACCGTGCCAACGCCAAGGGCTTCGCCTTCGAGTACATGACCTCCGGCCGGGCGATCGTGCTCGGCGACCTCGGTCCCTGGGCTTGCGCCGGGATGACCGGCGGCCGCGTCTACGTCCGCCATAGCGCCTTCGGCATCGACCGCGATGCGATCGAGCGCCGGCTCGGCAAAGGCGCCAAGGTCGAGCTCAAAGAGCTAGACGCCGAGGGCCTGCTCGACGTCGACGACCTGCTCGCGGCCTACGCCACCGAGCTGCGCGCGACCGGCCAGGACGAGGAGGCCGACCGCGTCACCGGCCTCGCCGCCGAGGCGGCGGACAACTTCATGATGGTCGTCCCCCACAAGGTCCAGGCCGACCCCAGCATCTCGACCGAGTAGAGCGTTATCCGCGGGCGGGTCCTGTCGCGGAGGTGGGGTGGCCTCGCTTGCGCTGCGCTCTGCTCCGGGCAGAGGGAAGGGGTCTCCTCAAGGGATGTGGGCTCGCCCTCCGCAGACTCCGCGCTGCGCGACACCACCCCACCTCCACGCCACCCGCCCGAGACACGAACCGATCGAGACTGCTGGCGACCGGCAGGTTAAAAAGCTTCAAGCGAGATGGGCCTGGTGCGCGAGGTCCGTGCGATGTCGTCTCTTGGCCCGATCGGAGAGAGAAGGCATGGGTGGTGCCCTCCGACGGAGGCTTTGGGTCACGCCTCCGAGAACGTTTGCGCCCAGTCATACATACGGTCTCCGGCGGAGGGCACCACCCATGCCCCGCCGCTACCGAATCCGAGTCAACAGGTCCGCGATCGCGCGGACCTCGCGCAGGAGGCCGTCGAGCATCTGCTCGGTGGTGGTGTGGATCCGCCACTCGGCGTACTGACGGTCCTGCTCGACCTCCTCGAGGCGGCGCTCGAGCTCGGCGGCGCGGCGGTCGACCCTGTCGATGCGCTTGTTGAGGCGCTTCTCGGCTTTGCGGACTCGGCGTTTGACGAGGGCGCTGCTCTCGGCCCTGATCGCGTCCAGCTCGCGGCGCAGATCGGTGCCGTCGATGGCGTTCTCCTGCTCGGCGAGCATCTCCTCGACGCCGACGCGAACGCGCTCGATCTCCTCGTGCAGGCGTTCCCGGGCGCGCTCGGCGGCGACCTCGGGCGGCTCGGGCGGCATGCTCACGACCGCCAATGCTAGGGGTGCATGTGGCTGGAATCGCGTTCCTGACGGTTTGTAGTCGCTATAGGGTCGAAAACCCGTCAGAAAGTCGGACTCAGCGTTCCAGCGCGAAGAGCCGGAAGCGGCCGATCGCCAGCTCGTCTCCGTCAGCGACGCGGGCCCAGTCGACGATCTCGCCGTTGAGGAAGACGCCGTTGAGGCTGCGATCGTCGAGCACGCGCAGCGAGTCGGGCAGCTCCGAGACGATTAGCGCGTGGCGACGTGAGACGCTCGGGTCGTCGAGGCGGATGTCGGCCGCCGCGCTGCGTCCGATCCGGGTCCAGCCCGGCCCGACTCTGGCGGTGAGAATCTCTCGGTCGTCGCGCCAGGCCAGGTAGCGACCGGGGTCGGCGAGCATCGCGCGCGCCGTCGCCAGCCATTCGGACTCCGGCTCCGTGCTCGGGATCGCCAACTCAGCCGTCTGGCCGTGCTCCTGCATCGGCTCGAAGATCGAGTCGCGCCGGAAGTCCGCGCCTTCGCAGCGAGGGCATTCGGGCAGCCGGTCCCTCTCGCGCAGCGCCAGCTGCGCATTGCAGGTCGTGCAGAAATACGTTCCCGAGCCGGGGATCGCACCCGTCTCGAACCGCTCTACCTCAATACCGGGGCTGACACTGGCAGTAATGGGGTCTCCTTCCCGGCGCCTCCGAGGGGGAATGCTAACGCCGTTTTCATCGCTTTGCATCAGGGATTTCCCGTACTTGGGACTTGGCAAACCCCTGCGCGCATAGAATCGCGCGCCGATGGGCCCCGTCAGCGCAGAGATCGAGATCGACGTGCCCCGCCAGCGCGCCTTCGAGGCGATCGCGGACCTCTCGCTGCGCCCCGCTTTCACCGATCATTTCCTCACCGGCTTCCGCCTGACCAGGATCGAGTCGCAGGGCGTGGGCGCCGGTGCTCGCTTTCGCATCGCCGTGTGGCCGCGACGGGTCTGGGCGGACACGACGATCGTCGAGGCCGACGAGCCGCACCGGATCGTCGAGCACGGCCGTTGCGGCCGCGTCAATCGCATCGCCACGACCACCCTCTGGGAGCTGACCGAGGGGCCGGGCTCGCTGACCGCAGTGCGCGTTTCCTTCTGGACCGAGCCCGCGAACCCCGTCGACCGAGGCCTCGAGCTGCTCTCTGCCGCGTCGATTCCCTACGCGCGGCGATGGCGCGAGGCGCTGCGCCGGCTGCGCGACGGGCTCGAGTCCGGCGAGCTCGATTCGGGCCGAGTCGCCGTCGCTGGCGGCAACCCGCATGCGACCGGTATTCCGTGAGCCGTTTTCAATAGGCTCTCGCCGCCGATGAAGTCCCGCCATCTCGTCTCGCTTCTCCTCGCCGCGCTCGCCCTCGGTGCCCTTTCGCTGACCGTCTCGGCCTGCGGCTACGAAAGCGACTCCAAGGACGTTGTCGAGGGCGAGGTCGTCAAGCTGGGAGACCTCAAATACCAGGTGATCTTCTCGCGCTTCCTCAACATCCACGACAGCGAGGACGCCGCCTATCTGGTCGGCCAGCCGCCGCCGCAGGACGGCTCCAACTACTTCGGCGTCTTCCTCGAAGTCCAGAACAAGAGCGAAGAGACGCAGGCCTTGGCCGACTCCTTCTCGATCGAAGACGCCGACCACGTGACCTACGACGCGATCCCGAGCGAAAGCCTCTACGCCTTCCCGGCCGGCGGCAAGGTCACCTCGCAGGAACCGGTCCCGGCGCTCGACTCGACCCCGCAGCAGGGCCCGATCGAGGGGTCGCTCGTGCTCTTCGAACTGCCCGAATCGGCTTCGCAGAACCGCCCCCTGACCCTCTTCATCCCAGGCCCGGGCGGCCCAGCCGAAGTAACGCTCGACCTGTAGGGCGTCCCCTACAGCCCGGCCGAGAGCACTTCCGAGGCGGCCGGGGCCGCGACTTCGCCGCCTGCCGCTTCGGCTTCGACGAGCAGGACGCCGATCGCCAGCTTCGCTTTCTCGGCAGGCGCAAAGGCCGCAAACCAGGCGTCCTTGCGCTGTTTGGGATGTTCGGCTTCCTCTTCTCCGGGCACGGGGCCGAGCTCGGCGGTGCCGGTCTTGCCGGCGACCTGCGCCTCGGGGATCGCGCCGGCGTAACCGGTGCCGCTCGTCACCACGCCGATCATCAGTTCGGTCAGCTCGTCCGCCGTCTTCTTCGAGATCGCGCGCACGGCCTCGGCCTTGGGGCGCAGCTTGCGGTTGGCGACGATCGAGGTCGGCTCGCGCACCCCGCCGTTGCCGATCGCCTGCGCCACGCTCGCCATCTGCAGCGGCGTGGCCAGCACCTTGCCCTGTCCGATCGCGCTGACGCCGAGGTCGACTTCTTCGCCGATCTCGGTCGGGATCGTCGATTCGGGCGGGTCGACCCGGGCGACGATCTTCGGCGCGTAGAGCGTCGGCGCCGAGTTGAAGCCGAACTTTTCCGCCGCCCCCACCAGGTCGTCGTTGCCGATCTTCGGCCCGAGCGGGGCGAAGTCGGCGTTGCACGACTCGGCGAACGCTTCGCGCAGGGTGCCGCCGCAGTACTCGCCGTTGGCGTTTTCGATGAAGCGGCCGCCGACGTTGGCGCCGTCGGCGATTTCGAATTCGTCGTCGAGCGAGACGACCCCCTTTTCCAACGCCGCCGCTGTGGTGATCGTCTTGAAGGTGGAGCCGGGCGGTTGCGGGGCCGAGAAGGCCTGGCCGGCGAGGGCGCGGACGTCGCCGTTGCGGGCGTCGAGCACGGCGATGCCGCCGAGGCGCCCCGCCAGCGCCGCGACCGCCGCTTCCTGAAGGTTCGGGTCGATCGTCGTCTTCACCGCTGCGCCGGCGCGCGGTTCCGATTCGGCGAGCACGCGGCTCGCGCCGGACGCACCGACCGCCAGCAGCGATCCCCCCGGCTTGCCGGCCAGCCGCGGGTTGAAGGCCCGCTCGAGGCCGCTGACGCCGACCGGAGTGTCGGGGGAGAAGCCCTGGCGGGCCAACGCTTCCATTTCCGATTCTTCGGCTTCGCCCACTTCCCCGGTGACGTCGATCGCGGCGCTGCCGAGAGGATGCGAGCGGGCTTCCGCCGGTCCCTCGGCCAGCGGCGAGCCGTCGGCGGCGAGGATCGGCGCCCGCGGCGCCAGCTCGATCTCGGATTCGAGGCGCTCGCCCGGGCGCAGCCCCGGGAAGACGAGGCTGGCGTCCCAGACGACGCCGCCGTCGGCGAAGCGCAGGTCGAGATCGTCCTCGACGGCGCCGAAGGCGACGGTGGAGACGTTCGCCGACACCGGCACCGAGCTTCCACCGTCGCTCGTCGATTCGTCGCCGGCGGAGCCGAAGTCGAACGCTCGCGCGGTCGCCGTCTCGGCCGCTTCGCGGTAGGCGAGGACGAAGTCGTCGAGCCCGATCTCGCGCTTCGAGGCCGGGTTCAGCTCGCGGTACATGGCGGCGAATTCGCCGCGCCCCCAGGCGTCGGCGAACCGTTGCGCCGCTTCGCGGTCGGGTGAGCCTGGAGCGCTGGCGACGGCGCCGAGCACGAAGGCGACGAAGGCGACCAGCACCAAGGGCGCGGCACGGGTGACGAGACGCCGGCGTCGCTCCGCCTCGGACGGGAGCTTGCTCATTTGCGGGAAAGGTAGTCGAGGGGACGGGTATCGCTCATCATCTGCATATGACTGTTCTCGATTGGGGGATCGTCGCCTTCACGATCGCCCTCGCGCTGTGGGGGTACCGGCAGGGCTTGATCGTCGGCACGCTGACCCTGCTCGGCTTCGCCGCGGGGGCCTTCGTCGGCAGCCGGCTCGGGCCGCTGCTGCTCAACCAGGGCTCCGAGTCTCCTTACGCGCCGCTCTGCGCCGCCCTCGGGGCGTTGCTGGCCGGCGCGGTCATGGCCGTGACCCTCGAGAGCCTCGCCCTCGGCCTGCGCTCGCGGCTGATCCGCGGTCGCAGCCTGCGCCTCGCCGACGGCGCCGGCGGCGCCGCCCTCATCTCCTCGGTCGCGCTGGGGATGGCCTGGGTCTTCGGCGCCGTCGTCCTGCACGCGCCGGGGACGGTGCAGCTGCGCGCCGACGTGCAGCGCTCGGTGATCCTGCGCAGCCTCAACCAGGTGCTGCCGCCGTCCGGGCCGATCCTCAATGCGCTCGACCGGGTCGATCCGGCGCCCTCGATCTCGGGGCCGGCGACGCCGGTCGCGGCCCCCGACCCCGCGATCGTCTCCGATCCCGAGGTGGTCCGCGCCGGCGGCTCGGTGGTGCGCGTCCTCGGCACCGCATGCGGGCTTGGCGTCGAGGGTTCGGGTTGGATCGCCGCGCCAGGCCTGGTGGTGACCAACGCCCACGTCGTCGCCGGCGAGGAGGACACCTCGGTGACGACCCAGGACGGGGCCTCGCTCGACGCGGAGGTCGTCCACTATGACCCCGCCAACGACCTGGCGCTGCTCAGCGTCCCGACCGACCTGCCGCCGCTGCCCCTGGCGAGCGATCCCGGATCGGGAACCGGGGCGGCGGTGCTCGGCTTCCCCGAAAACGGCCCCTTCGCCGCCGCGCCCGCCCGGCTCGGCGAGACTCGCGACACGGTCAGCGAGGACTCCTATGGCAACGGCCCAATCTCGCGCCCGATCGCCTCGCTGCGCGGTACCGTTCGCAGCGGCAACTCGGGCGGTCCGCTGGTCGATGGCGCCGGGCGCGTCCTCGGCACCGTCTTCGCGGCGACGACCTCCGGTCAGCCCGGCGGCTTCGCGGTGCCTGACGAGGTCATCGCCGAGGCGCTGAGGAGCGGGACGGCGCCGGTAGACACCGGGCCCTGCGCGGCCTGATCGGGCTCAGCCTGCTTGCGGCAAGGGTGGCATCATCGTGAGGATCCTCTCTCGGAGCGGCCGATAACCGCCGGGTCCAAGCTCAACAAGCCCTCGCTCTATTAGAGCATTCAGGTCACGGGTCAGGGTCTTGTCGCCTCGCTTTGCGTATGCGGCCGCAACCCTCGGACTTAGCTCTCGAATCTCTGATCGTGGTACTGGGTCGTCTCGCTTCGAGAGATCAAGCATCAGCTGACGCTGTCTAATGTCTGGCGGACGCTGCGTGTCTCCGAACTGCTGATAGATGTGCTGCTCCCATCGATCTGCATAGAGCTGGTTCCAGACGATTGTGAGCTGAGCCCTTAGCTCATCTACTAGCCCTCTTATCGCATAGAGAAGAAACGGCACGGGATTGCCTCCATGCTCACGCGTTGACGCATCAAGTTGCCGGTAGTACTCATCCCGAGTTACGTTGTAATGGTTGCTGAGCAGATGACCCGCTGGCGTGGGGACGAGCCCCGTAGCGGCGAGTATTTGAACCTCGACGCATCGCGCAGTCCGCCCGTTGCCGTCTCCGAAATAGTGAATCCAGGCGATATATAGATGGGCAATGACTGCCTTGATGATCGCGTAGGGAATCGCCATATCCTCGTCGGGCTCAACGAAATCCTCGTTGAGCCAGTTGCAAAGCCGTTCGAGTAGAACGTCGCAGTCCTCACGAGGTGGCGCGAGATAGCGTCCAACTCCTGGGCGCTTACTAGCGAGCTCTCCAGGGACCACCCCCTCCTCGACCTTCAGTCCGTCAAGTATCAGGCGGTTGTATTCCTTAATCTTCTTGGGGGTCAGCTCACGCGAGGCTCCATCGAAAAGCTCATGGGAGATGCTGTTGTAGGCCGCGACGATGTTGTCGACCTCTCGCCCCAGGTAGCTCTGCGATGGAGGAAGCTTGAGTTGGCCAGCCAGATGCTCGGCGACTTCATCCTCGGAGAGCGTGTTGCCCTCGATGGCAGTAGTCGCGTGAACCCCCTTGGCTAGATAGAGCATCCGAAGTCGATTACCCGTCTCCGGTGCCAGGAGGGACTGCGCCAGGTGTTGGATCTTCGACCTGGCCTCTCCTAGGAGCAGCCATAGCTCAGGGGGTGCATCGCTGAGGTCGAGCCGAAACGACAGCCAGGGATGTGCCTCAAGATCTGGTCGACCAGTTGTCCCGAGTTTTGTCCCTCTATTTGGCATAGAAGCACGAATATTAGCAGGGAATCTGTAATTTTGAGACGATATATGTCCTGAATTTTGTCCGCTCTTTTGACCGGCTAATCGGCGCACTGTTCGCGAACCCCATCGCTTACGTTCAGTAAGCTGGAGGACCAGTGGAGGCTGGGTCGTCGACCCAAGATCAGGTCGCAAGCGAGGTTTGCCCGCACTTTCATGCAGCGATCGAGCTGATCGGCAAGCGCTGGACTGGGGCGATCCTCTCGCGGCTGACCGAAGGGCCGCAGCGCTTCGGAGAGCTGTCCCGGGCGGTGCCGGGTGTCTCGGATCGGCTGCTCTCGACGCGGCTGCGCGAGCTCGAGGACGAAGGGCTGGTGGAGCGAGACGTGGAGGCCGGTGCCCCGGTCAAGGTGACCTACTCGCTGACCGAGAAGGGCGCCGAGCTCGGCCCGGTCATCGGCGAGCTAAAGCAGTGGGCGGTTCGCTGGCACGAGACCGCCTGAGTCGCGTCGGTCCTCGTCGTTAGCCTCGCCTCATGGACCTGCCGGGGCCGTTTCCGGTCGGGCGCTACGCCCGCAAGCTCGAGGAAGAGATGCGCCGCCGCGCTCGCGTCTCGCTGATCGGCGAGGTGACCGGGCTGAGCCGCAGCAGGGCGCAGGCGTACTTCGAGCTGCGCGACGGTGAGGGCGCGGTGCCCTGCGCGATCTGGCTCAAAGAGCTGGAGAAGCTCGAGCTGCCGGAGGGCGGCTTGCGCGACGGGACCGAAGTCGTGATCGGCGGCGGCCCCGACTACTACCGCGGCAGCGGTCAGTCCTCGCCCTCCTTCTGCTTCCGCGCCACCCAGATTCGCCTCGCCGGCGAGGGGGATCTGCTGGCCCGGCTCGAGGCGCTGCGCAAGCAGCTGCGGGCCGAGGGCCTCTTCGAGCTGCAGAAGCAGCTGACCCGGCCGGCCCTGCCGAAGACGATCGGCGTCGTCACCGCCGAGTCGGGAGCCGCGCGGCGCGATCTGATCGCCGGCCTGGAGCGGCGCGGCTGGCGCGGCACCGTGGTCTGGGGGTTCGCGCCCGTGCAGGACCGGCGGGCCGCGGCGGCGATCGCGGCGGCGATCCAGGACCTCGCCGCCCAGCCGCGCGTCGAGGCGATCGTCGTCACCCGCGGCGGCGGCAGCCTCGCCGACCTCTGGGCCTTCTGCGACGAGACGCTCTGCCGCACGGTGGCGATGCTGCGCGTGCCGGTGGTCAGCGCCGTCGGCCACGAGCGCGACTCGACCCTGATCGACGACGTCGCCGCCGTCGCTTGCTCGACGCCGACACACGCGGCCGAAGCCGCGGTGCCACTCGACTGCGTGGCGGCCCGAGGTGCGCTGGAGCGCTCCGCCGCTGTCCTGCGACGGGCCGCCGACGGGGCCGTGCGAGTCCGTACCCCGCACCTGGCGGCGCTTGCCCGAGGTCCCGGCCGGGCGTTGCGTCGCGAGCGCCTCGCCCTCAACCAGAAGACGCGAGAGATGCGCGCCGCCTCCGAACGCGGCCTCGCCGAGCGGCTCGGCTTCCAGCGCCGCGTCGCCGGAGTCGTCCTCGAACGGGCCGCGCGTCGCGCCGCCGGACCGGAAATGGAGCGCCGGCGCGACGCCCTGCGCCGCGCCGCGGTGGCGTTGAGAGCGCACGAGCCGGAGCGGACGCTGGAACGGGGCTACGCCCTGGTCGAGGACCCCAGCGGGGCGCCGGTGACGAGCGCCGCCGCGGCGACGGCCGCCGGGCGGGTCAGACTGCGCTTCGCCGACGGCGGAGTCGGGGCCAGGGTCGAGGAGGAGGACGCGTGACGGAGAAGCCGGAGAGCTATGAGATTGCGGTCGAGCGCCTCGAGCAGATCATCGACCGGCTCGACTCGGGCCAGGCGGGCCTGCGCGAGACGCTCGACCTCTGCCGCGAGGGCCGCGAGCTGGTGACCTATTGCGCCGCCGAGCTCGACGCGGTCGGCGAGGGGCTGAAGGAGCTGAATCTGGACGAGCTGGCAACACGGCTCGAGACCGAGGCGACCTGACCGGCGCATGCCGGCGTCCTCAGTCGCTCGCGTGCAGAGCACGCCACGCTCCCTGCGTCCTTGGCCTGCTTGGTCAGGCCGCCTCGGTGTGGCGAATCTTTAGTTCCAAGCGCGAGCGTGCAGCCGCGAGCTCGTCGGGTCCCAACTTGGAGATCGCAGGTTCGTCGGGACGCTCGAGGAAGACGTAGGCGACCTCGACGGCGCCGGCCCCGGTCGCCTCGGCGACGGCGAGCGCGTAGAGGTCGCGCTGGGTCTCGTACTCCGCCGCCCTTGCGGCCGGGTCGTCCTCGCCCAGGCGGTCGGTCTTGTAGTCGACGATCAGCGGCGGTCGGCCCTCCTGCTCGGCGAGCAGGTCGATCGAGCCGCGGATCACCCGCCCCGCCAGTTGCATCAGCAGCGGCACCTCGACCCGGGTGCGGGCGGCGCCGGGGGCGATTCGCTCCTTGAAGAGCTGCGATCCCGTCCAGGCGCGCAGCGAGGCGAGCGCGTCCTCGGTCGCCAGCGCCGCCGGCTCGACGCCCTTCTGCGCGGCCGCGTCGGCGACGATGCGCTCGATCGCCTCGACGACGACCGCCTGGAAGTGCTCCGGCTGCTCCGGCACCTCGTACCAGCGCGGGTCGTTGGCGGCCTTGAGCTCCTCGACCGGGATGTAGCTGGGCGACTCGCGGTCGTACTCCGCGATGCCCTCCTCCACGGTCACCTCGAGCCCGAGGCGCGCGGCGAGCGGTGCCGCGGTCTCCTGGGCCCGACGCATCGGGCTGCACCAGATCGCGTCGATCTTCTCCTCGGCCAGCCACTCGGCCAGCGCCGTCGCCTGGTCGAGCCCGATCGCCGCCAGCGCGGGGTCC
>DASVFR010000019.1:0-18285 GCA_036379955.1 Solirubrobacterales bacterium
GCGCCGGTGATTAACGGTCCATATGGGTACTCAACTACCGGCGCGTCCCCGAGGGCGCGCCAAGCACGCCACGTCGACTCGCTCTGAGACTCCGTGTATATGACGAGCCCGTAATAATGTACGTTCTCGTTTATGGCAGCGGACGACTTCCCGGCGGAGTTCTCGGGGGCGGTGGGGAGGCTCCAGGTCGCCGTCCTGGAGGCCTGCCGGCAGCAGCAGGAGTGGCCGGCAAAGGTCGCGGTGGGAATCCGCGCCGCCGTCGACTTCGCGATCGCCGAGCCGGCGGAGGTGCGCCTGCTGACGATCGAAGCGCTGATCCAGCGCCCTGACGGCGGCCGTCGCTACGTGCGGACGATCGAGCACTTCGCCGAGCTGCTGCGCGCCGTCACGCCCGAGGACCGCCGCCGTCCCGCGAGCACCGAGCTGGCCTTGATCGGCGGCCTGGCGACGACGATCTCCCACCACCTGCGCGCTGACGTCGTCGGCGAGCTCGGTGAGAGCGTGCCCGACCTGGTCGAGTTCACCCTGCTGCCCTACCTAGGGCACGAGGATGCCCAGCGCTGGGCCCGCTGGATGTCGGCCCAAACCGCCTGAGCCGGGGTCTCCTTCGAACGCCGTCGATCGACAGCTCAGGCGACCGGCACGGCCAGCTCCTCGGCGGCCGCCTCGTGCCCTTCGTAGGGGAGCACCGCGAAGTACATCAGCGAGGGCAACAGCGAGTCGAGGTCCGCGGTCTCTTCCCGGTTCAGCCTCGAGTAGAGCAGTGCCTCGACTCCGCCGACGACGCCGGCCGCCGAGATCGCGGAGGGCGCGATTCCCTTCGGCAGCTCTTCGCGCACGTTGCGGTCGAGGCAGGCGGCGAAATGGTCGAGCAGCTCGTCGCGGCGAACCAGCGCCTCCGGGCAGGCGGCCCGCGCCTCGACCACGAGCGTCGCCGCCGCGTCGGGCTCCTCGGCGACGAAGCGAAGCAGCTCTTCCATGCCGGACCGCAGGCGCTCGCGCCAACTTCCCTCCGCCGTCGAGACGGCCCCGTCGACCCGCTGGCGCAGCTTTGCAGCCGCCGCGTCGAAGGCGGCCAGGAAGCAGTGTTCCTTGTTCTTGAACTGCTCGTAGAAGGTTGGCCGCGAGACGCCGGCCCGCACGAGCACGTCCTGGACGTTCATCTCGCGGTAGCCCAGTTCAGCGGTTGCCCGCAGGATCGCCGCGAGGATGCGCTCACGCTGAATCGCGCTGACCAGGTCGGTCGGCAAGGATCGGATCCCAGAGGGGAACTTGCCGTCGCCGCCGGCGAGGAGGTCGGCTGCGGCGCCGATCTCCGCCGGGCTCCAGCGGTTCCCAATCGCGTCGAAGAGCTTCTCGTGGCTAAGTTGGATCCTGGTTGAAGACATCGAGGAACCTATTCGTTTCTTTTAGGAACACGAGCAGTTCGCGCAAAGTACCACAGGTGCAAATGGCGCGCAAGGCGTGAGCCGGTGTGGAGGTATCCTTGGTCCATGCGGTCGCGAGCCCAGGGAGCCCAGGAGGGGTCCGCCCGCCCCGAGATCTCCCGTGAGTTCATCGCCGTCCACAAGCGGCGGCGAATCATGGACGCGATCGCCGAGCTGAGCGCGGAGCAGGGCTATGACGCGACCAAGATCGGCGACATCGTGCGTCGTGCCGGCGTCGCGCGCAAGACGCTCTACGACAACTTCGACGGCAAGGAGGAGGTCTTCCTCAGCGCCTTCGACGCCGCCTACGAGGAAGTCACCCGGCGCGTGGAGGGGGCCTGCGCCGCGGCCGAGGGGGACTGGGACGAGCGCCTCGCCGCTGGGCTCGCCGCCCTCCTCGGCTACGTCGCCGAACGGCCGGCTATGGCCCGAATGTGCCTGATCGAGGCGCTCTCGGCCACTCCCGCCGCCAAAGAGCGCTACGAGGACGCCCTGGGAGCGTTCGTCGGGCTCACCGGCCGGATCGTCCCCCGCGACGAGCGCCTGCCCGAGACGATCGACGAGACGGTCGTCGGTGGCGTCGCCTGGATCGTCTACCAGAAGGTTCGCCGGGGGGAGGCGGCCCGCGCCGAGGAGCTGCTGCCCGAGCTGACCGAATTCATGACCGCTCCGTACTTGGGCGCGGCGGCGGCGGATCGAACCCGCATCTAGAGCCCGACGCTGGCACACTCCATGCCGCAGTGGAGGTCGAACGACTCCCCCGGGGGCGGCATGGGTTGTCGCGCGAGTACGTCGCGCGGAACCAGCGTGAGCGCGTGCTCGCGGCGCTTGCCGAGTGCCTCTACGAGCGCGGCTTCGCAGCCACCACGATCTCGATGATCAGCCGCCGGGCCGGCGTCTCCAAGGGCGACTTCTACAAGCAGTTCGAGAGCAAGGACGCCTGCTTCCTCCAGGCCTACGACGATGCCGTCGCCCAGTTCCACGAGGGCACGGTCGCCGCCTGCGAGGGTGAGAAGGAGTGGGCGGCGGGCGTTCTCGCCGCTCTCGCCGCGCTCCTCGACCTGCTCGCGAGCCGGCCGCCGCAGGCGCGGCTCGTCCTCGTCGAGGGGCTGCGCGTCGGCAAGGGCGTCTACGACCGCTATCAGGAGGCGTTGCTCGCCTTCGTCTCCCACCTGCGCGCCGGCGCGCCGGCGCCGGCAGGGGCGGTCAGTCCACCGGCGGCCACCGACGAGGCGGTCGTCGGCGGCATCGCCTCGCTGCTCTCGCGCCGTGTCGCGGCCGGCGAGGTCGAGCAGCTGCCCGACTTCCTGCCGCAGGTTGCGGAATTCGCCCTCGCCCCGTACCTGGGTGCAGCCGAGGCCCGGCGCATAATCTCGGAGCGATGATCGACGGCGAGGCGGGGGCGGGCGCGGCGAGCGAAGCGGCCACGGGCACGATGCCCGGGGTCTTTCCCTCCCAGGCCCTGGAGGAGGCGATCGCCGCCGAGTGGATCGGCTCCGGCGACTACCGCATCCGCTCGGAGGCGATCCAGCCGGCCAGCATCGACCTGCGCCTCGGCGACTTCGCCTGGGCCCTGCGCTGCTCCTTCCTGCCCGACGTCGACTCGACCGTGGAGGAGAAGATCGAGGGGCTCGCCTTCCAGCGAGTCGACCTGCGCGACGGCGCCGTGCTCGAGCGCGACCGCCCTTACCTGGTGCCGCTGATCGAGGAGCTGGCGCTGCCCGAGGACGTGCGCGCCAAGGCCAACCCGAAGAGCTCGACCGGGCGGCTCGACGTCTTCACCCGCGTGCTCACCGACCGCCACCACCGCTTCGACGAGATTCGCCCCGGCTACCGCGGCAAGCTCTACCTCGAGGTAGTGCCGCGCTCCTTCGCGATCCAAGTGCGGACCGGGCTCTCGCTCAACCAGCTGCGCCTGGCGCGCGGCGACGTGCGCCTCGGCGACGAGGAGATCCGCTCGCTGCAGGACGAGTTCCCGCTGCTCTACCTCGACTCCCACGCCCTGCGCGAGTCCGAGCTGGCGCTGGCCGACGGCCTCTTCCTCAGCGTCGACCTCTCCGGCCCGGCCGACCGCATCGTCGGCTACCGGGCGAAGAAGAACAGCCTGCCGATCGACCTCTCCCGCATCCGCGCCTACCGTTGGACCGACTACTGGGACCCGGTCTTCCCCGAGGCCGGCTCGAAGATCGTGCTCGAGCCCGAGATCTTCTATCTCCTGCTCTCCGCCGAGGGGGTCTGCATCCCGCCCCAGATCGCCGCCGAGATGATGGCCTACGACCCGACCGCGGGCGAGCTGCGCACCCACTACGCCGGCTTCTTCGACCCCGGCTTCGGCTACGACCCGGCCGGCGACCGCCACGGCAGCCGCGCGGCGCTGGAGGTGCGCGCCCGCGACGTCTCCTTCATGGTCGAGCACCGCCAGCCGGTCTGCAAGCTGGCGCTGGAGAGGACCAACGCCCCGGCGGAGCGCTTGTATGGCCAGCAGCTCGGATCCAACTACCAGGGCCAGGTCACGATGTTGAGCAAGCACTTCGAGGAGTCAGGCGGGGCTTAGCTCGCGCAGGCGGGACTGCACGCGCTTGCGCTTGGAGAGCAGCTCTTCTTCGAGCTTGGAGATCTCGTCGCGGCGGCGACGGACGAGGGAGAGCTGGCGGTCGATGTGGCCGCGGGACTCTTCGAGGATCTGGCGCTGGCGGACGGGGTCCTCGACGCCGCCCTCCCACTCGCGGCGCAGGCCGGCGCGGGCGTCCTCCGCCTCGACCAGTTGCTTCAACTCCTCCAGCGGGAGGCCGAGCAGGTCCTTGAGCCGCAGCAGGTCGGCGAGCCGCTCGACGTCCTCCTCGGCGTAGGTGCGATGGGCGCCGCGCTCGCGGACGGCCGAGGGCGGTAGGAGCCCGATCTCCTCGTAGTAGCGGATCGTCCGCGGCGTCGTCCCGGCCAGGCGGGCCACGTCGCCGATGCGCAGCTCGGTCATGGCAGCCGGGTCCCTGGGGGGCGGTGAGGTCACGGCGTCGCCTCGACCTCCTCGCGAACCGCCTCCCCGAAGGCCCCCACGCCCCCCGCCCCCTCGGGTGCAACGTTTTCTTCAGGCATTACATGGTCAACGCGTTGCACCTCGGCGGTTTCGGCAGCCGCGTGCGGGCGCAGCAGCGAGATCCCGGCGCCGAGCAGCGAGGTCGCGGCGAGGACCCAGAGCGCCGTGTGCATGTTGTCGATGAAGGGGGCGAGCTGGGCTCCGCTTAGCCCCGAGGCGAGGCCGGAGAAGATCGCGAAGAGGACCGGTTTCGGCACCGCGGCGGTGACGACCGCCATCACGAAGGCGATCGAGATGATCGCGCCCGTGTTCTGCAGCATCATCCGCGCGCCCGCCGCGACGCCGCGACGCTGGACCGGCACCGTGCCCATCATCGCCGCCGTGTTCGGCGAGTTGAACATCCCCGAGCCGATCCCGACGAGCGCCAGCCAGAGCATGCTCTGCCAGTAGGGGCTGCCGGCCTGCAGCGTCGTCATCCCGGCGAGGGCGAGGGCGCTGACCAGCATGCCGAGCGCCGCCAGCGCGCGCGAGCCGTGCCGGTCGGCCCAGATCCCCGCCAGCGGCGAGGCGACGAGCATGCCGAGCGCCATCGGGGCGAGCTTGACCCCGGCCTCGATCGGGTCGTTGCCCTGGGCGCCCTGGAAGTAGAAGACGAAGACGAAGAGCAGCGCGAAGCGCGAGAGGCCGTTGACGAAGGCAGCCCCGGTGGCGGCCGCGAACATCCGGTTGCGGAAGATCGAGAGGTCGAGCATCGGCGCCCGCACGCGGCTCTCGACCAGGACGAAGAGGGGCAGCAGAACTACCCCGACGGCGAGCCCGGCGATCGTCAGCGGGTCGTCCCAGCCCGAGATGCCGCCGCGCGAGAGGCCGTAGACGAGGCCGGTGAGGCCGGCGACGAAGGTGAGGATGCCGAGCACGTCGATGCCGCGCTCGGCGTCGGGCTCGGCCAGCTCGTGTAGGACCAGACCGCCCCAGACGGCGCCGGCGAGGCCGAGCGGCACGTTGAACCAGAAGACCCAGTGCCAGGAGATCGCGACCAGCGCTCCGCCGAGCACCGGCCCGAGCACCAGCCCGGTCGCGGCGACCATCGTGTTGGTGCCCATCGCCAGGCCGAGCTGCTCCCGGGGGAAGGCGTCGGTGACCAGGGCGGCGGCGTTGGCGAAGAGGAAGGCGCCGCCGATTCCCTGCAGCACGCGCCAGAGGATCAGCTCCGTCCCGTTCGCCGAGAAGCCGGCGCCGAGCGAGGCCGCGGCGAAGACGAGGAAGCCGGCGACGTAGGCGCTCTTGCGGCCGAAGACGTCGGAGAGCCGGCCCGCCGTCAGCACCAGGACGGTCGAGGAGATCATGTAGGCGAGGATCACCCAGACCAGCTCCAGCAGGCTGGTCCCGAGCGAGCGCTCGAGGTCGGGCAGGGCGATGATCAGCGTCCCCGAGTTGGTCGCCACCAGCAGCATCCCCAGGCTCGTGCAGGAGAGCGCCCACCACTTGTAGTGCTCGTGATCGGCCGCGACCCCGGCCCCTGCCGGCATTCCAGCCCGTCCCAATCTTATCTTTACGTTCACGTCAATTAAATTCTAGCCAAAGTGACGGGCTAGGATGGATGGGCGATGGCGGAGCGGACTTGGCGCGTCTACCTCTCGGGCGAGATCCACTCGGACTGGCGGGAGCGGATCGAGGCCGGGGTGGGGGAGGCCGGACTGCCGGTCGAGCTTTCGGCGCCGGTCACCGACCACGCGGCGTCCGACGATGCGGGGACGGGGACCCTCGGCGAGGAGCCGACTCCGTTCTGGCGCGACCACATGGGCGCCGGCGTCAACGCGATCCGCACGCAGACGCTGATCCGCGCCGCCGACGTGGTCGTCGTCCGCTTCGGCGACAAATACCGCCAGTGGAACGCGGCCTTCGACGCCGGTTTCGCCGCTGCGCTCGGCAAGCCGCTAGTCACCCTGCACGACCCCGAGCTCGACCACGCGCTGAAGGAGGTCGACCGGGCGGCGCAGGCGACGGCTCGCACCGCCGATCAGGTAGTCGCCGTTCTGCGCTACGCGATCCGGGGCGAATTGGCTTAGGAACACGGTTCGCGGCTGTACTTAGCCGCGATCAATGCGAGTTCTGCCGTATCTGCCGTAGAGAGGCCCGGGAGACCGGGCCTCTTGTTTCTGTAGGCATTGTATGCGAACATACGTTCGTATGCGTTGGGACGAGCAGCGAGTCGAGAACGATCTGCGTTTGCCTGGGGTTGGCGACGGGACGGTGGTGCGAACCTTCGACGCGCCGGAGGCGATGGGGGTCAACTTCCACGAGGTGCGGGCCCGCTCTGCGCTGAACCGGGTTCCCGGCGGGCGCTACGGATTCGGCTGGACGATCAACCCGTACAGAGGGTGCACGCATGCCTGCGTGTACTGCATGGATGGTGATACGCCGATCCTGATGGCTGATGGACGGTCGAAGCCGCTGGCGCACATTCGCGCTGGGGACATCGTCTATGGAACGATCCGCAGGGGTCACTACCGTCGCTTCGAGCCAACACCTGTGCTTGCGCACTGGACAACGAGAAAGCCTGCCTACCGCGTTACGTTGGAAGACGGGACGGAGCTGATCGCGAGCGGCGACCATCGTTTCCTAACGGCGCGGCGCGGCTGGAAGTACGTGATTGGTGCGGAACAAGGCCGCAAGCGACGGCCGTTCCTGACGTTGAGCAACGAGTTGATGGGGCTTGGCTCGTTGGGAGCAACGATCACGAAGTCCGATGATTACCGGCGCGGCTATCTCTGCGGCCTGATTCGAGGTGACGGTCATCTCGACTCATACGCGTACGATCGCCCTGGACGGGCTCGTGGTGAGGTTCATCGCTTCCGGCTTGCTCTGACCGATGGCGAGGCGCTGGGGCGCGCCCGGTCCTACCTTTTTGAGCAAGGCATTAAGACCGACGAATCCCTCTTCCTGAAGGCCACCGAGCGACATAGGGAGATGAATGCGATCCGCACTTCCGCCCGTGACAGCGTCGAGCGAATTCGAGAGCTGATCTCGTGGGGGGACCCTGATGGAGAGGACTGGACGGCCGGCTTTCTAGCGGGCATCTTCGATGCCGAGGGGGGTCGAAACGATGCGCTGAGGATTTCCAACAAAGACCCCGAGATCATCGAGCGAACTCGAGCTGGTCTTCGTTCGCTAGGGGTTTCGTGCACCGTCGAGCCTCCCAATGCAATCGGGGTGCGCAGCGTCCGCGTGCTGGGTGGTCTAAGCGAGCAACTGCGCCTGCTGCAGAAGGTCGACCCAGCGATCACCCGCAAGCGGTCGATCGCCGGTATCGCGCTCAAGTCGTCAGCCAGGCTCGGCGTGGTCTCAATCGAGCCACTGGGTCGTCGGATTCGCATGTTCGACATCAGCACTGGCACCGAAGACTTCATCGCGAACGGCGTCGTGAGCCACAACTGCTTCGCTCGACGTACCCACACCTACCTCGACCTGAATGCCGGGCGGGACTTCGAGCGCGAGATCGTGGTCAAGGTCAACGTGCCCGAGCTGTTGCGGGCCGAGCTGGCGCGACCGTCGTGGAAGCGAGAGCTGGTTGCGCTGGGGACCAACACCGACCCCTACCAGTGGGTCGAGGGCCGCTACCGGATGATGCCCGAGATCCTCGCTGCGCTCGAGGCGGCCGACACGCCCGTCTCGGTCCTCACCAAGTCGCCGCTCGTCATGCGCGACGTCGAGATCTTCGAGCGGATGGCCGAGCGCCTGCCGGTCTCGGTCAACCTCTCCGTGCCGACCCTCGACGAGGAGGCCTGGCGGGCGACCGAGCCCCACACCCCCAGCCCCGCCGCCCGCCTTGACGCGGTCGCCGAGCTGCGCGACCGCGGCATCGAGTCCGGCGTCCTGATCGCGCCGCTGATGCCCGGCATCAACGACGACCCTGCCCAGGTCCAGCCGATCGTCGACCGCGCCCGCGAAGCGGGCGCCACCTTCCTCGGCGGCGTCGCCCTCCACCTCCGCGACGAGGTCCGCGACGTCTTCTTCGCCTGGCTCGAGGCCAAGCGCCCCGATCTCCTCCCGCGGTACGAAAATCTCTACAAGGGCGGCCGTGCCTTTCTGCCTCCAGCCGAGAGGGAGAAGCTCACGCAAAAGGTTCGTGGCTGGGGGCGAAGTAGGGGCGGCGCTTCGAAGGGGAGGCGGCAGTCCACTCAACTGGCGGATACTCAAAGTCGCGGCCCCTCCGGCCGCGACTTGTCAGGAGAGGGGACTGCCGTTCCCCCTTCCCAACCCCGCCTTTTCTAACCCTGGTCGAGCAGCTGGAACGTGCACTCCCGCGGCTCTTTGTCGTCCCGAAACCGCCGGAACCGCGCCCCGTGTCTGATCCGCCCCGCCGCGGCGTGGTCGTAGCCGACTTCGATCACCAGCTCGGGCCTTAGCGCCACCCACTCGAGGTCGCGCCCGCCGCTCCAGCGGCTCGGCTCCGCCGTGCCGCTCTCGCCCGTCTCCAACGGCTCGAGCAGCGCCCGCATGCTGCGTTTGGCCGCGGCGCTGAAGCCGGAGATGTGGCCGACCGGTCGCAGGTCGTCGCCGTCGTAGAGGCCGAGGATCAATGAGCCGACCGTGCCCTCCTCCTTGCCCGGCCGCCAGCCCATCACCACGCAGTCGATCTCGCGCTCGCGCTTTACCTTCGCCATCCCCTTGCGCTTGCCGGGCAGGTAGGGCGCGTCGAGCTGCTTGGCCATCGTCCCCTCGGTGTGCGCCAGCCACTCCTCGGCCCGGCCCGGGTCCGGGCTGAGCTCGCTGACCTCGATCTGCCCCACCGGGGCAACTGCTGCATTCGCCGTGTCTGTGACGGCGAATGCAGCAGTCGTCGCGTCCAGCCGCGTCCGCCGCTCGCCAAACGGGACGTCGAGCAGCGACTCCTCGTTCTCGGCGAGCAGGTCGAAGGCGACGTAGGAGACGGGGATCTCGCGCGCCAGCAGCGCGATCCGCGACTCGGCCGGGTGGATGCGGCTCTGCAGCGCGTCGAATTCAAGGTTGCCCTCGGCGTCGCGGATCACCAGCTCGCCGTCGAGCACGTAGCGCCCCGGCGGAAAGCTCAGCTCTGGGAAGTAGCGCGCCAGCGCTTTGCCGCCTCGCGACTGGATGTAGGCGTTGGCGCCGTCGACGAAGACGATCGCGCGGAAGCCGTCGAGCTTCTGCTCGTAGGCCCACTCCTCGCCAAGCGGCAGCTGCTTGCGGGTCAGAGCCAGCTGCGGCGCGATCGGCGGTTCGAGTGGAAGGGTCACTCCAATCCGACATTCTGGCGCCGCTCGCGCGCCAGGCGCGGGTCGGGCACCGGCACCGCCGCCAGCAGCTCCTCGGTGTAGGCGTCGCGCGGGCGCTCGCAGACCTCGTCGGCGGGCCCGATCTCGACGATTCTCCCCTCGTGCATGACCGCGATCCGGTCGGAGACGTGGCGCACGACGCCGATGTCGTGGGCGACGAAGAGGTAGGTGAGGCCGAAGTCCCCCTGCAGCTCGGCGAGCAGGTCGAGGATCTGAGCGCGGATCGAGACGTCGAGGGCCGAGACCGGCTCGTCGGCGACGATCAGCTTCGGCCGCAGGGCCAGCGCCCGCGCGATCCCGACCCGCTGTCGCTGTCCGCCCGAGAGCTCGTGTGGGAAGCGGTCGTAGTGCTCGGCGCCCAGCCCGACCCGGCCGAGCAGCTCCAGCGCCCGGCCGCGCAGCTCGCCACCGCCCGCCTCGCCCTGCAGGCGCAGCGGCTCGGCGACGATCTGCCCGGCCCGCCGCCGCGGGTTGAGTGAGGCGTAGGGGTCCTGGAAGACCATCTGCATCTCGCGCCGCAGCGGTCGCATTCGCCGCCGCGAGAGCCCGGCGATCTCGCACCCCTCGAAGCGCACCGAGCCCGCGGTGGGCTCGATCAGCCCCAGCACCGCCCGGCAGAGGGTCGACTTGCCCGAGCCCGACTCGCCGACCAGGCCCAGCGTCTCGCCCCGCCGCAGCTCGAAGCCGACCCCGTCGACGGCCCGCACGGGGTCGGCCCCACGGCGCAGCAGGCCGCCCCTCGCCGGGTAATGCTTGACCAGCTCGCGGACCTCGAGCAGGCTCTCGGCCTCGCGCGCCGCGCGCAGTGGCGGCGCCTGGTCGAGTCGCACGACAGCGCCGAGCAGCGCCCGCGTATAGGGGTCCGCCGGCGAGTAGAAGACGTCGTCGAGCGAGCCGCGCTCGACGATCTCGCCCTCGTGCATCACCAGCACCCGATCGGCGACCTCGGCGACGACGCCAAAGTCGTGGGTGATCAGGATCGTCGCCAGGCCCCGCTCGCGGTTGAGCCGCCCGAGCAGGCGCAGGATCTGGGCCTGGACCGTGACGTCGAGCGCCGTGGTCGGCTCGTCCGCGATCAGCACCTCGGGCTCGAGCGCCAGCGCCATCGCGATCATTGCCCGCTGCCGCATCCCGCCCGAGAGCTCGTGCGGGTAGGAGTCGACTCGCCGTCGCGGGTCGGGGATCCCGACCGAGTCGAGCAGCTCGATCGCCCGCTGCCGCGCCTCCTGCTTGGATACCTCGCCGCGGTGGGCGCGGATCGCCTCGACGATCTGGGCGCCGATCCGGTGGACCGGGTTGAACGAGGTCATCGGGTCCTGGAAGATCATCGCCACGCGGTTGCCGCGCACGCCCCGCATCGTCGCCTCGTCGGCGCCGAGCAGCTCGGTCTCGCCGAGCCGAACCGAGCCCTCGATGCGCGCGTTCGGCGAACGGGTGAGGCCGAGGATCGTCTGCGCCGTGACGCTCTTCCCCGACCCCGACTCGCCGACGATCGCCAGCACCTCGCCTGGCGCGAGGTCGAAGGAGACTCCGTCGACCGCCCGCACCGCACCGCCTTCGGTCGCGAAGCCGACCCGCAGGTCCCGCACCGACAGCAGCCCCTCGCTCACGCAGTCCCACCACCCTTCCGGTGCGCTTTATGTGGGTATAGACCGTAAAAGGCGCACCGGAACGTCATCGTGCCGACTCTCCCAGCTTCACCCGCGGGTCGAGGTAGGCGTAGGCGACGTCGACCAGGGTGTTGAAGAGGACGACGAAGAAGGCGCCGAAGAGCGTGATCGCCATGATCGGCGGCAGGTCGGTGTTGATCAGCGAGATGTAGGCGTATTCGCCGATCCCGTTGAGGCTGAAGATCGCTTCGACGACGATCGCCCCGCCGAGCAGGGCGCCGAAGTCGAGCCCGAAGAGGGTGACGATCGGGACCAGCGAGTTGCGCATCACGTGCCGGCTCATCACCCGCCGCTCGCTCAGGCCCTTGGCCCGCGCCGTGCGCACGTAGTCCTCGTTCATCGCGTCGAGCATGTTCGAGCGCAGCACCCGGCTGTAGATGCCGACGTAGACGATCGCCAGCGTCACCCAGGGCAGGATCAGGTGTTCAGCCCATTCAAGCGGGCTTTCGGCGAATTCGACGTACCCCCCCGAGGGCAACAGCCCGGTCTTGTAGGTGAGGTAGACGAGGAGGATCTCGCCGATCAGGAAGACCGGCATCGAGATCCCGGCCACGGCGACGATCGTCAGCACCCGGTCGAGCAGCCCCCCGGCCCTGGTCGCCGAGAGGTAGCCGAAGAGGACGCCGAAGAACATCCAGAGCACGGCGGCGCCGATGCATAGCGAGAACGTCGGGCCGATGCCTTCGAGGATCCGTTCGTCGACGTCTTCGCGCCCTTCGTAGGAGATCACTTCGCCGCTGAAGATCTTCTTCATCATCGTCAGGTACTGCTGGGGCAGCGACTCGTCGAACCCCCATTCCTCGGTGATGCTGGCGACGAGCTGCGGCGTCGCGTTCTTGCCCGCCATCCGCTCCGCCGGGTCGGAGCTGGGGATCACGTTGAAGATCAGGAAGGTGAGGACGGAGACGGCGAAGAGCACCGCGATCATGCCGGCCAGCCGCCGCACGACGAAGCGGCCCATCAGACCGCCGTCCCCTCGGGCTCCGGGATGCCCGCGTGCACCTCGAGGCGCAGCTTCGAGCGGGGGTCGAGCGCGTCGCGCAGCCCGTCGCCGAAGACGTTCACCGAGAGCACGGTGAGCAGGATCATCGCGCCCGGGATCAGGCTCAGCTGCGGCGCGCTGGTGATCAGCTGGAAGCCGCCGCCGACCATCGTCCCCCACGAGGTTTCCGGCGGCTGCACGCCGACGCCGAGGAAGGAGAGCATCGCCTCGAGCAGCATGCTGTTGGCGACGCCGAGGGTGAAGAAGACGATGATCGTCGACCAGAGGTTGGGCAGCAGCTCGCCGAACATCACCCGCAGCGGCCCTGCGCCCTGCGCCTCGGCCGCCTCGACGAACTCCTTCTCGCGCAGCGAGAGGACCTCGCCGCGGATCGGCCGCGCCATGTAGGGGACGTAGACGGCGCCGATGATCAGGGTCGGGATCCAGATCGAGCCGCCCGAGAGGTGCAGCGGCCCGATCCGCAGGCCGCCGACCGCGAGCGCGAGGCCGAGCGCGATCGCCAGCAGGGTGACCGGGAAGGCCCAGATCACGTCCAGGCCGCGCGCGATCACGGCGTCGGTCCAGCCCCGGTAGTAGCCGGCGAGCAGGCCGAGCACCGTGGCCAGCAGGGTCGTCAGCAGCGCCGCGGCGAAGCCGATCAGGAGCGAGGTGCGCCCGCCGTACATCAGCCGCACCATCTCGTCGCGGCCGAGCCGCCCGTCGGCGCCGAGGAAGAACCGCCCCCCGGCTTCGAACCACTGCGGGCCGAGCGGCTTGCCTTCGGGGTTGACGACTTCGCGGCTTTCGCCGCCGACCTCGACCTTGCCCAGCGTGTGGGTGTCGTTGGGCCCGGTGTGGGCGACCTGGTCAGCCCAGAGCGGAGCCGCCAGGCAGAAGAGGACGATTGCGACGAAGAGGCCGCCGAAGGCGAGCGCCACCCGGTTGCGTCGCAGGCGCCGCCAGGCGAGGCGCCAGGGGCCGCCGCCCACCGCCCCGGGGGCGGCCTCCTCGGCATTGGGCTCGAAGGCCACCCTCGTATTGTGAAGCCGCGCCCGGGCGACTACTTCAGCTCGAAGCTGGCGAGGCTCTGCCCGAAGGTCGGGTTGAAGACGACCTTGTCGAGGTCGATTTCGTCGTTGACGAAGGTCGTCGTCGTGCTCGTCCCGTAGGGCGCCCAGACCGCTTCTTCCATGTAGGCCTTGTCGAGCTCCGCGTATTCGGCTTCCTGCTTGGGGCCGAGCGGTTCCGTCGCGAGCCTCGCGATCTTCTCGTTCAGCGCCGGGATGTCGGCGCGGGCGAAGTTGTAGCTGTTGGTGGGCTGGATTGCATCCCCCGACAGCGGCCCTTCGAAGAAGTCGTTCGGGTGCGGGTAGTCCTCGTACCAGTTGCCCCAGCCGGCGTCCAGATCCGGCGTCGATTCGTTGCCGATGATCGCGAAGTAGTTGTCGGCGTTGATCGTCTTCAGCTTGGCGTCGAAGCCGAGTTTGGTGAGCACGTCCTGGAAGTAGGCGCCGGCTTCGTCGTTGGGGCTTTCGTTGATCGTCCAGACCGTGATCTCGCGGTCCGAGGGGTTGGCTTCCGCAAGCAGCCGCTTGGCCGTGGCCATGTTGTGCGGGTAGAGGTTGAACGCTTTGTGCCCCGGCACCCCTTCAGGGAGGACCTGGTGAGTCGCCGCCAGCGACCCGGCGTAGATCCGTTCCAGCGCCGCCGGGTCGACCGCGTAGTTGACCGCCTGGCGCACCTTGACGTCGTCGAACGGTGGCTTCTGGGTGTTCATCCAGAAGTAGTAGACGTTGATCGGGTGCTCGACCCGGAACTGGGTGCCTTCGAATTTGTCCTTGACTTCCGCGTAGAGGTCCGCCGGCGGCGGGGGCTGCATCCACATCGTCCTGTTCTGTTCGATTTCGTTGACCTGGGTCGAGTCGTTGCGGACGACCGAGATCTCGATCTTGTCGAAGTGGCCGTCGCCGACGGCGTCGATCCGCGGGCCGTTGTCCGAGGCCCAGTACGGGTTGCGCTTGTAGGACCAACCGCGGCCCGGTTCGACGCCGGCGATCATGTAGGGGCCGGTCGCGGGGGGAGGGTCGTTGGTGAGGTTCTTGGCCGGCGTGTCGGAGGGAAGCACCGCGGCGAAGAGCAGGGCGAGCTCGTTGACGAAGGTGCCCCGCGGGCCGGTCAGGTCGATCGTGATCCTGCCCGTCTTGTCGTCGGTCTCGATCCCGCCGATCCCGCCCTTCTTCGTTTCGGCGAATTTCTGGGCGCCGACGATGGTTTCGTAGAAACCCGAGCCCGGCGAGCTGACCAGGAAGAGGCGTTCGATCGAGCTCTTGAAGTCGGATGCCTTGACCGGCGTGCCGTCGGAGTACTTGAGGCCCTTGCGCAGGGTCAGCTCGTAGGTCTTGCCGCCGTTAGTGACCTTGGGCATGCTCTCGGCGAGGGCCGGGACCACCTGGCTGCCTTCCTCGCCGTTGGCGCGCTTGTAGGTGAGCAGCGGCAGGTAGGTGTCGTACATCGCCGTCCAGCCTTCCTGGCTGTAGGAGAGGGCGGGGTCGAGGTAGTCGGGAAAGGAGGCGTAGCTGCCGGTCAGCGTCCCGCCTTCCTTGCCGGAGCCGCCGCAGGCGCTGAGCCCGAGGGCGATCGACGCGACGAGGGCGAACGAGAACAGAGCCAGAACGGGCTTTCTCAAGGCCTTACCTCCGAGTTGGACCGCGTGGGTGGACGGCCTCCCACTGGAATTAGCTCCACCATAATCTCCGCCCCGGCGTCTCCTTCGTCCGTTTTGGAATTTTCCCTCCCCGGGGGCCAGCTGGCGCCGAGGACCGGAGTCGCGAGGGCGATGATGACGAGCACGCCGAGACCGGCGACGAGGAAGGTCACGCGCGGGTCGAAGGCGCCGGTCGTCAGCCCGCCGAGCAGGAAGCCGAGGCCCGGCATCGCCGCGTTGGAGGATTCGAGGATGCTCATCACCCGGGTCTGCATCGAGGACGCCGTCAGCTCCTGCACGGCGCTGATTGCCGATACCCACTGCACGCCGTTGCCGGCCCCGCCGATCACCGAGGCGGCGCAGGCGAAGGCGAGCGTGGGCGCCGCGGCGAGCAGCAGGTAGCCGAGGCCGATCGCGAAGGTGCTCCAGAAGAGCAGGCGGGGGATCGACCCGCTGTTCAGCCTCGCGAAGAGGAGGCCGCCGATGAGCATGCCGAGGCCCCAGCAGGCGAGCATCAGCCCGTAGCCGGCGTCGCCGGCGCCGAGCGTCTCCTTGACGTAGATGACCTCGATCGGCAGCACCGCGGAGAAGAAGACGAAGGCGCCGCTCTGGGCGAGCAGCAGCTGGCGCAGCGTCGTCGTCCCGCGCACGTACGCGATCCCGGCGCGCAGGCGTTCGCGCGTGCCGCCCTCTTCGGGCTCGACCTTCGGCAGCGAGCCGGCGGTGAGCAGGACCCCCGCGATCACGAAGAAGGAGGCGGCGTCGAGCAGCAGGGCGCTCTGCACGCCGACGCCGGCGACGACGAGTCCGGCGAACGCCGGGCCGACGGTGACGCCGACGGTGAAGGCGACGTTGAGGACCGCGTTGCCGGTGCGCAGTTCGCCGTGCGGCTCGAGGATCGCGGCGACGACGGAGCGGGTGATCGAGCGGCCGGCGATGCCGAGCGCCGCGTCGATCGCGGCGAAGACGACGATGAGCCCGATCGAGGCGTGGTCGGCGATCAGCGCCAGGACCCCGAAGGCGGCTGCCGAGACGCAGTAGATGACGGGAAGGGCGAAGCGCGGCGGCGACTGCTCGGCGCGGGTCGCGAGCGCCGGCGCCACCAGGGCGGGGACGAAGCCCATGCCGATGAAGAGCGCCGTCGTCGCCGCCGGGCTCCCGGTCCGGTCCCAGACCAGCACCGAGAGCGCCACCAGGCCCATCCAGTCGCCGAGCTCGTTGACCGCGTAGGTCAGGGCCAGGCGGGGGAACGCCGGCCGCCGCAGCGTGGTTCTCCAATCGGCTCTACGCACGACTTCCCCCTCGGTTACTTGATTTTGGGTGCCCAAATCTTCAAGGATTTGGGCAAGATTTCCTGCAGTTGCACAAGTTTCGGCGAAGTTGTGCTAGAACCTGTGCACAGCGATTCCACATGGGCGAGGGCGATGGCTTCTTCGCCTTGGGCTTTCAACGAGGGAAAGGATCAAGAAGATGGGTGTCCGCAACCACTAGATCTTCAGACAAAGAATAGCTTTGTCTTTTGTCAGCTTTGTTGAAAGAGGCGCCCTCGTGGGCGCTTTTTTCATGTCTCACGGTCAACTTCCCCTCCGCGGGTGCCGAAACAAGAAGCGGACGAGTTCGTGCAATGAGTCCACCATTCTTGTCATCCGTGCAACTTGTGGCTAGTTTGGCCCGGTCGGAAAGCCGGAATTTCCTGCAATCTCCGGACTAGAGTTTGATGGCCGAAACCCAACGTCCAACCCGCTTCGCCGTCGTTCTCACGTGGCTCGGCCTGCTCGCCGCCTTCGCCGCCGCCGCCGTCGCCGCGCCCGAGGGGAACTGGGACCTGGCCCTGTTCGGGGTCCTGCTTGCCTTCTCGGTCTTCAGCGACCTGACCGCGGCGACCGATTCGAGCTTCGCCATCTCCGGCAGCTTCCTCGCCCTGGTCCTCGCGATGGTCTTCCTCGGCGGGACCCCCGCCGCCCTGATCGGCATTTTCACGATCCTTGCCGGCTGGCTGCGCTGGCGCTCGTCTCCCTACACGCTCCTGATCAACGTCTTCGACTACACCGTCTATCCGCTGATCGGCGGCGTCGCCTTCCACGCGCTGGTCGAGAAAACCGGCCTGCAGACGTCGGAACTGTCCTTCTATCTCGCCGTCTTCGGCCTCTTCCTCTTCGCGCTGGGGATCAACTTCGCGATCACCTTCGGCTTCATGCGCTACCTGGAGCGGACGCCGTTCTGGCGCAAGCTCGGCAGCGTCCTCTTCACGATCCTGCCGTCGGAGCTGATGGCGGCGCTGATGACGATCGGCGTCGCCTTCCTCTACCTCAAGGTCGGCCTCGCCAGCGTCGCCCTCTTCGGCGTCGTCCTGATCACCTTCCAGTACCTGCTCGGTGCCCTGCTCGTCTCCCAGCAGCGCGCCCTGGAGCTGGAGAAGCGCAGCAAGCAGCTGGCCAGCTTCCAGGTTGGGATGTTGAGCGCGATGCTGCGCACGCTCGACCTGCGGGACCAGATGACCGCCCGCCACTCGGCCGCGGTGGCGCGCTACTCGCGGGCGATCGCCCAGCGGGCCGGCTTCTCGCGCCAGGAGGAGGAGCTCGTCCACATCGCCGCGCTGCTGCACGACATCGGCAAGTTCATCCTGCCGGACCGCATCCTCAAGGCCAACGTGCCGCTCACCGACGAGGACTGGATGCTGATCCGCCGCCACCCCCAGCAGGGCGCCCGCGTCGTCTCCTCGCTCGACGGCTACGGCCCGGTCGCGGAGATCATCCTCGCCCACCACGAGCGGATCGACGGCAAGGGGTATCCGCGCGGCCTCGTGGGCGACGACATCCCCGAGCTGGCGCGGATCATCTCCGTCGCCGACACCTACGACGTGATGACGGCGCGCGACTCCTACCGCACGCCGATGCCCAGCCACGAGGCGATTCGCGAGCTGCGCCGGGTCGCCGGCAAACAGCTCGACGCCCGCTTCGTCGAGGTCTTCATCGAGCTGCTCGAGGGCGAGGACGTCTCCTTCCAGCACGCCGAAGCCGCTGACTTCGAGAAGGAGCTGGCCCTGGAAGCGCGGATCGAAGAGACCGCCAGCCCCTTCGGCAACGGCGCCCGCTTCCAGCCCACCCCCACCGTAACCGTCGGCAGCTAACCCCGAACAACGGGGCCGACGGGCCGAAAAGCGCTGAC
>DASVFR010000020.1:0-3725 GCA_036379955.1 Solirubrobacterales bacterium
GGGGGACGTGCCGGTGGTTAGCCGCCCATATGGGCGGCTAACCACCGGCACGTCCCCCGGGTAGGCGCGGGCGGACGGGGTACCCTCTGCCGATGGCGATCGCCACCCGTCGTCGGCTGCCCGCGTTGCTCTCGCGTCGCAACGGGTCGTCCCCGGACAGGGTGGTCGAGGGGACCGCGCGCCTCGGCCGCCGCACCAAGCACCTGGTCAAGCGCCTGCGTCCCGGCGACGTCGCCGTGATCGACCACCGCAACATCGATCGGATCGCGGCCGAGGAGCTGATCGACACCGGCGTCCGCGCGGTCCTCAACGCCTCGCCGTCCAGCGACGGCCGCTACCCCAACGCCGGGCCGCTATTGCTTGTCCACGCCGGGGTCGCGCTGGTCGACGTTGCCGACGCCGACCCCTTCGAGCTGCTGAACGAGGGGGAGCCGGTGACGGTCGCCGCCGGCGTCGTCTCCATGGCGGGCCGCGAGGTCCTGCGCGGTCGCGAGCTGAGCTCGGTCGAGCTCGAGCTGCAGCTCGACGAGCAGCGCCTGCGCGTCGACGAGGCGCTTGCCGAGTTCGCCGAGAACACCGTCGCCCACGTGCGCGGCGAGACCGATTTGCTGACCGGCAGCGTCGAGTTCCCGCCGACTCGCGCCTCCTTCCGCGACCGGCACGTGCTGATCGTCGTCCGCGGCGAGCACCATCGCCGCGACCTGAAGGCGCTGCGCGCCTACATCCGCGACGTGCGGCCGCTGGTGGTCGCCGTCGACGGCGGCGCCGACGGGGCGCTGGAAGCCGGCCTCAAGCCCGACGTCATCCTCGGCGACATGGACTCGGCGAGCGACGAGGCGCTGCGCTGCGGCGCCGAGCTGGTCGTCCACGCCTACCCGGACGGGCGCGGGGCTCCCGGCCGCGAGCGCCTGCAGGAGCTCGGTCTCACCCATACCCTCCTGCCAGCCGCCGGCACCAGCGAGGACGTGGCGATGCTGATGGCCTACGAGAAGGGGGCGGCGCTGATCGTCAGCGTCGGCGCCCACTTCAACTTGATCGAGTTCCTCGACCGCAAGCGCGGCGGCATGTCCTCGACCTTCCTCACGCGGCTGCGGATCGGCGAGAAGCTGGTCGACGCCAAGGGCGTGAGCCGGCTCTACAACCCGAGCTCGCCGTTCGGGCCGATCGTCCTCTTCCTCGCCGCCTTCGCGATCCTGCTGGCGATCGTCATCGTCACCTCGCCGGCGCTCAGCGACCTCTTCGACCTGGTCTGGCTGAAGATCCGGATCTGGCTCGGCCTCTAGCGACGGCGGATGGGGTACAGCGCGAAATACCACGCAACCTCGCTCGTCGCCGTCTTCCTCGCCCTGGCGATCGGCATCCTGATCGGCGCCGAGTTCGGCGGCGACGCGCTGACCAGCACGCGCAAGGACCTCGAGCACAGCCTCACCGGCAACCTGCAGGACGCCCGCGCGCGCGCCGACGAACTGAGCACCGAGCTGGGCCGCTCCGACGAGTTCGCCAGCCGCGTCTACCCGGCTCTGGTGCGCGACCGACTGGCGGGGCGGCGGATCGGCGTCCTCGCGATCGGCGACCTGCCGGGGGACACGGTCTCGGCGATCGAGGCCGCGCTGGAGCCGACCGGAGCGCGGCTCGTCGGCATCGGCGTGGTGCGCGAGCCGGTCGACCTGAACGGCCTCGGCGGCGACCTCTCGAAGACCCGCTTCGCCCGTCTGCGCACGGAACCCGACGCGCTCACGGCCTTCGGGGTCGGTCTCGGCAGGCAGATCGTCCGCGGCGGAACGTTGCCGGAAGTCGTCCGCGGTCACCTCTTTTCGCGGGCGAGCGGGAACTTCGGCGCCCTCGACGGGGTCGTCGTCGTCCGCGACGTGCCCGAAGAGCTCGGGCCGGTGCAACGGGCCAATGCCGGGCGGTTGGAATCGGCGCTGATCGCCGGCATGGTCGGCACGCACCGGCCGGCGGTGGGGGTCGAGACCTCCGGCGCCGAAACCTCCTCGGTCTCCTTCTTCAACGGCAACGACCTGACCAGCGTCGACGACGTCGACCTCACCGCCGGGCAGGTGGCGATGGTCTTCGGTCTGCTCGGGGCGGAGGGCAGCTTCGGGATCAAGGGCTCCGCCGACCGGCTGCTGCCGGACCTGCTCGCGCCCGCGGGGTCGTCGGCTCGGTGACTTGGATTGGCTTGCCGGTGGCGATCGTCGTCGCCGCCTTCGTCGTGCCGGCGGGGGTGCGCGGCCTCGCCGAGGCTGGGCTGACGCGCGAGAACTACCGCGGCGCCTCGCTCGCCTTCCCGCTCGGCGCGGTGCTGGCGACCGCCTCGCTGGTCGCGCTTGCCCCGCTCGCCTTCCTCGACGATCGCGTCGACCTGCACCTGCTGGTTCCCGAGCTGCGGCGCTGGATGCCCTACCTGCTGGGCGTCGCCTTCCTCGGTTTCCTCGACGACGCGCTCGGCCGCGGCGAGTCGGTCGCGGCGCCGCGCGGTTGGCGCGGGCACGCGCGGGCGCTGCGCCGAGGCAGCCTCTCGACCGGCGCCGTGAAGGCGCTCGGGGCGCTGGCGCTCGCCGCCTACGTCGTCTCCGGGCGCGGCCTCGAATCGTGGCGTTACCTCGCCGACGTGGCGCTGCTGATCCTCGCCACCAACGCCTTCAACCTGCTCGACCTGCGGCCGGGTCGGGCGGAGAAGGCGCTGGGACTGCTCGGCGCCGGCCTCTGCGTCGGTGCCTGGACCTGGGCGCCGGTCGAGCTGCTCGGGATCTTCGCCGGTCCGGTCGCGGTCGGCGCCGCCTTCACCCTGCGCGAGCGGGCGATGCTCGGGGACACCGGCTCGAACCTGCTCGGGGCGATCGCCGGAGTCTGGCTGCTGACGACGCTGGGGCCGGACGCGCGGCTGATCGCCCTCGCCCTCGTCTCCGGACTGACCATTTACGGGGAGATGCGTTCGATCTCGACGGCAATCGAGTCGGTTCCGCCTTTGCGCTGGCTAGACTCGCTCGGCAGAGCATGGGACACGACTTCGCCCGAATTCCACCCGCAAAGAACCAGATCGTGATGCGCGCGGAATTCGGGCTCGCTTCATGACCGACACCCGTTTCATCTTCGTCACGGGCGGCGTCGTCTCGGCTCTTGGCAAGGGGATCGCCGCCGCCTCGATCGGGCGCCTGCTCGTCTCCCGCGGCTACCGGGTCCAGCTGCAGAAGTTCGACCCCTACATCAACGTCGACCCGGGGACGATGAGCCCCTTCCAGCACGGCGAGGTCTTCGTCACCGAGGACGGCGCCGAGACCGACCTCGATCTCGGCCACTACGAGCGCTTCACCGACGAGAACACATCGCGGGCGTCCAACGTCACCGCCGGCGCCGTCTACAACTCGGTGATCAACCGCGAGCGTCGCGGCGATTACCTCGGCGCCACGGTGCAGGTGATCCCGCACATCACCAACGAGATCAAGAACCGGATCAGGATCGTCGCCGAGTCCTCGGCGGTCGACAGGAACCCTCTGACGCGTTGGCTAGACTCACTCGGCAGACGATCTCAGGCATGGTCCGATACATCTTCGTGACAGGCGGCGTCGTGTCTTCCCTCGGCAAGGGGATCGCGTCAGCCTCCATCGGGCGCCTCCTCGTCAGTCGGGGCTTTCGCGTCCAGCTCCAGAAGTTCGACCCCTACATCAACGTCGACCCCGGCACGATGAGCCCCTTCCAGCACGGCGAGGTCTTCGTCACCG
>DASVFR010000021.1:0-43856 GCA_036379955.1 Solirubrobacterales bacterium
GGCGACGCTTCGAGTAGAAGTCAGCCATGGTCGATCGATCCACCGAGGAGCGGGTCGTGGTCGTGACCGGCGCGAGTCGCCGGGCCGGGATCGGCTTCGCGATCGTGCGTCGCCTGCTTCGAGACGGCAACGAGGTTCTTCTCCACTCGTTCTCCCCAGGTGACTCTGGCCAGCCGCCCGGTGCCGGCGATGAGGTCGACTCTCTGCTCGCCGAGCTTGGCGGCGTCCCGCACTCCCTTCGACACGTCGAAGCCGACCTCGGAGACCCGAACGCTCCGCGGCGGATGATCGCGGCGGCGATCGAGGCATTCGGCGCGGTCGACGCTCTCGTGGTGAACCACGCCCACGATTCCCAGCACTCGCTAGAGGCCGTGACCGCCGAGGAGCTCGACAGGGCTTGGGCCGTGAACGCCCGCGCTGCCGTGCTCCTGGCACAGGCATTTGCCGAGAGCCATGACGACAGCCGACCGGATGGCCGGATCGTGCTGCTCACCTCCGGCCAGCACCTTGGCCCTATGCCCGGCGAGCTGCCCTACGTGCTCAGCAAGGGGGCGGTGCATCAGGCTACCCGCACGCTCGCCGACGAACTGGCCGATCGTGGGATAACCGTCAACGCGATCAACCCCGGGCCGGTCGACACCGGCTGGCCCTCCGACGAGTTGCGCGAGCGCCTGCGCCCCGCCTTCCCAGCCGCTCGCTGGGGGAGCCCGGAGGACATAGCTCCGATCGTCGCTTGGCTCCTCTCTCCCGATAGCGCCTGGATGACCGGTCAGACGATCGACGCCGAGGGCGGCTTTCGCCGCCGCCCGGGGGACGGAAGCTGATCGGTTCAATGGACGAACCGATCCGACTCGTGCCCCCGGACCCCGGTTGGCCGGCTGCTTTTGAGTTGGAGTGGGCCGCGCTCGCGGAGACGATCGGACGCTGGATCGTTGGCGGCATTCATCACGTCGGCAGCACCGCCGTCCCCGGCCTTGAAGCCAAGCCGATCATCGACATCATGGCCGGCGTCCTCGACCTCGAGGTTTCCCGCGCCTGCTTCGAGCCATTGGCGGATCTCGACTACCTCTACGCGCCGTTCCTGCCCGCCGAGATGCACTGGTTCTGCAAGCCCGACCCAGCGCATCGCACTCATCATCTGCACCTCGTTCCCACGGGCTCTCAGCGATATCGCGACGAGCTGGCCCTCCGCGATCGTCTTCGCGCCGATCCCCGGCTTGCCGCCGATTACGCGGCTTTGAAGCGCGATCTGGCCAAACGCCATCGCGACGATCGCGAGGCATACACCGAGGCCAAGAGCACCTTCATCCGAGCGGCATTGGCCGGAAAGAGCGATTAGAAGAGGAGACGCGCTATCCAGTGGGAGCGGGTATTGCCGCCGGGCCGTGTCGCGCTGCGAGTGTCGAGGCCGCGAAGCGCCGCTTCATAGGCCAATTTCTCGAACTCCCCCACCATCTTCCTCGAGCTAGCGGTGCACACGGCGGAATCCCTTGGCTTCGGAGCGTTTTGAGCAGCGCTTCCGGTACGCCACCATCTATCGGGATCTCGATCCAGGTGTACAATCGCGTTTACGCGAAACACCGTTGTCTACCTGGGATTGCCCCAATGCCACCCTCCTCACCCGCCCCCACCGACCCCAAAGACCTCGGCGTCCTGATCGAGGACGAGCATCTCCCGGCCGGCCGCGACGATCTGCTCGAGCCGCTGGCCGCCCACTCTCAGCGCGAACGGCTGCTCGTCGCGATCGCCGAGACGACCGCCGAGAAGGGCTACGGGGCGACGACGATCGCCGACGTGTGCGCCGCCGCGGGCGTCTCGCGCGCCACCTTCTACGAGCTCTTCAAGGACAAGGACGACTGCTTCCACGCGGCGATGGAGCTCTCGCTCGCCGACGCGATGGGCGGCATCGTCGCCGTCTACTCCCCCGACAAGCCGTGGGCGAAGATGGTTCGCGACGCGGCCGCGACCTTCCTCGAGCTGCTCGCCAGCCGGCCGACCTTCGCCCGCATGGCGATGATCGAGGCGCCCTCAGCTGGCGGGCACTCCTACGAGCTCTACGCCTCGGGCAAGCGCGTCCTGCAGTCGCTGCTCGAACGCGGTCGCGACGATCCGATGGAGGAAGAGGCGATTCCCTCCAGCGCCGCTCGCGCCGCGCTCGCCGCCGCCGAGTCGCTGATCGTCGGCCAGATCCTCTCCGGCAACACCGAGCGCCTGCCCGAGCTGCTGCCCGACGTCGTCTACATCACGACCGTTCCATACCTCGGCCAGGAGGAGGCGCTGCGCCAGGCCCGCGAGGCAGAACGTGAGCGAGCCGCGGCGGACAGCTGAGTTGGCGCCGCGGGAGGGGAGGCAGGGGCGTGAGCACTGGCGGCCGCCACGCGGTCGGCACCGCCTACCTCCGGAGGTGATCGCCCGCTCCCAGCGCGAGCGGCTGCTCTCCGCCGCGATCGACGTCGTCGCCGAGAAGGGCTACGCGGCGACAACCGTCGCCGACCTGACCAAGGAGGCCGGCATCTCCCGCACCACCTTCTACGAGATGTTCGAGGACAAGGAGGCCTGCTTCCTCGCCGCCTACGAGGCTGCCGTCGACGTCCTCACACGCCGCATCGCGACCGCCTTCGAAGCCGAGCTGGGCTGGCCGGCCCGGGTCCGCGCCGGCCTCGACGCCCTGCTCTCCTCGCTTGCCGCCGAGCCGCAGCTGGCCCGCCTCGCCCTCGTCGACGTCGGCTCGGCCGGGCCGGCCGCTCAGCGCCGCTACCGCGCCGCCCTGCAGCGGATGACGCCGTTCTTCGACGAGGGCCGCGACTACGCCCCGAACGGACGGGCGCTGCCGGCCAACACCTCGCGGATGGCGATCGGCGCCGTCATCGGCTTGATCGTCGACGAGATCGAGGAAGGCCGAACCGAGCGGCTTCCCGACCTGCTGCCGGAGGTCCTCTTCGCCACCTACCTCCCCTACCTGGGCCCAGAGGCGGCCGCCAGGGAGGTGGGGGAGAGTGCGACTCCTACCAAGAAATAAACCGCGTCGTACACAGAGCGCTATCATGGGAAGACAATCACGTTTCCAGTCTTCTGAGATGGCAGTGGAGATAGAGAGCAAGCGCGAGCAGATCCTCACCGCGATGATGCGGGTCGTCGGCCGTCAGGGCTATGAGGCGACCTCGGTCGCCGACGTGATCGAGGAGGCGGGCACGACCCGCACGACCTTCTACCGCAACTTCGAGGACAAGCACGACTGCTTTCTCGCTGCTTATGACGCCCTGATCGACCGCGTCTTCACCCGCATCGTCGGCGAATGCGACGCCGAGCAGTCGTGGGTCGACCGCGTCCGCAGGGGCCTGGCGACGCTGCTCGACTTCTTCGCCGAGGAGCCCGAGATGGCCCGCACCGCCGTGGTCGAGGTCGCCGGCGCCGGCGCCGATGCCCGCCGCAAGCACACCGATGCGCTCACCCGCTTCACCGCCTACCTCGACGGCGGCCGCCGCCTCCATCCCGAGGCCGAGTTGCCGGAGCACATCTCGACCATGGCCGCCGGCGCCGTCTCCGCCCTGATCTTCGACGAGCTGGTCGCCGAGCGCAGCTCCCAGCTCCCTGCCCAGCTCCCGGAGCTGCTCTTCGCGATGCTCGTTCCATATATAGGCCCGGCCGCGGCCGCCGAGGAGATGCGCCGCGCCGCCTAAAGGGGGCCGACGGGCCGATACGTCAACTATGCGTTGACGTATCGGCCCGTCGGCCGCGGTGACTGGACTCGGTCCGGCGGATCGAGGACGATGTGGGCGATGGTCGTCGTCAACGAGACATCGCGAGTGCCGCCGGTCGATGCGCGTGCACGTGAGCGACTAGCCGCAGGGCTCGATCGCGACGGCGTGGTCGCCGCAATGCTGATCGGCTCGCAGGCCCGAGGCAAGACTCTGCCGCTATCCGACATCGACATCGCTGTCTGGCATGAGCCGGGACTGGACTCTTCGGCGCGTTTTCGCCTCCAGCTTGACCTGATCGCCGCTGCCGAAACAGCTCTCGGGACAGACGAGATCGACCTGATCATGCTCAACGGGGCTCCGCCGCTTCTACGTCAACGTGCCTTGCACGGTGGAGTTCGCCTCGTCGAGCGCGATCGCGACGAGCGTGTACGGCTGGAGACGCGGGCGATCCTCGATTACTGCGACACGGCGCCGCTACGGACTCAGCTGGGAAGAGGGTTGCGGCGCCGCATCCAGGAGGGGAACTTTGGTCGACGACCAGCGCGCTGAAGCCCGCCTCGCTCGTCTCGAGGAGACAATTGAGCGCCTCGATGAGGTGCGGGCCGGGGGAAGGGACGTCTATCTCGCAGACGCGAACCTGCGGGCGATGACCGAGCGTCTGCTCGAGGTCGCGATCCAGATCTGCATCGACCTCGGCGCGCAGATCGTTGCCGAACTTTCGGCTCCGGCGCCGACCGACTACGCGGGCATCTTCAAGATCCTTGCCGACAAGGAGCTTTTGCCTGCAGACCTCGCCGGCCGCCTGGGGGATGCCGCTCGCCAGCGCAATCTCCTCGTCCACCTCTATATGGAGGTGGACGACAGCGCCGTGTTCGGCTCGCTCATGTACTTGGACGATCTGCGCCAGTTCGCTGCGTTTGCGGAGCGGCGCATCGACTGACCGATTGACCACCGCATACGTGGGTCAATCGATCAGGCGTCCGGACCACGCGAACAGACATTGATGTTTATAGTCTCTGGACCGGTGCTGCGGGAGGTAACGGTCAGCTTGCCCCGCGTGCTGCGCCGGTTAGGCAGGTTCAGGTGCTCTCCAGCCCGCAACCGGACGACTTCTCGCACGCCTTCGAGGCTGCGTTTGCGCGCCTGCAGGTGTTCGTCGAGGAGGCATACGGGGTCCCTGGCGACTGGCCCGTCCGTATCGCGGCGGCGATCCGCGCCGGCTTCGAGTTCGCCGCCGCCGATCCGGAGACGGCGAACGTCCTCACCAACGAGGCGATCGCGCGCGGCCGCGACGGCTTCGCCCGCTACAACCGCCTGGTCGACTACTGTGCCGGGCTGCTCACGCCCGGTCGCGAGTTGCAACCCGAGAACGAGCAGCTGCCCGAGATCCTCGAGCGCTCGCTCGCCGGTGGCCTGATCATGCTGATCGCCCAGCGCGTCGACCAGGGCCGCGCCGCCGAGCTGCGCACCCTCGTTCCCGAGGCCGTGCAGTTCGTCCTTACCCCGTATCTCGGCCTCGAGGAGGCGCGTAGGGCGGCCGCTGCCGGCACTGGCTGAGGGCGCGTCGCCACGGTCCTCGGAGCGCTATTCTTCGGCTCAGCCTCGCGCCTCGGCCCGAGGTTTTCTCTTGTAAGGCGCCTACGCAATCGAGGGATCTAGATGGCACGCGGAGATGTCCGCATCGCGGTGACGCTGGCTTGCGAAGACTGCAAGCGGCGCAACTACCAGACGAACAAGTCCCGCCGGAACACTCCGGACCGGATCGAGATGCGCAAATACTGCCGCTGGTGCGGCAAGCACACCGCGCACAAGGAGACGCGCTAGCTCCGATGGCCAAGAGCCGCGCACAGCGCAAGGCCGAGCGCCGCGCCCGCGAAGAGCAGGAGCGCCAGCGCTCCGGCGACGGAGGGGTCGCCGCCGAGCGCGACGCCGAGTCGCGCGCCCAGCGCGGCACCCAGGTCCCCGTCTCCGGCGACGTCGCCGAGATCGAGGCGGTCGAGGCCGGGATCGCGGTCGGCGCCCAGGAGGCGCAGCTCGAGACCCCCGATGCGCCTAAGTCCTCGCGCTCCGAGCGCCGCGCCGAGGCCAAGGCTCTCAAGGAGAAGGAGAAGCGCAAGCGCGGCGAGGAGAAGCGCCGCGAGCGCGAGCAGCTCGACCGCAAGCAGAAGCAGGCCGCCGCCGAACGCACGCGCGGCGGCGCGATCGGCTTCATCGCTTCCTGCTGGGCGGAGCTGAAAAAGGTGCAGTGGCCCGACCGCGACACCCTTGTGCAGGCCACCGCGGTGACGATCGTCTTCGTCGCCGTCGCCGCCACCTATCTCGGCCTGCTCGACTTCGTCTTCAACGAACTGATCAAGCAGATCCTCTAACCGGATCCCGAAGAAAAGGCCTCCCGACGATGTATCGCTGGTACGTGATCAACACCTACTCCAAGCACGAGAAAAAGACCAAGGCGAACCTTGAGCACCGCGTCCAGACGATGGACATGGGCAAGTACATCCGCCAGATCGTCATCCCGACCGAAGACGTGATGGAGGTCAACAAAGAAGGCCAGAAGGAACCGAAGGCGCGCGAGACGATGCCCGGCTACGTCCTGGTCAACATGGAGATGACCGACGACGCCTGGGGCGTGGTAAAGAACACGCCCGGGGTGACCAGCTTCGTCGGCCCCGCCAGCAAGCCGGTGCCGCTCTCCAAAGCCGAGGTCGACCGCCTGCTGCACCGCGAGACCGCCGAGCGGCCGCGCACGCAGGCCCAGTTCTCGGTCGGCGAATCGGTCAAGGTCGTCTCCGGCCCGCTCTCCGACTTCTCCGGCGAGATCGCAGAGATCAACGAGGACGCCGCCAAACTCAAGGTGCTGGTCTCGATCTTCGGCCGAGAGACTCCGGTCGAAGTCAGCTACGACCAAGTCAAGAAGATCTAGCTACCCTCCCCGATCCCGATGGCGAAAAAGGTCCTCACCCAGATCAAGCTGCAGATATCGGCCGGCTCGGCCAACCCGGCGCCGCCGGTTGGTCCGGCGCTGGGCCAGCACGGCGTCAACATCATGGAGTTCTGCAAGGCGTTCAACGCCCAGACCCAGTCCGAAGGCGGGACGATCATCCCGGTCGAGATCACGGTCTACGAGGACCGCTCCTTCGACTTCATCACCAAGACGCCGCCCGCCGCGGTCCTGATCAAGGAGGCGATCGGGATCAAGAAGGGCTCCGGCGAGCCCCACGTCAACAAGGTGGGGACGATCTCGATGGACCAGGTGCGCCAGATCGCCGAGCGCAAGATGCCCGACCTCAACGCCAACGACCTCGACGCCGCCTCGAAGATCATCGCCGGCACCGCCCGCTCGATGGGCGTCGACGTGGAGTAGGGGAGAGACGATGGCCCACGGCAAGCGCTACCGCAAACAGCTCGACAAGGTCCAGCGCGAGCGCGCCTACCCGCCCGCGGAGGCGATCGCGCTGATCAAGGAGACCGCAAGCGCCGGCTTCGACGAGACGGTCGAGCTGCACGTGCTGCTCGGCGTCAACGTCCGTCACGCCGAGGAGCAGCTGCGCGGCACCCTCGCCCTGCCCCACGGCCTCGGCAAGGACGTCACCGTCGCCGTCTTCGCCCAGGGCCAGCAGGCGCGCGACGCCGAAGCGGCCGGTGCCGACTTCGTCGGCGGCGACGACCTGGCGAAGAAAGTCGAGGAGGAGGGCTGGACCGACTTCGACGTCGCGATCGCGACCCCGCAGATGATGGGCACGGTCGGCAAGCTCGGCCGCGTCCTCGGCCCGCAGGGCAAGATGCCGAACCCGAAGGTCGGCACGGTCACCGACGACGTCGAGAAGGCGGTCACCGAGTCGAAGGCCGGCAAGGTCGAATACCGCACCGACCGCCAGGCGATCGTCCACATGTCGATCGGCAAGGCCAGTCTCGATCCCGAGAAACTGCTCGAGAACTTCACCGCGGTGATGGACGAGATCGTCCGCGCCAAGCCCTCCGCGGCAAAGGGTCGCTACGTCGTCTCCTGCACGCTGACGACGACGATGGGCCCCGGCATCCGCGTCGACGCCACCGTCAAAGCGCCGGAGCTGGCGACCGCCTAAACTCCCCCGCCGCGCAACCCGAGACCATCGGCAGCCGCCGACGGGCCGATAAGCGCTGATATAGAGCGCTTTTAAGGCCCATCGGCAGCGGAAGCCCGGTGCAGGTGACGAGATGAACCGAGAAGAAAAGGCACAAGCCATAGAGGAGATCGCGGCCGAGATCGAGGCGGCCGAGGCGATCTTCGCCGTGGACTACCGGGGGATCAGCGTCCCGCAGGCGGCCGAACTGCGCGCCAAACTGCGCGAAGCCGACGCCAGCTTCCGCATCGTCAAGAACCGGTTGACCAAGATCGCCGCTGAGAAAGTCGGCCGGGAAGGCCTCTCCGAGCTCCTGCACGGACCGACCGCGCTCACCTTCGTCCGCGGCGACACGGCGATGGCCGCCAAGGCGATCACCACCTTCAACAAAGAGCACGAAGTGCTCACCTATCGCGGCGGCTTCATGGGTGAAACCAGCCTCGACGAGGAACGCTTCACGGCGATCGCCAAGCTTCCCGCGCGCGACGTTCTCAACGGCCAGTTCGCTGGCGTCGTCGCCAGCCCGCTGACCGGCCTCGTCCGGGGACTGGGTTCCATGATTCAAGGCCTGGCGTTGCAGCTGGGTCAGATAGCCGAGAAAGGGCTCGTTACTGGCGAGGCTCCGGCGGATCAGCCGGCGGGTCCTGTCGCGGAGGAGGACTCCTCGTCCTCGCAAGCTGCGGGCGAGGAGCCCACCTCCACGCCACCCGCCGGAGAAGCGGAGGGCGAGAGCCAGACTTCTGAAACTGACGACGCACAAAAGGAAGAGGAGTAGATGGCAACCAAGATCTCAACTGAGGATTGGATAGAGGAGCTGAAGGGCATTTCCGTGCTCGAGCTCTCCGAGCGGATCAAAGCGCTCGAGGAGGAGTTCGGCGTCTCGGCGACCGCTGTCGCGGCTGCTGCACCGGCCGCGGGTGGCGGCGGTGGCGGCGATGCCGGCGGCGGCGAGGAAGAGTCCTCGACGGTCGACGTCGTGCTCACCGAGGTCGGCGGCCAGAAGGTCCCCGTGATCAAGGTCGTGCGCGGCGCGACCGGGCTCGGCCTGAAAGAGGCCAAGGCCCTGGTCGACGAGGCGCCGAAGGCGATCAAGGAGGGCGTCGAGCGCGAGGAGGCCGACAAGCTCAAGGCCGAACTGGAGGAGGCCGGCGCCACCGTCGAGCTGAAGTAGGCCGCTGCAAGCCGTCGCATCTCGGGGTCCTCGGTCGGGCGTCTCGCTCACGCACGTTAGTGCGCTCGCTTCGCCGCCCTCCCTGCGTCCCCCGACCTGCTCGGTTTTCGCGGCCTACAGGCCAGGTAACCGATGTGTTAGGTTTCCTGGTCGCGCGCCATTTGTGCCCCTGCCCAATATCTGCGCTTTTTTCAACGTCCCTCTGACCGCCTGAGGAGTCGCCGACTTGGCACGTTCGAACGCTGCCCCCGTAACCCGTAGGAGCTTTTCCCGCCTAGAAAACCCGCTCGAAGTCCCGCACCTGATCGATATCCAGCGTCGCTCGTTCGAAGAGCTGACGGACCCGAAGAAGGGCGGTCTTCGGGAGACGATCGATGACATATCCCCGATCGAGGACTACACGGGGAACCTCGCCATCGTCTTCGGCGAGTTCAAATTCGAGGAGCCGCCGCACTCGATCGAGGAGTGCCGCGAGAAGGACATGACCTACTCGCGGCCGCTCTCGGCCACGGTCGCCTTCCAGAACAAGGAGACCGGCGAGATCCGCGAGCAGGCCGTCTTCATGGGCGACTTCCCGTGGATGACCGAGCGGGGCACCTTCATCATCAACGGCACCGAGCGCGTCGTCGTCACCCAGCTCGTGCGCTCCCCCGGCGCCTACGTGATGGCGCCCAAGGACGCCGAAAAGCAGGTCTTCATCGCCAACCTGATGCCGGCTCGCGGTTCCTGGCTCGAGCTCGAGATCGACAAAAAAGGCAAGGTCTTCGTCCGCATCGACCGCAAGCGCAAGCTGCCGGTGACCGTGCTGCTGCGCGCGATGGGCTACGTCGAGGACGAGAAGCTGCTCTCGATGTTCGACGACTCGGTCTACATGCGGCACACGATCGAGGCCGACACGGAAGCGACCAAGACCGAGGAGGGCGCCCTGATCGAGCTGTTCAAGAAGCAGCGGCCGGGCGAGCCGCCCTCGGTGGACGCCGCCCGCAACCTGCTCGAGCAGCTCTTCTTCGACCCCAAGCGCTACGACCTAACACGGGTCGGCCGCTACAAGCTGAACGCGCGGCTCGACCTCGACATCGACCTCGACACCCGCGTCCTCACCCACGACGACATCATCGCCCTGGTCAAGGAGCTGGTCAGCCTGCCGAAGCTGCTCGGCATCCCCGAGGAGATCGACGAGGAGAACCCGATCAAGGACTACGCGGCGGAGGCGATCACCTACCCGCGCGAGGCTGTCAACGAGCACCTCGACGAGTACGAGCACTTCGGCAACCGGCGCCTGCGCACGGTCGGCGAGCTGATCCAGGAGGCCTTCCGCATCGGCCTCTACCGGATGGAGCGCGTCGTCCGCGAGCGCCTGACGACCGAAGACTCCGACGCGATCACGCCGCAGACGATCATCAACATCCGCCCGGTCGTGGCGGCGATGAAGGAGTTCTTCGGCTCCTCGCAGCTCTCGCAGTTCATGGACCAGACCAACTCGCTTGCCGGGTTGACGCACCGGCGCCGCCTCTCGGCGCTCGGCGCCGGCGGCCTGACCCGCGAGCGGGCGCCGATCGAGGTCCGCGACGTGCACCCGACCCACTACGGCCGGATGTGCCCGATCGAGACCCCGGAGGGGCCGAACATCGGCCTGATCGGCTCGCTCTCCTCCTACGCCCAGATCTCCGAACACGGCTTCGTCACCACGCCGTACCGGGTGGTCGAGAACGGTGTCCTCTCCGGCAAGATCGTCCACCTCGACGCGACTCAGGAGGAAGACAAGGTGATCGCCCAGGCGAACGCCGAGGTCGACTCCTCCGGCAAGCTGAAAGGGCCGACGGTCCTGGTGCGCTCCGGCGAGGACGAGTACGCGACCGCGACGCCCAAGGAAGTCGATCTGATGGACGTCTCGCCGACCCAGATTTGGTCGGTGGCGACGGCGCTGATCCCCTTCCTCGAGCACGACGACGCCAACCGTGCCCTGATGGGCTCCAACATGCAGCGCCAGGCGGTGCCGCTGCTCAAGCCCGACCCGCCGCTGATCGGCACCGGGATGGAGCGCCGCGCCGCGGTCGACACCGGCGACGTCATCCTCGCCGCCGAGGACGGCGAGGTGGCCCACGTCGACTCCGAGCAGATCGTGGTCACTAGCGGCGCCAAGAAGATCGAGTACCCGCTGCACAAGTTCATGCGCTCCAACCAGGGGACCGTGATCCACCAGCGGCCGATCGTCGACTCGGGCCAGAAGGTGAAGCAGGGCGACGTGCTCGCCGACGGCTCCTCGACCGGCGGCGGCGAGATCGCCCTCGGCAAGAACTGCCTGGTTGCCTTCATGTCCTGGGAGGGCTACAACTTCGAGGACGCGATCATCCTCTCCGAGCGCTTGGTCAAGGACGACGAGCTGACCTCGATCCACATCGAGGAGTACGAGATCGACGCCCGCACGACCAAGCTCGGCGACGAGGAGATCACCCGCGACATCCCCAACCGCTCCGAGGAGAGCCTGCGCAACCTCGACGAGCGCGGCATCGTCCGCGTCGGCGCCGAGGTCCAGTCGGGCGACCTGCTGGTCGGCAAGGTGACGCCGAAGGGCGAGACCGAGCTGACCGCCGAGGAGAAGCTGATCCGCGCGATCTTCAAGGAGAAGGCGCGCGAGGTCCGCGACACCTCGCTCAAGGTCCCCCACGGCGAGGGCGGCGTCGTCACCGAGGTGCTGACCTTCAGCCGCGACGACGGCGACGACCTGCCGGCCGGGGTCAACGACCTGGTCCGGGTCTACGTCGCGACCAAGCGCAAGATCGCCGAGGGCGACAAGCTCGCCGGCCGCCACGGGAACAAGGGTGTGATCTCCAAGATCGTGCCCGAGGAGGACATGCCCCACCTGGCCGACGGTACGCCCGTCGACGTCATCCTCAACCCGCTCGGCGTGCCGAGCCGGATGAACATCGGTCAGATCCTCGAGACGCACCTCGGCTGGGTCGCGGCCAACGGCTGGTACGACGACGGCTCCGCCGCCTACAAGCAGGCGCACTCCGCCGAGGGGGACGGCCGCGTCTACGTGGCGACGCCGGTCTTCGACGGCGCCACCGTCGACGACGTCGACGAGGCGCTCTGCAGGTGGCAGGAGGAGAACGCCGAGCGCGGCGTCGACCTCGGCGTCGACAAGAGCGAGCGCCCGGGCGCTCGTGCCGCGGGCAGCGCCCAGCTCTACAACGGCCGCACCGGCGAGCCCTACGAGGGCAAAGTCACGGTCGGCTACATGTACATCCTCAAGCTCCTGCACCTGGTCGACGACAAGATCCACGCCCGCTCGACCGGCCCCTACTCGCTGGTCACACAGCAGCCGCTGGGCGGCAAGGCGCAGTTCGGCGGCCAGCGCTTCGGTGAGATGGAGGTCTGGGCCCTGGAGGCCTACGGCGCTGCCTACACGCTGCAGGAGATGCTCACCGTCAAGTCCGACGACACGGTGGGCCGGGTCAAGGCCTACGAGGCGATCGTCAAGGGCGAGAACATCCCCGAGCCCTCGATCCCGGAGTCGTTCAAAGTCCTGCTCAAGGAGATCCAGAGCCTCTCGCTCGACGCCAACGTGGTCTCCGAAGGCGGGGTCGAGGAGCTGGCCGAGGAAGACGACGACCTGCTGAAGGCGGCCGAGGAGCTCGGCATGGACCTGACCGGGGTCCGCGCCGACTCTTCCAACGGCGCCGCCGACGAGCAGGAGGAGCAGGTCATCGCCGAGGGCGAGGGCGGCACCGACGGCGGCGAGGCGGAAGCGGAGACAGCGAAAGAGGCCGAAGAGGCGAAGGTGGAGGACTGAGCATGATCGACATCAATAACTTCGACGCGATCGAGATTGGCCTCGCGTCTTCGAAGAAGATCCGTTCCTGGAGCTGGGGTGAGGTCACCAAGCCCGAGACGATCAACTACCGGACGCTGAAGCCCGAGAAAGACGGGCTCTTCTGCGAGCGCATCTTCGGTCCGACCAAGGACTGGGAGTGCTATTGCGGTAAGTACAAGCGGGTCCGCTACAAGGGCATCGTCTGCGAGCGCTGCGGCGTCGAGGTGACCCGCTCCAAGGTGCGCCGCGAGCGCATGGGCCACGTCGACCTGGCGGCGCCCGTCTCCCACATCTGGTTCTTCAAGGGAGTGCCGAGCCGGATCGGCTACTTGATCGACATGGCGCCGAAGGAGCTGGAGAAGGTCCTCTACTTCGCCGCGTCGATGATCACCTGGGTCGACGTCGAGGCCCGCGACAAGGACCTCGGCACGCTCGAGAAAGAAGTGAAGAAGGTCACCGACTCCTACGAGGCCGAAAGGCAGAAGCGCACCCAGGAGCTGAACGAGTCGCTGGAACGGCGCGTCAAGTACCTCGAAGACGGCACCCAGACCAAGTTCGACGACGACGACCACATCTGGGCCGAGTCGCTGAAGCTGACCGCGGCGCAGCTGCGCAAGCTGAAAGAGGACGAGCGCGGCAAGATGATCAAAGAGCTGCGCAAGGCCTTCGAGGCCGAGATCTCCGACACAGAGGCCTACATCGACGAGGCGATCGAGCGGATGGAGGAGGTCTGGAAGATCTTCACCGAGATGAAGCCGAAGGACGTCGTCAACGACGAGACCGTCTTCCGCGAGCTCAAGGACCGCTTCGGCTCGCCCTTCGGCTGGGGCGAGTACTTCCGCGGCGGAATGGGCGCCGAAGCCGTGCGCGATCTGCTCGAGCAGGTCGACCTGGCGGCCGAATGCGAGGAGCTGGAGCAGGTCATCAACAGCTCCAAGGGCCAGAAACAGGCCCGCGCCGTGAAGCGGCTGAAGGTCGCCAGCGCCTTCCTCAACTCCGAGAACAGGCCCGACTGGATGATCCTCGACTGCGTCCCGGTGATCCCGCCGGAGTTGCGGCCGATGGTCCAGCTCGACGGTGGCCGCTTCGCCACCTCGGACCTCAACGACCTCTACCGGCGGGTGATCAACCGCAACAACCGGCTCAAGCGCCTGCTCGACCTCGGCGCGCCCGAGATCATCGTCAACAACGAGAAGCGGATGCTGCAGGAGGCGGTCGACGCCCTCTTCGACAACGGTCGCCGCGGGCGTCCCGTCACCGGGCCCGGCAACCGGCCGCTGAAGTCGCTCTCCGACATGCTCAAGGGCAAGCAGGGGCGCTTCCGCCAGAACCTGCTCGGCAAGCGCGTCGACTACTCCGGGCGCTCGGTGATCGTCTCCGGGCCGAGCCTGCGGCTGCACCAGTGCGGCCTGCCCAAGCTCATGGCGCTGGAGCTCTTCAAGCCGTTCATCATGGCCCAGCTGGTCGAGCGCAAGGCGGTGCAGAACATCAAGGCCGCGAAGAAGATGGTCGAGTCGATGATTCCCGAGGTCTGGGACGTGCTCGAGGAAGTGATCCACGAGCACCCGGTGCTGCTCAACCGCGCGCCGACCCTGCACCGCCTCGGCATCCAGGCCTTCGAGCCGGTGCTGGTCGAGGGCAAGGCGATCCAGGTCCATCCGCTGGTTTGCCACGCCTTCAACGCCGACTTCGACGGCGACCAGATGGCGGTGCACGTGCCGCTTTCCGCCGAGGCCCAGGCCGAGGCGCGAGTGCTGATGCTCTCCGCCAACAACATCCTCTCGCCGGCCCACGGCGCGCCGCTGGCGACGCCGACCCAGGACATGGTCCTCGGTATCTACTACCTCACCTACGGGCCCGACGCCGAGGCGCTGGCGAAGCTCGACGAGGAGCTGAAGGCGGGCAAGGGCGGCAAGCTGAACGGCTCCGCGCCGAAGGTCTTCCGCTCCGCCCAGGAGGCCGAGCTCGTCTACGAGAACGGCGGCTGCAAGCTGCACGACCAGGCCGAGTACCGGCGGGCCGGGCACGAGCACTTCCTCACCACGGTGGGCCGGATCATCTTCAACGAGAAGATCGAGCGGGCGCTGGCCGAAGCGCTCGGCGAGGACTTCGATCCCGAGCGGTTCGAGTTCGCCAACCGGGCGCTGAAGAAGCGCGACGTCAACGAGATGGTCTCCGACCTGGTCGAGGCCTACGGCGCGCCGGCGGTCTCACAGGTGCTCGACGCTTTCAAGGACCTCGGCTTCCACTACGCGAGCCAGGCCGGGATCACGGTCTCCAAGAACAACGTCATCTCGCCGCCCGACAAGGAGCAGATCCTCGAGCGCTACGAGAAGCAGACCGCTGAGATCCAGTCCCAGTACGACGACGGCTACATCACGGCCGAGGAGCGCCACGAGGCCGTCACCTCGCACTGGAACAACGCCACCGACGAGGTCGCGAAAGCGATGGAGGACAACCTCGACGAGCTGAATCCGATCTTCATGATGGCCAACTCGGGCGCTCGCGGCTCCTTCAAGCAAATCCGCCAGCTGGCGGGGATGCGCGGCCTGATGGCCAACCCGAAGGGCGAAATCATCGAGCGGCCGATCAAGGCCAACTTCATGGAGGGTCTCTCGGTCCTCGAGTACTTCATCTCCACACACGGTGCCCGAAAGGGCCTCGCCGACACGGCGCTGCGCACCGCCGACTCCGGCTATCTGACCCGGCGCCTGGTCGACGTCGCCCAGGACGTGATCGTCCGCGAAGAGGACTGCAAAACCAAAGACTGCATCGAGATGGTGCTGCGCAAGGACGACGGCTCGCTCAACGACAACCTGATCGGCCGTCTGGCCGCCAAGAAACTCGAGACCAAGCGCGGACGCGAGCTGCTCAAACGCAATCAGGAGATCGTCCACGACGATGTCGAGGCGATCGCCGAGGCTTTCGGCGATGAAGAGATCACGGTCTCCGTTCGCTCGGCGCTCAAGTGCGACGCCGAGTCGGGTGTGTGTCGCGCCTGCTACGGCGTTGCTCCGGCGACCGGGTTCACCGTCAACATCGGCGACGCGGTCGGCATCATCGCCGCCCAGTCGATCGGCGAGCCCGGCACCCAGTTGACCATGCGCACCTTCCACACCGGCGGTGTCGCCGGTCAGGACATCACCCAGGGCCTGCCGCGCATCGTCGAGCTCTTCGAGGCGCGCAAACCGAAGGGCCTGGCGCAGATGGCGGAGGCGGCCGGCAAGGTCTCGGTCGAGGAAACCGACAAAGCGTTGAAAGTGATCGTCATCGAGTCCAGCGGCGAGGAGCACGCCTACAGCTTCCCGCCCCGCACCCGGCTGCACGTCGCCGACGGCGACAAGGTCGAGGTCGGCGAGCAGCTCAACGAGGGCTCGCTCTACCCGGCCGATCTGCTGACGATCCGTGGCCGCACCGCGGTTGAGCTCTACCTGGTCGCCGAGGTCCAGCGGGTCTACCGCGCGCAGGGCGTCGACATCAACGACAAGCACATCGAGCTGATTGCCCGCCAGATGCTGAAGAAGGTGCGGATCGAGTCGAAGGGCTCGACCAGCCTGCTGCCCGGCCAGCTCGAAGATCGCGGCGCGCTCAAGCGACTCAACAAGAAAACCAAGGAAGAAGGCGGCACGCCGGCCAAGGCCGAGGAGGTCATCCTCGGCATCACCAAGGCCTCGCTGGCCACCGAGTCCTTCCTCTCTGCCGCCTCCTTCCAGGAGACGACCAAGGTGCTCACCGACGCCGCTCTCGAGGGCAAGCGGGACAAATTGGTCGGCCTCAAGGAGAACGTGATCATCGGCAAGCTGATCCCGGCCGCGACCGGGCTCAAGCACTACCGCACGCTCACCGTCGAGCCGGCCGAACCGCTCGAGGCGACGGCCGACGACGGCCTCTTCGACGAAGAAGACCTGGCCGCCGAACTGGGTCTCGACGGCAGCGACGACACGCCGATCGAGAGCTTTGGGCCTTCGTTCGCCGAGGAGCTGGAGGAGCTGGCGCAGGAGATCGAGCAGACCTCCGAGGAGTCGTAGGGGTCCGGAGAGGGGCGGGGTGCTCTCCGCCCTGACAAGTCGCAGCGCTAATTAGCGCTGCGACTTTGAGTATCCGCCAGTTCGGAGAGCACCCCGCCCCTCTCCCGAGCGCTACCACGTCCTCTCCGGTTGAGCGGGTTCCCGCCTCCCGCTTCCGGTGCGCTTTATGCGGTTATAGACCGCATAAAGCGCACCGGAAGGGCTGGGGGCTTGGCTGAATGGCCAGTTCAATAGATTGCGGGCATGGCGGCTGCTCGGAAGGTTTGCGTGATTGGGGCCGGGTCTTCGGGGATCGCGGCTTGTCAGGTGCTCAATGCGCGGGGGATCGAGTTTGACTGCTTTGAGAAGGGGTCGGAGGTCGGCGGCAACTGGCGCTTCGAAAACGACAACGGGATGTCGTCGGCGTACCGCTCGCTGCACATCAACACCTCGCGCGGACTGATGGCCTATGCGACCTATCCGATGCCCGACGACTACCCCGACTACCCCAACCACTTCCAGATCGCTCGCTATTTCGACGACTACGTCGACCACTTCGGGCTGCGCGGGAGGATCCGCTTCCGCACCGAGGTGAGGAGCGTTGAGCCGGTCGAGGGGGAGTGGGAGGTAGCGGTCGAGAACGCCGAGGGGAGTCGCGAGACGCATCGTTACCGGGCGGTTCTCGTCGCCAACGGCCACCACTGGGACCCGCGCTGGCCCGAACCGGCCTTTCCGGGCGCCGAGGAGTTCGAGGGCGAGCAGATGCACGTCCACCACTACCGTGAGCCCGACGTCCTCGTCGGTAAGCGGGTGCTGGTGCTGGGGATCGGCAACTCCGCAACCGACGTCGCGGTCGAGGCCTCGCGCATCGCCGAGAAGACCTTCCTGGCGATGCGCCGCGGCGCCTACGTGATGCCCAAGTACCTCAACGGCAAACCGACCGACGAAGCGGCCTCGAAAGTGCTGACGATGATGCCGCTGCCGGTGCAGCGCTTCGTCCTCTCCCGGATGCTAGGCATGACCGCCGGCGACATGACCTCATACGGATTGCCAAAGCCCGACCACAAGCTGCTCGAGGCGCACCCGACCGTCTCCGCCGAGCTGCTCTCCCGGCTCGGCCACGGCGACATCGTCGTCAAGCCCAACATCGACCGCTTCGCCGGCGGTCGCGCGGTCCGCTTCGCCGACGGCAGCGAGGAGGAGATCGACCTCGTCGTCTACTGCACCGGGTACAAAGTCACCTTCCCCTTCTTCGAGGAGAGCGTCTTCTCGGCAAGCGACAACCGGCTGCCCCTTTACCGACGGGTCGTCTCGGTCGAGCGCCCCGGCCTCTACTTCATCGGCTTCATCCAGCCGCTGGGGGCGATCATGCCGCTTGCCGAGGCGCAGGCGGAGTGGGTCGCCGACCTGCTCTCGGGCCTCGGCACGCTGCCCTCGCCGGCGGAGATGCGGGCGGAGATCGCCGAGTCCGAGGCGAAGATGCGCAAGCGCTACGTGGCTTCCAAGCGCCACACGATCCAGGTCGACTTCCAGCCGTATCTTCGCGAGCTCAAGCGGGAGCGGAAGCGGGCTGCGCAGAGGGTGTGATGTAGGAGGGGTGGGGTCCCCTCCGCCTTGCTGGGTTTTCCGCCTGGAGCGGTGGTCGCCGTCCGAGGTCGGTTGGTCGGGCGGAAAAGAGGACGCCGCTGCGTCGGAGGGCCCCCCACCCCTCCTACGGCACGCGGTCTGGCTTCTCTTGTCGATGGAAGCTTGGGCGTCGCGGTGTCGATGTCGATGGTGCGGGGCGTCGCCTGGCGAGAGCACCGGCTCCTCCTGGGGAGTGCTGGGGGCCACGGGGGCGGGTGGGGAAGGGGCGATGGCGTTTGAAGCCACCCTCGGAATCCTCCTCCGCGGTTTCCTGTTCAGGGGATTGGCTCGCCCACCAGACGAGCCAGAGGGCGCCGAAGACCGGAATCTTCAGCACCACGAGCAGAAAGAAAATCGGCCAGAACCCCTCCACGCCCCCAGTCTACCCTGACGCCGACGGGCCGAAAAGCGCTGACATAGAGTGCTTTTCGGCCCGTCGGCGTCTCAATCGAGGTTGGCGGCCCAGGATTCGAGGGTTGCTACGTGGGCCTCCTCTAGGCCTAGGTGCGGTTCGGTGGGGACTAGGAGGGTGGGGGCGCTGCGCTGCGCCGCCCACTCGTGGCAGCTCTCGTCGAAGTTGTCGTCGATCCAGGCGACGGGGCGGTCGGCGGCGTACTCGTCGATCGGGCCGAGCTTCCAGTGCGCCGAGCCGAAGCGGGCGGCGCCGTCGAAGGAGATGTGGGGAAGCTCGGCCAGCCCGAGCAGGCTCGGCAGGTAGTAGTTCGCTTTCTCCTCCCACCCCGTGGCCCAGACCAGCTCGTAGTGCTCACCCAACCGCCGCAACCGATCCCCGGCCACCAGCGAGATGCAATGCACCATCCCATCGACCAACTCGAACTTGGCCAACGACCGATCCGGCACCTCGTCGAACCCAAACAAGGAGATCACCCCATCCACATCCACCGCCAAGATCGGCTTACTCATTCGTCAGCCTCATCCGCCTGCACCCAGCCCAAATCTTCACCCAGACATCTTTGCCCATGGCGCCTTCGAACCCGAGGCGTAGCTCGTCGTCGGCCGGTGAAGGGGCGCGAGACTCCTCTCGAACGGGCGGATACTCAAAACGCCGGCCTAATTAGGCCGGCGTTTGTCCGGGCGAGAGGAGTCTCGCGCCCCCACCCCTACCACCGATAATGAGCAAACGCCTTGTTGGCCTGCGCCATGCGGTAGATGTCGTCCTTCCGCTTCCAGGCGTTGCCCTGCTGCTGCGTAGCGTCGACGATCTCCCCAGCCAGCCGCTCGGCCATCGAGTACTCGCGGCGCCCGCGCGAGTAGTCGACCAGCCAGCGGATCGCCAGGGTGCGGGCGCGGCGGGCCGGGACCTCGACCGGGACCTGGTAGGTGGCGCCGCCGACGCGGCGGGAGCGGACCTCGAGCTGGGGGGTCAACTGCTTGATCGCGGCCTCCAGGGTCTCGATCGGATCCTCGCCCGAGCGCTCGCCGACGATCGCCAGGGCGTCGTAGACGATCCGCTCGGCGAGCTGCTTCTTGCCGTCGCGCATCGTCTTGTTGATCAGCTGCTGGACGAGCCGGTTGCGGAAGCGCGCGTCGGGCTCGACGGGGCGAATCTGTGCGGCGGAGCGGCGGGGCATCGAAGTTGGGTCTAGGAGGCCTTCACGCCGTAACGCGAGCGCGCCTGCTTGCGGTCGGAGACGCCGGCTGCGTCGAGCGTGCCGCGCACGACCTTGTAGCGGACGCCCGGCAGGTCCTTGACGCGACCACCCCTGACGAGCACGACCGAGTGCTCCTGCAGGTTGTGGCCCTCGCCGGGGATGTAGGTGGTGACCTCCATGCCGTTGGTCAGGCGCACACGGGCGATCTTGCGCAGGGCGGAGTTCGGCTTCTTCGGCGTCACCGTGGCGACGCGGGTGCAGACGCCGCGCCGCTGCGGGGCGGCGACGACCTTCTTGCGGCCCTGCGAGGACTTGAGTCCCGGCGTCGCCGTCTTCTTCTTCGGGCGCTTGCGACCCTTCCTGACCAGCTGGTTCGTATTCGGCACGGCCGCGCATAGTAGAGCAGTCCGCCTATCAGCAGCCCCGCGGCCGCCGCGAGCTCGGCGTAGAAGCCATCCTCGAGCACGGCCGTCGCGCCCGCGAAGCGCGAGGTCTGGGCGCCGGCGTCGAGGCCGGCGGGCAGGTCGACGAGCAGGATCACGGCGATGCTGAGCATCCCGAGCGCGATCACGATCCGGCCGAGGCCGCGCCGCTCGCTGCGCATCGTCAGCGCCGCCACGACCGCGCCGAGGAGGGCGATCGGCACGAGCAGGTAGGCGTGGGCCTCGCCTGCCGTCCGCCCGGCGACGGTCGGGGGCGAGGCAGCCGTCAGCCCGCCGTAGCCGGGCTGCCCCACCTCGACGCCGCGGTAATCGATGAACTGGGCCGCGATCAGGCAGGCGGCCGAGGCGATGACGACGCCGGCGACCGCCCGCCGCGGGGTGATGACGGCGCTGGCCCGGGTCGTCGTCCGGATCGCGCCGTCGCGAGCGCGCAGCAGCCAGCGTTCGGCGCGCGAGAAGCCACGCAGGAGGAGGACGAGGAGCGGTCGCAGGCGCTTCCACGTCGCCTTCGCCAGGCGCGCGCCGGCCTCGCGCCCCTGGCGCAACCGTCGGGCCAGCGGCGGGCGCACGGCCTCCAGTCGACGCGCCACCGCCCGGTCCACCCGCCGGGTGGCCGCGCTTGCGCTCGCCAGCGCGGCGCCGACCCGCCTGCGTGCCGCTGCTATCATCGCGCGTCGCTCAGGCAGTTTCTTGGCTTTTGCAGTTCGCTTCGCCGGGCCCGCGAGGGCCTTTTTCATGCGCCGGTCCCGGCTCTTGCCGGACCGCCCGCTTTTGTCCCGTCCCCGTTTCACGACCAAACCCTTACCTTAAGAACCATGGCACGCACATTTCCCCTCGATAAAACGCGCAACATCGGGATCATGGCGCACATCGACGCCGGCAAGACGACGACGACCGAGCGCATCCTCTACTACACGGGCCGCACCCACAAAATCGGCGAGGTCCACGAGGGCGCTGCGGTGATGGACTGGATGGAGCAGGAGCAGGAACGGGGCATCACGATCACCTCGGCCGCCACCGCCTGCGAGTGGAAGGGCCACCGGATCAACATCATCGACACCCCCGGCCACGTCGACTTCACGGTCGAGGTCGAGCGCAGCCTGCGCGTTCTCGACGGCGCGATCGCCGTCTTCGACGCCGTCGCCGGCGTCGAGCCGCAGTCCGAGACGGTCTGGCGCCAGGCCGACAAGTACGGCGTGCCGCGCATCGCCTACATCAACAAGATGGATCGCACCGGCGCCGACTTCTTCAACTCGGTGCAGACGATGGTCGACCGGCTCGGCGCCAACCCGCTGCCGATCCAGCTGCCGATCGGCAGCGAGGACGGGTTCAAAGGCGTCGTCGACCTGATTGAGATGAAGGGCCTGGTCTGGACCGACGAGCTCGGCGCCGAGTACGAGACGATCGAGGTGCCGGACGACCTCAAGGAGCAGGCCGAGGAATACCGCACGCAGCTGATCGAGGCCTGCGCCGACTACGACGACGAGCTGATGGAGGCCTACCTGGCCGAGGAGGAGATCCCCCACGAGCGGATCGCAAAGTCGCTGCACCGCGCCTGCCTCGACACCAAGGTGACTCCGGTCCTCTGCGGCACTTCCTTCAAGAACAAGGGCGTGCAGCCGCTGCTCGACGCGATCGTCGAGCTCCTGCCCTCGCCGCTCGAGGTGCCGCCGGTGACCGGCGTCGTCCCCGCCGGCAAGGGCCAGCCCGAGGACGTCGAGGCCGAGCGCGAGGCCTCCGACGATGCCCCCTTCAGTGCCCTTGCCTTCAAGGTGATGAGCGATCCCTACGTCGGCAAGCTGACCTACTTCCGCGTCTACTCGGGCAAGCTCGAGAAAGGCGGGCGGGTCCTGAACACCAAGACCGGCAAGACCGAGCGCATCGGTCGGCTGCTGATGATGCACGCCAACAGCCGCGAGGAGATCGACGAGTGCTACGCGGGCGACATCTGCGCCGGCGTCGGCCTCAAAGAAACCGGCACGGGCGACACCCTCTCCGCTCCCGACGCGCCGATCGCGCTGGAGAGCATCGAGTTCCCCGAGACCGTGATCGCGGTCGCGATCGAGCCGAAGACCAAGGCCGACCAGGAGAAGATGGGCAACGCCCTGCAGCGGCTCGGCGAGGAGGACCCGACCTTCAAGATCGAATCCGACGAGGAAACCGGCCAGACCCTGATCCACGGCATGGGCGAGCTTCACCTCGAAGTGATCGTCGACCGCATGCTGCGCGAGTTCAACGTCGAGGCCAACGTCGGCAAGCCCCAGGTCGCCTATCGCGAGACGATCCGCAAGGAGGTCAAGAAGGTCGAGGCCCGCTTCGTGCGCCAGACCGGCGGCCGCGGCCAGTTCGGTCACGTCGTGATCAACGTCGAGCCGGCCCCCGGCGAGGGTTTCGTCTTCGAGGACAAGATCAAGGGCGGTGCCATCCCCAAGGAATTCATCGGGCCGACCGAGCAGGGGATCGAGGAGGCGCTGGAGAACGGCGTCAAGGCCGGCTACCCGATGGTCGACGTCAAGGTCGAACTCGTCGACGGCTCCTACCACGACGTCGACTCCTCCGAGATGGCCTTCAAGATCGCCGGCTCGATGGCGATCCAGGATGGGGCCCGCAGAGCCAACCCGGTCCTGCTCGAGCCCGTGATGGCGGTCGAGGTCGTCACCCCCGAGGATTTCCTCGGCGACGTGATCGGCGACCTCTCGCGCCGCCGCGGCAAGGTGCAGGGGCAGGACCAGCGCGGCAACGCGCTCGCGGTCCAGGCTTTTGTCCCACTTGGCGAGATGTTCGGCTACGCGACGGAACTGCGCTCGATGACCCAGGGGCGCGCGACTTACACGATGCAGTTCGAGCGCTACGAGGAGGTTCCGACCAACATCGCCGAGGAGATCGTCGAGCACCGCTCCGGCGAGCCGGTCGGAGCGACCTCATGATTTTCGATTCTGGCTATATTTCCCAAGTTCGCCCGCAGGCAAACGATTAACCCCAACTTCGAAAGGTAGAAACGGAGAGAGATGTCTAAGGAGAAGTTCGAGCGCGATAAGCCGCACGTGAACGTCGGCACGATCGGTCACATCGACCACGGCAAGACGACGCTGACGGCCGCGATCACCCAGACCCTCTCCACGAAGGGCGACGCCGAGGCGAAAAGCTTCGAGGAGATCGACAACGCGCCGGAGGAGAAGGAACGAGGGATCACGATCGCGACCTCGCACGTCGAGTACCAGACCGCGAATCGTCACTACGCCCACGTCGACTGCCCGGGTCACGCCGACTACGTGAAGAACATGATCACCGGCGCCGCCCAGATGGACGGCGCGATCCTCGTGGTCTCGGCCGCCGACGGCGTCATGCCGCAAACCCGCGAGCACATCCTGCTCGCCCGGCAGGTCAACGTCCCGCACGTCGTCGTCTTCCTCAACAAGGTCGACCAGGTTGACGACGACGAGCTGATCGAGCTCGTCGAGGAGGAGGTCAAGGACCTGCTCAACGAGTACGACTTCCCCGGCGACGACACCCCGATCATCAAGGGCTCGGCGCTGAAGGCGCTGGAAGGCGACGAGGAGGCTCAGAAGGCGGTCTTCGAACTCGCCGACGCGCTCGACTCCTACATCCCGGAGCCCGTCCGCGAGCTCGACAAGCCCTTCCTGATGCCGATCGAGGACATCTTCTCGATCACCGGCCGCGGCACGGTCGCCACCGGCCGCGTCGAGCAGGGCATCGTCAACACCGGCGACGAGGTCGAGATCGTCGGCATCAAGGACACCACGACGACGGTCGTCACCGGCGTCGAGATGTTCCGCAAGATCCTCGACGAGGGTCAGGCCGGCGACAACATCGGCGCCCTGCTGCGCGGCACCAAGCGCGAGGAGATCGAGCGCGGCCAGGTGCTCTGCAAGCCGGGGTCGATCACCCCGCACACCAAGTTCAAAGCGGAGGTCTACTGCCTGAAGAAGGAGGAGGGCGGTCGTCACACCCCGTTCTTCTCGGGCTACCGTCCGCAGTTCTACTTCCGCACCACCGACGTGACCGGGATCGCCAACCTCCCCGAGGGGACCGAGATGGTGATGCCGGGCGACAACGTGACGATGACGATCGAGCTGATCCAGCCGATCGCCATGGACCAGGGCCTGCGCTTCGCCATCCGCGAGGGCGGCCGGACCGTCGGCTCGGGGGTCGTTGCGGAGATCATCGAGTAGTCGATTCACACCGGGGCGGGCCGCGGGCCCGCCCTTTCGCTGCCCACGGGCGGCGGCACAACCGCAAAGCACATACGACCGGGGCGGTGCCCCAAACAGGGGCCCCGCCCTTCATGCGCCCTGAGGGCGCGTAGGAGAAAGACGAAGAGAAGCTCGAAGTGGCAGCGATAGCGGCACAGAAAATTCGAATCAGGCTGAAGGCGTACGACCACGACGCCATAGATCGCGCTGCTCGCGAGATCGTCGAGACCGCGGAGCGCACCGGCGCCAGCGTGTCCGGTCCCGTGCCCCTGCCTACCGAGAAGAACGTGTACTGCGTGATCCGCTCGCCCTTCAAGGACAAGGACTCGCGCGAGCACTTCGAGATGCGCACGCACAAGCGCCTGATCGACATCCTCCAGCCAACGCCGAAAACGGTCGACTCGCTGCAGCGCTTGGACTCGCTGCCAGCCGGCGTCGACATCGAGATCCGGTTGTAAGCAAGATGGCGGCGATCCTCGGCAAGAAGCTCGGCATGACCCAGGTCTTCGGCGAGGACGGCATCGTCACGCCGGTGACCGTGATCGAGGCCGGTCCCTGCAAGGTGACCGCGGTGCGCGAGCAAGAGCGGGACGGCTACGCGGCCGTGCAGCTCGCCTTTGGCGAGGTCAAGCAGGGCAAGCTGAGCAAGGGCGAGGAAGGGCACCTGAAGAAGGCGGGTGCGCCGCCGATGCGTCACCTGGTCGAGTTCCGCAACGAGGACCTCGGCGCCGAGGAGGGCCCCAAGATCGGCGATGACGTCACCGTCGCCTCCTTCGAGGCCGGCCAGAAGGTGAAGGTCTCCGGGATCTCGGTCGGCAAGGGCTTCCAGGGCGGGATCAAGCGCCATAACTTCAGCCGCGGCCCGGTCACGCACGGCTCGCACAACGTGCGCGCGCCCGGTTCGATCGGGGCCAGCACCTTTCCCGCCCGGGTCTTCAAGGGAATGCGCATGCCCGGTCAGATGGGCAACAAGCGCGTCACTCAGCGGGGCCTGGAAGTGGCTCAGGTGGACGCCGAGCGCAACCTGCTGCTGATCAAGGGCTCCGTTCCGGGCTCGCGCAACGCGATGGTCGAGGTGAGGACCGATGGCTGACGCGAAAGCGGTCGTGCTCGGCAAGACGACCAAGGCGGACCTGCCAAAAGAGCTCTTCGCCGAGCCCTTCCACCACTCGCTCGTGCACGAGACGGCGCGCGCCGACCTCGCCGCTCGCCGCCGGGGCACAGCCTCGACGCTGACCCGCGGCGAGGTGGCGATGACCGGCGCCAAGGCCTGGCGCCAGAAGGGCACCGGCCGCGCCCGCGTCGGCGCGCTCAGCTCGCCCACCCGCTTCGGCGGTGGCATCGCCTTCGGCCCCAAGCCGCGTCGCTACACGGTCAAGGTCAACCGCAAGGCGCGCCGTAAGGCGCTGCGCTCGGCGCTCTCGGTCCACGCCGAGCGCGGCAGCGTCGCCCTGCTCGACGCGGCTGCCTTCGAGACGCCTTCGACCAAGACGGCCGCCGAGGCACTGGAGAAATGGGGCGCGAAGCGCTCGACCCTGATCGTGCTCGCCCCCGAGGAGGGCGGCGCCGCGAAGAGCTTCCGCAACATCGCCCGCGTCGAGGTGGCCGAGGTGAGCGCGGTCGGCGTCGCCGACGTGATCGGGGTCGCCTCGCTCGTCGTCTCCGAGGGCGCCCTAGCCAAGCTGCAGGAGAGGCTGGCCTGATGGACGCGCGCACCACGATCATCCGCCCCGTCGTCTCCGAGAAGAGCTACGCATTGATCGGCGAGGGCAAGTACACGTTCCGTGTCGACGACCGCGCGCACAAGACCCAGATCGCGCAGGCGATCGAAGAGATCTTCGACGTCAAGGTCGCCGCCGTGCGCACCGCCAAGGTGCGGCCGAAGCCGAAGCGCCGCGGGCTCAGCGTGGGCAAGACGCGGGGATGGAAGAAGGCCGTCGTCCAGCTCGCCCCGGGCGACCGGATCGAGCTCTTCGAGGGCGCCGAGACTGCATAGGAAACTGGGATGCCGAACCGAGAGACCAAACCGACCAGCCCGGGACGCCGCTTCGCGACCTACCCGCTGCGCGAGCAACTGACCGCATCGCAGCCGGAGCGCAAGCTGACCGAGGGGTTGCGCAAGTCAGGGGGCCGCAACGCGAACGGACGGGTCACGGCTCGCCACCGCGGGGGCGGCGCGAAGCGGCGCTACCGGCAGATCGACTTCAAGCGGCTCAAGGACGGGGTGCCCGCCAAGGTGGCGAGCGTCGAGTACGACCCCAACCGCAGCTGCTACATCGCCCTGCTCCATTACGCCGACGGCGCCAAGAGCTACATCCTCGCCCCGGCCCAGATCAACGTCGGCGACACCGTGCAGTCGGGCCCGGGAGCCGACATCCGTGCCGGCAACGCGCTGGCGCTCGGCGAGATGCCGACCGGCACCATCGTCCACAACGTCGAGCTCACCCCCGGCCAGGGCGGCAAGCTCGGGCGCTCGGCCGGGACCTCGATCCAGCTGGTCGCGAAGGAGGGTGAGATGGTCACCCTCCGCCTTCCCTCCTCGGAGATGCGGATGGTGCGGGCCGAGTGCCGGGCCACCGTCGGCGTTCTCTCCAACGCCGAGCACCAGAACCTCAAGGTCGGCAAGGCGGGCCGCAACCGCCACAAGGGCAAGCGTCCGCAGACGCGCGGCGTCGCGATGAACCCCGTCGATCACCCGCACGGCGGCGGCGAGGCCCACCACACCCCGGGTGGCCACCCGGTGACGCCGTGGGGCAAGCCGACGCTCGGCTACCGGACCCGCAAGAAGGGCAAGCAGTCCGACCGCTACATCGTGCGCGGCCGGCGTCGCGGGAAGAAGAAGAGGTAGCGGTGACTCCTCCCAACACAGCACACCTCAGTCGGCTGCAAACCTTCGCTGGATCGGCGTCCTCGGGCTTGCCTTTGCCTCCAGCAAAGGCTGCGCCCTACGTCCTTGACCAGCTCGGTTTTCGCGCGCCTGAGGCGCACTGCGCTGGAAGGAGGCACCGCTGATGGGCCGTTCGACGAAAAAGGGACCTTGGGTGGAAGGCGCGTTGATGAAGCGGGTCAACGCGATGAACGAGTCGGGCCAGAAGCAGATGCTTAAGACCTGGTCGCGCAGCTCGACGATCTTTCCCGAGATGGTCGGCCACACGATCGCGGTCCACGACGGTCGCAAGCACGTGCCGGTCTTCATCTCGGAGTCGATGGTCGGCCACAAGCTGGGCGAGTTCGCTCCGACGCGGACTTTCCGCGCGCACTCGGGATCGGCGAAGGGTGAGTAGCGTGGCAGACGGCCCGATCGTCATCCGAGCCAGCTCCCGCTACGTGCGGGTCGCTCCGCGCAAGGCGCGCCTGATCGCCGATCAGGTCCGCGGCCTGCACATCGAGAAGGCTCGCGCGCTGCTCGAGTTCTCCCCGCGCGGCGCCGCCCGCGACATCCGCAAGCTGATCGAGTCGGCGGCCGCCAACGCCGAGAACAACCACGACCTCGTCGCCGACGAGATGCGCATTTCAGAGATCACCGTCGACGAAGGCCCGACGCTGCGCCGCTTCCGCCCGCGCGCGCAGGGCCGCGCCACCAGGATCAACAAGCGAACCAGCCACATCGCCGTGGCGCTGAGCCCGGAGGACGAGGACTGATGGGGCAGAAGATCCATCCCGGCGGCTTCCGCGTCGGCTACATCCAGGACTGGAAGTCGAACTGGTTCGACGAGAAAGACTTCGCGGACGTTCTCAACGAGGACCTGAAGGTCCGCGAGCACATCGAGGGCAAGCTCGCCCACGCGGGTCTCTCCGACATCACGATCGAACGCCACGGCGAGGTCGTGGTCGACATCCACACCGCCCGTCCGGGAATCGTGATCGGCAAGTCCGGCTCCGAAGTGGATGCCCTGCGCAAGGAGCTGCACAAGCTCACCGGCAAGCCGGTGAAGGTCAACATCCGCGAGGTCAAGCGCCCCGAGCTTGACGCGAAACTCGTCGCCCAGTCGATCGCCGAGCAGCTGCAGAATCGCGTCGCCTTCCGCCGCGCGATGAAAAGGGCGCTGACCTCGGCGATGCGCTCCGGCGCCAAGGGCGTGAAGGTGCAGGTATCGGGTCGCCTCGGCGGTGCGGAGATGGCCCGCACCGAGGGCTACTCCGACGGACGGGTGCCGCTGCACACGCTGCGCGCCAACATCGACTACGGCTTCTACGAGGCGCGCACCACGACCGGCCGGATCGGCGTCAAATGCTGGATCAACAAGGGCGAGGTGATGCCCGAGGGCTTCCGCTCCGACCAGCTCACCGACGAGGACGGCGGCCCGCCGCAGAGCGGCCGGCCGGGCGGCGACCGCGGCGGTCGTGGCGGCGACCGTGGTGGACGGGGTGGCGGCGGTCGTGGAGGCCCCGGTGGCGGTCGCGGCGGGCGTGGAGGTGGACGCTAGCCATGCTGATGCCGAAGCGGGTCAAGCACCGCAAGCAGATGCGCGGCCGGATGCGCGGCTACACCAAGGGTGGCAGCACGGTCGCCTTCGGCGAGTACGGGCTGAAGGCGCTCGACCGCGGCTGGATCACCAACCGCCAGATCGAGGCCGCCCGCGTGGCGATGACCCGCAAGATCAAACGTGGCGGCAAGGTCTGGATCAACGTCTTCCCCGACAAGCCCTACACCAAGAAGCCGGCAGAGACCCGGATGGGTTCGGGCAAGGGCAACCCGGAGGGCTGGGTGGCCGTGGTCAAGCCCGGCAAGGTGATGTTCGAGCTCGCCGGAGTCCCCGAGGATCTCGCGCGCGAGGCGCTGCGCCTCGCCGGGCACAAGCTCCCGGTCAGGACCAAGTTCGTGATGCGCGAGGGGGCTGAGGCGCAGTGAAGGCCGCGGAGGTCCACGACCTCAAAGACGACGAGCTGATCGCGAAGCTGATCGACGCCAAGCAGGAGGCCTTCAGCCTGCGCTTCCGCAGGGCGACGGGCGAGCTGGAGAACACGGCGCGGGTCGGGCAGGCGAAGCGGGACGTGGCGCGGCTGCTGACTGTGGCTCGTGAGCGTGGGATTGACGTGGAGAGAGAGTTGAAGAGATGAGTGAGGACGAGAAAAAAGACGTGACAGAGGACACGCCCCAGGACGACGGCGATCAGGCCGCGGGTCCTGTCGCGGCAGAGGACTCCTCGTCCTCGCAAGCTGCGGGCGAGGAGCAGTCGGGCGAGCCCACGCCGGCGGGTCCTGTCGTGGAGGACGACTCCTCGTCCTCGGGGGTTGCGGGCGAGGAGCCGTCCTCCACGCCACCCGCCGGTGAGGCCAATGCCGAGGGAGCTGAAACTGCTGAGCCGAATCCTGAGGACGAGTTGCCTTGGAAGGAGCGGCGGCGGTTGGCCAAGTCGCGCAGGCCGCATGAGGCGGGTCCGGCGCGCACGGACGAGGAGAGGGCTTCGGAGCGGGCTAAGAGGCGTCAGTCGAAGGCTGGGATGCGGCGGAAAGAGCGGGCTGCGACGAAGGCTGCCAAGACCGCGGGAACGGGTACGCCCAGGGCCGAGCGGGAGTCGGTTGCTGCTAAGACCCGGCAGGGGATCGTCGTCTCCAGCAAGGGCGAGAAGTCGATCACCGTGCGGATCGACATTGCGCGGCGGCATCCCACTTACGAGAAGGTTGTGCGTCGCTCGCGGACGCTTCATGCGCACGACGAGCGCAACGAGGCGGGCGAGGGCGACACTGTGCGCATCGTCGAGACGCGGCCGCTCTCGAAGACCAAGCGCTGGCGCCTGGTCGAGATCCTGGAGAGAGCGAAGTGATCCAGCAGGAGTCCCGACTCAAGGTCGCCGACAACTCGGGTGCCCGCGAGCTGCTCTGCATCCGCGTCAAGGGCGGTTCGCACCGCCGCTACGCCGGCATCGGCGACGTGATCACGGCTACGGTCAAGCAGGCCAGCCCGCAGGGCGGCGTGCGCAAAGGCGAGGTCGTCCAGGCCGTGGTCGTGCGCACCAAGAAGCAGCTCGGGCGCGCCGACGGCACCTACATCGCCTTCGACGAAAACGCCGCCGTGCTGATCGACCCGGCGAGCAACAACCCGCGCGGCACGCGCATCTTCGGCCCGGTCGCCCGCGAGCTGCGCGATCGCAACTTCATGAAAATCATCTCGCTGGCGCCGGAGGTGCTTTAGCGATGGCGAAGCGGATGAGGATCAGGAAAGACGATCAGGTGATGGTGATCGGCGGCAAGGACGCCGGCAAGACCGGGCGCGTCGTGCGCACGGAGCCGAAGAAGGAACGCGTCTTCGTTGAGCACCTCAACATGGTCAAGCGCCACGAACGGCCGCGTCCTTCACAGGACACGACCAGGGGCGGCCAGGTCGGCGGCATCGTCGAGAAGGAGGGGCCGATCCACGTCTCAAACGTGATGCTGCTCGACCCCAAAGACAACAAACGCACCCGCGTCGGCGTGCGCCGCGACAAAGGCGGCAAGCGGGAGCGTTTCGCGAAGCGGAGCGGGGCGAGCTTCTGATGGAGGCGACCGTGGCCCCCCAGAGCCAAGCCGCACCGCCGCCGCGCCTGCGCGAGCGTTACGAGCAGGAGGTCCTGCCGGCGCTGACCGGCAAGTTCGGCTACTCGACGCCGATGGAGGCGCCGCGTCTGCAGAAGATCACGCTCAACATGGGCCTCGGCGAGGCGAAGCAGAACGCGAAGATGCTGGAAGCCGCGCAGGAGCAGCTGGCGACGATCGCCGGACAGCGGCCGAACGTACGCCGCGCGCGCAAGTCGATCGCCTCCTTCAAGGTGCGCGAGGGGATGCCCGTGGGAATGTCGGTGACGTTGCGCCGCGCCCGCATGTGGGAGTTCCTCGACCGCCTCTGCTCGATCGCCGTGCCTCGCATTCGCGACTTCCGCGGCCTCAACCCGCGCTCCTTCGACGGTCGTGGCAACTACTCGATGGGGGTCAAGGAGCAGCTGATCTTCCCCGAAATCGACTACGACTCGATCGACGAGGTGCGCGGCCTCGACGTCACGATCACGACTTCGGCGCAGACCGACGAGGAGGCGTTTGAGCTGCTGCTAGGGCTAGGAATGCCTTTCGCCAAGGAGGGCCGTCCCGGCAAACCGGACGCCGACGCCGAGACCCAGGAAGCCGCTGAAGAGGAGAAGCGTCACGAGGAAGCGCGTCAGCGGGCTGAGGCCGAGCAGGCTGCGCTGGAGCAATTGAAGGAAGAGAACCCCGACGCTTACGCGAAGCCCGAGACAGAGGAGCCCGCGGGTCCTGTCGCGGGGGAGGACTCCTCGTCCTCGCAAGCTGCGGGCGAGGAGCCCACCCCCACGCCACCCGCGGGAGAGGCCGCCTCGGGTGACGAAGCCAAGGCCGAGAAGGAGAATTCCTAGAATGGCCAAGACTTCGCTTAAGGTGAAGCAGGGGCGGAAGCCCAAGTTCAAGAGCAGGGAGTACAACCGCTGCCGTCGCTGCGGGCGGCCGCGGGCGTATTACCGCAAGTTCGGGCTCTGCCGGATCTGCCTGCGCGAGGCTGCGCACGAGGGGCACATCCCGGGCATGACCAAGTCGAGCTGGTAGCGCGAGCTGACCACCAACTGAGAAACGACGACACGCAATGCTTACCGATCCGATAGCCGATTACTTGACTCGTATCCGCAACGCGCTTGGCTCCGGCCACGACGCGGTGGAGATCCCCGCCTCCCGCCTCAAGGTGGAGATGTCGCGCATCCTCAAGGAGCAGGGCTACATCCTCGACTTCGCCAAGAAGCCCGCCACGATCGGCGAGGCGATCGAGATCCGCCTCAAGTACACCGAGGATCGCCGCCCCGTGATCGCCGGCCTCGAGCGCGTCTCGCGCCCCGGACGGCGTCGCTACGTCGACCACCGCGAAGTGCCGCGCGTCCACGGTGGCACCGGCACGGCGATCGTCAGCACCTCGGTCGGCGTGATGACCGGCCACGAAGCGAAGCAGAAGGGCGTTGGCGGCGAGGTCGTCGCTTACGTTTGGTAAGTCATGTCCAGGATCGGAAGAAAGCCCATCCCCGTGCCCGACGCCGTCAGCGTCGAGCTGGCGCCCGGCCGCGTCGCGGTCAAGGGCCCCAAGGGGGAGCTGACGCAGACGCTCTCGCCGGACATGACTGTCGAGCGGTCCGACGACGGTGTGCTCACGGTCAGCCGCCCGACCGACCGCGGCGAGCACCGCGCGCTGCACGGCCTCACCCGCAGCCTGATCGCCAACATGGTCGAGGGCGTGACCGACGGCTTCGAGAAGCGCTTGGAGATCCAGGGCGTCGGCTACCGCGCCCAGCTCAAGGGCAAGAACCTCGAGCTGGCGCTCGGCTACTCGCACCCGGTCTCGGTCGAGGCCCCTGAGGGAATCGAGTTCGAGGTGCCGCAGCCAACCGAGATCATCGTGCGCGGCATCGACAAGCAGCTGGTCGGGCAGGTCGCCGCCGATATCCGCAAGCGCCGCCCGCCCGAGCCCTACAAGGGCAAGGGAATCCGCTACCGCGACGAGCACGTCGCCCGCAAGGTGGGCAAGCGCGCATGACCGTCGTCACCAAGCGCCAGGCCCGCCTGCGACGCCGTCGTCGCGTCCGCGCCCGCGTCACGGGCACGGCCGAGCGGCCGCGCCTGTCGGTCCACCGTTCCAACCGCGGCGTCTTCGCCCAGCTGATCGATGACGTCAAGGGCCACACGGTGGCCGCCGTCAACTGGACCGAGCCGGAGCTGCGCAAGCTCTCCGCCACCGAGCAGGCCAAGCGGGCCGGCGAGCTGCTGGCCGAGCGCGGCAAGGCTGCCGGGGTAGGGAGCTGCGTCTTCGACCGCGGCGGCTACCAGTACCACGGCCGGGTCAAGGCGCTGGCCGAAGGGGCGCGAGAGGGGGGACTGGTCTTCTAGTACCTTGGACCGCCGCCGATGAAGGGAATGGACACCACAAACGTCGAGACGGTGAGCCCGCGCGGGCTCGACCTGCAGGAGCGCGTGATCGAGATCAATCGCGTCGCCAAGGTGGTCAAGGGCGGCCGGCGCTTCTCCTTCACGGCCCTGGTCGCGGTCGGCGACGAAGAGGGGGTCGTCGGAATCGGCTATGGCAAGGCGCGCGAGGTGCCCCTGGCGATCCAGAAGGGCGTCGAGAACGCCCGCAAGAACCTGATTCGCATCCCCAAATACGGCCAGACGATCACCCACAAAATCATCGGCCGCTACGGCGCCGGCCACGTGGTGCTGCGGCCGGCCAGCCCCGGTACCGGCGTGATCGCCGGTGGCGGCGTGCGGGCGGTGCTCGAGCTGGGTGGGGTGAAGGACGTGCTGACCAAGAGCATTGGGACGCAGAATCCGATCAATCTTGTGAAGGCGACGATGGACGGGCTCATAAACCTCAGGCGTCCTGAGCAGGTCGCTGAGTTGCGCGGGCTCACGGTTGCGGAGGTTTTGGGGGTGGCTTCAAGTGAGCCCCAGCCGGCGGGTCCTGTCGCTGCAGGGGACCCACCGCCCCCTGCGGTCGCTAAAGCGTCCTCGGATGAGCCCCAGCCCGCGGGTCCTGTCGCGGCAGAGGACTCCTCGTCCTCGCAAGCTGCGGGCGAGGAGCCCACCGCCACGCCACCCGCGGGAGAGGCGTCTGACTCCTCAGCTGTAGAGGAGTCCTCATGACGATCAAGCAGGTTCGTAGCGCCAATGGGAGCAATCCCAGCCAGAAAGCGACACTTAGAGCGCTTGGGCTTGGCCGCATCGGCAAGTCGGTTGAGCGGAAAGAGAGTCCTCAGTTGAAGGGGCAGCTTGCGGTTGTCTCGCATCTGGTGGAGGTGAGCTCCTGATGGCTGAGACGCCTCGGTCCGAGGAGATTGGGCTGCATAGCTTGAAGCCGAAGGCCAAGTCCCGGAAGCCGCGGAAGCGGCTTGGGCGGGGCGAGGGCTCGGGGCTTGGGAAGACTTCGGGACGGGGTCACAAGGGCGCGGGGTCGCGTTCTGGCTCCAAACGGAAGGCGAACTACGAGGGTGGGCAGAACCCGATCCACATGCGGATGCGAAAGCTCCGTGGCCCGCATAAAAAGCAGTCGATGCCGTTCGAGAACTTCAGGACGAAATCGCAGCCGGTCAACCTGGCCGACCTGCAGGAGCGCTTCGAAGAGGGCGCCGAGGTGACGCCGGAGGCGCTCAAGGAGAAGGGTCTGGCCAAGCGCTCCGACCCGATCAAGATCCTCGCCAAGGGCGAGATCTCGAAGAAGCTGACGGTCAAGGCCCACGCCTTCAGCGCTGCCGCCAAGGACCGGATAGAAGCGGCGGGCGGTTCCTGCCACACTCTGGAGCCGTAATGCTCCGGACCATTGCGAACGCGTTCAGCGTCGCCGACATTCGCAAGAAGCTCGCCTTCACCGCGGCGATGCTGCTGCTGTATCGGCTCGGCGCCTACATCCCCGCTCCGGGGGTGGACATCAACGCTGTCAAGGAACTTCAGAGCAACTTCGGCGGCGGCGGCATCCTCAGCCTGCTCAACACCTTCTCGGGCGGCAGCCTCTCGCGCCTCTCGCTCTTCGCCCTGGGGATCATGCCCTATATCACGGCCTCGATCATCCTGCAGCTGCTGACGGTCGTCGTCCCCTCGCTGGAGAAGCTGCAGAAAGAAGGCGAGGTCGGCCAGCAGAAGATCACCCAGTACACGCGCTACCTCACCGTCGGGCTCGCCTTTGCCCAGTCCTTCGGCTACGTCTACCTCTTCCAGTCCTTCGGTCAGGAAACGGGCGGCAACAACGCGCTGGGCAACCTCAGCGGCGGCAGCGTGCTGCTGATCGTCATCGCCCTCACTGCCGGCTGCACGCTGCTGATGTGGTTCGGCGAGCTGATCACCCAGCGCGGCATCGGCAACGGCATCTCGCTGATGATCTTCGCCTCGATCGTCTCGAGGCTGCCGCAGGGGATCGAATCCTGGTGGACCAACCCGGATCAGGTCTTCGTCGTGATGATGCCCTTCCTCGCGCTCGCCGTGATCGTCGCCATCGTCTTCGTCCAGGAGGGGCAGCGCCGCATCCCGGTCCAGTACGCGAAACGGGTCGTCGGCCGGAAAATGACCTCGGGGGGGTCGACCTACCTGCCGCTGCGGGTCAACATGGCCGGCGTCATCCCGGTCATCTTCGCCGCCTCGATCATGGCCTTCCCGCCGACGATCGGCCAGCTGCTGAACACCCCCGCCGCGCTTGAATTCGCCGCCTTCTTCAGCCCTAGTAGCTGGGCCTACGTCGTCGGCGAGGTGTTCTTCATCGTCATCTTCACCTACTTCTACACGGCGGTTACCTTCAACCCGGTCGATCAGGCCGACAATCTGAAGAAGTACGGCGGCTTCATCCCGGGCGTTCGCCCCGGGAGGCCGACCGCGGAATACCTCGATCGCATCCTCTCGCGGCTGACCCTGCCGGGCGCCCTCTACCTGGGCGCAGTCGCGGCGCTGCCGACGATTCTGCTCAACCAGACTTCGGCCAACTTCGCCTTCGGCGGCACCTCGATCCTGATCGTGATCGGCGTCGCGCTGGAAACCGTGAAGCAGCTCGAGGCCCAGTTGATGATGAGAAATTACGAGGGCTTCCTGAAATAGTTTGAGGGGGCTGCAAACCGGCGCATATCGCGGTCTTCGGTCGGGCTCCTCGGGTCACGCACTAAAAAGTGCGCTCCCCTCGTCGCCCTCCCTGCATCCCACGATCTGCTTGGTTTTCGCCCCCTCAATCCAATTTCAAAATTTCCATGGCTGAGCTAAACCTCGTACTCCTCGGACCCCCTGGCAGCGGCAAGGGCACGCAGGGGGAGCGGCTGCAGGAGGACCTGGAGCTTCCCTACTGGGCCACCGGAGACATCTTGCGCGCGGCGGTGCGTGAGGGGACCGAGCTGGGCCGCAGCGCCAAGCAGTACATGGACCGCGGCGACCTGGTTCCCGACGAGGTCATCGTCGGCATGATCGGCGAGCGGATCGATTCCGAGGAGGCGGCCGACGGCTTCATCCTCGACGGCTTCCCACGCACCGAGCCGCAGGCGGAAGCGCTGGCGGCGAAGCTGACCGAGCTCGGCCGCGAGCTGACCGGAGTCCTGCTGATCGACGCCTCCGACGAGGAGGTCGTTCGCCGGCTGGGCGGGCGCCGCACCTGCGTCGAGAACGGCCACGTCTTCCACGTCGAGTTCAACCCGCCCAGCCAGGAGGGCGTCTGCGACGTCGACGGGTCCGAGCTGATCGTTCGCGACGACGACAAGCCAGAGGTGATCCGCCACCGGCTGGAGCAGTACCACGCAAAGACCGCGCCGCTGGTCGAGCTCTACGACCACCAGAGCCTGCTGCGCCGGATCGACGGCGCCGCCAAGCCCGAGGCGGTCGCCGACGAGATCCGCCGGACCCTGGCCACGCTTCGCCTCGAGGCCGACGAGGCGATCTGAACCCACGCCTCTAGCTTGTACCGAATGATCGTCCCCAAGACCCCGGCGCAGGTCGAGCAGATGGCTGCGGCCGGTGAGATTCTCGTGCGCTGCTTGCGCATGCTCGAGGGCAAGGCGCGGGCGGGAGTGACCACCGAGGAGCTCGACCGCGCCGCCGAGAAGCTGATCCGCTCGCAGGGCGCAACCCCCGCGTTCAAGGGCTACCGCGGCTTCCCGGCCTCGATCTGCGCCTCGCCGAACTCGATGGTCGTGCACGGGATTCCGGGCCCTTACGAGTTGAAGCGAGGCGACGTGCTCTCGGTTGACGTCGGCGTCGTCAAGGACGGCTGGGTCGCCGACGCGGCGATGACTCTGCCGATCGGCTCGATCGATCCCGACGCGCGTAACTTGCTCGACGTGACCCGCGGGGCCCTCTTTGCCGGGGTCGAGCAGATGCGGCCCGGCAACCGGCTGGGGGATGTCTCGGCCGCGATCCAGCGGGCGGTGGAGATCGAGGGCCTATCGATCATCCGCACCCTGGTCGGGCACGGGATCGGCCGCGACATGCACGAAGAGCCTCAGGTCCCGAACTTCGGCACCCCGGGCAAGGGCCCGCTGCTCGAGGAGGGGACGGTGCTGGCGATCGAGCCGATGGTCAACGCCGGTGGCCCGCTCGTGCGGATGGGCGACGACGGTTGGGCCGTCTACTCAGAGGACGGCTCGCTCGCCGCCCACTTCGAGTTCACGGTGGCGGTCACCGCGGATGGGCCGCGGGTCTTGACTCCCTGGCACAAAGAGGAGTAGCCGCCGCTGGGACTCGGGTATCTTGGAAGTGCGGTTGGGGCGCCGCACGGATAGGAGGATCACCCGTTGCGCCTACTCGCTTGCACCGTCGCCTGCGTTCTCTTCTTCGCGATCGTCCCCAGCACCGTTGCCGCTCCGCAGCCCTACGGGACGAATGACGCGGGGGGTTTCCGCAACGTGTTGCCGCCGGGCGAGAACGGGCTCGACACGCTGTCCCAGATCTTCGCCTTCCGCGGCAACGGCGCGATCCCGCCGCACTTCGCCGACCAGCAGCCGCTCTACGAAAACCTCGTCTACGGCTCGCCGACCCTGACCGACGAAGGCGTCGGCGCCTACTTCAAGGACGCGACCTTCGGCGTGCCCGCCGGCCAGGTCGCCTCGACGATCGAACCGAAGGGCGGGGTGACGATCGTCCGCGACTCCGCTTACGGCGTGCCGCACATCTACGGCGACACGCGAGCCGACACGATGTTCGGGGCCGGCTACGCGGGCGCCGCCGACCGGCTCTTCCTGATGGACGTGCTGCGCCATACCGGCCGCGCGGAACTGGCCTCCTTCCTCGGCGGCTCCAATGCGGGCGCCGATGCGAGTCAGTGGGGCTTCGCCCCCTACACCGAAGCCGACCTGCAGCGCCAACTGGACCAGTTGCCGACGCTCTACGGGAGGCCCGGCCAGCAGGCCGTGGAAGACGTGCAGAGCTACGTCGAAGGGATCAACGCCTACATAGCGGCAGCCGCCGCGGATCCGTCGCTGCGCCCGGGCGAGTACTCGTTGCTCAACAGGCCGATGGAAGCCTGGAAGCCGACGGACGTCGTCGCGATCGCCTCGCTGATCGGCGGCATCTTCGGGCGCGGCGGCGGCAACGAGCTGAACTCGGCCCTGACGATGCAGTCCTTCGTCGACCGCTTCGGGGGCAAGGCGGGGCGCCGGGCATGGCTCGGCTTCCGCGCCAAGAACGACCCCGAGGCGCCGACGACGATCTCCAAGGGCTTCCCCTACGAGACGCGCAGCGCGTTCGCGAAGAAGGGCCTGGCGCTGCCCGATCCAGGATCGGTGCGCGAACCGCCGGTGGCGAGCGCCTCGAGCGGCGCGGCCGGCAGCGGTGGCTTCGGCGAAGAGATCGAGCGCGGCCTGAGGAAGGGCGCCCACGCCTCCAACTGGGAGCTGGTCTCGGCAAAGCACTCCGCGACCGGCCACCCGATTGCGGTGATGGGACCGCAGGTCGGTTATTACGTGCCTCAGATCCTGATGGAGGAGGACCTGCACGGGCCCGGCATCGACGCCCGCGGCGCGGCCTTCGCCGGCGTCAACCTCTACGTCGAGCTGGGCCACGGCCGCGACTACGCCTGGAGCGCGACGACGGCGACCTCCGACAACGTCGACACCTTCGCCGAGGTGCTCTGCAAGGACAAGTTCCACTACCTCTATCGCGGCAAGTGCAAGCCGATGGAAAAGCTGCAGAAGACGGAGAGCTGGACGCCGAACGCGATCGACTCGACCGAAGCGGGATCGCAGACCCTGACCGCTTACCGCACGGTGCACGGGATCGTCTTCGCGCGCGGAAAGGTGGGCGGGCGCAGAGTCGCCTTCGCGCACGAGCGCAGCACCTACTTCCACGAGCCCGACTCGGTGATCGGCTTCGCCCAGCTCAACGAACCCGGCGTCGTCGCTGGGGTCGGTGGCTTCAAAAAAGCGGTCTCCAACATCAACTTCCTCTTCAACTGGGCCTACGTCGACTCCGAACACATCGCCTACGCGCTCTCCGGGGCGATGCCTCAGCGCCAGGGGACCTCGCCCGACTTTCCGGTGCTGGGGACCGGCAAGTACGACTGGAAGGGCTTCAAGCCGGCGACACAGACCGCCGAATTCCTGCCCTTCGCCAAGCACCCGCAGGCGTTCGATCCGGCCTTCCTCGTCTCCTGGAACAACAAGCAGGCGCCGGAATGGGGAGCGGCTGACGACAAGTACGACTACGGACCGGTGTTCCGGTCGCAGATGATCGCCAACCGCGTTCGGAGCAGGATCAAGGGGAAGCGCAGGATGACGATCTCCCAGCTGGTGCGCGCGATGGAGGAACCGGCCTCGGTGGACATGCGGGGGAGCCTGCTGCTGCCCACCATCCTCGAGGCGACGGGCAAGCCCAAGTCGGCGCAGCTGCGCAAGGCCCTGGCGACCCTGCGCGCTTGGCATAAGCACGGCGCCCACCGCCGCGACCTCAACCGCGACGGCGTCGACGAGGAAACCCCGGCGATCGAGCTGATGGACGCCTGGTGGCCGAAGCTGCTCGAAGCAGAGTTCCTGCCCTCGCTCGGCCACCGGACCTTCCGCAAGCTCGAAGAAATGGTGCAGACCGGCAACGTCGTCGGCGGCTCGCCGACCGCCCCCGACTACGACGACGGCTGGTACAGCTACGTCTCCAAGGACCTGCGCGACCTCTTCGGCCCCCGCCCGAAGGCGCCCTACAGCCGCGTCTACTGCGGCAAGGGCTCGAAGAAGAGCTGCCGCCAGGCGCTGCAGCGCAGCCTTGCCCAGGCGCTGAAGGTGACCCCGGCGGCGCTGTACGGGGGCGGGGACGGGGCCTGCGCCGCCAACCCACAGCCGTCCTGCTTCGACCAGAACCGGCCCGTGGTGACCGCCGGCGTCTCCCTGCCGCCCTTCCCGTTCCAAAATCGCCCAACTTTCCAGCAGGCGGTCACCCTGACCCAGAGGTTGCCGCGCTGAGGGCATCGGTGGCCCTTTGCAGGCCGCGCGTTTTGGAAAGGGGGTCCCCGCCCCTCCAACCCAACCCCTCCCCGAAGCACGACCCTTGCTATCTTTCTGCGTCGGCCCACCGGGCCGAAAGTTCGTGCCTGCCGTCCAACTCCTGGGGCGCGCAGGAGTCCTGTAGTCGATACGAAGACCGGAGCGATGAAGGTCAGAGCTTCAGTAAAGCCGATGTGCGAAAAGTGCAAGATCATCCGCCGAAACGGCGCAGTTTTGGTGATCTGCCAGAACCCGCGCCACAAGCAGAGGCAGGGCTAGGCGATGGCGCGCATCTCAGGGGTCAACCTCCCGGTCAACAAGCGAGCCGAAATCGGGCTCACCTACATCTTCGGCATCGGCCGCTCGACGGCGCAAAAGATCCTCGAGCAGACCAAGGTCGACCCGAACACGATGGTCAAGGACTTGACCGAGGACGAGGTCATCCGCCTGCGCGACGCGGTCGATCAGATCGAGGTCGAGGGCGACCTGCGGCGCGATCGCTCGCAGAACGTCAAAAGACTGATGGAGATCGGCTCCTACCGCGGCCTGCGCCACCGGCGCGGTCTCCCGGTGCGCGGCCAGCGGACGAAGACCAACGCCCGCGGGCGCAAGGGCCCGCGGCGGATGAGCGTCGCCGGCAAGAAGAAGGCGCCGACGCCCAAGTAGGAGATAGAGGATGGCCGCAGCGAAAAAACCCGCCAAGGGGCGCTCCCGGCGCCGCGTCAAGAAGAACGTCGCCTACGGGCAGGCGCACATCAAGACTTCCTTCAACAACACGATCGTCACCCTCACCGACACCCAGGGCAACGTGATCGCCTGGGAGTCGGCCGGCTCGGCCGGGTTCAAAGGCTCGCGTAAGTCGACTCCGTTCGCCGCTCAGGTGACCGCCGACGCGGCGGCCAAGAAAGGGATGGAGCACGGGCTCGAAAAGGTCGAGGTCTTCGCCAAGGGCGCCGGCTCCGGCCGTGAGACCGCGATCCGCTCGCTGCAGGCGGCCGGCCTCGAAGTGACCACGGTCAAGGACGTCTCGCCCCAGGCCCACAACGGTTGCCGGCCGAAGAAGCGGAGGCGCGTCTAGTGGCTCGCGACACCGCTCCCCAGTGCAAGCAGTGCCGCCGCGAGGGCCAGAAGCTCTTCCTCAAGGGCGAGCGCTGCTTCACCGACAAGTGCGGGGTCGAGCGCCGCTCCTACCCGCCCGGGGAGCACGGCCGCGGCCGCATGCGCCAGTCCGAGTACCGCGTGCAGCTGCGCGAGAAGCAGAAGACGCGTCGCTACTACCAGGTGCTCGAGAAGCAGTTCCGCGCCTACTACGACAAGGCCTCGCGCCAGGAGGGCGTGACCGGCGAGAACCTTCTCCGCCTGCTCGAGTCGCGCTTCGACAACGTGCTGGTCCGCCTCGGCTTCGCCGCATCCCGCCGCCAAGCCCGCCAGCTGATCCGCCACGGGCACTGGCTGATCAACGGGCGCCGGGTCGACATCCCCTCGTACCAGGTCCGTCCCGAAGACGTGATCTCGATCAAGTCGAGCTCGTCCGCCAACGACACGATTCGCAAGGCGACCGAGCTGGTCTCGACCGTGCCGGCCTGGCTGCAGGCCGACCACGACTCCCTCACCGCCAAGGTCCTGCGCTATCCCGAGCGCGCGGAGATCTCGGCGCCGGTTCAGGAGCAGCTGATCGTCGAGCTGTACTCCAAGTAACCGGAACCGTCTCTGACACACCCACACGCAAGGAACTCATGACCACCGACTTCCAGGTCCCCCGCATCACTGCAGAGAAAGCCGACGACCGCCACGGCACGTTCGTCATCGAGCCCCTCGACAAGGGCTTCGGCTACACCTTCGGCAACAGCCTGCGCCGCGTTCTGCTCTCCTCGCTCGGCGGCGCCGCGATCACCAGCGTCCGCATCGAGGGCGTCGCCCACGAGTTCTCGACCGTGCCCGGCGTCAAGGAGGACGTCACCGACATCGTCCTCAACCTCAAGGACCTCGTCGTTCGCATGCACACCGACGCCGACGAGGTCGAGGCACCGCTGGTGGCGACCGGCCCCGGTGAGGTCAAAGCGAAGGACATCGACCTTCCCTCCGGCGTTGAGATCCTCAACCCCGACGCGCCGATCGCGACTCTCGAGAAGAAAACGAAGCTCGAGATCTACCTGACGATTGGCCGCGGCCGCGGCTACTCGCCAGCCGAGGAGAACAAGTCCGACGAGCAGCCGATCGGCGTGATCCCGATCGACTCGATCTTCTCGCCGATCCGGCGCGCTTCCTACTCGGTGGCGGCGGCCCGCGTCGGACAGCGCACGGACTTCGACAAATTGACGCTGGAGCTGGAGACCGATGGCTCGATCGAGCCCGGCGCCGGCCTGCGCGAGGCTTCGGAGATCCTGATCAAGAGCCTGGCGATCTTCACCGACGCCGACCGGGTCGAGGAGCTGACCGCGCGCGAGCCTGTGCCGGTCCACGCCCCGGACACGATCCCAAGTGCCGTCGGCGACGGTGTCGCCAGCAACAACGGGCTCGACGAGATCCTGATCGAGGAGCTCGAGCTCGGCGTTCGCTCCTACAACTGCCTGAAGCGGGCCGGCGTCCAGACGGTGGGCGACCTGGTGCGCAAGACGCGCTCCGAGCTCAATGCGATCCCCAACTTCGGTCAGAAGTCGATCGAGGAAGTGATCGAGAACCTGCACGGCCGGGGTCTCGACCTCAAAGGGGAATAGCGGGAGCTGATCCGGCGATGCGCCACCGCAAGAAGCGAAACAAGCTGAGCCGCGACGCGGCGCATCGCGAGGCCCTGCTCTCGAACCTCTGCAAGCAGCTGATCGACCACGAGCGGATCAAGACCAGCCAGGCGAAGGCGAAGGCGGTGAAGCCCGAGGTCGAGCAGTTGATCACGCTCGCCAAGCGCGGCGACCTGCACGCCCGCCGCCAGGCGCTGGCGACGCTGCACAACGACAAGTTCATCGTGCACAAGCTGTTCGAGGAGGTCGCCCCGCGCTACGTCGAGCGGCCGGGTGGCTACACCAGGATCGTCAAGTTGGGCCCGAGGAAGTCGGACTCGACCGAGATGGTCTATCTCGAGTTGGTCTAAGGCGGGACGGGAGGCGGGGTGCCTCTCGTTCTGACAAGTGCCGGTCTAATGAGACCGGCACTTTGAGTATCCGCCAGCCCGAGAGGCACCCCGCCTCCCGGTTCTGACGAAACCAGCTTGCGCTAACTCAGGCATACGAGACCAACTCTCGCCACGCCCCTTGGGACGTGCCGTGAG
>DASVFR010000022.1:0-32808 GCA_036379955.1 Solirubrobacterales bacterium
GGTCTCCCGGAACTCCCGGCGAAGCCGGCCGGGAGACCCACCCCCGACGCCCCAAATCCGCGGAAGCTCAGCGCTCGGCGTGGAGGATGCCGCGTTCGACGACGGCGCGGACGCCGCTGCCCAGGTCGAGCATCGCGGTGCCGGTGCGACGCAGGGCCGCGACCTCGTCGGCGTGGTTGGCGGCGCCCGGGACCGGCCGGCCGGCGGCGCGGTCGGCGAGGCGCTGGACGACGAGGCGCCGCATCGCCCCTGGCAGCTCTGTCAGCCGCTGCAAGGAGATCGTCCCCCGCGAGCCGTTGGAGTCCCCGAGCTCGGCGTCGACCAGGGCGTCGAGCACCTCGGCCTCGTCGCGCAGCAGCTCGGCCGTACGCAGCACGTTACGGGCGGCGGCGGGGTGGATCTCCGCGAAGGCCGGAAGGAGGTCGTTACGCACCCGATTTCGAGCGTAGCCGGCCTCCTCGTTCGTCCGGTCGTCGCGCCAGCCCAGCCCGCGCTCCTCGCAGTAGGCGGTCGTCTCCTGGCGGGTGAAGGAAAGGAGCGGCCGCATCAGGCTGCCGTCGCGCGGCTTCATCCCGAGCAGGGCACGCCGGCTGGGCGAGGAGGCGAGCCGGTAGAGAATCGTCTCGACCTGGTCGTCGGCGGTGTGGCCGGTCGCGATCCGAGCCCCCTCGGCGAGCGCCAGACGAGCCGCCGCCGCGTAGCGTTGGTCGCGGGCCCAGGACTGGAGGTTGCCCGGGCCCTCGGGCCGTCGCGGCCGCTCGACCTCGAACCCGATCCCGAGCCGCTCGCAGAGCCCCTCGCAAAACGCCTCGTCCTCGTCGGAGTCCTCCCGCAGGCGGTAGTTGACGTGGACGGCGGTCACCAGCTCGGAACCGAGCAACCGCGCCGCCAGGTCGACGAGGCAGGTCGAATCCCGCCCCCCGGAGAGCATCGCCACCACCGGCTCCCCTGGCGGCAGCAACCCCCCCTCGCGCACCCCCTCCAACATCTCCTCGCAGCTCACGCCGTAAGTGTTGCGCGCACTACGAACAGCGGCGTCGGCACGGGAAAGCCCTTGAGGCCGACCTCGCCGATCGGCTCGAATTCGAGCCCGCCGTAACCGTCGATCGCCTCGACGATCCGGTCGGTGACCATCACCTCCCCGGCCTGGGCGCGGCTGACGACGCGGTGGGCGAGGTTGACGTGGGTGCCGAAGTAGTCGCCGTCGCGGTAGACGGCTTTGGCGAAGTGGATGCCGACCCGCGGCTGCGGGCGCACGGGGAAGCGATCGAGCAGCCCCACCGCCCACTCGGTCAGCGAGACCGCATCGGGCGAGACGACCATCACCTCGTCGCCGATCGTCTTCACGATCGTCGCCTCGGGCGGCAGCGTCGCCTCGACCGTCTCGACGAAGGTCTCGATCACGTCGAGCGCCTCCAGGTCGCCCTCTTCCTCGGTGTAGCGGGTGAACCCGGTGAGGTCGATGAAGCAGAGCGTGACCGGGACCTGGCCGAGGTGCGCCGAGGCTTCGAAGTCCGTCTCCATGTGGCCGATCACGTCCTGCTCGAGGAAGAAGCGCAGGTAGCGGTTGTGCAGGTAGTCGATCAACGGCGAGGCCAGGGGCAGCAGGTCGCTGGCCAGCCCCTCTATCTCCTCCGCCATCTCCAGCTCCGGCACGCCGTCGCGGATCAGCGGTTCGTGCACGTAGAGATGGAAGAGCCGCACCTCGGCGTCGGCGATCCTGCGCAGTGACTGGGCGTAGACGCGGACCAGCTGCAGGAAGGCGACCAGCGGGAAACCGGCGGCGAGCACCCGGGCGCAGTGGCGCAGCGCCTGTACGTCGTGGGGGCTGAGCAGCCGCTCGCGCTCGAGCGGCGTGCCGAGGATGACGAGGATGCGCTCGATCAGCTCCGGCTCGAGGTCGATGTCGCGGGCGACCTGCTCCACGGTCTGCTGTTCCGCCGGCGCGGGAAAGAGGTCCTCGGCGAAGCCAAAGGCCAGACGCCCCTCCCGGCCGGCCCGCTTCAGGTCCGCGAGCGAGTGGCCGCGCGCCCGCATCCGGGCCACGACCCGGGCCTGGGCAGCCGCGGCCGCCGTCCAGCGACCGCGGCGGACCGGCAGCACCTTCTCGTCGGCCCAGCGCTTCAGTGTGCTCGCCGAGATTCCCGAGCGTCGCGACGCCTCTGCGAGGGAGATGCGCTCGTCCGCTGACATCCGGGCCGAGGCTAGCGAGGGAGGAAGCGGTGAGTGTGGTGCCGAGATTAGGGTCGGGCGGTGCCCCTGCGCCTGCGCCCGACCGCACCGCTCGCCGCCGACGCGATCCTGGTCGGCGACCCCGGCCGCGCCCTGCTGCTCGCGCAGGAGCTGCTCGAGCAGCCGAAGATGAGCAATCACGCCCGTGGGCTCTGGGGCTACTCGGGCCGGACGCCGGCCGGTGAGGGGCTGACGATCCAGGCGACCGGCATCGGCGGGCCGAGCGCAGCGCTCGTGCTCGGCGACCTCGCCGAGCTCGGAGTGCGGCGGGCGATCCGCGTCGGCAGCTGCGCCGGCGGCCGCGAGGTCCGGCTCGGCGAGCTCCTGGTGGTGAGCGAGGCGCTCGCCGAAGGCGGCAGCGCCGCCGCCCACGGTCTCGCCGCCGGCGCGGCGGCGAGACCCGACCCGGACCTGACCGGACGGCTGAGCGAAGCCGTCGGCGACGAGGGCCGGATGGGCGTCGTGGCGAGCTTCGACGCGCATCCGCGAGTGGCGTCGCTACCAGCCGGTGTGCTCGGGGGCGACATGCAGACCGCGCCGCTGCTCAGCCGCGCGCGAGGCCTCGGTCTCAGCCTCGCGGCGGTGCTGATCGTGTCCGAGCTCGAGGCCGGCGGCCGAGCCCTCGAGAAGGAGGAGCTGGAGACCCGCGAGAAGCGCGCCGGCCAGGCCGCCCAAACCGTACTCTCAACCTAAAGTAGAAGGTTAGTCTTCTTCGTTCGCGCGCTTTTCGGCCGCGATCTGACGGCGGATTTCGCTGGCGTCGCGCGCCACCCGGTCGAGCTGGTCCTCGACCTCTTCCAAGCGCTGCGAAAGGGAGCGCACGCGGCGCTCGAGGCGCTCGACGTCGCCGGCCGAGGGGAGGTTGAGAGCGCTCATCGCCGCCTGCTGGGCCTCGAGCGCCTTCTCGCGGGCGCCGAAGGCCGCCGCAACCGCGTTCTCCAGCACGTTGCTGTCGAGCAGCGCCTGGGCGAACTCGCCGATCGCCTGCTCGCTGCGCGCCCGCAGCCCGTCCGGATCGTACTCATCCATTGACAGCAGCTTAACGAGCGCATCCGGCTCAGTTGAAATCCTGCTCCACTCAGGCATGCGATCGACGTTGATTAAGGGCTTGTTGGGGGCAGGCGAGGGTCGTTGCCAACCCCTCGGCCAACAAGTAGCTTGGGCTTGCGTGTGGCGCGGGGAGTGGGCAAACGGGCCTCTATACGGGTACGGCAGGGACGACGAGGCAGTCCGATGAGACACAAGCTTGCATTGACAATCGCCTTGGCCTGCTTCGGCATCGCCACGGCGCTCGGGGTCGGCTTCGCCGGCGCCGAGCAGCTCTCCTCCGCCCAGCCGACCGAAACGAGCGGGCTCAGCACCGTGCCGTCGGTCGCCGCAGCCCCGGCCTGCTCCAACGGCCTCGACGACGACGGCGACGGCGCCACCGACGCCGAAGACCCCGACTGCGCCTCGCCGGCCGACCCCAGCGAGGAACCCGCCCCGGCCGCGAGCGAAGAAGGCGAAGCGCCGACGCCATCCGCGTCCGGCGAAGGCAGCTTCCAGCAGGGCGCGCCGATCGGCGGCGACGAATCCGTGCACCGCAACGAAGCGATCGGCGCCCAAACGGGCGGCGGCGGGCAGTCGGGCGGCGTTACCGCGCCCCCGGCAACGGCGGGCGTCCAGCTTCCGGAAGAAGGCTCCACCGGGGGCGTGCAGTACGGCACCGGCGGCGCCCCGACGGAAACCAATCCGACGGTGACGATCGCTCCCTTCGGCCCGGCCCCGATCGGCGTCCCGAACTTCGTCATCGACTCCTTCGAGATCCCGCCCTTCCTGCTGCCGATCTACGAGTCGTGCGGAACCGAGTACGACATCCCCTGGGAGGTGCTCGCCTCGATCAACAAGATCGAGACCGGCTTCGGCACCAACATGGGGCCCTCGACGGCGGGCGCGATCGGCTGGATGCAGTTCCTGCCCTCCAGTTGGGAGGCCTACGGGCTCGACGCCAACGGCGACGGCCGCAAGGACCCCTACAACCCGGTCGACGCGATCTGCGCCGCAGCCCACCTGCTCAAGATCAGCGGCGGCAGCGGCGACCTCTACAAGGCGATCTACACCTACAACCACGCCGACTGGTACGTGCAGGAGGTCTTGGCGACGGCGCGCGCCTACGGCAAGCTGCCGCCCGATCTGGTCGGCTCGCTTACCGGCCTCACGCAGGGCGCCCACTTCCCGGTCGCCGCCGACGCCAGCTACGCCGACGACCTCTCGGCCCGCGAAGCGCTGAAGCGCTCGGGTGAAGACGGCGCCGCCTCCGAAGAAATCGTCTCCTCCTCCCCGACGCAGCGCGGGATCAACATCTTCTCCCGCCAGGGCGCGCCGGTCGTCGCCGTCAACGACGGCGTGATCAAGGCGATGGGAAGCTCGCCGAAGCTGGGCAAGTACATCGTCCTCGAAGACGCCTACCGCAACCGCTACGTCTACGCCGAGCTCGGCGAGATCGTCAGCGACGGCGGCGGCGTGCTCAGCGCCGGCACCGAACCGCAGCCGGTGGTCAACAGCGAGAACCTGCGCCCGCGCCTCTACGCGCTGCCGGGCAGGGACCAGGAAGAGCAGCCGCAGGGTAGCGACGGCGAGTCCGGTCAGGGCTCGACCGAAACCCTCAAGGTCGGCTCGAGGGTCGTCGGGGGCGCCGTGATCGGCCGCGTCGGCCCCGCCGCCGACGGCCTCGACCCACACCTCAACTTCGCGATCCTGCCCGCCGGCGCCGGCGCCGCGGCGATCGACCCGAAGCCGATACTCGACGGCTGGAAGCTGCTGGAAGCGACCGCCATCTACCGCGCCGACGGCAAGAACGCCCTCGCCTCCGGTCTCAGCGTCGGCGGCGTCCTGCTCCTGCCCAAGGAAGCGCTGCAGCAGCGGGTGCTGCACGACGAAGCCCTCTCGATTTACGAATGCGGCCGCCAGGACATCGCCTCTGGGAGGATCGACCGCCGGGTCCTGGCAATGCTCGAGTACCTGACCTCGGAGGGCTTCGAACTGACGATCACCTCGCTGGAGTGCGGGCACGGCACGCTGACCACCTCGGGCAACGTCTCCGAGCACAGCACCGGCGACGCAGTCGACGTCGCCACGATCGACGGCGTGCCGGTGACCGGCCACCAGGGGCCGGGCACCCTGGTCGACTCGCTGATCAAGACCGTGCTGCGCCTGCAGGGCACGATGCACCCGCACCAGGTGATCTCGCTCGAGGACCTGCCCGGCGAAACCAGCTTCGCGATGGCCGACCACTACGACCACGTGCACGTCGGCTACCGGCCCGGCTTCGAAATCGAATACGTCAGCCCCTTCCTCTCGGCCACCGAAGGGCGCATCGACCAGGGGGTCGACTTCACCGGCACCGGGCCGATCGTAGCCGTCGGCGACGCCAAGATCCTCGCGGTCGGGGCTCCGGGCTGGCCCGAAGGGGGCGGCGTTCTCTACAAGCTGGTGAGCGGCGAGCGCGCCGGCCAGGTGATCTTCGTCTATGAGGGCGTGGCGGCGACCGTGCACCCGGGCGAGAGCGTCTCCGCCGGCGAGCAGATCGCGAGCTTCGTCCCCGGCGGCTCGATCGAGATCGGCTTCGCCGACGCCGACGGCGTGCCGCTCAGCCACGGCGAATACAACGAGGGCGACGAAACCGAATGGGGCCGGGAGATGGCCTCCTTCCTCGGCGGCATCGGCGGCGCCAGCGCGCTGGCTCCCAGCCTCGGACAGCTCTCGCCCGAGAAGTGGGACCGGCTGACCAAGCGCCTCGATGAAATCGAAAACCCGACGGTGCCGACCGCGCCCTCGAAATACGCCCTCCCCGACGGGCAGGGCGGTGGCGACGAACAGTCCCGCTCGGGCGACTGAGCTTTCCAGCAGAATCGGGCCCCTGACCCGCCTCTTCCCATTCGTCCAGCTCGACCTGCCGGGCGCGCTCGCGCTCGCCGACGGCCGCTACGTGCTGCGCGAGGACGAGGAGGAGCGCGTCCTGGTCGTCGAAACGCACGGGGCGCCGCCGCCACCCCGGCGCAAGCGGCGCAAGCCGCGCGCCGCGGAGCCCGCGGCTGAGCCGGAACCGCTCCCGCTGGCCCGAGTGACATTGGTTCGCGCCTTCGCCGCCTTCGAGGAGGAAGGTGCCGCCGAGGCCTGGCTGGATCGGGCAACGGCCGAGGAGAAGACGATCGACGACCTCGTCGCCGAAGCCCTTTTGGCCGTCAACGACGCTCTCCACGCTCACGCGGTCGCGAGCGGCGACCCTCACCCCCAAACGCTGACCGCGGAGCGAACGGTCGCCACCCGGCTCGGTTACGGCAGCGGCCAGCAAGTCGCGGTCGGCGAGTCCTCGGCAGCACGAGACGTCGACGTCCGCGCCGGGACCTCGCGTCGCCGCCAGCGCGACGAAGAGCTGCGCCCCCAGGAACGCGCGGCTGCCGTCCTCGGCGGCCGCGAACGCCTAGACGCCTGCGAGACCCTCCTCCTCCGCGCCCGCGCCGACCTGGACGCCAACCGCCCCCGCGAGGCCGCCCTACAGCTCCGAGTCGGCCTCGAAGCTCTCCTCGTCGAGCTCCCCAACGCCCTGGACGACCCAGACCACACCGCGGACATGGCCACGCTCGAATCCCGCCGCGACGAGGCGATCAAGCTGGCCACGTCCGCGTTGAGCGGCGACCTGGACTCAGATGAATCCGCTCGCCTAACCGACCTGCTCTCCCTCTGCGAGCGAGTCCTCCGTCGGCGCCGCATCCTGTCGAGCTAAAGACCGGCGTTTCGGGAGGCGAGGACAGGGGCACTCCCGAACCGGCGGATACTCAAAGCCGCAGCGCTAATTAGCGCTGCGGCTTGTCGGGGCGGGAGTGCCCCTGTCCTCGCCCCACCTAAAGCGCCAGTCGCCGAGCCACAACCCGATCGAGCAACGACCCCGCGATCTCGTGCGCCTCGTCCAGCTCGATCCCATCGAGAGAAGGCACCCCGACCACCGTCAGCCCCGCCGCCCGCGCCGCAGCGACCCCGGTCGGCGAATCCTCGAGTGCCACGACTGCGGGCCCCGGCTCGACCCCAAGCCGCCGGCAAGCCTCCAGGTAAGGATCGGGGGCCGGCTTAGGCGCAGCCACTTCGTGAGCGCTCAGGATCACGTCGAAGCGGTCGTGGAAGCCGACGATCTCCAGCGAGCGGCGGACGAAGACCAGCGGCGAGTTGGAGACCAGCCCGATCGGAGTCCCACGCTGCTTGAGCTCGTGCAGCAGCTCGCGGGCGCCGACCATCGCCTCGACGCCGTGCTCGAGCTCGGCGACGACCAGCTCGTTCAGCTCCTCGATCAGCTCGGCGGCCCGCCCGGGCTGACCCAGGCGCCGTTCGAGGATGCCACCGGCGATCTCGGCTGAGGTACCGACCAGCTCGCGCTTGTTCGCCGGCGTGAACTCGAGGTCGCGGCGCTCGAAGAGATCCTGCTCGGCCCTGGTCCAGACCGACTCGGTGTCGAGCAGCAGGCCGTCGTTGTCGAAGATCACCGCGTCGGGCAGGGAGCTCGGCACGCGGCGCAGCATATGGTTCTGGCATGGCGTTCCACGTCCAGCTCAGCTCGTCGATGAGCCACGCGCGACTCTTCAACCTCGGCCGCGAGGAGCTGCAGGCGAGGGTGCTCGAGCCATGGCTCGCCGGCCGCACGTTCGAGCTCGCCGAAAGCGAGTGGGACCCGCGCGAGAGCTCGCTGAAGATCCTCGAAGGTCGCCATCTCGACAACCCCGACCTCGCCTTCGGACAGGGCTGGTCGAACGCCGAGCGCTCGGCCGAGGACGTCACCAGACGGGAGCTGGAGAGCGCGCCGCCGCCGAGGGCGCCCGACGCTTTCGTCGTCGAGGCCGAGACGCCCGAGGCGGCGGTCGCCGAGATGGTCGCCGGTCGCGACGCCCGGCCGCTCGCCTGGGTCGAGGCAGCCGACCGGATCGACGGCCGCGACCCCTCGGTCGCGGCCGTGATCCTGGTCATCAAGCGAGAGGGCTAAGCCGTGACCGCGGGCGCCGGGTCGGTCGGCCCGACCGGGTCGTTGGCGCCGGCCTTGGCGAATTCGATCGGGCAGCCGCGGGGCACGACGAGGACCGGGTAGCTGGCGGTCTCGACCACGTAGTCGCTCGCCGCGCTCAGCGTCACCTTGCCGATCGGCGACTCCGGCCGCGAGCCGACGACGAGCAGGTCGACCGGACCGCCGCCGCGCTCGACCACGCTGGCGCCAAGCGTCTCGGCGAGACTGGCCGCGGTCTGACGGGCCGCCTCGTCGCCTTCGTCGATGACGCCGACCGTTCCGATGCTGACCGATGACCGCGTGTGCAGCCCGGAGGGGGCCACCGCGATCGCCGCCGGACCGCCGAGCAGAAGTTTGTGGGCCGAGATGCCGGGCTTGACCGTGCCCGGGGCGGTCCGGTACTCCGAGCCGAAGACGATCACGTCGGCGCCCTCGCGCTCGGCCAGCTCGGAGAGGCCGACGCTGGTGCCGGGGTTGACGACGACGTGACGCGGCATGTCGGGGGCGCCGACCGATTCCGCGCCATGCGCCAGCAGCTCCTCGGCCTCCTTCTGCTCGAGGGCGCCGCCCTGCGAGTGGCGCACGTAGGCAAGCGAGAGCTGGGCACCGCCGAAGGCAAGAAGGCGGCCAAGCGCCAGCGCGTCGCGATCGTTGTCGGTGTCGTCGTAGGAAACGATGATGCGGGTTGTCATCTGGGCTCCTCCTTGTGGGCGAGTCGGGTCTGTAGGGGAAGTTCGACTCGATACTCACACGCTCCTTGTATCAGTGCAACTGTTAGTTCCTATCGTTTAGATAAGCTTTACTTATGTTGAATGCGACCCGGCTCAAGATCCTGCGCGAGGTCGTCGCCCACGGCTCCTTCTCGGCTGCCGCAGACGCCCTCTCCTACTCGCAATCGGCTGTCTCCCAGGCGGTCGCGACGCTGGAGGGAGAGGTCGGGGCGAAGCTGATCGAGCGCGATCGCGGCGGCGTGCGGCCCACCGCGGCGGGCGGCGCGCTGGCCCATCACGCCGACGGCATCCTCGCCCGCATGGAGGCGGCCGAGACCGAGGTGGAGGCGATCGCGGGCGGGCGTGGCGGCCGCTTGCGCGTCGCCTCCTTCCCCACCGCGGGGGGCACCCTGCTGCCGCGGGCGATCGCCAGCCTGCGCGCCTCTCACCCCGGAGTCGAGCTCACCTTGGCCGAGGACGAGCCGGAGCGGATCGCGCCGCGCCTGCGTGCCGGCGAGTTCGACCTCGCCCTGCTCTTCGAGTTCCCCGGCGTCGGCGAGCGGCTCGGCGCCGGGCTGCGTCGCTTCGAGCTGCTCGAAGACCCGCTGCACCTCGCGCTCCCGGCCAGCCACCGGCTGGCGCGGCGGCGGACGATGCGGCTCGAGGATCTGCGCGAGGAGCCCTGGGTACAGACTTCGGCGAGCAGCCCTTGCGCGCGCCACGTCGTCCGCTCCTGCCACGCGGCCGGGTTCGAGCCGCGCGTCTCCTTCGAGAGCGACGACTACCAGACCGTCCAGGGCCTGGTCGCGGCCGGCGTCGGGGTCGCCCTGATCCCGCAGATGGCGCTCTCGGCGGTCCGCCCCGACATCGACATCCGCGCGCTCGACCCGAGCAGCCCGGTGCGCCGCGTCTTCGCCGCCGTGCGCCGCGGCGCCGCCGTGACGCCGGCGGTGGCGACGATGCTCGACGTGCTGCGCGAGGTCGCCGGCTCAGGCGAGCGGCAAGCCGCCGCCTGAGCCGGCCCACGCGAGCCCTCAGCGCGAGGCGCCCCCCGGCGCTGGGGCAGCCTGCGCCGGGACGCCATCCGGGTACCCGAGCGACGGAACGTCGGACGGGTATACCTCGTGGCCGTGGACGGCGATGTCGCCCTCCTCCATTTCGGCCTCGGTCATCCGCAGGGGGACGAAGACGCCGACGAGCTTGAGCAGGATGTAGGTCATGATCGCGGAGAAGCCGATCACCCACGCCGCCGTGTAGGCCTGGACCCAGAGCAGGTGCAGTCCGCCGCCCGAGATCAGGCCTTCGTGTTCGCCCGCCATCAGGTTGTTGGCGAAGATCCCGACCAGCAGGCCGCCCGCCACGCCGGCGAAAGCGTGCGTGTACACGACCCCGAGCGTGTCGTCCACGTTGCGGAACGGGCGCACCCGGCTCAGGTAGTTGAGCGCGAGGTAGACGAGCGTCGAGGCGACGACGCCGATGACGATCGCGGCCCAGCCGTTGACGAAACCGGCGCCGGGGGTGATCGCGACGAGGCCGACGATCATGCCGTTGACGGATCCGATCAGGCTCGGCTTACGCCCCGTCAGGTAGTCGAGAGCGACCCAGACGAGGAAAGAGACCGCGACGCAGATGTTGGTGTTGAGCAGCGAAGCCGAGGCGACTTCGCCTGCGCTGTACCAGTCGCCACCGTTGAAGCCGTTCCAGCCCATCCAGAGCAGGCCGGCACCGACCGCGACCATCGCCAGGTTGTTGGGCGCGTCGACCTCGCGGTCGCGCTGCAGCCGCGGTCCGATCACCGCCGCGGCGACGAAGCCCGAGACGCCGGCGGCGAGGTGGATGACGTAACCGCCCGAGTAGTCGACGGCACCCTGCTGGGCGAAGTAGCCACCGCCCCAGATCAGGAAGGCGTTGATCGGGTAGCAGAGCAGCGTCCAGAGGGCGACGAAGGGAATCCAGGCCTTGAAGTTGACCCGCCCGAGCACCGAGCCCAGCATCAGGATCGGCGTGATCGCGGCGAAGACGATCTGGAAGTAGGCCAGCGTCGACTGCGGGAAGAGGAATTCTTCTTCCGCCAGCTCCGGGATGTGCGCCTGCTTCAGCAGGTCGTTGCTGCCCAGGATCGATGCCGGCTTACCCAGGAAGTTCCCGAAGAAGCCGCTGTCGGAGATCGCGTGAATCGGCTCCCCGAAGCCCATCTTGAATCCGACCAGCACCCAGAGGACGAGCACGATCGCGAAGGCGACGAACGCCATCATCATCGAGTTCACGGACCAGCGCTTCTGCATCACCCCGCCGTAGAGCACGACCAGGCCGGGGATGCTCATCAGGCCCACCAGGGTCGCGGCGGTCATCTGCCACGAGTTGGCGCCTTCGTTCAGCCATTCCATAAGACGAGTCGGTTCCTTTCTCAACTTGGTGCTTCTCGGACCGCTCAACCCTCTCGCCGCGCGCCCTCCGCCACTACGTACACGTGTCTAAAGATCGGCGTGGAATCTTCGCCACGCTGGCGTGGTCAGCTCCGTAGAGCGCCGGATAACCTGCCGTCATGCCACTCGAAGGCCATTACGCGCGGCAGACCACGCCGCTCTACAAGCTGAGCTCGCGAGAGATCAAGGCTGCCCTCGCCGTGCTCGTGGTGACGGTTGCTGCGATGCTCACAGTCGTCTTCGCGACCGTCGGCGACAGCAACCCGCCAACGCCGGTGGGCTGCATCCACGCCCAAACGGCCGGCATCGTCGGCGCCGAAACGATCAGCGCCTGCGGCGCCGAGGCGGAAGCGAGGTGCGCCCACGCGGCCCGCTTCGACTCACCGCAAGCGCACACGGTCGTCGCCGAGTGCGAACGGCAGGGCGTCAGGTTCTGACCCTCCAGGCCGCTGCGGCGCTTAGCCCAGCGCCTCGACCAGGGCTCCGAGCTCCTCGTCGACCTCGCCCTCGAGCTTGATCGCGGCGTCGGCGTCGTAGGGCGTCGGGCCCTTGGTGACGAGCGCCAACTTGCCGCCGCGGTCCAGGGTCACGGCGGGCAGCCCGGCGACCGGGTAGACCGCGAGGGAAGAGCCGACGCAGAGGATCAGCTCGGCGCCTTCGGCGAGCCGCTGGGCCTCGCGCATCGCCGGCTCGGGAAGCATCTCGCCGAAGAGGACCACGTCCGGCTTGACCGGGCCGTTGCAGTCGCGGCAGATGGCTACGCCTTCGCCGTCGAAGAGCCCATCGACCTCACCGATCCCGTAGGAGGCACCGCATCCCCAGCAGGTCGAAGTCTCGATCGAGCCGTGCACCTCGACCACCCGTTCCGAGCCCGCCACGCGGTGGAGGCGGTCGATGTTCTGCGTGATCACCGCCTCGATCAGGCCCTGGCGCTCGAGCTCGGCGAGCGCCTCGTGCGCCCGGTTCGGCCGCTTATCGCCAAGCGCGTGGAAGCGCGGCCGGTAGTAGGACCAGAAGCGGGCCGGATCGCGCTCGAAGACGTCGATGTGAGCGACCTCCATCGGGTCGACGTTGGCCCACAGCCCGGTCTCAGGCGTGCGGAAGTCGGGGATCCCGGAGGGCACCGAGACCCCGGCCCCGGTCAGCACCACGGTCGAGCGCGACCCCCGAATCAGCTCCGCCAGCCGCACAACTTGGGCCGACGGGCCGATTTGCGCTGACATAACGCGCTTTTCGGCCCGTCGACCGCCTACTTGCCGCTCCATTTGGGCGTCCGCTTGGCTAGGAAGGCGGCGATGCCCTCCTTGGCGTCCTCGCTGCCGAAGGCGGCTGCGAAGCCCCGCTTCTCGGCCTCGATCCCCTCGTCGAGGTCGCCGGCGCGCGAGACGCGCTTGACCTGCTCGACCGCGACCGGCGCCTGGCCGGCCAGCTTCCGCCCCCACATCAGGGCGGTCTCGAACAGCTCGTGGTCGGGGACGACGCGGTTGGCCAGGCCCGAGTCATAGGCCTCGCCGGCGAGGATCGCGTCGCCGACCAGGTTCATCTCCAGCGCCTTGCTCGGACCGACGAGACGCGGCAGGCGCTGGGTGCCGCCGAAGCCGGGAATGATCCCCAGCTTCACCTCGGGCTGGCCGAAGACGGCCGCCTCGGCGGCGATCCGAACGTCGCAAGCCATCGCCAGCTCACAGCCGCCGCCGAAGGCGAGCGCGTTGACGGCGGCGACCGTGGCGACGCGCGCCTGGCCGAAGTCGCGCAGCAGCGCATGAGCGGTGTGGATCAGCTCCTCGCCGCCGGCCTCGTCCATCTGGGTGAAGGCCTTGATGTCGGCGCCAGCGGAGAAGACCAGCGGGATCGAAGAGGCGATCACCATCGCCCCCACCCCATCGGCCGCCTTGACCCGCTCCCAGACTGCCTTCAGGTCGCGGATCACGTCGGGGGAGACGGCGTTCATCGGCGCGTTGGCAAGCCAGGCGACGGCGACCTCGCCGCGCGTCTCGAGCTTCACGGTCTCGGCCTGCTCGCCATTGTCGGGCCGCGGATAGGGGTAGAAGCCCTGGCCGGACTTCATCCCGTGGCGCCCCTGAGCAACGAGGCGGCGCAGCAGGACCGGCGGCGCGAAGCGCTCGCCGTGGCGCTCCCGCAGCCCCTCCATCCGCTCCAGCACCGTGTCGAGGCCCTCGACGTCGGCCTTCCAGAACGGCGGCAGCAGGCCTTTGCGCGGATCGAGACCGGCGCCGGCCATCATCCCGACGTCGATGTCCCGCGCCGAGCAGACGCCCTCCTCGACCAGCAGGCAGGCCTCGATCAGGGCCCGGCAGGTGAACATCGCGACCATCTCCTCGGCGTCGGGCTCGGCCTCGCCGGGAACGTTCTGCTCGCCGTCCTTGAAGAAGCCCTCGCCGCCTGACTTCGCGCCCAGCTTGCCGTCGGCGACCAGCTGCCGCAGGCCCTCGTGGACGTAGAAGCCCTCGCCGTAGGAGTCGGCGAGATGCTCGGCGACGTGCAGGACGGTGTCGAGGCCGAGCAGATCGGTGAGGAAGAAGGGGCCCATAGGCGCCAGCTGGGCGCCGGCGATCGCCTCGTCGATCGCCTTCAGCGATAGGCCCTGCTCCTCCTGAGCGCGCCAGATCTCGCCGATCGTCGCCATCAGGATGCGGTTGACGACGAAGCCGGGCACCTCGCCGCAGACGATCGGCTGCTTCTTGATCGCCTGGGCGAAGTTGTAGGCGATGGTCGCGGTCTCCTCGGAGGTCTCCTCGCCGGCGATCACCTCGACCAACGGCATCACCGAAGCCGGGTAGAAGAAATGGAAGCCGACGACCTTGTCGGGCCGCAGCGTCGTCTCGGCCATCTCGGAGATCGAGAGCGAGGACGTGTTGGAGGCGAGGATCGCGTGGCCGGGAGTCGCCGCGTCGAGCTCGGCGAAGACGGCCTGCTTGATCTCCATCCGCTCCGGCACCGCCTCGACGACGAAGTCGACGTCGCTGAACTCCGCGTAGGTCGTCGTGCCGACGATCAGGCCCATCACCTCGGCGAGGCGGGCGTCGGCCGCCTCCTGGGTCAGCTTCTCCTTCTTGACCAGGCGGGCGAGCTGCCCCTCGGTGACCGCCCGCGCCTTCTCCAGCGCGGCGTCGACGAACTTCTGCTCGACGTCCTTGACGACGACGGGAATGTCGGCCGCGGCAATCGCCTGCGCGATCTCGCCGCCCATGGTGCCGCCGCCGACGACGGCGGCCTTCGAGACGAACATTTAGCTGGCTTCCTCCGGTTTTTCGGCTTCTCGTGCGGCGGGACCGCCGGAACCGCAGGCTATAGAGATGCCTGCGGCTCCGGCTCGTCGGCTTCCTCGCCGGGCAGCTCCTCGGCCTCTCCTTCGCCTTCCTCCGGCTTGAAGCGCTGGTAGGCGAAGGCGCCGGTCAACAGCAGCAGGCCGAGGGCGACGAAGGAGAGCGCCCGTGCCATCTCTTCCAGCTCGGCGAGGTCGTAGGTCCAGACCTTGGCGATCGCGACCCCGAGCAGGGCGAGGCCGCCAAGGCGGGTCTTCGGCGACTTGCGCAGCATGCCCCAGACAACTGCGCCGAGGCCGGTGGCGGCCCAGAAGGCCGAGAGCCAGGCCTGGCCGATCTCGCGCGCTTCGCCGCTGGCGTCGGCGCCGATCGCGTCGATGATCAGGACGGAGCCGAGGTAGACGAACCCGGCGGCGCCGAGGAAGCCCGACACGGTCGCGACCTTCGGCTCGATCTGGCGACCCCAGTGCCAACAGCTGAGCGCCGCGCCCGCGCAGCAGGCGATCGCCACCAGCGCGCTGCCGAGGTCCTCGACCCCGTCGACGATCGCGAAGGGCGGCGCCTCGACGACCAGCAGGTGCACGATCCCAAGGGCGAGGAACCCGAAGGCCCCAAACAGCAGCCGCTGCGCATCCGAGAGCGCCGGTGCCGGGTCGCGGTCCACACGGGTCGCCAAATATGCAAGTGCCGCAGCCATCGCCGACCAGGCGGCCACCAGCGTGGGCCCGTCGAAAGCGTTCGCCAGCCCGAAGCTCCCGAGCGCGATCCCGCCGCCGATCAGAAGTGAGCCGATTTCGCGGTGGACGCCGAAGCGAGTGGCGGCGGCGCCGAGCAGGAGGTGGACGGCAGCAAAGGCGAAGATCCAGGCGTTCAGGGCGAGCGCCGAACTGTCTCCGATGACAGTGCCGCCGAATGAGAACACGAAGACGCTGCTGCAGAGGAGCAGCAGCCAGGACGAAACCGGAAGCTTCTCTTCACCCCGGGCCCGCAGCTCGTAGCCGAAGGCAGCGGCGGCATAAAGAACCCAGAAGCCGACCAAGACCGCGAGGACGAGCAGAACGGGCTCGCTGGGATTGCGTTCGCCCTCCCAGATGATGAACCCGCTATTCCAAAGCCAGGCAATCAGCTGGGGGGCCGAGACGGCGAACGCGCCGAGCGCCAACCAATTCCAACGCTGCCAGAGCAGGACGCCGACGCTGCCGGCGAGCGCCAGGGCGACGAACGCGATCGAGCCACCTTCGCCCGCCGTGCCGACGAGCATCGGCGCAGCCAGCGCCCCGAGCATCCCGACACCACCGACGAGCATCGAGGACCAGCGCACCGCTATCGCCACCCCGAGCACGCCGATCAGCGCCCCCGCCTCGAGGCCGAGGACGGGTGAGATCAGGTCGTAAACCTGGGCCGCGACGACGGTCGTCGCAAACAGGCCGGGAATCGCGACCGCCACCGCCACGCGGGCCAGCTCGAGGTGCCCCCTCCTTTCGTGCAGCCAAACGCCAAAGGCCAAGAGTCCCGAGGACGCGAACGCGGCCATCAGGATGCGGACCTCCTCGGTGAACCAGCTGCTGTCCACCGCGCTGCGCATCAGGAAGACGAGGCCGAGAAGGGTCGCCAGGCCACCGATCCAAGCCAGTACGCGACCACCGAACAGGCGCTCGAACTCGATTCGGGACATCGGGTTGTAGGGCGCTGGCGGGGGGTTCTCCCCATTGCCGGCCGGTTGGTCAAGTCTCTCGCTGTGCATCGGTCTCCCCTTCTGTTGATTGCTTGTTGACCGTCGGTTGATAACCGTAGCAACCTTGTCAACCTTTGGTCAATAAGCCGTTACAATCCGCGCATGAACCGTCCCTCCTATCGCCGCCTGGGCGTCGACGAGCGCCGCCGGCAGCTGCTGGAGCGCGGCGCCGAGCTCTTCACCAGCCACCCCTACGACGAGCTCTCGATGAGCAAGATCGCCGCCGAGGTTGGGATCTCGAAGGCGCTGCTGTACCACTACTTCCCCAGCAAGCAGGCCTACTTCGAGGAGACGCTGAGCGCCTGGGCCGAGCAGTTGCGGGAGCGGACGGAACCGGATCCCGACCTCCCCCCGATCGAGCAGCTGAAAGGCAGCCTCGATGCCTTCCTCGCGCTGGTCGAGGAAAACGCGATCGCCTACAAGAACCTGATCCGGAGCGCCGCCGGCGTCACCGAGATCCGCGAGCTGATCGACGAAGTGCGGCTGAAGACGGCACAGCGGATCCTCGAGGCTCTCTACGCACAGGAACCGCCGCCGAAGGCGCGAACCGCGATCAGCGGCTGGCTCTGGTTCATGGACGGGGCCTGTCTCAACTGGATCGAGCACCGCGACATCGAGCGGACGGAGCTCCGCGACCTGCTCCTCGGCGTCCTCATGGGCGCGCTGCTCGCCGCCGACGCCGTGCCGGACCTCGCCTAAAAAAGACGAAGTCAGCGTCTGGGGGTGGCTGGACAAGGCCCTTGGGCGATCTTTGTACCTGGGTACAAAGGCATCCTCGGGCGATTGGCACTAGTCTCTTTTCGGCTCTTCAATGGGGAGTTTGACCGGTAACCGACCGTGCCCGCTGATCGGGCGCGACGCCAAGCGAGGGACGACAGAGCGATGACCCGTATCCGCCAGCAGAACGTGACCGCAGCGCAGTGGAGCGCCAACGGGGAGGCCCTCGGCGCAATCGACCTGACCCTGCCCGAGAACGACCCCTTCGGTGCCAACGTCTTCTCCGTGAGCGTGCAGCGCGAACGGCTGCCCGGAGACGTCTTCGAGAAGCTGAAGAGCGCTCTGGAGCAGGGCGAAGCGATCGACTCCGCCACCGCCGACGCGGTCGCCGCGGCAATGAAGGACTGGGCGCTGGAGAAGGGCGCCACGCACTTCACCCACGTCTTCCAGCCGCTGACCGGATCGACCGCCGAGAAGCACGACTCCTTCTTCGAGCCGAAAGGCGGCGAGGGCAAGGCGCTGGCCGGCTTCTCCGGTAAAGAGCTGATCCAGGGCGAGCCCGACGCCTCCTCCTTCCCGACCGGCGGAGTGCGCGAAACCTTCGAGGCGCGCGGCTACACCGCCTGGGACCCGACCAGCCCGGCTTTCATCCTCGAGAACCCGAACGGCTCACTGCTCTGCATCCCGACCGCCTTCGCCTCCTGGACCGGCGAGGCGCTGGACGCCAAGATCCCGCTGCTGCGCTCGATGGACGCGCTCTCGCGCTCGGCGATCAAGGCGCTGAAGCTGCTCGGCGACTCCGAGAGCACGCGCGTCTTCACCACGGTCGGGCCCGAGCAGGAGTACTTCCTGATCGACGAGCAGTACTTCTTCGAGCGCCCCGACCTGATCTCGACCGGGCGCACGCTGTTCGGCGCCAAGCCGCCCAAGGGCCAGGAACTCGACGACCACTACTTCGGCACGATCCCAGAGCGGGTGCTCGCCTTCATGATGGAGTCGGAGCTGGAGATGCGGATGCTCGGCATCCCGGTCAAGACCCGTCACAACGAGGTGGCACCCGGGCAGTACGAGATCGCGCCGGTCTTCGAGAACTCCAACGTCGGCTCCGACCACCAGCAGCTGACGATGCGGGTGCTGGAAAGCGTCGCCCGCCGCTACGGGCTGGTCTGCCTGCTGCACGAGAAGCCCTTCGCCGGCATCAACGGCTCGGGCAAGCACAACAACTGGTCGATGGGGACGGACACGGGCAGCAACCTGCTCGAGCCCGGCGACACGCCGGCCGACAACGTCCACTTCCTCTTCTTCTGCGCGGCGGTGATCCAGGCCGTCAACAAGCACCAGGGCCTGCTGCGCGCCTCGGCCGCCAACATCGGCCAGGACCACCGCCTCGGCGCCAACGAGGCGCCGCCGGCGATCATCTCGATCTTCCTCGGCTCGGAGCTGGAGAAGGTCTTCGACGCGATCGCGACCGGCGAAGGCGACCCGCACACGCCGGCCTCCTTCCTCGACCTCGGCGCCACGGTGCTACCGCCGCTGCCCAAGCACGGCGGCGACCGCAACCGCACCTCGCCCTTCGCCTTCACCGGCAACAAGTTCGAGTTCCGGGCGCTGGGATCGAGCATGTCGCTCGCCTTCCCCAACACGGTGCTCAACACGATCGTCGCCGAGGCGATCGACGACCTCGCCGACAAGCTGGAGGCGAAGATCGACGGAGGGGCGGACGCCTCCGCCGCCGTGATCGAGATCGTCAAGGATTCCTACGCCGCCAACAAGCCGATCGTCTTCGGCGGCGACAACTACTCGGAGGAGTGGCACGCCGAAGCCGAGCAGCGCGGGCTGAAGAACCTGAAGACGACGCCGGACGCGCTGCCCGAAGTCCTTGCCGACGAGTCGGTTGCCGCCTTCGAGAAATACAGCGTCATGTCCAAGCGGGAGCTGGAGTCGCGCTTCGAGGTCTGGGCCGAGCAGTACGCGCTGCGCGCCAACATCGAGGCCGAGACGACCTTCTCGATCGCCAAGACGATGATCCTGCCGGCGGCCCTGCGCCACCTGGCGCTGATCGCCGAGGCCGGCGTCTCGGCGCTCGAAGGCGAGGCCCGGAGCGGCATCGAGGAGCTCACGACCGCGCTCGACGCGCTCGAGCAGGCCAACGCGGAGCCAGTCGAGCTCGAGGGCCTGGAGGGCGCGATCCACGCTCGCGACGAGCAGCTCGCCAAGAGCGCCGCGGTTCGCGAGGCGGCCGACAAGCTGGAGAAGATCGTCGCCGACGACCTCTGGCCGCTGCCGAAGTACGAGGAGATGCTGTTCATCAAGTAGGGCAACCCGTCCTGGATCGCCTCTAGCCTCGGGGCTGTGGATCGGGTCGTCCAGGGCCTTGGTGGCGAGGCACGAGAAGCGATCGGTGCGTTCCGAAGCGCCGATCGCTTCTTCTGGCTCGACCTGACGGCGGCCGAGGCCCGCGACGGGCGCCTCGGCGAGCTCCTCGGCGTGGAAGAGGAAGCGCTCGCGCCGCTGCTCGACTTCGGGGTCGCCGCGACCCCCTCGAAAAAGCTGCACATCGACGGCAGGCAGGTCGTCTTCGGCTTCAGCTGCTTCCCGGAAGGAGCCGTCGATGATGACGAGCACGGTGGGCTGCGCGGGATCGACGTCCGTGTCCTCGTCCACGGCAGCTTCATGATCACCGTCCACGAGGAGCCCGTTGCCCTGACGCAGGACCTATCGGTGCACATACCCAGCGGCCGCAGCGAGCAGTACGCGGTCTACGCGGTCCTCGACTCGATGGTCGCCACCGCCTTCGACGCCCTTGACGGGACCGAGGCAGCCCTGGAAGGCCTGGAGGTGGCGTCCGCCGACATTCGCAACGCGCGCCTGCGGATGGCGACCCTAAGGGCGATCAGCCGCCGCCTGGCGGCAATGCGGCGCCGGATCGGCCCCCAGCGCGGCGTCTTCGAGCGGATCGGCGAGGAGATCACGCGGGTCGAAGGGATCGACAGCGACAGCGAACGCTACTTCGAGCGGATCTACGGCCAGCTGAACCGGCTGGTGGAGGCGATCGACGCGGCGACGGGGGCGATGGCCCAGCTCGTCGACCTTCGCCTCAACGAGACGATGTACTGGCTCACGGTGATCGCCACGATCTTCCTGCCACTGACCTTCGTCACCGGCTTCTTCGGCATGAACTTCAAGTGGTTGATCGAAGGGATCGACACGACGGCGGCGTTCCTCACCCTCGGGGTCGCCGTGCCGGCGTTGCTGGCGGCGGTCACCTGGTACTGGGTCCAGCGCCGCGGTAACCCGGTCGAACCCGACGATGACCGGGTCAGGCAGTTCCTGCGGACGCTGACTCAGCGCGGCCTGGGGCGTCCGTTCTAGTCACCCTCACCCTCGCCGTCGTCACGCGCGGCGCGAAAGACGATGTAGCCGATTCCGACGAGACCGACGATCGGGATCAGGCCGCCCAAGACGGCGGTCCATCCCTCGGCCGCACCACACGGAATCACAGGGGGCGAGATTACGCTCTCGGCAGCACGCGCATCTGCAGGCCACCCCTCGGCGAGAGGGTCGGCATCTGACGCACGGTCATCGTGCGGCCGGGCATCGCGTCTAGGCGCAGGCGCTGGAGCAGCATCGTCGCGACCAGCTTCACCTCGGTCTGACCGAAGCGCTTGCCGATGCAGATGCGGCGGCCGCCGCCGAAGGGGACGTAGGCCCCGCGCGGCAGCGCCGCCTTGCGCTCGCGGGTGAAGCGCTCGGGGATGAACGCCTCGGGGTCGGGGAAGACCTCGGGGATGCGGTGGCTCGCCCACGAGCAGTAGTTGACGTAGGAACCGCGGGCGACCGAGTGGCCGCCGAACTCGAAGTCGCGAACGGCCCGGCGCGGGCCGATCCAGGCCGGCGGGTAAAGCCGCAGTACCTCGTCCGTCACCATGTCGAGATAGGGCATCTCCTTCTCGAGCCTGTCGATGTCGGGGACGGCACCGTCGAGCACGCGGTCCTGCTCCTCCTGGAGCTTGTCGACCACGTCGGGGTGGCGCGCCAGCTCGTGCATCATGAAGGTCAGGGTCGAGGTCGAGGTGTCGTGGCCGGCGAACATCAGGGTCATCACCTGGTCGCGGACCTCCTTGTCGGTGAAGCCTTCGCCGGCCTCGTCACGCACCGAGAGCAGGAGGCTGAGGATGTCCATCCGCTCCGGGTCAGGCGCGGCGCGGCGGCGCTTGATCTCGTCGTGGACGATCTCGTCGAGGACCGCCCGCGAGGCGACCATCTTCGCCCAGGGCGAGCCGGGGCCGCGCAGCAGGCGCAGGTGGAAGTCGATCCCATAGAAGCCGAGCGCCCGCTCGAAGTGCTCGGCCGCCGCCGCCCCCTTGCCCGCCTCGTCCGGGTCGAGGCCGAGCAGCGCCCGCATCGCGATCCGCATCGCCAGGCCGCGCATCCACTCGTATATGTCGACGACCTCGCCGGGCCGCAGCCGCTCGATCGCCGGCTCGGCCTCGGCGATCATCGCCCGCACCGAGGCTGAGACCTGCTCGCGGTGGAAGGCCGGCATCATGATCTCGCGCGCGCGGTCGTGGTAGGCGTCGTCGATCGTCAGCAGGCCGTCGCCGAGCAACGGAATCAGGTCTCCGAAGCTCGACTCGCGCCAGTGGAAGCTCTCGGGGTGGGAGACGGTGATGTAGTGGTTCGCCTCGGGGCCGAGCATGAAGACGACCGGGTGGTGCAGCAGCCGGACGCTGAAGATCGGGCCGTATTCCTCGTAGAGCCCGAGCAGGATCGGCAGCGGGTCGCTGGTCATCTGCACGGTGCGACCGAAGTCGAAGTTCTGCGGCCCCGGCGGATACGTGCCGCGACGCCGCACCCGGACCTCGCAGCGCACGTCTTCCCAGAGCCGCCGCGCCGGGTTGGCGCTCAGCTGGATCGGCCGCTCGACCTTTTCAACCCGCTTCTCCGGCACCTCCACCGCCATCCCGTTACATCCTAGTTGGCTGACTGGCCAAATACCTCGGGAGACGAGACGGGCCCCCTCAACCGGCGGCCAATTGGCCGCAAGCCGCCGCGATGTCGCGGCCGCGGGTGAGGCGGACGGTGACCGGCACACGGTGCTCGGCGAGGATCGCGCGGAAGCTCTCGATCCGCTCCGGCGAGGAGCCGTCGTAGGCGCCGGTCGGGTTGTAGGGGATCAGGTTGACCTTGTAGGCACGGGGGTCGAGCAGCTCGGCGAGCTGGCGGGCGTGTTCGGGAAGGTCGTTGACGCCGTCGAGCATCACGTACTCGACGAAGACCTTGCGCCGGCGCCGCGCCCGGTAGCGCTCGCAGGCGGCAAGCACGTCGGCGAGTGGGTAGCGGTCGTTGACCGGCATCAGCTGCGAGCGCAAGCCGTCGTTGGGAGCGTGCAGGGAAAGTGCCAGGCTGACCGGCATCTCGCTCTCGGCGAGGCGATCGATGCCGGGGACCCAGCCGACGGTCGAGATCGCGGTGCGGCGATGCGTGACGCCGAGGTCGGGCAACCGCTCGCAGGCGCCGAGGACGGCGTCGAGGTTCATCGTCGGCTCCCCCATGCCCATGAAGACAACGTGGTCGATCGGCTCGACGCGGCGGAAGTGCAGCGCCTGGTCGAGGATCTCGTCGGCGCTGAGGTTGCGGCCGAACTTCATCCGGCCGGTGGCGCAGAAGGTGCAGGTCAGCGGGCAGCCCGACTGCGAAGAGAGACAGACCGAGCGCCGGCCGTCCCGGTAACGCATCAGCACCGCCTCCAACGGCAGGCCGTCAGAGGTCTGGAAGAGCGCCTTGACCGTACCGTCGTCGGACCTCGCCTCCTCGGCGAGCTCGAGGGTCGAGATCGGCACCGCCGTCACCAGTAGCTCGCGCAGGGGGGCCGGCAGGTTCGTCATCGCCTCATAGGAGCCCACGCCACGCGCCACCCACTCCCATACCTGCGACGCGCGGTAAGCCGGCTCGCCGGCCTCGGCAAGGATCTTTTCGAGCAGCGCGCGGTCCATGCCCCGAGCGTAGCCGTCAGGACGTGCCGTTGATTAACCCACCATAGGGGTGGCTAACTCACGGCACGTCCAGGTGCCGGTTCAAAGGCCGGCGGCCTCGGCGAGCAGGTCGACCTGGGCGGGGTCGCTGGAGGACGGGCAGAGGATCAGCTCGTCGCAGCCGGCCTCCTCGTATGCGGAGAGGTACCGCTGAACCGTGCCGGCGTCCTTGGCGGCGGAGCCGACGATCATCCCGGCGACCTCGTCTCCCAGCCAGGCGTAGTAGTCGCCGAGGCTGCGCTCGGCATCGGCCTGGGCCTCCCCGCCGAGCGAGAAGTAGGCGAGCGCCTGCGTACGCGGCTCGCCCTCGCGACCGGCCTCGGCCCAGGCGCCCTTTGCCTTGGCCGCCCCCTCGACGTAGACCTCGGGGCCGGTGCCGCTCGCAATCCAGCCGTCGGCGAAGCGGGCGACGCGGGCGTAGGAAGCGTCGGCGTGGCCGCCGACCACGAGGTCGGGGATTCCGCCCACCGAGGGGCCGATCTCGTCGCCCTCCCAGACCTCCCTGATCCGCTCCAGCATCTCGTCGAGGCGACGGCCTCGGCCGCGCAGCTCCACCCCACTTGCCTCGTAATCGTCGTCACGGGCGCCGAGGCCGATCCCGAGCGTGAAGCGGCCACCGGACAGCGCCTGCACGCTCAGCGCCTGCTTGGCGAGCTCGGCGGCGCTGGGATGCAGCGGTCCGAGCAGGACCGTCGTACAGAGCCCGATCCGCTCGGTGACGGCGGCCGCGGCGGCAAGCGCGATCAGCGGTTCGTAGTTGTCGTAGACGACGCGGTCGATCGTCCCCAGGCTGCTGAACCCGCGCTCGTCGGCGCGCCTGGCCCACTCGACCAGCTGCCCGCCGGTCGCTCCCGGCACCGCGTTCGGCAATCCGATTCCAACGTCCACCAGTGCCTCCTCGGCTCGCGAGCGCTTCGAGAGGCGCTCTTGCTCTCGGTCTAGGGAGATATACAGTGACGGAGTGGCCGACCCGGACGGCATCGAGGCGCTGACCGAGGCGATCGGCCGCTACAACGACGCCTGGAACGCGCAGGATCTCGACGCGATCGTCGCTATGCACGCGCCCGACATGGTCTTCGCCAACCACACCGCCGGCGAGACCGCCGAAGGCGCGGCGGTCCGCGACCACATCGCCGGCATCTTCGAAGCCTGGCCTGACATGCGCTTCGAGACACGGCGGCTCTACGTGCGCGAGGGCGTTGTCGTCCAAGAGTGGACGGCGACCGCCACGCACTCCAGGCCGATGCGCCGGGGGGAGATCGAGGTCGCGGCGAGCGGGAAGACGGTGACCTGGGACGGGGTTGACGTGATCCCCTTCGAAAAGGGCCTGATCAAGCGCAAGGACGTCTATTCGGATTCGGTCTCGATCCTCCGCCAGGTCGGCCTCCTCTCCTAAGCGGCCTTCGATTCGCTTGGAAATCCAAAGCGTTTCGTATTAGGATCGTCGTGTCCGCAGGACTTACGAACGATCCAGGGAGGCAGCACATGAGCACGTACGCGGTGAAGAAGATCGACGAGATGGAGGCCGTATTCGGCGGTGCCTTCAAGCGCGCCCGAGCCGAGCTCGGCGTCGAGTCGTTCGGCATGCAGATCATCGACATGCCGCCCAACTTCGAGGGCTATCCCGAACACGACCACGCGGAAGACGGCCAGGAGGAGGTCTACGTGACCCTGCGCGGCTCGGGCGAGCTCGACATCGCCGGCGAGCGCTTTCCGCTCGATGCCGACCACGTCGCCAGGGTCGGCACGGGCGTGATGCGCAAGGTCTGGCCGGGAGCGGAAGGCATCCGCATCCTCGTCCTCGGCGGCGTCCCCGGAGGCGATTACGTCGCCCCGGCGAACTCGAAGCTCGGCGAACCGGACCCGATGGCCGCCGCCTGACCGCCACTCAGACGGCTCTGCCCCGGTCGCGCAGCTCGTGGCCGGGGCAGCTCAGCACCGGCAGCCGCGGGTAGCGCGGATACCTAGGGTCCGAACGGGAGCGCTCACAGAGCGAGAAGACCGAGCCGCGGGTGTTGGGGACGAGCCGGCGATGCAGGCAGGTCTCGCAAAGACCGGCCGCCGGCGCGCTGGGTCGCTTCGCCATCGTGGGCAGAGGCTAGCTTTGGGAGCGTGAACGGCACCGCGACCCTCTTCGACACCGATGCCCCGACCCACTCGGCGACGGTCGAGGTGCTGGGGGTCATCTTCCGCGCCGAGGATGACGGCTACGCGGTGCTCGAGGTCCAGGACGCCGAGTCGGGCGAGGGATTCGCCCTCGTCGGACCCGTCGCCCACCTCGACGTCGGCGACCGGGCCGAAGTCAGCGGCGACTGGCAGGAGCACGCTCGCTACGGCCGTCAGCTGAAGGCCGCCGGGGCACTGCCGCTCGATCCCGCCGATCGCGCCGGTCGAATCGCGTATCTGACCACTTTGCGCCACATCGGCCCGGCCCGCGCCGAACGCCTCGTCGACGAGCACGGCGAGGGCGTGCTGGGCGCGATTGCGGCCGACCCGCGGACGGTCTTCGGCTCGCTGCGCGGGGTCAGCGTCGCCCAGGCCGAAGCGGCGACCGAGTCCTGGCACGCGAGTCGGGCGATCCGCGAGCTGCACGTGCAGCTCGCCCCGCACGGCCTTGCGCACCTGGCGGCGCCGATCCACGCCCGCTTTGGCGAGCGTTCGATGGCAATCCTGCACGAGGACCCCTACCGGCTGACCGAGGTCGACGGGGTCGGCTTCGCCCGCGCCGACAAGATCGCGCTCGCCGCCGACGTGCCGCCCGAGTCCGACAGCCGGGCACAGGCAGCGGCCGCCTATGCGCTCGGCGAGGCCGAGCAACAGGGACACAGCTTCCTGCCGATGACGGAGCTGCGCCGGCGGGCGGCGAAGCTGCTTGGCCTCGACCCCGATCCCGGGGTGCTGAGCGAGGGGCGCGGCCTCGTCGTCGAGGACGAGCGCGTCTATCGCGAGCGCACGCTGGCGAGCGAGGTCGCCGTCGCCGAGACCCTCGCCGTGCGGGTCGCGGCGGCGCCGCACCTCGATCATGACCCCGGCCCGGCGCCCAGCGCCGACGCCGAGGGCGCCGAGCTGACCGAGGAGCAGTGGGCCGCGGTGCGCGGCGCCTTCAACGCCCGCGTCTCGGTCCTCACCGGTGGCCCCGGCGTCGGCAAGACGGCCTGCACGAAGGCGATCGTCGCCGAGGCGGAGGCGGCGGGACTGCGCATCGCCCTCTGCGCGCCGACCGGGCGCGCCGCCCGCCGGCTCGAGGAAGCGACCGGACATCCCGCTCAGACGATCCACCGGCTGCTCGAGTGGATGCCGGGTCGCGAGCCGGCGTTCAAGCCGGGGCATCCGCTGCCGGCCGATCTGGCCGTGGTCGACGAGGCCTCGATGCTGAACCTGCGCCTGATCGAGGTGCTGCTAGGCGGCCTCGCCGAGTCGACCCACGTCGTCTTCGTCGGCGACGCCGACCAGCTGCCGCCGATCGGCGCCGGCAAGCCGTTCGAGGACCTGATCGCATCCGGAGCGGCGCCCGTCGTCCGCCTCACCCAGATCTTCCGCCAGGCGGCGCGCTCGATGATTACGACGGCCGCCCACGAGATCAACCACGGCCGGCCGCCGCACCTGGAGCCCGGGCCCGAGCAGGACCACGACTTCTTCTTCGTCGAGAGACTCCAGCCCGAGCGGGCGCTGGAGACCGTCGTGGAGGTGGTGGCCGAGCGAGCGCCGAAGCGCTTCGACGTCGACCCGATCCGCGAGGTGCAGGTGCTGGCACCGATGTACCGCGGCGGGGTCGGGATCGACGCGCTCAACGAGCGCCTTCAGCAACGGCTCAACCCGAGAGGAGAGGCGGCGGTGGGCGAGCGCTTCCGGGTCGGCGACCGGCTGATCCAGACCCGCAACTCGCACGAGCTGGGCCTGATGAACGGCTCGATCGTCTTCCTCGTCGCCGACGACCCCGATGCGGAAGAGATCCTGGTCGAGACCGACGAGGGCGTCTCGCTCACCATTCCATACGCGGAGACGCTGACGCTGAGGCTCGCCTACGCGATCTCCGTCCACAAGGCCCAGGGCTGCGAGGTGCCCGTCGTCGTCGGCGTCTGCCACCGCTCGCACGCGCGGATGCTGACCCGCCCGCTCGTCTACACGGCGATCACCCGTGCCCGTCGCAGCTGCGTGCTGGTCGGCGACCGAGTAGCGCTCGAGAGCGCCGTCCGCCGCGACGACAGCGGCGCCCGCCACTCGGGCCTGGCCGAGCGCCTGCGCGGATAGACCATCGGGGCATACTCCTCTAGTGGAGAACCCCAGGCCGTCGCTGTTTGCCGTGCTCACGACCCTTGCCGGCATCGCGATGATCGCCGCCCTGGTCTTCGCGGTGCCGGACCTGCACGACGCCGCCATCGCTGCGATCCACGGCGACACCTCGGAGGTGCGCAGCGAGCTGGACAGCCTCGGCGTCGCCGGCCCGCTGCTGATCCTCGTCCTGGCGCTGCTCCACGCGGTGGTCTTCTACCCGGCCGAGATCGTCGACGCCGCCGCCGGGTTCGCCTACGGCTTCTTCCCGGCGCTGGCGCTGATGTCGGTCTGCTGGCTGCTCTCCGGGCTACTCTGCTTCGCGATCGGCCGTTCGCTGGCCCGGCCCCTACTCGACCGCTGGTTCGGCACCGAGCGCTTCGAGCGCACCGAGGCGGCAATCGAGCGCGGTGGGGCGACCCTGCTGCTCGCGGTGCGCCTGATCCCGATCGTCCCCTTCAGCCTCGTCTCCTATGCGGCCGGGGCGGCCCGCGTCCCGCTCTGGCGCTTTGCCTGGACCACCGTGGTCGGCTACCTGCCGCTCACTGCGCTCGCCGTCTACTTCGGCACGAGGCTGGAGGGGCTCAGCCTCACCGACCCGCTCGTCCTCGGCAGCGCCGCGGCACTGCTCGCGCTGCTCTTCGTCGGCCACCGGATCGCCCGGCGCGGCGGTGCGGCTAGCGAATCCGCTTGACGCGGAAGCGGAAAACGGCGGGCGTGCGGTCGCCCGCGCCATCCGCATCGCGCGCGGCAACGCGCACGGTATGCAAGCCGAGCGCAAACCTGCGTACGAACAGCGGCGGGCAGGGGCTGAAGAGGCCGTCGTCGACCTGGCAGACGAAATGGACGCCGGCCTGATCGGAGCCGAAGCGGAAGGCGACGCGCGCCATGCGACGACGGGTGCGAATCAGGTGAGGAGGGTGAGCGCGGATGAAGGTGCGGGGACGAACGAGGGTCCGCGTTTCGCCGGTCGCCGGCGAGGAAACAGTCGCGGTCGTGGTTGCGGTGGACGGCGGCTCTGGCGGCGTTTCGACGCCCCAGTCTCCTGCCACGCGAGCTTCCTCGTCGCTCACTCTCGCGGCCGGGCCGAGGCATTCGGGTGGGCTGTATCCACCGGCGAGCGGCAGGGCTTCGATCGCTTTCACCGCATCGACGAGGCCCGCTCCGACCGTGCACGCCCCGAATGGCGGAGACCCGATCGGCGTGCCGCTTTCCTGCAGCGCGGTGTGGATTTCGTCGGGAGACGCTCCCGATTCGTGGTCGAGCATCAGAGCGGCAACGCCGGCGGCGTGCGGGGCGGCCGCCGATGTGCCACAGAAAAGCCATTCTTCTTCGCTTGTTTCCTGAGCGAAGAACGTCGTCGCGCCGCAGTCTCCGGCCACCACGTCCGGCTTGGAGAGGACTTCCGGTTCCAGCAGCGGGGCTGCCGGTTTCGTTCCCGTGACCGGGCCGAAATCATGGCGCGCCGGCCCCCGCGAGGAGTATTCCTCCGGTTCGGAGGTGCTTCCAACGTCGATCGCCCCAACCGAGACCGTGCTCGCGGCGGCGCTGTGACCGAATACCGCCGGGCCGACGGTGTCGGTTTCGGAGCTGCGTGGGTACTCCGTGGCCGCGACGCCGGAGCCGTTCTCTAGCAAGGCGAACTTCAGCGGTGGGCTTCCTCCCGAGAAGCGGTTGACGACGAGCTGCACGGTCCGGGTCGAGCTCGATTCGTTGACCCACTCCAGGATCTCGGCCGGCTGCTGGGTCTCGTGGACGTTGTCGCTGAATTCGGCTTCGATCAGGTGGCCTTCGGAGTCGAGCAGGAAGGCGTCGAGGTCCGTTTTGACGCCGAACCATGGTTCGTCCCATTGCAGGTCGACGGTGAGGGTCCGGTGGGGTTTGACCCTGATCCCGAACGTCCTGTCGACCGCCTGGCCGGGGTCGAAGTCGAGGCAATGCGAGCCGTTGAAGACCGCGGTGGGCAGCGCCTGCACTTCCTGCGGGCAACCGCCGGCGTCTCGATAGGCCGGGGTTTCCCAAGACGCGATCTCGTTGCCTTCGGCGTCGAGGAGGTTGTCGTTGCCGGCCGCCGAGAGGTAGACAGCTCCTCCTTTGACGGCTTTCGTCGCGGCGACCGCCACCGGGCCTTCCTGGAAGAAGGGCTCCCCCAGGTAGAAGACGTCGTCGGCGATCACGTCGGCGCCGCCTTCGGCGAGGGCTTCTATGTTCGCAGCGAAGGATTCTTCACCGTTGAAGGCAGAGGCGAAATCGATCGCGGCTCCGGGCGCGACGTCGTGCACGATCTGCGCCATCGCGCGGCCCTCGTCGAAAGCTTCTTCGCCTTCGAATTCCGGCTCGAAGGGCTGCAGAACGTCAACCGGGTCTTTGTTGGCGCAGGGGCTGTCGGGCCCGGGGAGGTCACCGCTTTCTTCGTCTTCGAGCGCGTGCGTTTTCACCGTGCCGCTTCCGTCAGCGGCTTCGGTCGCCTGGTCGAAGGAGTCGGAGAGGATGCCGACGGTGACGCCGGAGCCGTCGACCCCGAACGTTGCGCGCGCTTCGCCCGTCCCTTCCCCGGCTTTCATCTGTCCGACGCCCGCGGAGACGACTTCGCCGGCCGGACAGGCGTCGGCGACGACCGGCGCGAGGGCCTCCCTGACGGAGACGACTCGCGGAACCGCGGCCATTGCCACGAGCTCGTCCGGCTTCACCGCAGCCGTGACCGTCTGGTAGCGGCGACTCGAGACGACCACCTCGGCGCCGGCGCGGCGCAGGGCTCGCAGCCCGGCGATCGCGCCGCGATCGAATCGCACGTAGACGAGAACCCGGTTGCCTCGACGCAGCAGGCTTCCCGGTCCTTCGGACACGAGGCCGAGCTCGTCGGCTTGCACGGACGGGGGTGCCGAGAGAACCGACGGCCGCGCCAGCTTCGCCAAGCGAGGCGAGAGATTGCCCGCACCGGGCAGCTCGGCCGCGGTCGCCGGCCCGGCGGTCAGCAGAAGCACGGCGATCGCGGCGGTGGCTGTTGCGGCAACGAGGGGGCGCATGGGATGCATCGAGCAAGGTATCGGCTCCTATCTACGTTCCTCAACACAGCTCGATCCGCTCCAGACCAACGTTCCAGGAAGGGTTTAGTGACCATCGCAACGTATGCGCTGAGCAAGCGGGCGCCGCCGCTCCCATCCCTGCTACCGTGCGCGGCGTTAGGTCGGAGAGATATCCGGCAAAAAGTCGTGCCTAGCGCTCGCGTCGTTGCTTTACCGAAGCCTCCGCGTTCGCAGCACAATGAGTGGAGGCAATACATGCCGACTGGAACAGTCAAGTGGTTCAGCGACGACAAGGGCTACGGGTTCATCACCCCAGATGACGGCTCGAAGGACGTCTTCGTCCATCACAGCGCCATCATGGGTGAGGGCTTCAAGTCCCTGACCGAGGGCGCCAAGGTGTCCTATGAGTCCGAGGACGGCCCCAAGGGCCCCGCCGCCGCGAGCGTGCAGGAAACGGCATAGCGCCATCCGAGCTTGAGCGGTAATGAGGCCCGCCGCACGGCGGGCCTTTTCTTTGACCGATGACCAGACGAGAAGACCTGCGAAACATCGCGATCGTCGCCCACGTCGACCACGGCAAGACGACGCTGGTCGACGCGATGCTGTGGCAGTCGGGCGCTTTCCGCAAGGGCCAGGACGTGGCCGAGCGGGTGATGGACTCGATGGACCTCGAGCGCGAGAAGGGCATCACGATCCTCGCCAAGAACACGGCGGTCCGCTACGGCGACGTCAAGCTCAACATCGTCGACACCCCCGGCCACGCCGACTTCGGCGGCGAGGTCGAGCGCGGGCTGACGATGGTCGACGGCGTGCTGCTGCTCGTCGACGCCTCCGAGGGGCCCCTCCCCCAGACCCGCTTCGTGCTGCGCAAGGCGCTGGAGGCGAAGCTGCCCGTGATCCTCGTCGTCAACAAGGTCGACCGGCCGGACGCGCGCATCGCCGAGGTCATCGATGAGGTCTACGAGCTGTTCCTCGACCTTGGCGCCAACGACGAGCAGATCGAGTTCCCGATCGTCTACACCAACGCCAAGGACGGCTGGGCCTCGCTGTCCGAAGGGGTCGAGGGGACAGACCTCTCGCCGCTGATGGACTTGATGCTGGAGAAGATCCCGGCGCCCGAGCACGATCCCGACCATCCCCTCCAGGCGCACGTCACCAACCTCGACGCCTCCCCCTACGTCGGCCGCCTGGCGCTTTGCCGGGTGCGGCACGGCACGATCCGCTCCGGCCAGCAGATCGCCTGGTGCCGAGCCGACGGCTCGATCGAGCGCGCCGCCGTCTCCGAGCTCTACGTCACCGAGGCGCTGGAGCGGGTCTCCGCCGAGGAGGCGGGGCCGGGCGAGATCATTGCCATCGCCGGCATCGAAGAGGTGACGATCGGCGAGACCCTGGCCGACCCCGCCGACCCGCAGCCGCTGCCGGTGATCACCGTCGACGAGCCCTCGCTCTCGATCGTGGTCGGGATCAACACCTCGCCGCTGGCCGGCAGCGAGGGCAGCAAGCTGACAGCACGGCAGATCCGCGATCGGCTCGACGCCGAGCTGGTCGGCAACGTCTCGATCCGGGTGCAGGAGACCGACCGGCCCGACGCCTGGGAGGTGCAGGGACGCGGCGAGCTGCAGCTCGTCGTCCTGCTCGAGCTGATGCGGCGCGAGGGCTTCGAGCTGACCGCCGGCCAGCCGCGCGTGCTGACCCGCGAGATCGACGGCAAGCTGCACGAGCCGGTCGAACGGCTGGCGATCGATGGCCCCGAGGAGCACGTCGGCGCGATCACGCAGTTGCTCGCCGCCCGCAAGGGGCGGCTTGAGCAGATGACCAACCACGACACCGGTTGGGTACGGATGGACTACCTCGTCCCGGCGCGCGGGCTGATCGGGCTGCGCACCGAGTTCCTCACCGAGACCCGCGGCACCGGCGTCATGCACCACGTCTTCGAGGGCTGGGAGCGCTGGGCCGGCGACCTGCGCCTACGCCCCACCGGCTCGATCGTCGCCGACCGCCGCGGCAAGAGCGCCAGCTACGCGCTGCTCGGCCTGCAGGACCGCGGCACGCTCTTCGTCGGGCCCGGCGAGGAGGTCTACGAGGGAATGATCGTCGGCGAGAACGCCCGCGCCGAGGACATGGACGTCAACGCAATCAAGGAGAAGCAGCAGACCAACATGCGCGCCGCCAGCGCCGATGTGCTGGAGAGAATGGCGCCGCCGACCCGCCACACGCTCGAATCCGCGGTCGAGTTCCTGCGCGAGGACGAGTGCGTGGAAATCACCCCCGAGTCGATCCGCCTGCGCAAGGTCGAGCTCGACAAGCTCAAGCGCCAGAAGGCCGCCCGTCAGGGCTCCC
>DASVFR010000023.1:0-32847 GCA_036379955.1 Solirubrobacterales bacterium
TAGCCCACCGTATGGGTGGCTAACTCACGGCACGTCAGGCAGCGAGGTGGCCGGCGGTGGCGACGGTCGCCGAGCCGGCGACGGTCTGCACCGTGCATGAGACGCGCGCCGCGAGATCGCCGCCGGTGCGCCAGAAGGAGGCCAGGCCGAGCTCCAGCGGTTGCTGCAGGCGGCCCTTGGGAAGCCCCCACTGCCATTCCTGGGAGTGGGTGCGGACCGGCATCCAGCTGACGACGACGCCAGGCAGCTCGGTGAAGGCATCGAAGGCGTCTTCCATTTCCAGCGATGCGTATTCCGCCCCTTCGATCGGCAGCCTGACGCCGACGCTGCCCGGGACCTCCTGCTTGGTCAAGCTGTATTCGCCGCTTGAGCGGGGAAAGGCGGCGCGGCTGTTGACCGTACGGCCGAGTTCGACGCCGGGACCGCCGGTCATCCGGCAGCGCACGCGCCCCTGCCCGACCGCCGAGCCGGATTCCAGCCAGAGGACCGAGGCGGCGCGATAGATCCGTTCGCCTTCCAGGTTGTCTTCGCTCGCCAGCATGCCGCCTTCCCGGAGCTGCATCGAGCCCCCGCCGGGGATCGTCGCCACGCGAGAATCGGGAAGCGGCGCGTGCGCAGTCCATTCGATCGCGACGGAGCTGCCGCCGGAGCTGTCCGTCGCCAGCAGTGCCGCGACCAGCGTTGCGACCAGCCCCACCGCGACCACGATCAATGCCCCGCGCGGGGGCCGGCTCTTGCTCTCGTCGGCCATCGGCGGCGACAGTATTGGACGCTGGGGCGGAACGCGCCCGACAGGATTCGAACCTGTGACCTTTCGCTCCGGAGGCGAACGCTCTATCCAGCTGAGCTACGGGCGCAGTCGAGGCCAGTCTAAGACGTGAGCGGCGTGGCGGCTTCGCGTAGGCTCGCAGGCTCGCATGGATCTATCGGTCGTATTCCTCGGCACCGGCAGTTCGGTGCCCTCGGCGCGGCGCTCGACCGCAAGCGTGCTGATCGTGCGTGGCGGGACGCGGCTGCTGGTCGATTGCGGCGAAGGGACGCAGCGCCAGATGCAGCGTTCGCTTGGGCTCGTCCAGGTCGACGAGATCTATCTGACCCACTTCCACGCCGACCACATGCTCGGCCTGCCGGGACTGCTCAAGACCTATGACCTGACCGGCCGCGAGGAGCCGCTGACGATCTATGGCCCGCGCGGGCTGCAGGGCCTTTTCGACGGGCTCGGCCGCCTGATCGGTCGCGTCGGCTACGGCCTGAACCTGGTCGAGCTCGATCCCGGCGACTCCGTCCCGCACGAGGGCGCCAGGATGGAGGCCTTCGACGCTGAGCACAGCGTGCGCGCTAACGGCTACGTTCTGGTCGAGGAGCTGCGCCCAGGCCGCTTCGACCCGGACGAGGCGAAGCGCCTCGGCGTCGCCGAAGGCCCGCATTTCGCCGCCCTGCAGCGCGGCGAGGCGGTCGAGGGCAGCGCCGGCGCGGTCCGCCCGGAGCAGGTGATGGGGGAGTCCCGGGGCGGGCGCACGGTGGCGATTACCGGCGACACGGCCCCAAGTCACGCGACCGTCTCCGCCGCCGCCGATGCCGACCTCCTGATCCACGACGCGAGCTTCTCCGAGGAGGAGGCCCAGCGCGCCGTCGACACCGGCCACTCGACGGTCGGCCAGGCGGCTGCGGTCGCCCGCGAGGCCCACGTCAAGCTGCTCGCCCTCGTCCACATCTCCTCCCGCTACCACGTCGGCCAGGTGCTCGAGGAGGCGCGGGAGGTCTTCGAGCCGACGCTTGCCCCCCGCGACTTCGACACGATCGAGATTCCGTTTCCCGAGCGGGGCGAGCCGTTTCTCGTGCCCAATGGGGCGCGTGAGCGCGGCGAGCTCCAACCCGAAATAGCGGACTAGGACCCCAGCACGGTCCTGTGTCGCTGCTACGCTGCGGACGTCCTTTAACCCGGGTCCCGTGAGGCCCAGAAGGAGCAAAGTCAGCGGTGAACGGGAAGGTCGTGCTCGACCACGACGATGTTGCGCGAACGCTGCGGCGGATCGCGCACGAGATCGCGGAGAAGAATCCCGATGGCGATGACTTGGCGATCGTCGGGATCCACACGCGAGGAGCCTTGCTCGCCCGGCGTCTACATGGCCTGCTGCTCGACCTGACCGAGGCCGACATCCCGATCGGAGACCTCGACATCAGCTTCTATCGCGACGACCTGGGCGCCAAGGCGCCGGCCGACCAGCCCGTCGTCCACGCCTCTCACATCGAGTTCGACCTTTCGGGCAAAACCGTCGTCCTCGTCGACGACGTCCTCTTCACGGGCCGCACCGTGCGCGCCGCGATCGACGCCCTCTTCGACTACGGCCGCCCGCAGCGCGTCCAGCTCGCCGTCCTTTGCGACCGCGGGCATCGTGAGCTGCCGATCCGCCCCGACTACGTCGGCAAGAACCTGCCGACGGCGCGCGAGGAGCGGGTCAACGTCCGCCTCGAGGAGCTCGACGACGGCGACGAGGTCACGATCTCGGCGCCGGTGGAGGTGGGCGCGTGAGGCACCTGCTCTCGATCGAGCAGCTCTCGCGGGCCGAGATCGAGGCGATCCTCGACCGGGCCGAGAGCTTCGCCGAGGTCGGCCGACGTGACATCAAGAAGGTGCCGACCCTGCGCGGGCGCACCGTCGTCACCCTCTTCTACGAGTCGAGCACGCGCACCAGCTCCTCCTTCGAGCTCGCCGCGAAGCGGCTCTCGGCCGACCTCGTCTCGGTCAAGGCGGCCGGCTCCTCGGTCGACAAGGGGGAGTCGCTGAAGGACACGGTCGCCACCCTCTCCGCCTACGAACCGGCCGCGATCGTGATCCGCCATCCACATGCCGGCGCCGCGCAGCTGGTCGCCGGCTGGGCCGACGCCTCGGTCGTCAACGCCGGCGACGGCAAGCACGAGCACCCGAGTCAGGCGCTGCTCGACGTCTACACCCTGCGCCGCCGGCTCGGCTCGCTGGAGGGCAAGAGGATCTGGATCGTCGGCGACGTCCTGCACAGCCGCGTCGCCCGCTCGAACCTGATCGCCTTCCAGGCGATGGGCGCCGAGCTGACGGTCTGCGGGCCACCGGCGCTGATCCCGCGCGGCCTGGAGGAGTTGGGCTGCGCGGTGGCCCACTCGCTCGAGGATCTCGGTGAGGCGGACGTCGTCTACGCCCTGCGACTGCAGCGCGAGCGCATGCGCGAGAGCTTCGTTCCCTCGCTGCGCGAGTACGCCGCCCACTTCCAGATCGACTCGCGCCGGCTCGGCCCGCGCCAGCTGCTCATGCACCCCGGGCCCGTCAACCGCGGCGTCGAGCTCTCCGGCGAGGCGATCGATTCGCCGCAATCGCTGATCGCCGAGCAGGTCGCCTCCGGCCTCGTCGTGCGGATGGCGATCCTCTACGAGCTGCTCGCCGCCGGCGACGAGGAACCGGCGCCCGCGGCCGGCAACGGCGCGGCCCACCCGACCCCGATCGGTCAACCGGCGTGAGTGCGACCAGGCTGGAGATGCGCTCCGGGGAGAGCGCCGACCTCGTCCTGCGCGGCGCCACGGTGCTCGACCCTGTCGCCGGCATTGACGCGAGCCACGACGTCGTCGTTCGCGATGGCCGCGTGGCAGAGCTCGCCGCGCCCGGCGCGGCGGACGCGACCGGGCTGGAGGAGGTCGACGCCGAGGGGCTGCACGCCTTCCCGGCCTTCTTCGACCCCCATGTGCATCTGCGCACGCCCGGCCAGGAGCACAAGGAGGACATCGAGACCGGCGCCCGCTCGGCGGCGGCGGGCGGCTACTGCGGAGTGCTCGCGATGGCGAACACCGAGCCCCCCGTCTCCGAGCCCGCGGACGTCGAGGCCCTGCTTGCCGACGCTCGCTCCGCCGCGGCGGTTCGAGTCGGCTTCCTCGCCACGGTCACACGGGCGATGGAAGGAGAGGAGCTGACCGAGATGGCCTCGTTGCGCGAAGCCGGCGCCGCCGGCTTCAGCGACGATGGTCTGCCGATCCGCAGCGCCCGCGTCCTGCGCCGAGCTCTGCAGTACCAGCGCCTCTGCGGCGGCACGATCGCCCTGCACGAGGAGGACTCCGAGCTCTCCGGCGCCGGCGTCATGCACGAGGGCCCGGTCGCGGCCGCGCTCGGCCTCGCCGGCATTCCCTCGGTCTCGGAGTCGACGACGATCGCCCGCGACGCTGCGATTGCCGGCTACGAGGACGGTCGGATCCACGTCCAGCACCTTTCGGCCGTCGAGTCGGTCGAAGCCGTGCGCGCCGCCAAGGACGCGGGGGTGCGGATCACCTGCGAGGCCTCGCCTCATCACCTCTGCCTGACCGACGAGGCCGTGCGCAGCCTCGATCCGCATCGCTTCAAGATGAACCCGCCGCTGCGCTCCGAGGGGGACCGCCAGGCGCTGGTCGCCGGGCTCCTGGACGGCACGATCGACTGCATCGCCACCGATCACGCTCCTCATGCCGCCGAGGAAAAGGAGGTCCCCTTCGAGGAGGCGGCGATGGGCGTGACGGGCCTGGAGACGGCCTTCGCCGCTCTGCACACTCACCTCGTCCTGCCGGAGACGATCGGCCTCGACCTCCTCGTCGAGAAGCTGGGGTCGGGCGCCGAGCCGTTTGGCGTGGGGCGATCCTCGCTCGCCCCCGGCAGCGAGGCGAACATCGCTCTCTGCGACCTCTCGGCCCGCTGGACGGTGGGCGAGGAGGGCTACGAGAGCCGCTCCTCCAACTCCTGGTGCGACGGCGAGGAGCTGACCGGCCGCGTGCTGATGACCCTGGCCGGCGGCCAGGTCGCTTACCGCTTGCGCTCCTTCAGCCTCGGAGTCGCCGCATGACCCCAACCGCCCTTCCGGTGCGCTTTATGCGGGCTATGACCACAAAAGGCGCACCGGAACGATGAGTGCCGACGGCTTCCTGCTGCTTGAGGACGGCGTCCGCTTCGATGGGGTGCCCTGTGGCGCCGAGGGCCCGGTCACCGGCGAGGTCGTCTTCAACACGGCGATGACCGGCTACCAGGAGTCGGTCACCGACCCCTCCTACGCGGGTCAGATCATCGTCTTCACCTATCCGCTGATCGGCAACTACGGCGTCGCCGCCGCCGCGATGGAGTCCGAAGCGGCGCACGCGCGCGGCGTCGTCATGCGCGACCCGAAGAACGGCGAGGACGTCGCCACGGCCGAGGGCGGCTGGCTCGACTGGCTTGCCGACCGCGGGGTGCCCGGGATCGGCGGCGTCGACACCCGCGCACTCGTGCGTCACATCCGCGACAAGGGCGCGATGCGCGGCGGCATCTTCCCGGCCGGTACGACCGAGACCGAGGCGCGCGAGCGCATCGCCGCCGAGCCCTCGATGAGCGGTGCCGACCTCGCGCGCACCGTCACCCCGGCCGAGCCGGTGCGTTTCGACGGCGACGGGCCGCACGTGGTCGGGATCGACACGGGGATCAAGCTCAACATCGTCCGCCAGCTGCGCGAGCGCGGCTGCAAGCTGACCCTGCTCCCCTGCGCGTCATCCGCCGAGCAGGTTCTCGCCGAGGACCCCGACGTCGTCTTCCTCGCCAACGGTCCGGGCGACCCCGCCGCCCTCGACTACGTCGTCGCCACCGTCCGCGACCTGGTCGGGCGCAAGCCGCTCTTCGGCATCTGCCTCGGCCACCAGCTGCTCTGCCGCGCGGTCGGCCTGCAGACCTTCAAGCTGCCCTTCGGGCACCGCGGCGCCAACCACCCGGTCAAGGACCTTGCGACGGGCCGCATCGACATCACCTCCCAGAACCACGGCTTTGCCGTCCAGGGGCCCGGGGGCGAGCCGCGGATCGAGGCCGACGAGCCGGTCCGCTGGGAGACCGACTTCGGCGCCGCCGAGCTCTCGCACCTCAACCTCTACGACCGCACGGTCGAGGGCCTGGTCCTGCGCGACGTCGCCGCCGCCACCGTCCAGTACCACCCCGAGGCCGGCCCCGGTCCGCACGACGCCCGCCACCTCTTCGACTCCTTCTTGGAGCTGGCGCATGCCTAAGCGCGAGGACCTGCAGAAGATCCTCCTGATCGGCTCGGGGCCGATCGTGATCGGGCAGGCCGCCGAGTTCGACTACTCCGGCGTGCAGGCCTGCAAGGTGCTGCTCGAGGAGGGATACGAGGTCGTCCTCGTCAACTCCAACCCGGCGACGATCATGACCGACCCGGAGTTCGCCAGCGCCACCTACGTCGAGCCGCTGCTGCCCGGCCCGGTGGCGCGGATCATCGAGAAGGAGCGCCCCGACGCCCTGTTGCCGACGCTCGGCGGCCAGACCGCGCTCAACCTGGCGATGGCCTTGCAGGAGGACGGCACGCTGGAGCGCTTCGGGGTCGAGCTGATCGGCGCCGACGCCGCCGCGATCCGCCGCGCCGAGGATCGCGAGGAGTTCCGCCGCACGATGACCGAGGCCGGCCTGCGCATCCCCTGGTCGATGACGGTCGAGAGCCTCGGCGAGGTCGACGCGGCGCTCGCCGACGGCCGCCTCACGCTCCCTGCGATCGTCCGGCCCGCCTTCACCCTCGGCGGACAGGGCGGCGGCGTGGGGGAGACCGAGACCGAGCTGCGCCAGGTCGTCTCCGAGGGCCTCGCCGCCAGCCCGATCAACCAGGTCCTGGTCGAGGAGTCGGTGATCGGCTGGGGCGAGTTCGAGCTCGAGGTGATGCGCGATCGCAACGACAACGCCGTGATCATCTGCTCGATCGAGAACGTCGACCCGATGGGCGTCCACACCGGCGACTCGGTCACCGTGGCGCCCGCCCAGACCCTGACCGACGCCCTCTACCAGGAGCTGCGCGACCAGGCGCTGGCCGTGATCCGCGCCGTCGGGGTCGAGACCGGCGGCTCCAACGTCCAGTTCGCGGTCAATCCCGAGACCGGCGAGATCGCCGTGATCGAGATGAACCCGCGCGTCTCGCGCTCCTCGGCCCTGGCCTCGAAGGCGACCGGGTTCCCGATCGCGAAGATGGCCGCCAAGCTGGCAGTCGGCTACGCCCTCGAGGAGATCCCCAACGACATCACGCAGGCGACCCCGGCTTCCTTCGAGCCGACGATCGACTACGTCGTCACCAAGATTCCGCGCTTCGCCTTCGAGAAGTTCCCCGGCACCGAGGGCCGGCTCTCGACCCACATGCAGAGCGTCGGCGAGGTGATGTCGATCGGCCGAACCTTCCGCGAGTCCTTCGCCAAGGCGATGCGCTCGCGCGAGCTCGACGCCGCCGCCGAGATTCCCGCCGGGGATGAGGACCTGCTGACGGCCCTCGAGAAGCCCTGCTCCGAGCGCTTCGACCTGATCCTCGCCGCCTTCGAGCGCGGGCTCTCGGTCGAGGCGGTCCACGAGCGCTGCCTGGTCGATCCCTGGTTCCTGCGCGAGCTGCGGGCGCTGGCGACCGCGGGCGACGGCACCGACGGCCTGGCTCGCACCTACAAGTCGGTCGACACCTGCGCCGCCGAGTTCGAGGCGGCGACCCCGTACTACTACTCGGCCCACGAGCGGCCCTCGGCCGGGGCGCCCGCCTCGGAGGTCCGTCGCGGCAGCCGCGACTCGGTCGTCATCCTCGGCGCCGGCCCCAACCGGATCGGCCAGGGGATCGAGTTCGACTACTGCTGCGTGCATGCCGCGATGACGGCGCGCGAGCTCGACCGCGACGCGGTGATGATCAACTGCAACCCGGAGACGGTCTCGACCGACTACGACACCTCCGACCGCCTCTACTTCGAGCCGCTGACGACCGAGGACGTGCTCGCGGTCTGCGAGCAGGAGCGGCCCGAGGGCGTGATCGTCCAGTTCGGCGGCCAGACGCCGCTGAAGCTGGCTCGCGCCCTGGAGGAGGCGGGGGTGCCGCTGTTCGGCACCCCGGTCGACGCGATCGATCTGGCCGAGGACCGCGGCCGCTTCGGCGCCCTGCTGCGCAAGCTCGGGATCGAGCACCCGCCCTACGGCACCGCGCTCTCGGCCGATGAGGCCGCGGTGATCGCCGAGGAGGTCGGCTTCCCGCTGCTGGTGCGCCCCTCCTACGTGCTCGGTGGCCGGGCGATGGAGATCTGTTACTCGACCGAGGACCTCGCCGGCTACCTGGAGGCCAACGTCAAGGCCGACCAGGAGCACCCGCTGCTGCTCGACCGCTTCCTCGAGAACGCGATCGAGGTCGACGTCGACGCGCTCGCCGACGGCAGCGACGTCCACGTCGCCGGGATCATGCAGCACGTCGAGGAGGCCGGCGTGCACTCCGGCGACTCGGCCTGCGTGCTGCCGCCGATGAGCCTCGGCGAGGAGATGCTCGATGAGATCCGGGCGACGACGCGCCGGATCGCGCTCGAGCTCGGCGTCGTCGGCCTGATCAACATCCAGTACGGGGTCGCCGGCGGCGAGCTCTACGTGATCGAGGCCAACCCGCGCGCCTCGCGCACCGTTCCCTTCGTCTCCAAGGCGACCGGCGTGCCGCTGGCCAAGATCGCGGCGCGTCTGATGCTCGGCGAGAGCCTCGCCGACCAGGAGCTGCGCGAGCCGCCGACGGGGGTGGTCAGCGTCAAGGAGGCGGTCCTGCCCTTCGCCCGCTTCGCCGGCGCCGACTCGGTGCTCGGCCCGGAGATGAAGAGCACCGGCGAGGTGATGGGGATCGCCGCCGACTTCCCGACCGCCTTCGGCAAGGCGCAGGCGGCGGCCGGCGTCTCGCTGCCCACCGGCGGCTCCGTCTTCATCACGGTCACCGACACCGACAAGCCGGCGGCGACCCAGATCGCCGCCCGCTTCCACGATCTCGGCTTCGAGCTGGTCGCCACCGGTGGCACGGCCCAGGCGATCTCCTCGATGGGCGTGCCGGTGACGCCGATCAACAAGATCGTCGAGGGCTCGCCCCACGTCGTCGACCTGATCCGCGAGCGTCGCTGCGACCTGGTGATCAACACTCCGACCGGCTCCGGCGCCCGCGCCGACGGCTACGAGATCCGCACCGCCGCCGTCCGTCACGGCATCCCCTGCGTGACGACGATGACCGGCGCCACCGCCGCCGTCCGCGCGATCGCCGCCAAGATCGAGGGCGACTCCACCGTCCGCTCCCTACAGGAGATTCACGGGGTCGAGCGGGCAAAGCAGGCGAGATGACGGCCCCGTTCGGCCGTCGTCTCTGCCAGGTCTCCGAGAACCGCGAGTCGGGCGGCTACCGCCTCTTCTCGCTGATCGACGAGGAGGGCCCCGAGCCCAAGCCGGGCCAGTTCTACATGCTGGCCACGGAGAAGCACTGGGAAGAGTCGGGAGCCCGCCCCTTCTTGCCCCGCGCCATCTCCGTCGCCGAAGCGTCTCCGCTGACTTCGCCTTTCGTTCCGGATAGCGGAACTAAAGACGAAGTCAGCGGGTGGAGGCTGGATTTCCTGATCGAGGGCATCGGCCCGGGGACGGACAGACTCTGCGAGTTGGGGGTGGGCGAGAGCGTCTGGGTCAACGGACCGCTCGGCAACTCGTTCTCGACGCCAAAGGAGCTCTCCCCCGACGCGGCTGGCGCGATCCTCGTCGGCGGCGGCATCGGCATCGCGCCCCTGGCCGTCTTGCGCCGGCATTTCGCGGCCCGGAACGTCCCCACCCGCCTCCTGCTTGGCTTCCGCGATGAAGAGCACTCCGGTGGCCTGGATGACCTCTTCTCTTGCTGTGAGGTCCGGCTGGCTAGCGAGGACGGCCATATCGGCCATCACGGTTACGTCACCGATCTCCTGGCCGCGATGCTGGGCGGGGACGATGCGTCAAGCGCGGCGGTTTACGCCTGCGGCCCGCCCCCGATGCTCGATGCGGTCGCCGATCTCTGCGCCGGGGCCGATGTGCCCTGCGAGCTGGCGATGGAGTCGCCCATGGCCTGCGGCTACGGAGCATGCTTTGGATGTGCGATGCCGAGGGGAGACGGCACATATGCGCGGTTGTGTGTGGAGGGTCCGGTGGTGGGGGTGGGACGCGGGGGGTCGTCCTCTGGTTGCTGGGTTTTTCGCCAGGAGAAGGCGAGCCGCTGGCGCCCCGGGCGCCTGTCGTGCGAAAAAGAGGACGCCGCGCCCTCCGGACGACCCCCCGCATCCCCTGCCACCTCGGGCGCCTCTGTGGAGTTTTGCGGGATCGAGCTAAGTCATCCGGTGATCAATGCATCGGGGACCTTCGACGCGATCGCGGCGCGGAGGGTCTATGGAAACGCGCTGCTGGAATGCTTTCCCTTCAGCGCCTTCGTCTCGAAGACGATCACGCCGGAGCCGAGGGCCGGAAACGAGCCACAGCGGATCTGGGAGACGCCGGCGGGGATGATCAACTCGATCGGGCTGCCGAACAGGGGGCTAGACGGGTTCCTGGCAGAGGACCTGCCGCAGTTGGCCGAGCTACCGGTTCCCTTGATCGTGTCCGTGATGGGAACGAGCCACGAGGAGTTCGCGCGGCTTGTAAAGGACGTGGAGGAGAGGGATGAGGTCGACGCCATCGAGCTCAACGTGTCCTGCCCCAACGTGCACTCGGGCCTGATCGTCGGCGAGCAGCCGAGCGAGGCCGAGGCCCTTGTCCAAGCGTTGCGGCCGCTCACGGAGAAGCCGTTGATCGTGAAGCTGACACCGAACGTGGCGAATCCAGCGGACGTGGCGGTCGCGTCGGAGCAGGGGGGGGCGGACGCGGTCTCCTTGGTCAACACGCTGAAGGCGAGCGCGATCGATCCGGTGAGCGGTGAGCCTGGAATTGCCGCTGGGCACGGCGGGCTCTCGGGACCTGCGATTCGGCCGATCGCGGTTGCGCAGGTGAGGGCGGTCTTCTCGGCGGTGCGATTGCCGATAATCGGCATGGGCGGGGTGTCGAGCGGGGCCGATGCCGCGGAGTTGATTGCCGCCGGAGCGACGCTGGTGGCGGTTGGGACGGAGAGCTTTCGCGATCCCCGCGCCGGAGAGCGGGTTGCGCGCGAGCTTGCCGGAGCGCTCGAGGAGGGTCGAGGTGGCGCTCCGGTCCGATCTGGTTCCTGAACCTCGACCGGAGGTTGAGGTGAATTTGGCCTGAAATGGCCCGGGAGGCCTTGCACCTGTGCAAGCCGCGGCTATACTCGCCGCCCACATGGCCACCTCAGTCAAGACCTCCGCCGCGACCCCGGAGCGTTCCCTGGACCAGCGGATGGACGCGCTGAAGCGGGCAAACGACATCCGCACCGCCCGCGCCAAGCTGAAGAAGGACTTGAAGGCGGGCAAGGCCAACATCAACACGCTTTTGCTCGACCCGCCCGACTACCTGCTCACCGCGAAGGTCTTCGACATGCTCCTCGCGGTGCCGAAGTACGGCCGGGTGAAGACCAACAGGATCCTCAACCAGTGCCGGATCTCGCCGTCGAAGACGATCGGCGGACTATCAGAGCGCCAGCGCGCCGAGCTTGTAAGTCAGCTGCGCCGCTAGCGCGGCCGCTGCAAACCGGCGCATCTCGGCGTCCTCGGTCGGGCGTCTCGCTCACGCACGTCAGTGCGCTCGCTTCGCCGCCCTCCCTGCGTCCGACCGACCTGCTTGGTTTTCGCAGCCGTTTGTGAGTTCGAAATGTCCAAGGTCTTTGTCATCACAGGTCCATCCGGCGTCGGCAAGGGCACGCTCATCGCGAGGCTGCTCGATCAGGTCCCGGACCTGGAGCTCTCGATCTCCGCGACCACGCGCGAGCCTCGCGAGGGGGAGGTCGACGGGCGCGACTACCACTTCCTCGTGCCGGAGGAGTTCGACCGCCGGATCGAGGCCGAAGACTTCCTCGAGTTCGCCACCTACAGCGGCAACCGCTACGGAACGCTGCGCTCGGAGGTCCGTCGCCGACTCGAGGAGGGCCACTCGGTGGTGCTCGAGATCGAGGTGCAGGGCGCGCGCCAGGTGCGCGCCGCGATGCGGGAGTCGGTACAGGTCTTCATCGCCCCGCCCGACCCGGTGGCGCTGCGTCGCCGGCTCGAGTCGCGCGGCACCGACAGCATCGAGGCGATCGATGCCCGGCTCGAGGTCGCCCAGCAGGAGCTTGCCGCCCAGGACGAGTTCGCCCACCGGATCGTCAACGACGATCTCGAGCGGGCCGCCGACGAGCTGGCAGGGATCGTGCGCGCCGAGCTCGGCTCATCACTAGACTCCGAGCCCAGATGATCAAACCACGCGTTGACAAGCTCCTCGAGCACACCGACTCCCATTACGCAGCCGTCGTCGTCGCAGCCAAGCGCGCGCGGCAGATCAACAGCTACTACCACAGCCTCGGCGAGGGCAGCTTCGGCGAGTACCCGCCCCCCATGGTGGACGTTCCCGGCGAGGGCAACTACCTCTCGATCGCCCTCGAGGAGGTCGCCGAGGGCAAGCTCAAATACGAGTACCGCGCCTAGGCGCAACCCGGCGCGGCCGGACGGAGGACCCGGATGGCCAGGATTCTTCTCGGAGTGAGCGGTGGCATAGCCGCCTACAAGGCGCTCGAGCTCGCGCGTCTGGCGACGAAGGCGGGCCACGGGGTCCGGGTGCTGATGACCGAGGGCGCGACCAGGTTCGTCGGCGCCGCCTCCTTCGAGGGGATCGTCGGCGCCCCGGTCCTGCGCTCGGAGTTCGAGCGCGACCCCATGCGCGGCGCCTTTCCCGGCGAGCCCGCCCCCGAGCACGACCCGATCGGCCACCTCGAGCTGGCGGCCAACTGCGACGCCTACCTGATCGCCCCCGCCTCCGCCAACACGCTTGCCAAGCTGGCCGCGGGGACGGCGGACTCGATGGTCACCACCTCCTTCCTTGCCTGCACGGCACCGCGCCTCCTCGCTCCGGCGATGAACGACCGCATGTACGCCGACGCCGCGACCCAGGCCAACCTGGCGATCCTGCGCGAGCGCGGCGTGACGGTGATCGAGCCCGACGAGGGCGCCCTCGCCTCCCGCGGCGAGCGCGGCAAGGGCCGGCTGCCCGACCCAGCCCGCCTGCTTGCCCTGGTCGAAGCCGAGCTTCCCGTCGGCCACCGCCCCTGGGACGGCCTCCGTGTCCTCGTCACCGCCGGCGGCACCCGCGAGCCACTCGACTCGGTCCGCTTCCTCGGCAACCGCTCCAGCGGCCGCATGGGCATCGCCCTGGCCGCCGCCGCGGCCCGCCGCGGCGCTGAGGTAACCCTCGTCTGCGCCAACGTAGCCCTCCCCGAGCCCCCGGGCGTCCACCGCATTGACGTTGAGACAACGGAGCAACTGGCAAAGGCGGTGAATGCCGAGTTCCCGACCAAGCATGTACTGCTAATGGCGGCGGCTCCAGCCGACTTCCGGGCCGCGGAGAGCACGTCCGGAAAGATCGAGCGCGAGGGGGACGGCCTCGAGCTGCGCCTCGAATCGACCCAGGACATCCTTGCCGGGCTGGCACCGAGCAAAGGAGAGGGTCAGACCATCGTCGCCTTCGCCGCCGAAGCCGGAGAAAACGTCGATCGTGCAAGGGAAAAGCTCCTTTGCAAGGGCGCCGACCTAATGGTCCTAAACGACATCTCGAACCCAGAAATCGGCTTCGAAAGCGACGAAAACGCCATAACCCTGATCGACCCATCGAGCGAGACCCCCATCCCACAAGCCTCCAAGGACGCCATCGCGGACGAAATCCTGAACCGAGTAACCACGCTCCGCGAAGAGGGAAGGCAGTCCCCTCCGACGGGCGGATACTCAAAACGGCGAGCTAATTAGCTCGCCGTTTGTCCGGCGGAGGGGACTGCCTTCCCTCCCCCCACGAGCGCCGAGCTATACTCGCTTCACGCTTTTTCGATACGTGATTCGTATGAGAAGTGGGCCTGGCCCACTTTTTTTTCGCCCTCAAACCAATGCAAGACCTCCAGCAAGACATCCAGCAACAGCTTCGCGAGCTCGACGCCGAGATCGAGTTGGTCGCGCTCGAGCAGCCGAGCAAGGAAGCGCTGCGCCTCTTCATCGACTACCCGAGCGGCGTCGACCTGACGCTCTGCGAGCAGGTGACGAGGCACCTCAGCCACCTGCGCGCCGAGTACTCGCTGGAGGTCTCCTCGCCCGGCCCCAAGTACGGCAAAAAGGAGAACTCGTGAGCAAGGAGATCGTCGACGCAGTCAGAGCCCTGGAGCAGGAGAAGGGGATCTCCGCCGACACGCTGATGGACGCGCTCGCCGATGCGCTGCTCTCGGCTTACAAGAAGACCCCGGGGGCGGCCAAATACGCTCGCGTCGACCTTGACCACGAGACCGGCGACTTTCGCGTCTTCGAGCTGATCCTGCCGCCCGAGCTCGAGGAGAAGCTGCTCGCCGAGGCAGCGGAAGCCCAGGAAGAGGAAGAGCGGGAAGTCGATCCCGAGACCGGCGAACTGCGCGAGCCCGAGGAGCCCGAGCTCGACCCCGAGATGATCGCCCCCTACGAGGACCAGATCTCCACCCGCGACGTCACCCCCGAAGACTTCGGCCGGATCGCCGCCCAGACCGCCAAGCAGGTGATCCTGCAGCGGATCCGCGAGGCCGAACGGATGATGATGTTCGACGAGTACCAGGACCGGGTCGGCGAGCTGATCACCGGGATCATCCAGCAGTCCGACAAGCGCTACACGCTGGTCCAGCTGCGCGAGCGGGTCGAGGCGCTGCTGCCCAAGTCCGAGCAGGTCTACAACGAGCGCTACGACCACGGGATGCGGGTCAAGGCGGTGATCACCGACGTCTCCGACTCGACCAAAGGGCCGGCGATCGTCGTCTCACGCCGCAGCTCGGAGCTGATCAAGAAGCTGTTCGAAATGGAGGTTCCCGAGATCGCCGACAAGCTGGTCGAGATCGTCGGCGTCGCTCGCGAGCCCGGCTACCGCTCGAAGATCGCGGTGGTTTCCCACGCCGACGGGGTCGATCCGGTCGGCGCCTGCGTCGGCCCGCGCGGCTCGCGGGTGCGGATGGTCGTCTCCGAGCTGCGCGGCGAGAAGATCGACATCATCCCGTTCAACGAGGAGCCGGCGCGCTTCGTCGCCAAGGCGCTCTCGCCGGCGCGCGTGCGCGAGGTGATCGTCGACGACGAGGAGCGCCAGGCGACCGTGATCGTGCCCGACGACCAGCTCTCGCTGGCGATCGGCCGCGACGGCCAGAACGCCCGCCTCGCCGCCCGCCTCACCGGCTGGCGGGTCGACATCAAATCGGAGACCGAGTTCGCCGCCGAAGAGGTCGTCGAGGACTACGAGGGCGAGGAAGCCTTCGACGGGCGCTGCATGGCGGTGCTGACGACCGGCCGTCGCTGCCCGAACGCCGCGATCGGCGGCTCGACCTACTGCGGCCTGCCGCAGCATCAGGCGCTGAGTCGCTTCGACACCAATCAGATGGCCGTGCTTGGCGCGGTGGCGGAGGCCGAGGTGGAGATTTTGGCCGATCCGGATGCGGATCAGGGGCAGGTCGACGAGATCGTGGCAAGGGCAGAATCTGAATTCGTGGAAGAGGCTTCACCGCCCGAGGCGGATCAGCCCGCGGGTCCTGTCGCCGCAGGGAACCCACCGCCCCTTCCGGTCGCTAAAGCGTCCTCAGGGGCGGTTCCCCCTACGGCGCCACCCGCGGGAGATACGGAGGAGGTTGAGCCCGTCGAGGACGAGGCCGCCGAGGCGCTCGCCGAGGAGTCCGCTGATGAGGGCGAAGCTTCCGATCCTGAGGGCGGGGAAGTCGAAGAGGTTGCCGGGGAGGCAGAGCAGGCTTAGTGGCTAAGAAGCGCGTTCACGAGATCGCGAAAGCGAAGGGGGTCGAGAGCAAGGAGCTGCTTGCTGCGCTGAAGAAGGCGGGGATCGATGTCAAAACCGCGTCTTCGAGCGTCGACGAGGCGGAAGCGCTGAAGGCCCTTGACGGCAACGGCGCCGCGCCCGCCGCCGCGCAGAAAGCAGCGGCCAAGGTCGAGGCGCCCGCGCAGAAAGCGCCAACCGCGAAACCGGCGCCGGCTGAGCCCGCCGCCAAGCCGGCACCGCGTTCGGTGCAGGCATCCAAGGGCCCGGTTCGCCCACCGGACAAAGCCGCCGGGGCTGGGAGCGGGGGTGGAGCCGCCTCGAAAAAGCGCCGCGTCGTGATCGACTCGCAGGCCGCTCGCCGCGACCAGATGGGTGGGCCGCCGCCGCAACGCCCGCCGCGCCGGCGGGGCGGCCGTCGCCGCCGGCCGATGCTGGAGGAGCCGCCGCCCAAAGTCGAGGCGGCGGAGCCCGAGGCGACCACGGTTCCCTCCGGGGCGAGTGTGCGCGAGGTCGCCGAGCTGCTTGGCCTGGGCAGCGCCGAGGTGATCAAGAAGCTGATGACGATGGGGGAGATGGCGACCCTGACCCAGACCCTCACCGACGACTCGATCAAGGCGATCGCCGACGAGTACGACCGCAAGATCGAGATCGTCACCGCGGCCGACGAGGAGCCCGAGGCGCCTGAGTTCGAGGACAGCGCCGAGGAGCTGGTCGACCGTCCGCCGGTGGTGACGATCATGGGCCACGTCGACCACGGCAAGACCTCGCTGCTCGACGCGATCCGCGAGACCGAGGTGGCCGCCGGCGAGGCGGGGGGGATCACCCAGCACATCGGCGCCTACCAGGTCCACCACGACAAGAAGACGATCACCTTCCTCGACACCCCCGGCCACGCGGCGTTCACCGCGATGCGCGCCCGCGGTGCCAAGGTCACCGACATCGCCGTGATCGTCGTCGCCGCCGACGACGGCGTCATGCCGCAGACCAAAGAGGCGATCGACCACGCCCGCGCCGCCGACGTGCCGATCCTGATCGCGGTCAACAAGATCGACAAGGAGGGGGCGCAACCCGACCGGGTGCGTAACGAGCTCGCCGCCGACGGGCTGACCCCCGAGGACTGGGGCGGAGACACCGTCTACGTCGACGTCTCCGCCAAGACCCGCGAGGGCCTTGACAAGCTGCTCGAGATGATCCTGCTGGTGACCGAGCTCGAGGAGCTGGGCGCCAACCCGGACGCGCCGGCTTCGGGCACCGTGGTCGAGTCCCAGCTCGACCCCGGCCGCGGCCCCGTGGTCACGATCCTCGTCCAGCGCGGAACGCTGAAGGTCGGCGACTCGCTGGTGGCCGGGCCGCAATGGGGCCGCGTGCGGGCGATGCAGGACTTCACCGGCACGCGGGTCCAGGAGGCCGGGCCCGGGATGCCGGTCGAGGTCCTCGGCTTCGACGGCGTCTGCGACGCTGGCGAGTTCGTGCGCGCGGTCGAGAACGATCGCCGCGCCCGCCAAGACGCCCAGGAGCGCGCCAACCGGCTGAAGACCGAGGCCCTGGCCCGGCGCCAGGCGCGCAAGGTCAGCCTCGAGGAGGTCTTCTCGCGCGTCCAGGAGGGCGAGATCAAGGAGCTCAACATCGTGCTCAAGGCCGACGTCGCGGGCTCGCTGGAGGCGCTGCAGGACGAGATCGCGAAGGTGCCGCAGGAGCAGGTGGGGATCAACATCATCCACTCGCAGACCGGCGGCATCAACGAGTCCGACGTGATGCTGGCCTCCGCCTCGCAGGCGATCGTGATCGGCTTCAACGTGCGCCCCCTGGCCGATGCCCGCCGCGCCGCCGAGCGCGAGGGCGTCGACGTCCGCACCTACTCGGTGATCTACAAAGTCACCGAAGACCTGCGCAACGCGATGGAGGGGATGCTGGAGGCGGTCGAGGTCGAGGAGACGCTCGGCGAGGCCGAGGTCAAGCAGACCTTCAAGGCCTCCAAGGTCGGCCGCATCGCCGGCTGCGTGGTCAGCGAGGGCCGCGTCACGCGCGACGCCAGCGTCCGCCTGATCCGCGAGGGCACGGTGATCTGGGACGGCGTGCTCGGCTCCCTGCGCCGCTTCAAAGACAACGTGCAGGAGGTCGAGGAGGGCCAGGAGTGCGGGATCGTGCTCGAGGGCTACGCCGACGTCAAGGAGGGCGACGTGCTCGAGTTCTTCAAGACGAAGCAGGTCGAGCAGACGCTGGAGTAGCATGGCCACGCCTCGCATGCGCCGCATCAACGAGGTGCTCCGCGAGGTGATCGGCGCCGCCATCTCCGAGTTGAGCGATCCGCGAATCGGCTTCGTAACCGTGACCTCGGTTGAGACCAGCCCAGACCTCCGCGCCGCCAGGGTGCACGTCAGCGTGCTCGGCTCGGAGGACGAGCGCGAGGCGACGCTGGCCGGGTTGCGCTCCTCGCACGGGGTGCTGCAGTCGAAGATCGCCGCCGAGACGCGGATGAAGCGGACTCCGACGCTGACCTTCGCCTACGACGACACGATCGAGAAGGGGATGCGAATCTCAGAGCTGCTGGAGGAGGAGGGGGAGGATGGCTGACGCGGCGACTACGGCGAGCGTCAGCGAGGTCGCCGCCGTGCTGCGCGAGCGCGACCGTTTCCTGCTCACCGCCCACGAGGGCCCCGACGGCGACGCGCTCGGCTCGCTGCTGGGGATGCACCACCTGCTCGGCCAGCTCGGCAAGGACTCGGTGATGTTCCTGGCGGCGAAGGAGTTCCCGCTGCCGATCGAGTACCGCTTCCTGCCGCTGGAGGAGGTCTTCCACGAGGCGCCTGCCGACATGGCCGACCGCACGATCGTCTTCCTCGACTGCGGCAACATCGACCGCATGCCGGTCGAGTTCCTCACCGACGGGGACAACTTCCGGATCAACGTCGACCACCACCACGACAACACGCTCTTCGGCGACCTCAACCTGCTCGACACCGGGGCGTCGAGCACGGCCGAGATCGTCTACGAGCTGGCGATCGCGCTCGGCGCCGAGATCACGGCCGAGATCGCCTCCGCGCTCTACGTCGGCCTGGTCACCGACACCGGCAAGTTCATGTACGAGAACACAAACGCGCGCACGCACCGGGTCGCCGCCGAGCTGATCGATGCCGGCGTCGACGTCGACGACACCTACCGGCGACTCTACGAGCACGTTCCGGTAGAGAAGCTGCGCCTGCTCTCGCGCGCCCTGGAGGGGGTCAAGCGCTACTGCCAGGAGCGGCTCGTGGTCGCCTACATCACCGAGGCCGACTACCGGGCGACGGGGGCGGGCGAGGAGATGACCGAGGGGATCATCGACCACCTGCGCGCGATCGAGGGCACGCTGGTGGCGGCGCTGGTGCGCGACCTCGGCGATCGCGGCCGGGCGGCGCGCAAGGTCAGCCTGCGCTCCAGCGGCGGCGAGGTGGACGTCTCGGCGATCGCCCGCAAGCACGGCGGCGGCGGGCACAAGCGCGCCGCGGGCTTCTCCACGGACCTGGAGCTGGACGAGCTGGTGTCGCTCCTCTGCGAGGAAGCCACCGCTCAGCTCGACGACTGACGATGACGGCGAGCGGCGAGGGGGCGGTGTTGCTCTGCGACAAGCCGGCCGGGATAACCTCGCACGACATGGTGGCGCGGGTGCGGCGAGAGCGCGGTTGCAAGGCGGGGCACGCCGGCACCCTCGACCCCTTCGCCACCGGCCTGCTGCTGGTCCTGCTCGGTCGTGCGACCCGGTTGCAGCGTTTCCTCACAGACCTCCCCAAGACCTACCGCGCCCGAGCGCGCCTTGGCTGGCGCTCGAGCACCGGCGATCCCGACGGCGAGCTGACCGAGACAGGCGCGATCCCGGGCTTGCTGGGGCTGCCCGTCGGCCGCGTGCGCCAGCGGGTGCCGATGACCTCGGCCGTGCGCGTCGGCGGCGAGCGCCTCTACCGCAAGGCGCATCGGGGGGAAACGGTGCGGACGCCCGAGCGCGATGTCGACGTCTACCGGGCCGAGCTGCTTGCCAGCGATGCGCAGAGCGCCGAATACGAGATCGAGTGCTCGGCGGGAACCTACGTCCGCACCCTGATCGAGACCCTGGGAGACGCCTACTGCGAGGAGCTGCGCCGCACAGCGATCGGCCCCTTCCGGGTCGAGGACGCCGGCGAGGAATTCAGCCTCGCGCAGGTCGCCGACCTGGTCCCCGCCGCCGCGGAGGCACTCCGATGAAGTTCCGGTGCGCCTTTTACGGTCTATGCCCACATAAAGCGCACCGGAAGGGACTGCGGTGAGCATCCAGGTCACTTCGCTGCCGGACGCCGAGCCGCGGTCGCGCCACGTCGCGATCGGGACATTCGACGGTGTCCACCGCGGCCACCAGGCCGTGATCGACGACGCCGACACGGTCCTCACCTTCGACCCGCATCCCCTGCAGGTCCTGCACCCGGCGGCCCTGCCGAAGCTGATCATGCCCTTCGGGGTCAAGCGCGACGTGATCGAGGGGCTGGGGGTGGAGGAGCTCGTCGTCATCCCCTTCGACGTCGAGTTCGCGAAACGCTCGGCCGAGGAATTCATCGACGGCGTGCTGATCGAGCGCCTCGGCGCCGAGCGCGTCTCGGTCGGCGAGAACTTCCGCTTCGGCGCGAAGGCGAAGGGCGACCCGGAGATGCTGGCGGGCCGCCCGGAGTTCGAGACGCGCGTCGTGCCCCTGGTCGAGGTCGACGGTGAGACCGTCTCCTCGACGCGGATCCGCGCCCTGGTCGCGGCCGGCGACATGGAGGGCGCCCGCCACTGCCTCGGCGCCCCGTTCATGGTCGAGGGCGAGGTCGTCGGCGGCGACCAGCGCGGGCGCGAGCTCGGCTTCCCGACCGCCAACCTGGTTCCCGACGACACCCTCGCGATCCCTGGTCACGGCGTCTACGCGGCCTTCGCCAACGGCGTGCCGGCGGCGGTCAACGTCGGCGTGCGCCCGACCTTCGAGTCCGGCCGCGGGGTGCTGATCGAGGCCTACCTCATAGACCACGAGCAGGACCTCTACGGCAGCCTGTTGCGCGTCGCCTTCGTCGAGCGATTGCGGGGTGAGAGGCGCTTCGCCAGCGTCGAGGAGCTAATCGCCCGGATGCGCGACGACGTCGAGGACGCGAAGCGGGTCTGTGCTAGCTTCCAGCGGCCGTGATCCCCTGAGGAGCGCGGCACTTTTTTCGAGATGAGCCTGACCAAGGACAAAAAGAGCGAGCTGATCGGCAAGTACGGCCGCGCCGACGGCGACACCGGCTCGGCCGAGGTCCAGGTTGCCCTGCTCACCGAGCGGATCAACGAGCTCACCGAGCACCTGCGCACGCACGCCAAGGACCACCATTCGCGCCGCGGCCTGCTGATGCTGGTCGGCAAGCGCCGCCGCATGCTGCGCTACCTCGAACGCAACGACCTCGAGCGCTACCGCGCCCTCGTCGCCGATCTCGGCCTGCGGCGATGATCGCGGCCGGGGAGCCGGCGCCCGACTTCACTCTTCGCAACCAGGACGGCGAGAAGGTCTCGCTCTCCGACCTTCAGGGCCATAAGGTCCTCCTCGTCTTCTACCCGCTCGACTTCAGCCCCGTCTGCTCGGATCAGCTCTCGATCTACCAGGAGGTCAAGCCCGAGATCGAGGCCAGGGGAGTGAGGATGATCGGGATCAGCGTCGACAGCGGTTTCGCCCACAAGGCGTTTCAGGAGGCGCTTGGCATCGACACGCCGCTGCTCGCCGACTTCGAGCCCAAGGGCGAGGTCGCCCGCGCCTACGGCGCCTACATCGAGAAGGTCGGCCACGCCAACCGCTCGCTGGTGCTGGTCGACGAGGAGGGCGTCGTCGAGTGGGTGCACGAGTCGCCGACGCCGCTGGAGATCCCCGGCGCCAATCTCATCTTCGACGCGCTGGCCGGTGGCTCCTGAGCTGACCAGCGCCGCGGTGCCGCCGCCCGGGCCGGAGGACCACCGACGCGGGAAGGGACCGGAGCTGATCGTCTACGCCGACCTCGGCTGTCCGCATTGCGCGATGGCCTGGGCTGAGATCTCCTCCGGCGAGGCGACGGTCGTCTTCCGCCACTTCCCCGTCGCCAGCAAGCACCCCCGCTCGCCGGCCTTGCACGCGGCCGCCGAGGCGGCCGGGCTGCAGGGCCGCTTCTTCGAGATGGTCGACTCGCTGTACGAGGACCGCGGCCGCGTCGACGACCCGCACCTCTGGCAGCGAGCCGAGGCGCTCGGCCTGGATCTCGAGCGCTTCGAGTCCGACCGCCGCGGCGACGCGGTCGTCGCCCGCGTCCGCCGCGATTTCGAGTCCGGCATCCGCGCCGGTGTCACCGGCACCCCCGCGCTCTTCAACCCCGGTGCAACGCTTTCTCCATGAAATGCATGGATAACGCGTTGCACCCCCAGCGGTCGCCCCACTGCGCCCGCACCTGTACTCTCTTTCGGGACAGAGAACGAGAGTTCTGAATGCAATGGCCGCCATCCGGGTGGCCGGAGGTAAGAAAATTCAATGAGCATGTTCGATGTGAGCCGCGTTTCGGCGGATGTCGGCGACAGCCAGATTTCCTTCGAGACGGGCAAGTTGGCCCGCCAGGCGAGCGGCGCCGTCGTCGTCCAGTCCGGTGACACGATGGTCCTCTGCACGGCGACGATGGGCAACCTGCGCGACGTCGACTTCCTTCCCCTTACGGTCGACGTGGAGGAGCGGATGTACGCCGCCGGCAAGATCCCCGGCTCCTTCTTCCGTCGCGAGGGCCGCTCGGGCGAGAAGGCGACGCTGACCGCGCGCATGATCGACCGGCCGATCCGGCCGCTCTTCCCCAAGGGCTGGCACTACGAGACCCAGCTGGTCGCCACGCCCCTCTCCGTGGACCACGTCCACCCCTACGACATCCTGGCCATGAACGGCGCCTCCGCGGCGCTGGCGATCTCGCCGGTCCCGGTCGCCGCCCACGTTGGCGCCGTCCGCATCGGCAAGCTCGAGGGCGACTTCGTCGTCAACCCGCCCGAGGAGACGCTCGAGGAGCTCGAGCTCGACCTGATCGTCGCCGGCACCGACGAGGCGATCCTGATGGTCGAGGCCGGCGCCGACGGCGTCACCGAGGCCGAGATCCTCGACGCCCTCGACATCGCCCACTCGGAGATCAAGAAGCTCTGCGCGGCGATGGAGGAGCTGGCCCAGAAGGCCGGCAAGGAGAAGATCGAGGTCGAGCCCCCGAGCATCGACGAGAGCTTGATCGCCGAGATCCGCGGCTCGCACGGCCAGGCATTGGTCGACGCGATCGCGACCGAGGGCAAGCTCGAGCGCTACGAGGCGATCGACAAGGTCAAGGAGGAGGTCGTCGCCAAGTACGCCCCGGAGGGCGAGGAGGGCGACGAGGAGCGCAAGGCCGAGGTCGGCGCCGCCTTCGACTTCATCGAGAAGGACACGATCCGCAAGGCGATCGCCGTCGACAAGAAGCGCCCCGACGGCCGCGCCCAGAACGAGATCCGCCCGATCGAGACCGAGGTCGACATCTCCCCGCGCGTGCACGGCTCGGCGCTCTTCACCCGCGGCGAGACCCAGATCCTCTCCAACGTCGCGCTCGGCACGACGCGCATGGACATGCGCCTCGACACGCTCGGCCTGGCGACGACCAAGCGCTTCTGGCACCACTACAACTTCCCGCCCTTCTCGGTCGGGGAGGCCGGCTTCATGCGCGGCCCGAAGCGCCGCGACATCGGCCACGGGGCGCTCGCCGAGCGGGCGCTGGCGCCGTCTATCCCCGACGAAGAGGCGTTCCCCTACGTGATCAGGGTCGTCTCCGAGACGCTCGAGTCCAACGGGTCCTCCTCGATGGGCTCGGTCTGCGCCTCCTCGATGGCCCTGCAGGCGGCGGGGGTGCCGGTCTCAGCACCGGTCGCCGGCGTCGCAATGGGGCTGATCAAGGAGGGTGACGACTACATCGTCCTCACCGACATCGCCGGCGTCGAGGACCACCTCGGCGACATGGACTTCAAGGTCGCCGGCACCGGGGACGGGATCACCGCCCTGCAGATGGACATCAAGATCACCGGCGTCACCTTCGACATCCTGCGCGACGCGCTCGCTCAGGCCCGCGAGGCGCGCCTGTCCATCCTCGACGCGATGCGGTCGGCGATCGCCGGGCCGCGCGAGAGCCTCTCGCCCCACGCCCCGCGGATCCTCACCGTGCAGATCGACCCCGACAAGATCGGCCTGCTCATCGGCAAGGGCGGCGAGACGATCCGTGCCCTCCAGGACGAGTACGAGGCGCAGATCGACGTCAACGACGACGGCCAGGTGCTCGTCTACTCCTCCAATGGGGAGCTGGGCGAGGCGCTGGCCGAGCGCATCCGCACGATGACCAAGGAGGTCGAGATCGGCGACGCGTTCACCGGCAAGGTGGTCAAGACGACGACCTTCGGCGCCTTCGTCGAGCTCGCCAAGGGCACCGACGGCCTGCTGCACATCTCCAACGTGTCGCCCGGCCAGCGCGTGGACACGGTCGAGGACGTCCTCAACAAGGGCGACGAGATCTCCGTGCGCGTGGTCGAGGTCGACCGCGAGCGGGGCCGCATCGGGCTGCGCCTGGCGGAGGACCCCGAGATCGCCGGCAAGTCCGTCGAGGAGCTGGCGGCCGTCGCGGCCTCCAGCGGCGGCGGCCCGCGGCGCGATCGCGGTGACCGCGGCGACCGCGGCGACCGCGGCGGGCGTGACGGGCGCGACCGCGACCGTGAGCGCAACGGCGGCTCGCGCGGCTCCGGTCGCCCGCGCCACCGCTCCGGGACCGGCCGCGATCCGGAGCGTGGCTAAGCAGGGCACGTCGCTCCCGGCCGGCCAGCATGCATCGCGGCCGGCCGGCGAGCATCCCCCGCTCGTCGCCAGCGACCCCGTCGTAGCGGTCGAGGACGGCCACCGCCTGACCGTCCTGGACTCCGGCGTCCGCGTCGTCACCGAGCGCATGGAGTCCGTGCGCTCGGTCGCGCTCGGCCTGTGGATCGGGACGGGGTCGGCGGCGGAGGCGGAGCCCGAGGCGGGGCTGAGCCACCTGATCGAGCACATGCTCTTCCGCGGCACGGCGCGCTACGGGTCGCTGGAGATCGACCAGCTCTTCGACGCGATGGGCGCCGAGCTCAACGCCGGCACCGGCAAGGAGACGACGTCGGTCTACTCGCGCGTGCTCGACCGCCATCTCGAGCGCGCGCTCGACGTCATGGCCGACATGGTCTGGCGCCCCGCGTTCGAGGGCTCAGAGCTCGAGCAGGAGCGCGAGATCGTGCTCGAGGAGATCGCCATGTACGAGGACGACCCGCAGGACAAGGTCTTCGACGTCCTCGGCGAGGCGGTCTTCGGCGCGCACCCGCTGGGCCGGGCGATCATCGGGCGCGCCGACGTCGTCGGCTCCACCGCGAGCGAGCAGCTGCGGGCGTTCCATGCCGCGCGATACGTCCCGTCCAACATCGTCGTGGCCGCCGCGGGCTCGCTGGACCACGACCGGCTGGTGGCGCTCGTCGAGGAGGCGGGGATCGAGCGCGCGGGCACCCCGGCCCCCGGGCTGGCGGTCGCCCCCGAGATCGAGTCCCCGCGGGTGCGCTTCTTCGCCAAGGAGACCGAGCAGTACCACGTGTGCCTCGGCGCGCCGGGCCTGGCGCGCGACGACGAGCGGCGCTTCGCGCTGCGCGTGCTCGACAACATCCTCGGCGGGACCTCGTCCTCGCGGCTGTTCCAGGAGGTGCGCGAGAAGCGCGGCCTGGCCTACAGCGTCTACTCGTTCCAGTCGCTCTACGCGGTCACGGGCCAGATCGGCCTGTACCTGGGTACGCGGCCCGACAACGTCGGCCGCGCGCTGCGCGTGGTGGCCGACGAGCTCGATCGCTTTCGCTCCGAGCCGGCGACCGAGGAGGAGCTCGAGCGCTCCAAGGAGAACGTCAAGGGGCGCGTGCTCCTGGCCCTGGAGTCCACCACGGCGCGCATGAACCGCCTCGGCTCGTCGGTGCTGGCCGACATGCCGCTGCTCAGCGTCGACGAGGTCGAGGCGCGCATCGACGCCGTCACGCTCGACGACCTGCGCGCTCTGGCCGGCGAGCTGCTCGCGCCCGAGCGCCTGAGCGCCGCCGGCATCGGAGCCGACGAATCGGCCTTCCGGACGGCGCTTGCGCCCCTGTCCGAGAGGCTGGCGGCATGATCCGCGTCGGCGTCGCGGGCGCCGCCGGGCGGGTGGGCGCCGCCGTGTGCGAGGCGGTCGACGCGGCCGACGACATGGAGCTCGCCGGCCAGGCGGATCCGTCGCTCGGCATCGCCCTGGCCGACATCCTCGGCGACTGCGACGTCGTCGTGGACTTCACCACGCCCGACGCCGCGCTCGAGAACGCGCGCGCGTGCGTACGCGCGGGCGTCCACGCGGTGGTCGGGACGACGGGCTGGGACCCGGCGCCGCTGCGCGAATTCGGTCCCCAGCCGCCCGCCAACGTCTTCGTGGCCCCCAACTTCGCCATCGGCGCCGTGCTCATGATGCGCTTCGCCGCCGAGGCGTCGAAGTACATGGCCAAGGCCGAGATCGTCGAGCTTCACCACGACGGCAAGCTCGACGCGCCAAGCGGCACCGCCCTGCGCACCGCCGAGCTCATGGACGGCGAGGTGCCGATCCACTCCGTGCGCCTCCCCGGCCTGGTGGCCCATCACGAGGTCATCCTCGGCGACGTCGGCCAGACGCTGACCATCCGCCACGACTCGACCGACCGCACGTCGTTCATGCCCGGCGTGCTGCTCGCCATCCGCCGCGTGGCCGACCTGCCCGAGTCGCCGGTCGTGGGGCTCGAGCACCTGCTGTGATCCGGCCGGCCACGGTGCAGGACGCCGCGGCCATGGCCTCCATCCAGGCGCGTGCCTGGCGCCACAACTTCGCTGACATCGTCGCCCCGGAGGACGTGCGCGAGCCGTCTGAGATGGAGCCACGCTGGCGCGAATGGCTGGTCGACGGGCCCATCGACGTGCGGGTGTTCGAGCAGGACGGCGCCGTCGCCGGCTTCGCGGCGTTCGGCGCCTGCCGCGACGGCGACGCGGCCGAGGGCACGGGCGAGCTCTATGCCATCTACGTCGATCCCGCGGCGCAGGGCGCCGGCGTGGGGTCGGCGCTGCTCGAGGCCGCCGTCGGCGAGCTGCGCGCACGGGGGTTCGGCGAGGCGACGCTGTGGACCTTCGCGGCCAACGGCCTGGCCCGGACGTTCTACGAGCGCCACGGCTGGCGGCTCGTCGCCGGCCACCAGGAGCGTCTGGCGCCCGAGGTCCGCTACCGCCGCGCGCTGTGATGGCGGTCCTCGTCGCCGTCACCGACCACGCCGTCGAGCGCTTCCGCCAGCGCATCGGCGGGCGCTCGGGCGAGGTCGACGCGCGGCCGGAGATCGTCGGGCGCGTGACGCGCGCGTGGGCGGCGGGCCGGGTCGACGACGAGCCGCCGGCCGGGGCGACCGGCGCACGCGGCTCGGTCTACGTGCGCGATCTGCTCGACCGCTCGCTGGTCTTCGTCTGCCGCCACGACGAGGCGGCGGGCGAGCTCGTCGTCGTGACGCTGTGGGAGGAGCCCGGCGGGCCGGCCCCGCCGCGCGTGGCGCGGCGCTGGACCGACGCGTTGCGACGACCACCGCGCTGAGCTACCTTCGGAGACACCCGCTCTGCCCGCGCACCACCGGAGGCGTCCCATGGCCTTCACCACCCATCTGCTCGTCGTCGCCAACCGCACGGTCGATTCGCCCGAGTTGCTCGACGCGCTGCGGCAGCGCGCGGAGCAGGGCCCGATCCACGTCACCCTGCTCGCTCCGTCGCTGTGGTCCGAGCGCGAGGACGCGCAGCGGCGGCTGGCCGCGGCGGTGGAAGCGCTCGGTGCCAGCGGGGTGCCCGCGGGCGGGGCGCTGGGCGACGCCGACCCGATCGTGGCCGTGCAGGAGGCGTGGGACCCGGGCCGCTACGACGAGGTCGTGGTCTCGACGCTCACCGAGGGCGCCTCGCACTGGCTGCAGATCGACCTTCCCCACCGGGTCGCGCGGCTCACCGACTGCCAGGTCCGCCATGTCGCGGTGCCCGTGCGCCGGCCCCAGCCGCGCCCGTCACCGCCGCCGGCGCGCCGCGGGATCCTCGAGTCGGTGCTCTCGCTGATGCGCTCCTCGACGCGCGACCGCGCCGCCTAGCCCAGCCCAACGAGCTCCGACAGCTGCGTGTGGCGCGCGTGGGCGTCGCGGCGGCCGAGCGCCGCGTGGAGCGCCGCCGGCTCGCCGACGACGACGCAGACGCGCTCGGCCCGAGTGATCGCCGTGTAGACGAGGTTGCGCGTGAGCATGACGTGGTGGCCGCGGTGCAGGACGACGACCACCGCGGGCGCCTGCGAGCCCTGCGCCTTGTGGATCGAGACGGCGTGGGCGAGGCGCATGGTGGCGAGCTCGGCGATCGACAGCGTCAGGCGGCGACCGTCGTCGCACGCGAGCAGGACGCGGTCGCGCTCCGCGTCGTGGTGCTCGATGACGCCCATCTCGCCGTTCATCAGCTCGCGTTCGTGGTTGTTCTTGGTCTGGATGACGCGATCGTGGACGCGCAGCGGCGTGGCGGCGATCGGCGCGCCGTCGGGGTTCAGGCGCGCGCGGAGCTGGTCGTTGAGCGTGTCGATGCCGGCGGGCCCGCGGTGCATCGGCGCCACCACGAGGACCTCGGCGCGCGGGTCGAGGCCGTAGTGGGCCGGCAGGCGCTCCGAGGCGAGCGCAACCACCTCGGCGCGGATCGCGTCGGCGCCCGTTCGCGCGACGACGAAGAAGTCGCGGACGTCGTCCGGGCCGGCGATGGTCGGCGGCGGCGTGCCGGCGTTGACGGCATGCGCGGCGCGGATGATGAGCGAGCGCGCGGCCTGGCGGAAGACCTGGGTCAGGCGCACGACGGGGACCCGACCCGATTCGATCAGGTCGTCGAGCACGCGGCCGGGGCCGACCGGCGCGAGCTGGTCGACGTCGCCGACGAGCAGGACGTGCGTGCGCGGGCCCACCGCGCCGAAGAGCGCCTCGGCGAGGGGCACCGAGAGCATCGAGGCCTCGTCGACGATGAGCACGTCGGTACCGGGGATCGGGTCCTCGGGCCCGCGCGTGAAGCCCTCGCCGGGGACGTACTCGAGCAGGCGGTGGATGGTGGTCGCCTGTGCGCCGGTCGTCTCCGCGAGGCGCCGCGCGGCCTTGCCGGTCGGCGCGCACAGGCGCACGGTGCGCCGCTCGGCGTGCAGCAGCTCGACGAGCGTGCGCATCGTGGCCGTCTTGCCCGTGCCGGGCCCTCCGGTGAGGATCGCGAGGCGGTGGTCGAGGACGGCCTGCACGACCGCCCACTGGTCGTCGCTGGGCACGAAGCCGTCGCGCGGGCGCCGCGGCGAGCCCAGCCGCAGCCGCGGCCCGTCGTCGACGAGCGCGCCCACGTAAGCGGCCAACCGCCGCTCGGCGCCGTGCATCGAGGGGTGAAAGACCCGGTCGCCTTCGAGGACGAGCTTGCCGCGGACCGCCAGCTCGTCGATGCGGTCGTCGGCGTCGGCGCCCAGCAGGCGCCCGGCGCGCGCCAGCAGCTCGGCGCGGGGGAGGTGGCAGTGGCCGTCGCTCTCGGCCTCGTGCAGCGCGTGGCGCAGGCCGGCGTCGAGGCGTCCGGGCGCGTCGGGCGGCGTGCCCAGCGCCTGCGCCAGGGCGTCGGCCGTCGCGAAGCCGATGCCGTCGAGCTCGGTCAGGCCGTACGGGTCGGCGCGCAGCGTCTCGATCGCGCCGGGGCCATACGCGCGATAGATGCGCGCCGCCACCGCCGCCGGGACGCCGTGCTCCTCCAGGAACAGGCGCACCGCGCGCAGCGCGCCCTGGTCCTCCCACGAGCGCACGGCGGGGCCGATGCGCGCCCGGCCGATGCCCGGCACCTCGTGCAGCGCGCGCTCGGGGTCGCGATCGATCGCCGCGAGGACCTGCTCGGGACCGTGGCGATCCAGCAGCCAGGCCGCACCGCGGGCCCCGACGTGCTTGACCGAGCCCAGATAGGCCAGCAGCGCCTGCTCGGAGGCCGGCTCCTCCACGCGCGCCCGCTCGGCCACGAAGCGCCACCCGTGGCGCGCATGGCGCTGCCAGCCGCCCTCCACCGCCACCGACTCGCCCTCGTGGACGTGGTCGAGCGCACCGACCACGATCACCTCCTCGCCCTCGTCGCTGATCCCGGCGAGCACGGCGAACGCGCCGTCGGGCGCGCGCCAGCGCACGGCGGCCACCTCGACGCTCAGCGCACGCTGGTCGAGGTCGAAGGGCTCGTCATCCATCACGTGTGGGATGATGGCGCCAGTGGCCGACATCGGGTCGATCATCACCGCGATCGTGACCCCGTTCGACGAACGGCTCGAGGTCGACGAGGAGGCCTTCGTGGCCACCATGCGTCACCTCGCGCGCAACGGCTCGGACGGCATCGTCGTCTGCGGCACCACCGGCGAGTCGCCGACGCTCGTGACCGAGGAGACGCTGCGCCTGTTCGAGCTGGCCGTGGCCGAGCGCCCGGAGGGCGTCACCATCATCGCCGGCACGGGCTCCAACGACACCCGCCATGCGGTGCACCTGACCGAGGCGGCGACCGAGCGCGGCGTCGACGCCGTCCTGTCGGTCACGCCGTACTACAACAAGCCCAACCGCGCCGGGCTCACGCGCCATTTCGAGGAGGTCGCGCGGGCCACCGACAAGCCCGTCGTCCTCTACAACATCCCGTCGCGCACGGCGCTGGACATGCCCAACGACCTCCTGGCCGAGCTGGCTCAGATCGAGCGGATCGACTACGTCAAGCAGGCCAACCACGAGAACCTGGCCAAGGTCGACGGCCTGCGGATCTACGCCGGCAACGACGACATGCTGGCCGACGTCCTCGACCTCGGCGAGGCGGGCGGCATCTGCGTGGCCAGCCACGTCGTCGGCCCCGAGATGCGGCGCATGGTCGATGAGCGCGAGAACCGCCGCGAGATCCACGAGTCGCTGAGCGAGCTGTTCGCGGCGCTGTTCTGCACGGCCAGCCCGGCTCCCGTCAAGGCCGCCCTGGCCATGATCGGCCATCCCGTGGGCGGGGTCCGGCTGCCCCTGGTCGAGGTCGACGAGGAGCAGGCCGCGATCGTGCGAGGCGCGCTCGAGCGCCTCGGGCTGCTGCAGACCGCGAAGGCCTAGTGGACCACTAGATGGCCGACGCCACGCTGCGGGTCCTGCCCCTGGGTGGGCTGGGCGAGATCGGCAAGAACATGACCGTCTTCGAGCTCGACGGGCGGATCGTCGTGGTCGACGTCGGCCTGCGCTTCCCGACCGCCGAGATGGTCGGCATCGACCTCGTGCTGCCCGACTTCTCCTACCTGCGCTCGCGCGTGGACGACATCGAGGGCATCGTCGTCACGCACGGGCACGAGGACCATCTCGGCTCGCTGCCGTGGGTGCTGCGCGAGCTGGCGGTCGACATCCCCGTCTACGGCGGCCCGCTCACCACCGCGATGGCGCGCTCCAAGCTCGACGAGCACCGCCTGCGCGAGGTCGACGTCCACGACGTGCGCGACGGCGAGCGCCTGGAGCTCGGCCCCTTCGAGGTCGAGCTCGTGCACATGACCCACTCGATCCCCGACTCCTGCGGCGTCGCCCTGCACACCGAGCTGGGCACCGTGCTCGTCACCGGCGACTACAAGTTCGACCAGACGCCGGTGGACGGCGTGCCGGCCGACGTGGGCCGCCTCGCCGAGCTCGGCAGCGAGGACCTGCTCCTGCTGTGCGGCGACTCCACCAACGCCGACCGCCCGGGGTTCTCGCCCAGCGAGGCGATCGTGGGGCCCAAGCTCCAGGAGCTCTTCCTGGGCTGCGACGGGCGCATCGTCGTCACCAGCTTCGCGTCGAACATCCACCGCGTCCAGCAGGTGGTCGACGCCGCCGCCGCGCACGGGCGCAAGGTCTCGCTCGTCGGGCGCTCGATGCGCAAGAACGTCAACATCGGCCGCTCGCTGGGTCACATCGAGCTGCCCGAGGGCATCCTCGTGCAGCCGCGCGAGCTCGAGGACTGGCCCGACCACAAGCTCGTCATCATCTCGACGGGATCGCAGGGCGAGCCGCTGAGCGCGCTGCGGCGCATGGCCCACCGCGACCATCCCCAGGTGGAGCTGCACGCGGGCGACACCGTGGTCTTCAGCGCCACGCCGATCCCGGGCAACGAGCGGGCGGTGAACGAGACGATCGACCGCCTCTACCACATCGGCTGCGACGTGATCACCACGCGCGAGGCGCCGATCCATGCGTCGGGCCACGGCTACGAGGAGGAGCTCAAGCTGATGCTCAACCTCGTGCGGCCGCGCTACGTCATGCCGTTCCACGGCGACTTCAAGCGCATCCACCTGCACGCGCGCCTGGCCGAGGCGGTGGGCATCGAGCCCGACGCGATCTTCAAGGGCGAGAACGGCCTGCCGCTCGAGATCGACCGGCGCGGCGCGCGCTTCGGGAAGCCCGAGCGCTCGGGCATGATCTTCGTCGACGGCGTCGACATCGGCGACCCCACCGACGTCGCCCTGCGCGACCGGCGCATGCTCTCGGCCGACGGGATCTTCGTCGTGGTGGCCACCATCTCCGAGCAGGACGGCTCGTCGGTGGCCGAGCCCGAGGTCATCTTTCGCGGCGTCCCGTACCCCGACGACGCCGCCGGGCTGCTCGACGAGCTCCGCGCCACGGTCGAGGCCTCGCTGGCCCGCGCCGCCACCGAGGAGATCCGCGAGATCGATCTCCTCCAGCAGGTCCTGCACGACGACCTCGCCGAGTTCGTCTACGAGCGCCTGCGCCGGCGGCCCATGGTGCTGCCCGTGGTCGTCGAGGTCTAGAGGGCGACGATGGCGACGTCCGCGTGGGCGGCGGCGGCGGCCGCCAGCGCCCGATCCTTCGTCGCCAGCGGCTCCCCGAGCGCCTCGGCGAGAGCGACGAAGAGCGCGTCGGCCGCGGTCATGGTGCGCCGCAGCTCCCACGCGCGCGTGCGAACGGGCAAGGCGGGAAAGAGGTCCAGCGCCATGTCGCCCAGGTCGTCCAGGGCCGCCGCCGCTCGAGCCTGCGTGAGCTCCCGCCGGCTGACGGCGCGCCGTAGAACGGCCAGGACCTCGAAGACGAGCAGGTCTGGTGCCGTGCCC
>DASVFR010000024.1:0-24569 GCA_036379955.1 Solirubrobacterales bacterium
CGAAAAGCGCTCTATATGAGCGCTTTTCGGCCCGTCGGCCCTCGGTTGGGGCCGGGGAGTTGGCGGCGCTCGCCCGCGAGGCCGGGATGGAGGCCGAGGCGGTGGAGGACTTCGGAGCCGCCGTGGCCCGGGCGCGCGGTCTTGCTCGTGAGCTCGACGGGGTGCTGCTCGTCACGGGCTCGCACTACGTCCTGGCGCCGGCCCGGGTCACGCTCGGCGCCTGAGCCCTGTGCGAGGATTCCCGACGATGGAGAAGCGGGAGAAGAGCGCCAGCGCCGAACTGCTCTCGATGATGGCCCTCGTCGCCGGGGTGGTCGCCGCCGTGATCCTCGTCTTCTTCGGTCTCGGCTATCTCTTTGGCAGCCTCTTCCTCTGAGCGCATCCGATCCCGATCGCCCCCCGGTGGGCGAATGTCGGATGCGAGGGTTCGCGCCCCCGCCGGCGAAGTAGACTGCCCGGCCCCAGCTCCAGGCGGGATCCCAGCCATGGCACTAGCGATCTTCGGCATCTCCAACGACGGCCTCAACCTGGCCGCGACCCTCTTCGTCCTAGGCATCGTCGTCGTCTGGCTGGCGCTGATCGTCTACACGTACTTCGACGCGCGGCGCCGCATCTCCGACCCGTTCCTCATCGCCTGCGCGACGATCGGGTCATTCTTCCCTTACATCGGCACCGCCGTCTACGCGATCGTGCGGCCGCCCGAGTTCCTCGAGGACGCCCATGAACGCGAGCTGGAGATCAAGGCCGCCGAGCTGCGCGTGCGCCAGCTGACCGAGGCCTCCTGCCCCAACTGCGAGCATCCGATCGAGCGCAACTATCTGCGCTGCCCGCATTGCCAGCACCGCCTCAAGAACCCCTGTCCAAGCTGCCGCAAGCCCGTCGACCCGCGCTGGGCCCTCTGCCCCTACTGCGAAACGGCGCTCAGCGAGCGCGCCCCTCGCAAACGCCAGCCGGCTCGCCGCAAAGCGAAAGAGCCCGAGAAAGAGGCGAAAGAGCAGAAGCCGAGAGAGTCGACGCCACCCCCCAAACGAACCGAAAAGGAGCCCGTACGTGAGCCGGACGCTGATTCTCGTAAAGCCTGACGCCTTCGAGCGCGCCCTGACCGGCGAGGTGATTGCCCGCTTCGAGCGCAAGGGCCTGCGCATCGCGGCGCTGAAGACGATGCGCGCCGACGAGGCGATCGCCAACAGGCATTACGAAGAGCACACGGACAAGCCGTTCTTCGGCGAGCTGGTCTCCTTCATCACCGGTGGCACGCTGGTCGCGATGGTGCTCGAGGGCCACGAAGCGGTCGCCGCCGCGCGCCAGCTGATCGGCGCGACGAACCCGGTCGAGGCCGCCCCCGGCTCGATCCGCGGCGACTTCGCCCTGGAGGTCACCTTCAACATGGTCCACGGCTCCGACTCCGACGAGTCTGCGGAGAGGGAGATCGGCATCTGGTTTCCTGAGCTGAGTTGAACGATGCGGGGTTGGCCGGCGGGTCCTGTCGCCGCAGGGGACCCACCGCCCCTTCCGGTCGCTAAAGCGTCCTCAGGGGCGGTTCCCCCTACGGCGCCACCCGCCGGACGGGGCGCATGAGGCAGCAGCTCTCAAAGCCAGAGGTGGTTCTAGCTTCTGGTTCTCCGCAGCGGGCGGAGATACTTCGCAAGCTTGGGGTCCAGTTCGAGGTCGTCGTCTCTGGCGTGGACGAGCTCACAGGTGGGGACCCGGAGCATGAGGTTCTGGAGAACGCTCGGCGCAAGGCCAGAGCGGTGGTCACCGCGACAGGCCCCGCGCGCTGGGTGCTCGCGTGCGACACGGATGTGGTGCTCGATGGCAAGGCACTCGGCAAGCCCGCGAATGCCGACGAGTCCCGTCGGTATCTCGATCGCATGTCGGGGCGAGCGCACGAGGTGCTCAGCGGCTTGGTGATCCTTGCCGACGGCGAGGAGCGGTCGGGGCTGGAACGGACGACCGTGGCCTTCAAGCCACTCTCCGAGGCCGATAAGGATCGTTATGTCGCCTTCGGCGAGTGGGAGGGGCGCTCGGGCGGGTACGCGATCCAGACGCTTGGGTCGACCCTGGTCGAGCGGGTCGAGGGCAGCGTCTCCAACGTGGTCGGGTTGCCGGTCGGGCTGCTGCTCGGGCTCGCGCCTGAGATTTTCGATTCGGCCTGATCTCGCTCTTTGCGGGTATTCCGCCCGTTTGGGATCATGTTCGCCGAAGGTTCCTCAAACACGCATGGGCGTATTCGGCTATCTCAGAGGTCTAGGCGGTCGCGACATGGCCGTCGACCTCGGCACGGCCAACACGCTCGTCTACGTTCGGGGGCGCGGCATCGTCCTCTCCGAGCCCTCCGTGGTCGCGATCGACTCGCAGACCGGCCAGGTGCACGCGGTCGGCGTCGAGGCGAAGCGGATGCTGGGTCGCACGCCGGGCAACATCACCGCGATCCGACCGCTCAAGGACGGCGTGATCGCCGACTTCGACGTGACCGAGCAGATGCTGCGCCACTTCATCCGCCAGGTGCACTCCAACCGCTTCTCGCACCCGCGCGTCGTCGTCTGCGTCCCCTCGGGGGTGACCGGGGTCGAGAAGCGCGCCGTCGAGGAGGCGTGCCTCTCCGCCGGCGCCCGGCAGGCGTACCTGATCGAGGAGCCGATGGCGGCGGCGATCGGGGCCGGCCTGCCGGTCGCCGAGCCGACCGGCTCGATGGTCGTCGACGTCGGCGGCGGCACCACCGAGGTGGCGGTGATCTCGCTCGGCGGCATCGTCGTCTCGCAGTCGATCAGGATCGGCGGCGACGAGATGGACGAGGCGATCGTCAACCACTGCAAACACGAATACAAGCTGGCGATCGGCACGCAGACCGCTGAGGAGGTCAAGCTCGAGGCGGGCTCGGCCTCGCGGCTGCCCGAGGAGGTGCGCTCCGAGATCCGCGGCCGCGACCTCGTCTCGGGCCTGCCGAACACGATCGAGATCGGCTCCGAGGAGGTTCGCGCGGCGCTCGAGGAACCGGTCGGCCACATCGTCGAGGCGGTCAAGGAGACGCTCGACCGCACCCCGCCGGAGCTGGCCGGCGACATCATGGACCGTGGCATCACCCTCGCCGGCGGCGGGGCGCTCCTGCAAGGGCTCGCGCAACGACTGCGCGACGAATGCCAGATGCCCTGTCAACTGGCAGAGTCACCGCTCACGTGCGTGGCGGTGGGCTCGGGCATCTCTCTGGAGGAGTTCGAGGCCATCCACCGCGCCAGCAAGCGCAGCTCGGGAACGAGGCACTTTGCTTAGCTCCCATTGGTATCGATTCTTCAACCTAGGTCGCGAACGTGTACCGAAAGCAAGTACGCCGCCGTAGAGCGGTCCTGGCCCTGCTGATCGTCAGCTCCTTTGTCCTGCTGACTCTCACCTACCAGGGGTCGAACGGCTTCCAGCGCGGCGTCAGCGCCGTCTTCAGCCCCGTTCAGTCGGTCGCCGACCGTGCCCTGAAGCCCGCCCGCGACCTGGTCGACTGGTTCGACGAGACCTTCGACGCGAAGGGGGAAAACAGCCGCCTGAAGTCGCAGCTGGTCACCGCCCGCAAGGAAGCCGTCGCCGGTCAGGAGGCCCTGCAGGAGAACGCTCAGCTGCGCAAGCTGCTGGAACTCGATCGCGACTCGCCCCTCGCCTACACCAACTACAAGGAGGTCACCGGCAGGGTGATCGCGCGCTCGCCCACCGTCTGGCGCTCCAGCGTGGGGATCGACGTCGGCAGCAGCGACGGCGTCCGCATCGACGACCCGGTGATCAGCGGCGCCGGCCTGGTCGGCCGCATCTCTTCGGTGGAGCCGGGTTCTTCCCAGGTGATGCTGCTCACCGACCACGAAAGCGGCGTCGGGGCCAAGGTCGTCCCGACCGGGGTGCAGGGGGTGGTCAAGCCCGAAGTCGGCAATCCCGAAGAGCTGATCCTCGATTTCATCGACTCGACGCGGCAGATCCACGGCGGCCAGTCGGTCGTCACCGCGGGTTGGCGCGCCCAGGGCTATGCCTCCCACTTCCCGCCGGGGCTGCCGGTGGGAGAAGTGACTCAGGCCCCGATCGTCGAACAGGAGGCCAGCCAGCAGGTCGACGTGCGGCCCTTCGCCGACCTGCGCAACCTCGACCTGGTCCAGGTCCTGACCGGGGGCTCGCGCTCGTGAAGCGCGAGGTCATGCCTTGATCCTCACCCCGAAAATGGTCGCCCGCGTCGCCGCTATCGGCCTGCTCGGCGTGCTCCTGCAGCTCTCCTTCTTCTCGCGAGTCGAGCTCTTCCACGTCAGCCCCGACGTCCTGCCCGCTCTGGTCGCCTGTCTCGGCCTGCTCGGCGGCAGCATGACCGGGGCCGTGAGCGGCTTCGGGATCGGGCTCTTCCTCGATTGCCTGCTGGTCGAGGCGCTGGGGATCTCCTCGCTGGTCCTGCTCGGGATCGGTTACCTGGCCGGGCTCTTCCGCGAACGCTTCGAGATTCACAGCTCGCTCGTGCCGGCGCTGCTCTGCATGGGGCTGACCCTGCTCGCCGAGCTCGGCTTCGCCGCAATCCAGCTGCTGCTCGGCATCGACGCCCCGGTCAGCATCCTGGTGGTGCGCGACCTGCTGCTCAAGTCCGTCTACGCCTTCTTCCTCGGCTGGCCCACCTATCTGCTCCTGCGGCGCATCCTGCGGCCGGCGCTGGTCGAGGAGCCGAAGGTGACCCGGCGCCGGCAGCCGACGGTCCTGGGGGCTTGATGTTTCGCCGCGCTGACGAGCAGAATCCCGTGATGAGCAATCGTCTGGCGCTGCGGATCGCGGTCTTCGGCGGCTTCGCCGTCGCCCTCTTCGCCGTCCTCTTCTTCCGCCTCTGGCACCTGCAGGTGCTCGACGGCGAAAAGTACCTGGCCGAAGCGAAGAACAACCGAACCCGCTCCTACCGGGTCAGCGCTCCCCGCGGCCAGATCCTCGACCGCAACGGGAACGTCCTCGTCGACAACCGCACCAGCCTTGCCCTGCAGGTCAACCCGCGCAAACTGCCCGCCGACCCGGCCGAACGGAAGGCCGAGCTCGCGCGTCTCGCCACGCTGACACATACCACGCTGCCGCGCCTACGCAGGGCAATGCACGAAGAACTGAAGCTGGCGCCGGCGGCGCCGGTGACCCTTCGGCGCGACGTCGGCAACTACCTCGTCTACTACCTGCAGGAAAACCAGGACCGTTTCCCGGGCGTCGAGATCCAGCGCGTCTTCGTCCGCGACTACCCCGACGGCACCCTCGCCGCGCACATCGTCGGCAACGTGGGTGAGATCTCCGAAGACGAGCTGAAGGAACCGCGCTACAAGAGTCTGCAGCCGGGCGACGAAATCGGCCAGGACGGAGTCGAGGACACCTACGACCGCTACCTGCGCGGCGTGCCCGGGCTGACCAGGATCCAGGTCGACGCCCTCGGGCAGCCAACGCCCAACGGCCGCCTCGTCTCCAAGCCGCCGGCGCCCGGCAAGAGTCTCGAGCTGACGATCGACGAAAAGGTGCAGGCGGCCGGCGAAGCCGCGATGGCCGAACGGGGCCTGCCCGGCGGCTTCATCGTCATGGACGTCCACAGCGGCGAAATCCTCGGCCTGGGGTCGTTCCCAACCTTCGACCCGACGTCGCTGACGCCGCCGCTGACCCAGGCCCAGGTGAACGAGACCTACCGCAACCCGTCGACGCCGCTCGTCGACCGGGCGATCGCCGGCCTCTACCCGACCGGCTCGACCTTCAAGCCGATCACGGCGATCGCGGCACTGGAAAGCGGCAACCTCTCGCTCGGCGAAACGATCGAAGACACAGGCGAACTCGTAATCGGTGGGCAGCCCTTCAAAAACGCCGGCGAAGCCGCCAACGGCACGGTCAGCCTCGTCACGGCGCTGGAAGTCTCCTCCGACATCTTCTTCTACACGCTCGGCTTCCGCATGTGGGACAGCGGCGAGCTGCAGCACTGGGCCCACGCGCTGGGGATCGGGCGCCCGACCGGCATCGATCTTCCCCTCTACGACGAAACCCTGCTGCCCTCCAAGCGCTGGCGCGATCGGCTCTACAAGGAAGGCGGGACCGATCGACCTTGGTCGGCGGGCGACAACGTCCAGCTCGCGACGGGCCAGGGCGACCTGCAGACGAACCCACTGCAGATGGCGATCGCCTATGCCGCGCTCGCCAATGGCGGCACGGTGGTGACCCCGCACGTGGGCAAGGAGGTCACCGACGCCCAGGGGCGCGTCCTCAAGGAATTCGACCCCGGGCCGCGGCGACACGTGAAGATGAACTCCGAATACCGCGCCGCGATCCTCGAAGGTCTGCACGACGCGGCGCAGAACGGCGGCGGCACCTCGGTCGACGTCTTCGGCAGCTTTCCGATCCCGGTCGCCGGCAAGACCGGCACCGCGCAGCGCCCGCCTCACCTCGACCAGTCCTGGTACGGCGTCCTCGCTCCGTATCCGAACCCGCGTATCGTCACCTTCGTGACGATGGAGGAAGGCGGCTTCGGCGTCGAATCTGCGGCGCCGGCCGCGAAGAAGATCTTGGAAGCGTATTTCCGCGGGAGGCTCGCCAAGGAAGCGGCGTCCGAAGAAGGCGAAGCCGAAGGAGCCGCAGGCTGATGTACGCGACCCGCGCCCGCCGTGCCCGGCCCGAGCCGTTCGCGGTCCATCCGGGCATCGCCGAGCGCCTCGGTCTGCCCTACATGGACGGCGTCCTGGGGCTCTCGGCGGCTGCGCTGGTAGCCTTCAGCATCTTCACCCTGGCCCAGGCGACCAGCCACGACGTCCCCGGCGACCCGTATTACTACGTGAACCGGCAGGCGATCTACGGCGTGCTGGGCATCGCCGGCATGTACCTGCTTACCCGCATCGACTACTCGCGCTTCCGCGAGCTTCGCGTTGGCATCTACACGTTCCTCTGCGTGAGCATCTCGCTCGTCTTCGTCTTCGGCTTCGCCGCCCGCGGCTCGCGGCGCGCCTTCGAACTTCCCTTCTTCAGCTTCCAGCCGTCGGAGCTCGGCAAGGTCCTGCTCGTATTGGCCCTCGCCGGGTTCGTCATCGACGGCGCCAGGAAAGGCTCCGATTGGCAGCGCACGGTGCGCTACCTCTGCCTCGGCCTGGCACCGGCTGCGCTCGTCTTCCTGCAGCCAGACCTCGGCACCTCCTTGGTGTTCGTGGCAATCACCCTCGCCGTGATGTACGTGGGGGGCGTCCGCTGGACGCACTTCGCGGTGATCGGCGCGGCCGTCGTCGCCCTGACAGCGCTCGTCCTGGTGGTGGCACCCGCCGTCGGGACGCCGCTGCTCAAGGGGTATCAGGAGCAGAGGCTCACCTCGTTCCTGCACCCGAACGCTGACCCGAGCGACGCCGGCTACCAGCAGAACCAGGCCAAGATCGCCATGGGCGCCGGTGAGTTGACCGGCCGTGGCGACCGGGCCACCCAGACGCGGCTCGACTTCGTCCCTGAGCGGCACACCGACTTCATCTTCGCGGTGATCGGTGAGCGCTACGGATTCATGGGGGCCGCACTAGTCCTATCCCTCTACGCCCTGCTGATCTGGCGGGCGCTGCGGATCGTGACGCTCTCGAAGAACTCATACGGAACCCTCGTCGCTGGCGGCATCGCCGGCATGCTCCTGTTCCAGGTCTTCGTCAACGTGGGGATGAACCTCGGGATCATGCCGATCACCGGGATTCCCCTGCCCCTGATGAGCTATGGGGGGTCGTCCGTGCTGGCGACCCTGCTCGCCATCGGGGTCCTGCAGAGCATTCACGTGCAAGCGCGGCTCAGCCAGAGGAGCAGGTTCGCCTGGTGATCCCCAGAAGGGGGCGCCGGCAATGCGTACCTACTGAACTGAGCTAAAGAATGAAAAAGACAATCCTGGTGTCCGCCGATCGCGGTGAGACACGCGTCGCCGTCCTCGAGTCGAAGACGAAAGGCGGCAAAACCGACGTGGCGGAGCTCTACATCGAGCGCCGCGGCCGGCGCTCGATCGTCGGCAACATCTACAAGGGCAAGGTCGACAACGTCCTGCCCGGTATGGAGGCCGCCTTCGTCGACATCGGTCTCGAGCGCAACGGCTTCCTGCACGTCGACGAGATCGTCCTGCCGGGCGGCGAGCAGGCGCCGCGTCGCGGCCGCGGCAAAGGAGGTCGCGGCATCGACGAGTTGATCAAACCGGGGCAGGAGATCATGGTCCAGGTCGTCAAGGACCCTCTGAAGAGCAAGGGCGCCCGGCTCTCGATGAACGTCTCGATCGCGGGCCGCTACCTCGTCTACGCGCCGCAGGGCTCGGGCGTCGGCGTCAGCCGCCGACTGGCTGACTCCGAGCGCGACCGCTTGCGCAAGATGGTCGACCGGACCTACAAAGGGCCGGGCGGGCTGATCGTCCGCACCGCGGCGCACGGAGCGAAAAAGGCCGACTTCGTGCGTGAGATCGGCTACCTGCACAAGCTCAACGAGGTGTTGGAGCGCCGCACCGAGCAGACCGTGGCGCCCGACCTCGTCTTCCAGGAGGCCGACCTGCCGGTTCGCGTCCTGCGCGACGTCTTCCTCAGCGACTTCGAAAGAGCGGTGATCGACTCCGAGAAGCAGTACGAACGGGTGACCAGCTTCTTCCAGCGCACGGCGCCGGAGCTGGTCGACGGCGTCGAGCTCTACAAGGGCCGCAAGCCGCTGTTCGAGAAGTACGGGATCGACGCGGAGATCGAGTCGACCCTGGGCCGCCGTGCCGACCTGCCCTCGGGTGGCTACCTGATCATCGACTACGCCGAGGCGTTGACCGTGATCGACGTCAACAGCGGCAGCTTCACCGGTCGCGGCAAAGGCGGCCTGGAGGAGACGATCACGCGGGTCAACACCGAGGCCGCCGAGGAGGCCGTGCGGCAGCTGCGCCTGCGCGACATCGGCGGCATCATCGTCATCGACTTCATCGACATGGCGCGAGCGCGCAACCGCGACAAGGTGCTGAAAACGCTGCGCAAATGCCTCGACAGCGACAAGTCGAAGAGCTACGTGGTCGAGGTCTCGCCCCTGGGCCTGGTCGAGATGACGCGGCAGAACGTCACCGACGGCGTGCGCGAGATCCTCACCGTGCCCTGCCAGACCTGCGCCGGCGAGGGTGTCGTGCTCTCGGCCGAGACCGTGGCGCTGGACGTGATGCGGCGCCTGCCCGACGTCGCCGGGGGCGCCAAGGACGCCGAGGCCCTGCTGTTGCGGGTCAACCCAAAGGTGGCGGCGGAGCTGATCGATCCCGAGAGCGGCCTGGCCGAGCTCGAGGCGGAGACCGGCAAGCAGTTCCACTTCGAGGGCGGCGAGGCGCTGCCGATCGACACCTTCGACGTGGTTGAGACGGGGACCAGGGAGGAGATCGAGGAGCGCGCCCTGCCATTCAAGGTCGGCGAGGAGGTCCTGGTCAAGATCGACGAGCCGCATATGTACAACGTCAACGACGCGATCGCCCGGGTCGACGCCTACATCGTCAGCGTCACCGGTGGCGGGCCCTTCGTCGGCGAGCGCAAGCTGGTGCGGATCGAGCGCGTCGAGCGCTCCGCGGCGGTCGCCTCTCTGCCGGGGGTCGAGGCGAGCAACGGTGCAGGCGGCGGCGAAAACGGCTCCGAGCTAGAATCCTCGCCCTCGCGCAGTCGCCGTCGCGGTCGCAGAGGCGGTCGGGGTCGGTCGCGCTCCACACAGAGCGGCAAAAACGAATGAGCACGTACGCGGTCATAGAGAGCGGAGGCAAGCAGTACAAGGTCGAGAAGGGCACGTCCCTGCTCGTCGATCGCCTCAGCGCCAAAGAGGGCGAGAAGGTCTCGCTGCGCCCGGTGATGTTCCGCGACGGCGAGGTGCTGACCGCGGCCAAGGAGCTCGAGAAGGTCAAGGTCGAGGCGACCGTGGCCGAGCACCTGCGCGGCAAGAAGATCAAGGTCTTCAAATACAAGCCGAAGAAGGGCTATCGGCGGCGCGCCGGCCACCGCTCCGAGCTGACCAGGCTCGAGGTGACCGAGGTCAAACTGCTGAGTCGCAAACCGGCGGCGGCGAAGAAAGAGGAGCCGGCGGAGAAACCGGCGGCGGAGCAGAAGCTCGCCGTTGAGAAAAAACCGGCCGCCAAAAAAGCACCGGCCAAAAAGGAGGCCGCGAAAAAACCGGCGGCGAAAAAAGAGCCCGCCAAGAAACCCGCCGCCAAAAAAGAGGCCGCGAAAGCGAAAAAACCGGCCGCGAAAGCCAAAAAAGCCCCGGCGAAGCCCGCATCGAAAACAAAACCGGCTAAAAAGGACGACTGATGGCGCACAAGAAGGGACTCGGCTCGAGCCGCAACGGCCGCGAATCCAACCCCAAGATGCTCGGGGTGAAGGTCTTCGCGGGCCAGAAGGTCAGCGGCGGCGAGATCATCGTCCGCCAGCGCGGCACCCGCTTCTGGCCCGGCGAAGGCACCGGCCTCGGCCGCGATCACACGATCTTCGCCACGCGGGCGGGGACCGTCGACTTCAGGCCTTCCCGCAAGGGCCGCACGATCTCCGTCCTGCAGGACTGAGGCACGGAGCGGGGTGGGAGGGGTCCTCGGCCCTCCGTCCCAGGCTTCGCGACGCGGCTGCAGGACCGAGATCGTGCGGCTGCGGCGAAGCTAGTCGTCCCGACTGGGTAGTTGCACCATCCTCGTGCTGAGTTCTGTCGCGGGATTTTCTGTTTTGGGGCACCACACGTGACAGTTGTCGACGTAGCGTCGCCTGTGTCGCGGCCGCGGCAGACGCCCCGGCCGCCGGACGCGGGCTCCGTCCTCACTAAGCGGGGTTGGCGGGTTCGACTCCCGCTCGGGGCGTTATGATGCGTACAAGTGAGGGCGGGGCCGCTTGAAGTTCGGCGGCAACCTCGTACTTCAGACGGCCCGCTTCGGCGGGCCGTCTCTTTTCGTCTAGCCCGACTTCAAATTGCCCGCGTTACGCTGGCGAATGCGATGTACGACAAGGCGAAGATCTGGGTTGAAGGCGGGGCGGGGGGGAGCGGGTGCGTCTCGTTTCGGCGGGAGGCGCACGTTCCTCGCGGCGGGCCCGACGGTGGAGACGGGGGGCACGGCGGCGACGTTGTCCTTGTCTGCGACGCGTCGCGGCGGGACCTGGGTGCGCTGAAGGGGAGCAGGCACTTCCGCGGCGGCCGGGGGAAGCACGGGGAAGGCGCCAATCGCCATGGGGGCCGGGGGGAGGACCGGGAGATTCCGGTGCCGCCCGGGACGCAGGCCGGGGCCGTGGACGGGAGCCGGGTCGACCTGGTCGAAGCCGGGCAGCGCGCGGTGGTCGCCCACGGCGGGCGCGGTGGGCATGGGAACAAGCGCTTTACGAGCTCCACCCGGCAGGCGCCGCGCTTCGCCGAGAACGGGACAAGCGGCGAGGAGGGCTGGATCGAGCTGCGTCTGAAGCTGCTCGCCGACGTGGGACTGATCGGGCTGCCCAACGCCGGCAAGTCCTCGCTGCTGGGCCGACTGACGCGGGCCGACTCGAAGGTCGGCGACTACCCGTTCACGACCGTCTCGCCGGTGCTCGGCACGATCGAGAGCGACGAGCGGCAGGCGGTGATCGCCGACATCCCGGGGCTGATCGAAGGCGCTGCCGAGGGCGCCGGGCTCGGCCACGAGTTCCTCGCCCACGTCGAGCGCTGCGCGATGCTCGTCCACCTGGTCGAGCTGGCGCCGCTCGAGGGAGACCCGGTGGGCAACTACGAGACGATCCGCGCCGAGATCTCCTCCTATGGCGCCGGCCTCGACCGCCTGCCGGAGCTGGTGCTGCTGACCAAGCGGGACCTGCTTCCCGCCGACGAGGTCGAGGCAGCCGTCGCCGCATGGCGCGAGCGCGTCGGAGGGGGAGTGGAGATTCAGGCGGTCTCCTCGGCGACCGGCGACGGATTGGAGGAGTTGCGCCGCCGCATCCTCGCGGCCCTGGACGAGCTGCCCGAGGCGCGTCCTGAGCTCCGCTCGGCGGCGCCCGCCGAGTTCGAGGCCGAGTACCGCGTCTACCGCCCCGTGGGCGAGGGTGGCTACTCGGTCGAGCGCGAGGACGACGGCGGCTTCCGCGTCCTCGGCCGCGGCGTCGAGCTGCTCTTCGAGCGCCACGACGTCGGCAACGAAGAAGCTCTCGCATACCTCGAGCACCGCCTCAACGAGATCGGCGTCGTCGCCGCCCTGCGCGCCGCCGGCTTCGAGCCCGGCGACGACGTCCGCGTCGGCGAGCACGAGTTCGAGCTATATCCGTAATCCTCTGCTCATGACCCTGGTCGTCAAGCTCGGCTCCTCGATCGTCGCCGCCGACGACGGTTCGCTGCGCGCGGACGTGCTCGACCTGGTCTGCGAGCAGGTCGCCGAGCTCGAGAAGGACGGCGAGCGGATTGTGATGGTCACCTCGGGGGCGATCGCGCGCGGCATCCGCTTGCTCGGGTTGCCGGCGCGGCCGCGGGCGATGGACGAGCTACAGGCGGCCTCCGCCGTCGGTCAGGGCGATCTGTTCCGCGCCTACGAGAGCCGCCTCGCCGAGCACGGCACCCGAGCCGCCCAGGTGCTCCTCACGGCAGCCGACATCGCCGCCCGCACCAACTACCTCAACGCGCGCCAGACCCTGCGCCGGCTGATCGAGTGGGGCGTCGTCCCGGTCGTCAACGAGAACGACACCACCGCCACCGACGAGATCACCTTCGGCGACAACGACTTCCTCGCCGCCCAGGTCGCGATCCTGCTCGAGGTCCGGCTGCTGGTGCTGCTGACCAACGTAGATGGCGTTTTCTCGGCGGATCCGACGATTGACTCGGAGGCGAAGCTGATCGAAGGCGTGGCCGATTTCACCGAGCTGGATGGCTTGGAGATCGGCGACCGCACCTCGGCCTTCGGATCGGGCGGCATGCGCTCGAAGGTCGCGGCGGCGGAGATGGCGAGCGAGGCCGGAACGCCATCGGTTATCTGCAACGGAACGGCTCTTGGGACGCTGGCCGCCGCGGCAGCGGGACGGTCGATCGGCACGCGCTTCTCGGCTCGAGACGGCAAGGCTTCGAGCTTCAAGCTCTGGCTCAAGTACGCCAAGCCGGCGCAGGGCAAGGTGCTCGTGGACGACGGTGCCGCGCGGGTGCTCCGCGAAAGCGGCTCGAGCCTGCTGCCCGTCGGGATCACCGCTGTCGAGGGGGACTTCCAGGCGGGCGATGCCGTAGAGGTGACCGCAAACGGCTCGATCGTCGGCAAGGGCATCGTCGACTATTCCGCCCAGGAGCTGACGCGAGTGACCGGCCTGAAGAGCTCGCAGGTGCGGGAGCTGCTTCCTCACGCCGCGGACGAGGTCATCCACCGGGACCGCTTCGTGTTGGTTTGACGGGTAAGCGTGGCGTGCTCTCTTGCACAGCTACCCTTAGCTCGATGGCGACTACGACTCGATCGGTAGGGGAGACCTGTGCTGCGGCGAAGCGCGCATCGCGCGTCCTGGCGAGCGCTCCAACGTCGATCAAGGACGAAGCCCTGGCGGCGATCGCCCGGCTTCTAGGCGAGCGCAGCGCCGAGATCCTCGAGGCCAACGCCGCCGACCTCGCCGACGAGCGGGCCGCCGGGTTGACGACCGCGTTGCGCGACCGCCTGACTCTGGCCGAGGATCGGATTGCCGCGATGGCCGACGGAGTGCGTGCGGTAGCCGCCCTCGACGATCCGATCGGCGAGGAGCTGGACCGTCGGACCCTTGAGGGTGGACTTGACCTGCGCAAGGTCCGCGTCCCGCTGGGAGTGGTCGCCGTCGTCTACGAGGCGCGGCCGAACGTGACGGTCGACTGCGCGGCGCTGACGATCAAGAGCGGCAATGCCATCGTGCTGCGCGGTTCCAGCTACGCCGAGCGGTCGAACGCCGCCCTGGTCGCAATAGCGCGAGAGGCGTTGGCCGAGGTTGGGCTTCCTGAGGACGCCGCCGTGCTGATGCCCGTGGGCGAGGGACGCGAGGACCTGACGGAGCTGGCCACACAAGAGGGGACCGTCGACCTGCTGATCCCGCGTGGCGGCGAAGGGCTGAAGAACGCGCTGAAGGAGGTCGCGACTGTCCCGGTGATCTACGCCGCCGCCGGCAACTGCCACGTGTACGTGCACTCCGACGCCGACCTAGAGATGGCGAGGAAGATCGCCTACAACGCGAAGGTGCAGCGCCCCGGCGTCTGCAACGCGGCCGAGACGTTGCTGGTCGACGCCGCAGTGGCCGCCGACTTCCTGCCGAGCGTCCTCGCCGATTTGAACGGAGCGGGGGTCGAGCTGGTCGGCGACGAGCGCGCCCGGGAGCTCTCGGACGGAGTCGAGGTTGGTCTCGCCACCGATGCCGACTGGGAGACCGAGTACCTCGACCTGAAGATGGCGGTCGGCGTGGTCGACTCGCTGGAGGAGGCGATCGAGCACGTCAACCAGCACGGGACCAGCCACTCCGAGGCGATCGTCACCCGCTCCAGGGAAGCGTCGGAGCGCTTCAGCGCCGGCGTTGACGCGGCCGTCGTCTACACCAACGCCTCGACCCGGTTCACCGACGGCTTCGAGTTCGGCATGGGCGCCGAGATCGGCAACTCGACCCAGAAGCTGCATGCCCGCGGCCCGATCGGGTTGCGCGAGCTGACGACCTACAAGTACGTCGTCCACGGCGACGGCCAAGTGCGTGGGTAGCCCTGCCGCCGGCGGCATCGGCGTCCTCGGCTCGGCGTTCAACCCGCCGCACCTCGGGCACCTCGCGCTCGCCCAGGAGGCCCTCTGGCAGCTGGATCTCGAGGAGGTCGTCCTCGTGCCCACCGGCCAGGCGCCGCACAAGACGATCGCCGACGACCCGGGTCGCGAGCTGCGGCTGGCGATGACCCGCCTCGCCGCCGCCGACGATCCGCGCTTCTCCGTTTCGACGCTAGAGGTCGAACGCGACGGGCCGTCCTACACGTATGAGACCTTGGAGATGCTTGGCAGAGAACGCGGCGACAGGGAGTTGGTCTTCGTGATGGGGGCCGATGCCGCCGTGGGGCTGGAGAGCTGGCGCGAGCCCCGGCGCGTGACCGAGCTGGCGCGCCTCGCCGTCGCCCGGCGCGCCGGCGTCTCCGAGGCGGACGTCGCCGCGGTCCTGCGCAGCCTCGGCGCCGGGGGGCGGGCGACGATGCTGGAGATGCCTCAGTTCGGCGTCTCCTCCTCGGCCGTGCGCGAGCGCGCCGCGGCGGGGCGCCCTTTGCGCTACCTCGTGCCCGAGTCGGTGGCGCGCTTCATCGAAGAGAGGGGGATCTACCGATGAGCGGCCCTGGCGAGGAGGTCGGTATCTCGGAGGCTCTGGCCCTGCGGATCGCCGAGCTGGCCGACTCGAAAGCGGCGAGCGAGATCGTCGTCCTCGACATGCGAAAGCTCGTCTCCTACACCGACTTCCTGGCGATCTGCACGGCGCGCAACGAGCGCCAGGCGCGCGCGATCGCCGACGAGGTGAAGCTGAGGCTGAAGCAGGAGCGGACGCTGCTGCCGGGGGGCGCGGAGTCCGGCGGCGGCGCCGGCTGGATCGTGCTCGACTATCTCGACTGCGTCCTGCACGTCTTCACGGAGGAGGCCCGGCAGCGCTACCGGTTGGAGGATCTCTGGCGGGAGGCGCCGAGGCTCGAGCCGCATGGGGAGCGGGATAGCGTCCGAGGGCACCACTACGGTGCCGCGCATGGGTAGCTTCAGGCGGGTCCTTTTCGGATACAAGCCGTCCGACGTCGACACCGCCCTCGCCGCGCGGGACGCGAAGGCGTGGGCCCTGGTGCGCGACGCCGAGGACGCGGCGGAGCGCTCGCGGGCGGCCGATGAGGCCGCTGTCAGAGCCGAGGACGAGCTCGCCTCGCTTTCGGCGATGGTGATCGAGCGCGAGCGCGAGATACGCGGCCTGCGCGAGCAGGTTGCGGAGGCGAACGCGCGACACGATCGCGGCATCGCATCGCTGGAGGCGGTCTCGGCCAGGCTGGAGGAGATCCAGTCGCAGGCGCGCGGCCAGGCGACGCGGATCAGGATGAAGGCGCTGCGCGAGGCGGTCGAGGTCGGCCGGCGCGCGCAGGAGCTGACCGAGGCCCAGGATGCCGCGTCGGCCGATCCGGCCGCGACCGTCGAGGATCCGGATGTCGAGCGCGCCGCCAGGGCGCTCTACGAGGGCATCGTCAAAGTCGAGATCGGCCCCTTCGACGACTTCTCGCAGCTGGTCGGATTCGAGGACGCCGCCGGTCAGATCGACGGCACGTCCGAGATCTCGGTCGAGCGCTTCTCGGAGGGTCGGGCGACGATCTCGATGCGCCTCGACGAGCCGGTCGAGCTCCTGCGTGAGCTCGAGGAGCGCTCCCCGCTCGAGTTCCAGGTTCGACGCACGGCCGACGACAACCTCGTGCTCGACGTCGACGACGACCCCGGCCCCGAGCAGCAGGCCGCCTGATTCCCATCGCTCGCGCCGACCGCCTCCTCGCCGGTACCCTTAGACCGCCCGGCGCCCTGGCGGAGTGGCTACGCAGCGGCCTGCAAAGCCGTTTACACCGGTTCGATTCCGGTGGGCGCCTCTGGCGGCCTTCTGAGCCGCCAATCGGCGTAAGTAGACTGCTCGCGATGAACGCGATTGGCCGGGGGGCGGGGCGGCCGCCGACGCGAGTGGCTCTCGTGCTCACGGTCCTCGTTGCATCGCTGTTCGCGGGTTCGTGGCCGGCCCCGGCGCAAGCGGGAACGGTGCCCCGGTTCAGCGCTCGCCAGGCGCTTGCCTTCTGGACCCCGGCGCGGATGCGCCGGGCGAAGCCCGTCGACACGCTCCTCCCTCGCCGGTCGAAGGCCGCCTCCCACGCCTCTCGTGGATCGAGGGGGAAGGGCGCTGGGCACCGGCGGCACGTCCATCGCCATCGATCGGCAAGCGCGAGCGCCGCCGCCACGCCGGCGAAGTCGAGCTTCGAGCTCGTCGCCGACCCGGCGGCCCCCGAATATCGCCAGAACGGCGTCATCTTCATCGTCACGCCCTTCGGCCTCGGCCGCTGTTCGGGCACCGCCGTCAACTCACCCAACTACAGCGTGGTCATCACGGCCGCTCACTGCATACGCGAACCTGGCCGTCGCGGTAGCTGGCTCGACCTCGCGTGGGTGTTCGTGCCGGGCTACCGGTACGGCCAGCGCCCGTTCGGCGTCTTCCCCGCCAGGTGGGTCGACACGACGAAGCGCTGGCGGACCATCGGCGGCGAGAACAGCGACGTGGGCGCCGCCGTCGTGCGCCCCAACGCGCGCGGACAGCTGTTGACGAAAGCGGTCGGCGGCGCCGGCATCGCCTGGGGCCTTACGGCGCGCCAGGTATTCGACATTCATGGCTACCCCGCGGCGGCGCCCTTCGACGGCGAAACCCAACGCGTCTGCCGTCAGCGGCCCTTCCTCGGCCACGACGCCTTCTCGTTCCTCACTCCCGGCCCGCTCAATCTCGCCGTCGACTGCTTCGTCACGGGCGGGGCCTCGGGCGGAGGCTGGACGATCGAGGGGAACGTCCTCAACAGCGTCACCAACTACGGGTACGAAGACGACAAGGCAACCGACTTCGGCCCCTACTTCGGCAAGGAAGTCGGTCGCCTCTTCCATCGCGCGGGGCGGGTGCGGTGAGCGGTCGACGCGCACGGACCGGCGCCTGCCTTGGGCTGCTGCTGGCGGTGACGCTGGCGACGGGCGGAACGGCCCAGGGCATGAGCCCGATCGCGGTCCCAGACGGCATCCCAGCCCCGCTGCGCTCCCTGATCGCCGCTCGCATGCACGCCTCTACGGCGCACCGATCGGTCTGGGTCTCGCGCTTCGACGTCCAGACCAAAGGCGGGTACGACCTGGCGGTGATCGGCCTGCGTGGGGTGGTCGCGGTCGAAGTCTCCAAGGTCCGCCCCAAGGGCGCCGGACGCAAGGCGCGACGGGGTGCGATCACCACCTACGTTGCCCACGGCACCGCAACCACGAACCGGATCGCGGCCTCCTTCGGTCGCTTCGGTGAGATCTCGGTCCGCTTCCGGCCCTCTGGCCGGATCGTGAAGTCCCGACGGGGCAGGCACTGCCAGGGCGCCGATCGCTACACGACCCGCCCCGGCGTCTTCGTCGGCCGCATCCACTTCACCGGCGAGGACCGCTACGTCCAGGTGCGAGCCAAGCGGGCCAAGGGACGGATCCGCCGGCCGCTGCGCCTGCGCTGCGCGTCGCTGCCTCCTCCCACCGCCAAGAGCAGCCAAGCGGTGAAGGGCTCCGCGCTTGCCACCCCGGGGGTTCTCGAAGCCGGCTGGCGCGAACCGCTTGCCGCGAGAGAGCTGATCGCCCTCCGCCTTGGCGCGCGGATCCTCTGCTTCGCGAGCACGGAGGAATCGTTGGGATCGATGGCGGAGGTTCGCTACGCGTTCGCGATCGGCCCGGCGGGTAGCTTCACCGAGAACGAAGCCCTGACCGCGGCCAAGCTGAAGCCGCCCTGGCCGTTCGCCGGCACCGGCAGGTACGCGGCCTCCCCGGACGGCACCCGGACCTGGACCGGCAGCCTGCGCGCAGCCCTTCCCGGCGCGCCCGGCTTGCCCCTGACCGGGCCGGAATTCCGCGTTCGGCTCGATTCGGGTTTCTAGCCTGCGGCTCCTCCGGCGGAGACGGTCGTCGTCCAAATTCTCTCCAGAACGGAAAAGGGCCCCGTGAGGGGCCCGTGTTCCCGAAGGACGTACCACCAAGTGAGACTTTGCTTCCCTGGCTCGTCGGTCCTAAGCCTTGTGTTCGATAAACACCGTGTGTCGAGAAAAGTTGCACTGCCTCCATCGGACGATGTGGCGACTAGCTTGAGCGACCGTCTCCGGGAACCGCCGCACGATCGGATCGGTTCCCCGCACGCCTCTTCGATGCGTCCGCCGCTGCTAGATTCAGTTTCCCCGGGCGCTTAGCTCAGTTGGGAGAGCGCCAGCTCGACAAGCTGGAGGTCACTGGTTCGAGCCCAGTAGCGCCCATCGTCCGGGTCGGAGGACCGAGTCCTCAGACCTCAGCCGGCATCCGCACCTCGGCGAGGCGGATGCTGTTCCCCGACGGATCGCGAAATGCCGAGTCGATCCCGTAGGGCCGCTCCTCCGGCGCTTCGGTGAACTCGACGCCGCGGCTCCTCAGCTCCTCGTAGGAGGCCTGGCAGTCGTCGGTCGTGAGGAAGACGGTGCCGGCGAAGCCCTTGGCGACGAGGTCTCTCACCTGGTTCGCGGTGTCGGCGTCCATCACCGGCGGCCCGGGGATGGCCATCAGCGTGATCGAGACGTCTTCTTGCCCGGGTGGCCCCACCGTCAGCCAGCGGAAGCCGTCCATCTCCGCCAGGGTCACGTCGGCCCGGACCTCCATGCCGACTTTCTCGGTGTAGAAAGCGAGGGCCTCGTCCTGGTCGTGCACCCACAGCTGCGCGTTGGCGATCCTGATCATCGTCGTCTCCTTTGTTAGAACGGAAAGGTCGCGCCGATGCTAGGCCCGGAGGGCGGCGTTGTCTTCTCGAAACGTGCGGTGTTTGGGTCGGGCGTAGGCGCGGACGACGCAACCGGGGACCAGCGCCTGGTGGGCGGCTGGGGGATGGGCGGCCCGGTAGGCGGTCGGCGAGAGGCCATAGGCGCGACGGAAGCTGGTCGTGAAGGAGCCGACGCTGTGCAGGCCGACCGAGAGGCAGACGTCGACCACGCTGCGATCGGTGTTGCGCAGCAGCGCAGCCGCTCGCTCGAGGCGGCGCGTGAGCAGGTAGGCGTGCGGCGACTCGCCGAAGGCGCGCTTGAACTCGCGACTGAAGTGAGCGCGGGAGAGGCCGGCGGCCGCTGCCATATCGTCGACGCCGAGCGGCTCGGCGTAGCGGGCGTCGGCAAGGTCCCTGGCGCGCAGCAGGTGGCGGGCGGGCGGGACATGCGCCATGCGCTCAGTCTAGGCTCGCGACCTCGTGATCGGGACCTACGCAGCCGTGCTGGCGCTCTGCGCCGCCTCGCTGGCGACCGGCCAAGCCGCGATCGTCCTCTGCGGTACGCGCCGCTGGTCGTGGCTGGCGCCGGGGGTCGGGCTGGCTCTTCTCGGCGCGACTTGCTGGGGAACCGTGCGGCTACCGGGCCACGGCGCGGCCCCGGCTCTCTTCGTCCTCCTCTTGACCATCGCCGCGATCGCCTACCTCTGGCGGCGCCTCGACGGCGGGCTGGAGGCGCTGAGGGCCGGCGTCCCGGTTGGGCTGCTCGCGCTTGCAGCGACCGCGTTGCCCTTCCTCGCCGAAGGCCATTTCGGCATCCTCGGCACCGGCTTCAACCCCGACATGTCCCAGCACCTGCTGGCGGCGAACCGTCTCGCCGAAGGACAGGGCTCCCAGCTACTGCACCAGGGCTACCCGCTAGGCCCGCACGCGATCGTCGTCGCCCTGCACAAGGGCCTCGCCATCGGCCTGGTGCAAGGCTTCACCGGCCTGACGACCGCGGTCGCCGTCCTCGCCTCCCTAACCGCGCTCACGGCCTTCCGCGACCAACCACCTGCGCTCCGCATCCCAGCGTCCCTCGTAGTCGGCCTCGCCTACATGGTCGCCTCCTACTTCGCCCAGGGCGCCTTCAAGGAGACCATGCAAGCCCTCTTCTTCCTGGGATTCGTCCTGGCTCTCAGAGAAGCTTCAAAGGAGTGGCGAGACTTGCCCCTGCGCTTCGTCCCGGCGGCCCTCCTGGCCGTTGGCAGCGTCTACACCTACAGCTTCCCCGGCCTAATCTGGCTGCTCGGCACAGCCACCATATGGGCGGCCATCGAACTCGCGCTAGCGCGCTTCCGCCCCTCCGCGGGTGGCAGCGGGGTGGGGGTGTCCGGCGCAGTGCGGCGTCCTCTTTCTCGCCCGACAGACGCTCGCAGTGCAACCGATGACTCTCCCGGCGAGAAACCCAGCACGGAGCCGGACACCCCCACCCCGCTGACAGGACCCGCGGCCGGGTGGTCAGTCCTCTGGGCGTCCCTGGTCTTTCTAGTCCTGATTGCCCCCGAGATCAGCCGCATGATCGACTTCAAGCAGTTCGAGACCTTCGACCCCAACGGCCCCGGCCTCGGCAACCTCTTCGGCCAGATCTCGCCCTTCGAGGCGCTCGGCATCTGGCCCTCGGGCGACTTCCGCCTGGCGCCCGGCGATGGAGCCGTGCCCGCCTTCGGCTACTACCTCGGCGCCGCTTTCGCCGCGATCCTCCTCCTCTACGGCGCCTTCCTCGCTTGGCGCCGGCGAGAGACGGCGATCCTCGCCGGCCTCGCAGCGGCCGCGCTCGCCTACGCCGCCGCCCGCATCGGCGGCACCCCGTACACCGCCGCCAAGGCGATCGAGGTCATGGCGCCGATCGTCGCCCTCGTCATCGTCCTGCCGCTGCTGCGCCGCCCGGTGGCCTGGCTCTACCTTGCCGTCGCTGCCGGCTGCTCGCTGCTGGCGCTCGCCAATGCCCCCGTCGGTCCGTCCTCGTACTCCTCGGCCCTGACGGGCTTCCGCGCGGACGTAGGAGATGGGCCGACCCTGGTCCTCGCGTCGCAGCGCCTGCTCGCCGACGAGCACGGCATGCCCTACATCGCCTGGGAGCTACGCGGCGGCCGCGTCTGCATCGCTGCCGCCGGGGAAGCCGGCACCCAGCCGCCGCCCGGCGTCCGCTTCGTCGTCACCGAATCCTCGCGACCGCCGTTCCCAGGCCTGCGCCGCCTGCGCAGCGGCGGCCCCTACGTCCTCTGGCGAGTCCCCAGGCCCGTCCCCGGCCACACCCCCTGCCCCCAGATCGCCGTCCGCCAGGCCCGCCAGGGCTCTCCGCGCTAATCGCTGACTTCGCCTTTGGTTCCCCATACCGGAACGAAAGGCGAAGTCAGCGGGGAAAAGGCTTGCGTACGATGGCTGCCGATGGAGGCTGCGACGACGATCACGGTCAAGCTGCCCGACGGGACGCCGTTGGAGCTACCTGACGGGGCCACGGGCGCCGACGCCGCGGCGTCGATCGGACCGGGGCTGGCGAAGGCGGCGCTGGCGATCGAGGTCGACGGCGAGCTGCGCGACCTCTCGGCCGCGCTGTCCGAGGGGGCCGAGATCGCGATCCTCACCGACCGCGACCCCCAGGCACTGGCGCTGATCCGCCACGACGCGGCCCACGTGATGGCCGAGGCGGTGCAGGAGCTCTATCCCGGGACCAAGGTGACGATCGGCCCAGCGATCGAGAACGGCTTCTACTACGACTTCGACTTCCCAGCCGACGTCAAGGTGACCGATGCGGACCTCGAGAGGATCGAGGCGGCGATGCGCACCCACATCGACGCCGACGAGGCCTTCGAGCGACGCGACGTCCCTGTGGCCGAGGCAATCGAGCTCTTCGAAGGCCAGGGCGAGGGCTACAAGGTCGAGCTGATCCGCGACCTGATCGCCGACGAAGGAGTCGAAACCGTCTCGCTCTACCGCAACGGCCCCTTCGAGGACCTCTGTCGCGGGCCGCACGGTCCCTCGACCGGCCGGATCAAGGCGATCAAGCTCGAGTCGCTGGCCGGCGCCTACTGGCGCGGCGACGAGAGCCGCAAGATGCTGACCCGCATCTACGGCACCGCCTTCTTCTCCAAGAAGGACCTCGCGGCCCACCTGAAGCGGATCGAGGAGGCGAAGAAGCGCGACCACCGCCGCCTCGGCCCCCAGCTCGGCATCTTCATGCTGCGCGAAGAGTCGCCCGGCATGCCCTTCTGGCTGCCCAACGGGACCACGCTGCTGCGCCTGATCGAGGGCGAGGTCCAGGCCCAGCTGCGCAAGCGCGGCTACAGGGAGATCGCCACGCCCCAGGTCCTCGACGAGGAGCTCTGGCACCGCTCCGGGCACTGGGACAACTACCGCGACGACATGTACTTCATGCAATCCGACGAGAAGCGCCTCGCCCTGCGCCCGATGAACTGTCCCGGGGCCTGCCTCGTCTTCGACTCCGAACGCCACTCCTACCGCGAGCTGCCACTGCGCCTGGCCGAGTTCGGCCGCGTCTCGCGCAACGAGCGCGAGGGCGTCCTGCACGGGCTGCTCCGCGTCCGCGCCTTCACCCAGGACGACGCCCACGTCTACTGCACCGAGGAGCAGATCGCCGACGAGGTCGCCGACGTCTGCGCCGCGATCGACGAGCTCTACGCGCGCTTCGGCTTCGACGACGTCCGGGTCGAGCTCTCGACCCGGCCGGAGAAGTCGATGGGCAGCGAGGAGCAGTGGGCCAAGGCCGAGGCGGCGCTGACCGAGGCGCTCGAGCGCCAGGGGCGCGAGTACGAGCTCAACCCCGGCGACGGCGCCTTCTACGGGCCGAAGATCGACTTCCACGTCACCGACGCGCTCGGCCGCTCCTGGCAGTGCGGCACCTGCCAGCTCGACTTCCAGATGCCCGAGCGCTTCGACCTCACCTACGTCGGCGCCGACGACCAGCCGCACCGGCCGGTGATGATCCACCGCGCCCTGCTCGGCTCGATGGAGCGCTTCGCCGGCATCCTGATCGAGCACTACGCGGGCCGCTTCCCGGTCTGGCTGGCGCCGGTGCAGGCGATAGTCCTGCCCGTCGCCGACCGTCACGCCGATTTCGCCGAGCGGGTCGCCGCCGAGCTGCGCGCGGCCGGGGTCCGAGTCGAGGTCGACGCTCGCTCGGAGTCGGTCGGCAAGAAGATCCGCGCCGCCGAGCTCGGCCGCTACCCCTACATGCTCGTCGTCGGCGACCGCGAGGCGGAGGCCGGGGCGGTCGCGGTGCGCTCCCACGAGGAGGGCGAGCTGGGAGCTATGCCAATCGCGGACTTCGCCGCCCGTGTCTATACTGCGAGCACTTGACCGCAGGCACGCCAAACACCTCGCGCCGCTTTCGCTGAGCGTCCCGTGCCCGTCTCCCCAGTCCTCGTCCTCTTGATGCCCCGCCTCTCGCTCAGATAGTGCCGGTCCCGCGTAGGTTCGATCGGCGCCCACCAGAGCGCGACACGACCCGGATCAACGAGCGGATCCGCGTCCCCAAAGTGCGCCTGATCGGCGCCGACGGCGAGCAGCTCGGCATCGTCGAGACGGCCGAGGCGCTGAAACGAGCCCAGGAGGCCGACCTCGACCTGGTCGAGGTGGCCCCCAACTCCAAGCCGCCCGTCACCCGCCTGCTCGACTACTCGAAGTACCGCTACGAGCAGGAGCAGAAGCAGAAGGCTGCGCGCAAGCACCAGCAGCAGGTCAACGTGCGCGAGATCAAGCTGCGGCCGAAGATCGCCGACCACGACTACGAAACGAAGAAGGGCCACGTCGAGCGCTTCCTTCGCCATCAGGACAAGGTCAAGGTCACGATCATGTTCCGCGGTCGCGAGCAGGCGCACCCCGAGCGGGGCCGGGCGCTGCTGCAGCGCCTCTACGAGGACCTCGACGGGCTCGCCGTGATCGAGCAGCAGCCGCTGCAGGAAGGGCGGAACATGAGCATGTTGCTGGCGCCGGGCAAAGCGGTTGCGGCTGAGACGGCTGCGCCGGAGGAGAAACCGGTCGACGACGCTGCGCCCGCAGACGACGCAGCGGCAGACGACGCGGCAGCGTAGACCTTGGGGCCGCCGGGGGTGGGGTCCCCGGGCCGGCTTTGCCCGGAGTTCCCGGGGACCCCAC
>DASVFR010000025.1:0-99826 GCA_036379955.1 Solirubrobacterales bacterium
CCGCGCCCAGCACATGCTGGAGACCGGCGAGTACGTGAACGTGATCGCCGACGGCGGCATGCGGACCGGTGGCGACGTCTCCAAGGCGATCGCGATGGGCGCCGACGCGGTGATGGTCGGCTCGCCCCTGGCGCGCGCCAAGGAGGCCCCCGGCCGCGGCTTCCACTGGGGAATGGCGACCTTCCATCCCTCGCTGCCGCGCGGCACCCGCGTCTCGACCAAGCAGGACGGGACCCTGGAGGAGATCCTGCTCGGTCCGGCCAAGGAGAACGACGGGACCTTCAACCTGATGGGGGCGCTGAAAACCTCGATGGCCACCTGCGGCTACGAGGACATCCGCTCCTTCCAGCGGGCCGAGGTTATGGTCGCGCCGGCGCTGATGAGCGAGGGGAAGAAGCTGCAGACCGAGCAGGCGGTCGGCATGGGGTCGAACGGGCGGGCCGCGGTGGCGACGGGGGTTGCGGTGTCGGATGACTGATCCAGAGTTGTCAAGCCGGCGGGTCCTGTCGCCGATTTGGTGCCACCATCCTGCGGGCGCGGCTGCGCCGCGTCCTCGGACGGTCCCCCAAATCGGCGCCACCCGCCGGCAGGATCGTGGGTGAGGCAGCGCTGGGGTCCGAGTCGTCTGGGCCGTCCGAGAGGGCGCCCGCTGACGCACATGCCTTGGAGGAGGTTCTCGTCCTTGATTTCGGGGGGCAGTACTCGCAGCTGATCGCGAGACGAATTCGCGAGTGCGGCGTTTTCGCCGAGTTGCTGCCTGCCGACACGCCTGTTGAGGTCATAAGAGACAGGGCTCCGAAGGGGCTGGTCTTGTCTGGCGGGCCGGCTTCGGTCTATGAGGAGGGCGCCCCCGGCTTCCCGACGGAGCTACTCGATTTGGGGATTCCGATGCTGGGGATCTGTTACGGGATGCAGGCGATGGTCCAGGCGCTGGGCGGCAAGGTCGAGGCGGCTGAGGCGGGGGAGTTCGGGCGCACCGACCTGGGCCTGCGCGACGGCGGCGGGCGGCTGTTGGGTGGGCTTCCGGAGGAGCAGAGCTGCTGGATGAGCCACCGCGATGCCGTCTTCGAGCCGCCGGAGGGGTTCACGGCACTTGCCTCCAGCCCCGGGTCGCCGGTTGCCGCCTGCGAGCACCCCGAGCGCGGCCTCTATGGAATCCAGTTCCACCCCGAGGTGGTCCACACGCCCTATGGGACCGAGATCCTCACCCGCTTCCTGCGCGACGTCGCCGGCTGTGAGGATCGCTGGTCGGCTCAGTCCGTGATCGAAGAGCAGGTCGAGCGCATCCGGGCGCAGGTGGGGGAGGGGTGCGTGATCTGCGGCCTCTCCGGCGGGGTCGACTCCTCGGTTGCGGCGCTGCTCGTCCACCGCGCGATCGGCGAGCAGCTGACCTGCGTCTTCGTCGACCACGGCCTGATGCGGCTCAACGAGGCCGAGCAGGTGGTCGCGGCCTTCGAGCAGTTCGGGATCCCGCTCGTCCACGTCGAAGCCGAGCAGCGCTTCCTCGCCAAGCTGGCGGGGGTCGACGAGCCCGAGCGCAAGCGCAAGATCATCGGCGAGGAGTTCATCCGCGTCTTCGAGGAGGAGGCGGCGAAGCTCGAGGACGCCGCATACCTGGTGCAGGGGACCCTCTACTCGGACGTGATCGAGTCGGGGGGCAGTCACGGCGCGGCGACGATCAAGTCGCACCACAACGTCGGCGGCCTGCCGGAGGACCTCGAGTTCGAGCTGGTCGAGCCGCTGCGGATGCTGTTCAAGGACGAGGTGCGGGCCGTCGGGGCCGAGCTCGGCCTCCCCGAGCGCATGGTCTGGCGCCAGCCCTTCCCCGGCCCGGGCCTCGCAATCCGCATCGTCGGCGGCGAGGTCACCAGAGAGCGGCTCGACGTCCTCCGCGCCGCCGACGCGATCCTGCAGGAGGAGATCCGCGCCGCGGACCTCTACCGCCAGCTCTGGCAGTCCTTCTGCGTGCTGCCGGTCGTGAGGTCGGTCGGCGTCCAGGGCGACGGGCGCACCTACGCCTACCCGATCGTGATCCGCGCGGTCACCTCCGACGATGCGATGACCGCCGACTGGGCCCGACTGCCCTATGACCTGCTGGAGAAAGTCTCCAGCCGGATCATCAACGAGATAGCTGATGTCAACCGAGTCGCGCTCGATATCTCCTCGAAGCCACCGGCCACGATCGAGTGGGAGTGATGGCGGCCCAGGAGGTCGCCTGGCGGTGTCCTCGGCAATTCGCCTTGGTCACGTAGTCCGTCTACGCTCCCGGCGGCGAATTGCCTGCGTCCTTGCCAGGCAACCTCCTGACCTCGCCATCCTGTCCCATGCCGTTTTGGCTCTCGATAGGGGCTCTCGGCCTTGTTCAGGCAGCGCTTGTGGCCTTGCCCCGGGCGCGGCGAAGTCCCGCATGGGTTACGCGTCTGAGCGGTCCTTGGTGGGCACTGGTGCCGGCGGCGTCGATCGCGGCGGTGATCGGGATCGTCGAACTCGAATCGGGGTCGGCGAGGTGGCTCTCGTACCTCGCGCTGGTCGCCGTGCCGCCCCTGGCGGCATTTGCCCTCGCTGGGCTGATCCACGGCTCGCGCCTCCTTTGGGCCTGGGCGGCGCTGCCGCTCTTCGTCTTCGCCTGGGCGGCGACGGGCTCGCTGGCGGGTGAGGTGGCAGCGACGGCGCTCTCCGGCTTGGCGTGCGTGACGCTCGGCTGGCTGCTCGTCTGCGCGGTGCCGGCGCACTGGCTGCGCCTGGGCGTCTACGCGATGGCCGCGATCGACACGGTCTATGTCAGCGCCGATCTCCTGCAGGGGCCGAACGCCGTCCTCAATGCTGCCGCGCCGGCCGCGAGCCTCCCGGCGCTCCAGTCGATCCACCTCGGCTCCGCCGTCATGGGCTTCGGCGACTTCTTCGTCGCCGCCCTGGTCGGCTGCCTCCTCGCCCAACCGCGGACCGATGGGCCGATACGTCAAGGCATCCTTGACGTATCGGCCCATCGGCAACTAGTCGCTGCTGGGTTGGTGGCGGTGTTGGCGCTTGGGTTCGACTTGCTGTTCTTCGCGGTCGACACGCTGCCGGCGACGCTGCCGGTCGCCGTCGCGCTGGCGCTGGTTGAATCGCGGCCCTCCCAGCCGGGTGCAACGCGAAGTACGTCTATTGCATGGAGAAAACGTTGCAGCTGAACGAGGTTGCGACGGAGGGTCAGCTGTAGCGGTCCCACTGTTCGAGGTAGGGCAGCGGGTCGATCGGGCTGCCGCCTTCGTACCAGCCGGGCGCGGTCCAGATCTCGAAGTGCAGGTGGCAGGCGGTGGCATCGCCCGTCTCGCCGACGATGCCGATCGGCTGCCCGGTGCGGACCGGGTCGCCGGTCTTCAGCGGCGAGGGTTCGGCCAGGTGCGCGTACATGAAGTCGTAGCCGGTGCCCTTGCCGTCGATGACGACGTAGTTGCCGGCGTTGCCCTCGTAGCCGGCGTACTGGACCGTCCCGCCGCGGGCCGCGACCTCGGTCTGGCCGCATGCCGCCATCACGTCCTGGCCCTGATGGGTGTGACCTGACCGGGCCGCGCCGAAGCGCCCGGCCGCGCCGCCGAAGTCGTGCGGGCCGAGGATCGGGAAGGCGTATCCGTAGAGGGCGAAGCCGAGGCTGAGCGGTTCGGTCGAGGCGCTCGCGCGTCCCGCGGCGCTCGCGCTCGCGCCCTGAGCGCCGACGCGGAAGCTGTAGCGACCGTTGCGCGCCGGCCGGCCTTCCGCCGTGGTCCCGTCCCAGCGGATCCCGACGAGCGTGTGGGGCGCTACGTCGTTGCGGTAGAAGGTCCGGACGATTTCTCCCGCCGAGTCGACGACGTCGATCTGCAGGTCGTTCTGCGCTTGGGTGCTTTCGATTTCGAAGTGCAGGCTCGGGTTGCGGACGCCGTAGAAGAAGGACTTGCGCGGCGTGGTCCGCGCGGAGAGCAGCGAGAGGACGCCGGCGCTCGGCGCTTCGGCGGCAGGGGCGCCCGTCGGGCTGCCCGGTGCCGGCGGTCCGGCCGCGGCGGTGCCGGCGCCGCCCGTGGAGGCTGCGGCCGGGCAGGCGAGCAGGGCCAGAATGACCATCGCTGCAACCGTCGATTTGATTCCTGCCAACCAAGGCTTGGCGTTTCTCGCCACTTGCCCTCTCTTTCGTTTGCCTGCGGAGTTAGCTGTCGGGCTCGCGCTGAAAGAGATGCGCTACGACCTTTTCTGCTTCGGTCGATTCGCCCCTGGGGCCTGCAACGGCTCCTGCGGTTCCTCCGCTCCCAGCCACATGGGGCGGCCGGGATTAGGCACTCTTGGCACTGCTGGCGCGGCAGTATAGCCACGCCTGCGGCCGCAGTTCCCTATCATGCCCCGGCCGTGAAGACCTACGTAGCGACAGCCGCCGACCGCCAGCGCGACTGGTACGTCGTCGACGCCGAGGGCCAGACCCTCGGTCGTCTCGCGACCCGGATCGCCGACACGCTGCGCGGCAAGCGCAAGCCGGAGTACACCCCGCACGTGGACACCGGCGACTTCGTCGTCGTCGTCAACGCGGAGAAGATTCACGTCACCGGCGACAAGCTGGCGCAGAAGCGCTATTGGCGCCACAGCGGCTATCCCGGCGGGATCAAGTCCCGCACGCTCGCCGAGATGCTCGAGCGCCGGCCCGAGGAGGTCATCCGCAAGGCCGTCAAGGGGATGCTGCCCCGCAACCGGCTGGCGCGGCAGCAGCTGACCAAGCTGAAGGTGTACGCCGGGCCCGAGCATCCGCATGCTGCTCAGCAGCCCAAACCGATGGAGACAAAGACTTGATCGACGACGAGACTCAGAAGGACGAGGCGACACCCGAGCAGGACGAGACGCCTGCTGGCGAGGGACCGGCGGATCAGGCCGCGGGTCCTGTCGCCGAGGATGGCGAGTCGTCCTCGCAAGAAGCTGCGGGCGACTCCCCATCCTCGACACCACCCGCGGCAGAGGCGGAGGACCATCCCCAGGATGGGGCCCCGCAAGCCGAGGGCGAGGCCGTCGAGGGGTCTGAAGAGGAAACAGCTTCCGAGCCCGAGGCGGAGGTTGCGGAGCCCGTGGCCGAGAAGGTTGATGAGGCGCCCGAAGCCGAGAAGGCGGACGAGAAGCCAAAGGCTGAGGAGAAGAAGAAAGACGTCATTCCTGGGGCGGATCTGGAACCTATTGCGGTTGAGCCTGAGGAGCGGCCGCTTAGTGCCGAAGAGCAGGCTCGGCTGGAAGCCGAAGAGGAAGAGCGGGCTAAACGCGAGGCCGAGCTGGCCGCTGCCGAGGAGGAGCCGAAGGCGGCGAGCAGGGCGCCGGCGAAGATGGAGGGGGACGCGCGCTACCTGGCCACGGGCAAGCGCAAGACCTCGATCGCCCGCGTCACCCTGATTCCGGGGAGCGGCAAGATCGAGATCAACAAGCGCGCTCTGGAGGAGTTCTTCCCCCGTCCGCTGCATCAGACCACGGTCCGTCTGCCGCTGACGATCACCGGCTACGAGAACACCGTCGACGTCCGCGTACGGGTTCACGGCGGCGGCATCAGCGGCCAGGCCGGCGCCGTGCGCCACGGCATCGCCCGGGCCCTGACCGAGGTCGACCCCGAGCTCCGCGGCGAGCTCAAGCGGCGCGGCTTCCTCACCCGCGACGCGCGCGCCAAGGAGCGCCGCAAGGCCGGGCTTAAGAAGGCCCGCAAGCGGCCGCAGTTCAGCAAGCGCTGAGGACGCTGCAAACCTTCGTCTGGCGGCGTCCTCGGTCGGCTGGCTCGCTCACTTAGTAACAACTAAGCTCGCTTCACCAGCCTCCCTGCGTCCTTGCCAGTCTCGGTTTTCGCGCCCTCAGTCGCTTGCTACGCAATGACCACTACTAGAACCCTCTTCGGAACCGACGGCGTCCGCGGCGAGGCGGGCACGTTCCTCACCGCCGAGCTGGCGACGTCGCTGGGTCGGGCCGCGACGGCGTCGCTGGAGGCGCAGCGACCGCAGGTGCTGATCGTGCGCGACACGCGCGAGTCGGGGCCGATGATCGAGGTCGCGCTGGCGGCCGGGATCGCGGCGGCGGGGGGCGATGCCTTGCTCGGCGGCGTCCTGCCGACGCCGGCCGCCGCGGTGCTGGTCCGCCGGCTCGGGCTCGATCTGGCCGCCGTCGTATCGGCCTCGCACAACCCCTACCGCGACAACGGGATCAAGTTCTTCTCACGGCGTGGGACGAAGCTCGACGACGAGGCCGAGGCGCGGATCGAGTCGCTGCTCGGCGCCGAGCCGGCCGATGGCGTCGCGCCCGGCCACGTGCGCGAGCTGAACGGCGGCCTGGAGGACTATCTGCGCGCGCTCGAGGCCGCCTTCCCGCTCGATCTCTCCGGCCGCCGGGTGATGCTCGACTGCGCCAACGGCGCCACCTTCCAGGCGGCCCCGGCGATCTTCGAGCGTCTGGGGGCGACCGTGGAGGTCATGGCGACCGAGCCCGACGGGCGCAACATCAACGACGGCTGCGGCTCCACGCACCTCGATGCGATCGCCGCGCGCATCGCCTCCTCGGAGGCGAAGATCGGATTCGCCTTCGACGGCGACGGCGACCGCGTGCTCGCCGTCGACGGCACCGGGCGCATCCACGACGGCGACGAGCTGATCGCGCTGGCTGCCCGCGGGATGGCGGCCCGCGGCGAGCTCGACGGCGGCGTCGCGGTCACCGTGATGAGCAACTACGGCTTCCACCGCGCGATGGAGGAGGCCGGGGTCGAGGTCGCCGTGACCAAGGTGGGCGACCGCTACGTCCTCGACGAGCTGCGCGAGCGGGGCTGGCGACTGGGGGGCGAGCAGTCGGGTCACATCATCGACACCCGCTTCGCCGCCACCGGCGACGGGATCGCCGCGGCGCTGGCGACGATGCGCGAGCTGGGAGATCGCGACCTCGCCGACGTCGAGGCGATGGAGAAGCTGCCGCAGACGCTGGTCAACGTCGAGGTCGGCGACCGCGAGGCGCTGGCCCGGGCGGAGGCGGTCTGGGAGGCGGTCGAGAGCGAGAACGAGGCGCTCGAGAGCCGCGGCCGGGTGTTGCTGCGGCCGTCCGGCACCGAGCCCCTGGTGCGGGTCATGGTCGAGGCGCCGAGCGCGGAGGAGGCGGACGCGATCTGCAAGCGACTCGTCGCCGCCGTGCGCAAAGAGCTGGCCTGAGCCGCGCTCCCTCTACCCTTTCTCGTCTCCCTATGTGCGGAATCGTCGGATACGTCGGTGGGCGGCCCTGCCGCGAGCTCCTCGTCGCGGGCCTGGAGAAGCTCGAGTACCGCGGCTATGACTCGGCCGGCGTCTCGGTGATCGAGGACGGCCGCATCGAGAGCGTGCGAGCGGTCGGCAACCTCGCCAACCTGCGCGCCGCCGTCGCCGAGCACGACGAGAACGGGGGCGGCGTCGCCGTCGCCGTCCCGCCGGCGACCACCGGCGTCGCCCACACGCGCTGGGCAACCCACGGCCGCGTCACCGAGGAGAACGCCCACCCGCACCGCGACTGCTCGGATCGCATCCACATCGTCCTCAACGGGATCGTCGAGAACCACGCCGAGCTGCGCCGCGAGCTCGCTGCGGAAGGTCACGAGTTCAACTCCGAGACCGACGCCGAGATCGTCGCCCACCTGATCGAGCGCAACTACGTCGGAGACCTCGCCGCGGCCGTCCGCGCCTGCTTCGCCGAGCTGCGCGGCCACTATGCCTTCGTCGCCATGCACGCCGATGAGCCGGGCCGCCTGGTCGGGGCCCGTAAGGAGTGCCCGCTGGTCGCCGGCGTCGGCGAGGGAGAGACGTTCCTCGCCTCGGCGATTCCCGCCTTTCTCGCCGAGACCCGCGAGGCGGTCCTGATCGAGAACGACGAGATCGTCACCGTCGACGCCATGGGGGTGAGCATCGCCGGTGCCGACGGGACCCCCGTGGAGCGCGCGGCCGAAGAGATCTCCTGGGACGAGTCGGCGGCCGAGAAGGGTGGCTACGAGACCTTCATGCTGAAGGAGATCCACGAACAGGCCGACGCCGTCGCCGAGACGATCGCCGACAGGCTGCCGACCGACGAGTGCGTCGACCTCTCCGAGCTGGAGCTCGACGACGAGTTCCTCCGCGGTCTGCGGCGGATCGTGATCGTCGCCTGCGGTACCTCCTACCACGCCGGTCTCGTCGGGCGTTACGCGATCGAGGAGTGGGCCCGGGTGCCGGTCGAGATGGACATCGCGTCCGAGTACCGCTACCGCAATCCGGTGGTCGGGCCGGACGATCTGGTGATCGGCATCACGCAGTCGGGGGAGACCGCCGACACGTTGGCGGCGATGCGGCTCGCCCGCGAGCACGGCGCCAAGGTGCTGGCGATCGCCAACGTGATGGGCAGCCAGGCCACGCGCGACGCCGACACCGTTCTCTACACCCGCGCCGGCCCGGAGGTCAGCGTGGCGGCGACCAAGACCTTCGTCGCGCAGGTCGCGACGATGTACCTGCTCGGCCTGCGTCTGGCCGAGCTGCGCGGCACGCTGCCCGCCGAGCGCCTCGCCGAGCTGGTCGTCGAGCTGAAGGCGCTTCCCTCGAAGATCGAGGCGACCCTGGCCGGCTGCGAAGAGCCCGCCCGCGAGATCGCGGCCGCGGAGTTCGAGCACGACTTCTTCCTCTATCTAGGTCGCCACATCGGCCTGCCGGTCTGCCTCGAGGGGGCGCTGAAGTTGAAGGAGATCTCCTACGTCCCCACCGACGCCTACGCGGCGGGGGAGATGAAGCACGGTCCGATCGCGCTGCTGGACGAGTCGACGCCGGTCGTCTGCGTGGCGACCGAGAGCCCGATTCTCGACAAGGTGCTCTCCAACGTCGAGGAGGTCCGCGCCCGGGGGGCGGAGACGGTCGCGATCGCGACCGAGGGCGACGAGCGGGTCGGCGAGGTCGCCGACCGCACGATCACAGTGGCTCGCACCGACTGGATCCTGCAGCCGATCGTCGCGATCCTGCCGCTGCAGCTGCTCGCCTACGGGATCGCCAAAGCGCGCGGGCTCAACGTCGATCAGCCCCGTAACCTGGCCAAGACGGTCACCGTTGAGTAAGGCGTCGTTCAGGCGTCCAAGCGGGGCTTTTGCGCACAGCCGGCTCAGCTAGTCTGCCGCCCCATGACAAGAACCCGCCTCGCTCTCCCTGTCCTCGCGGCCGTGGCCGCGCTCGCGATCGCCGGCTGCGGCGGCGGTGGCGAATCCAGCTCCGAACTCGCCGGCTTCGCCGCCCCGGGCTCGCTCGTCTTCGTCGAAGGCAAGCTGCAGCCGAGCGGCGAGCTGAAGTCCAACGTCGACTCGATCGCCAGCAAGGTGGCGGGGGTGGACAGCCTGGGGAAGCTGGTCGTCGAAAAACTCGAAGAATCGGCGCGGCAGGACGGCGAACCGGTCGACTTCGCCACCGAAATCGAACCCTGGCTGGGCGAAGACGGGGCGCTGGCGTTCAAGACCGTCGACGCCGACAACAACCCCACCGAGCTGACGATGGCGATAGCGACGACGGATCCAGCGGCCACCCGGGAATTCGTCGACAAGCGAGCCGAAGGGGGCAAGCAGCCCTACGCCGAAGCCTCCTACAAGGGCGTCGAATTCGAGGTCGGCGGCTCCGAAGACCAGGCGATCGGGGTGGTCGACGACTTCCTCGTCGTCGCCGAAAGCGAACGCGTCTTCAAGGCCGCCGTCGACGCTTGGCAGGGCGAATCGCTGGCCGACGAAGCGCGCTTCCAGGACGCGATCTCGGCCGCTTCCGACGGCAGTCTCGCCGACGTCTACCTCGACCTCGGTGCGCTGGCGAAAGCCTCGGAAGGGGAATTCGAACAGCAGGCGGAACAGCTCTTCCAGAGCGCCGGGGTCGACCTCGACGAAGCCACCGCGGTGGCCAGCGTGATCCCCCAGTCCGACCGGGTCGAAGTCGCGCTGAGCAGCCAGAGCGGCGCCGAACCGCCGCCCGACGGCGACGCCTCGAAGCTGATCGGGTCGTTGCCCGGCAACGCCTTCGCGGCTGTCGGCTTCGCCGGGTTCAGCGACCGGCTCGAAGAATCGCTCGACGAGCTCGATAAGGAAGGCATTCCCGGCCAGATTCCGCCGAACCAGCTGAAGAGCACGCTGCAGGCGATGGGCATCGACCTCGACGAGCTCGCGAGCTCGCTCGAAGAAGGAGCGGTCTTCGCCCAGGGCAGGAGCCGCGACAGCCTCGAAGGAGCGATGGTGCTGACCAGCGACTCCAGCGAAGCGGCGAAGACCGTCGCCAACCTCGGCGTGCTGCTCCGCAACACCGGGACCCCGGGCGTGACCGCGGTGAGGAGCAATGGCGCCAGCGGCTTCTCGATCCACAGCGAAGAACTAGGCGACAAGCCGCTCGTCGTGGTCTCCAAGGGCGAACGGGTCGCGGTCGGCTACGGCTTGGCGCCGGCGCTGGCCGGTCTCGCCTCCGAAGGGGAAACGCTCTCCGACCGGGCGAGCTACAAGGCCGCCGTGTCGGCGTTGGGCGGGACCCCGATCAGCGCCTTCGCCGACGGCCCGGCCGCGCTGGAACTGGCCGAAGCGCTGGTGCCGCGCTCGAAGGAAGGCTTCTGGGAAGCGACGCCCTACCTGAAGAAGATCGAATTCATCGCGATGGGCTCCGGCAGCGAAGGCGACCTGGCGACCGCGAGGCTGATCGCCGGGCTGAAGAAGTAAGCGGGAGGGATGGCCTCCGGCATCGGCATCGACCTGCTCGAGATCGACCGTCTGGAGCGGGCGCTGGAGCGCCATCCCCGCCTCGCCGAGCGGGTCTTCAGCCCGGGCGAGTGCGAGTACGCCGCGGCCCGCGCCCGCCCCGCCCGCCACCTTGCCGCCCGCTTCGCCGCCAAGGAGGCGGTGGTCAAGGCGCTCGGGCTTTCGGGCGGCTTCGGCCTGCGCGAGATCGAGGTGATCGCTGGGGAGCCGCCCGCAGTGCGGCTCTCCGGTCGGGCCGCCGAGGCCGGCGAGGGGCTGGACGTGCAGATCTCGCTGACGCATTCGCGGGATGTGGCCGCAGCGGTTGCCGTGGCAGGGCCAAGCCGGTAGCGCGCGGGTCCTGTCGCGGCGGTCCCCCATGTGCTCGGACGCGCTTCGCGCGCCCTCCGCTATGGGGGACCCCCCACCGCCGCGCCACCCGCGCGAGTAGCGGGGTTAGGCTCTGCCGCAATGGAGCCATGGCTGAAACCGCTCTACGACGCCGAAGGGATGCGGGCAGTCGATCGCTGGGCGATCGAGGAGCGGGGGGTGCCTTCGCTGGAGCTGATGGAGGCGGCGGGGCTGGCGGTGGCGGAGGCCGTGGCCGAGCTGGCTGGGGACGGGCCGGTCCGGGTCGTCTGTGGGAAGGGGAACAACGCGGGGGACGGCCTGGTGGCCGCCCGGCGCCTGCGGGAGATGGGTTACGAGGTCGAGGCGCTGCTGCTCTGGCCGGGAGGGGAGCTGAGCGGGGACGCCGCGGCGAACCTGGCGCGCTTCCCGGCGGAGCACGTCAACGGTGGGCTCGATGCGCGCCTGGAGGGGTCCGGGGCTGTGGTCGACGCGATCTTCGGCACGGGATTCTCGGGCGCCCCGCGCGATCCGGCGGCGGCGGCGATCGAGGCGATCGACTGCTGCGGGGCGCCGGTCGTCGCCTGTGACGTCGCCTCCGGGGTCGACGCGTCGAGCGGTGAGGTGGCGGCTAGCGCGGTCGAGGCCGACGTCACGGTCAGTTTCCACGCGGCCAAGGTCGGCCACCGGGTGGCGCCCGGCAAGTGGCACACGGGCGAACTGCGCGTCGTCCCGATCGGGATCCCCGAGGGGGCCCCCGGCGAGCCGGCCGGTGGCGAGATCGAGGCCGCGGTGCTCGCCCTCGCTCCCTCCCGCGGCCCGCGCTCGACCAAGTTCAGCTCCGGCCAGGTCGCGATCGCCGGCGGTTCGCGCGGGCTGACCGGGGCGGTGCGGATGACGTCGCTCGCGGCGATACGGGCCGGTGCGGGCTATGCGACCGTCGCCGTCCCGGCTGATCTCGAGGCGATCTTCGAGGCGGGACAGCCCGAGGTGATGTCGGCCGGCTGCCCCGGCGGCGACGGCTGCCTGTCGCCGGGCTCGCTGAAGGCGGTGCTGCGCACGTTCGAGCGCGCCGCGGCAGGGGTCCTGGGGCCGGGGATGGGGCGCGACCCCGGCACGGTCGAGCTTGCCCGCGACGCCGCCACCGCGATCGATTGCCCCCTCGTCGTCGACGCCGACGGCCTCAACGCATTCGCCGGCGAGCTCGGGCGCCTGGCGACGCGGCCAGGGCCGACGGTGCTCACTCCGCACGCCGGCGAGCTCGGGCGCCTGCTCGGCCGCTCTTCCGAGGAGGTCTCGGCTCAGCGTCTCGCCGCGGCCCGGGATGTAGCGCGGATGGCGAACGCGGTGGTCGTGCTCAAGGGCGACGACACGATCGTCATCGACGGCGAGCGGCTTGCGGTCAACGCGCTCTCGGCCCCGGCGCTGGCCACCGCCGGCACCGGCGACGTGCTCTCGGGAATGACTGCGGCCCTGCTCGCCCGCGGCCTGGAGCCGTTCGCGGCGGCCTGCGCTGCCGTCCATGCCCACGCCCGCGCCGGTCGCGAGGCTGCGGTGCGGATCGGCGGCGCCGAGTCGGTGATCGCAACGGATGTGATCGACTCGATCCCCACCAACCTACGCCCCTGATGTCCGGCTGATCGATTTACCCACCCATATGGGGGTCAATCGATCAGCCGTCGGTCCTGCCGGTGGAATAACCTCGCCCCCGACGATGAAGACTGCTACCGAGATCATGGACGCCGACGTCCCGGCCGTCTCCCCGGACGCGGACGCGCGCGCTGCGATCGAGCTGCTCGCCAAGACCGAGATGGGCGCGATTCCGGTGATCGACGCCGAGCGCAAGGTCGTCGGCATCGTCAGCGAGTCCGACCTCATCCTCGGCGACGAGCAGGCCGACCTGCACCTGCCGCATTATCTGAACATCATGGGCGGGGTCGTCTTCGTCGGTTCGATGAAGGGCTTCGAGGAGCGGCTCAACAAAGCCTTCGCCACCAAGGTCTCCGAGCTGATGACCGCCGACCCGGTCGTCGTCCGCACCGATGACGACGCCGAGGCGGTCGCGCGGAAGGTCGCCGAGGAGCACCACAACCACCTGCCCGTGGTCGACGGCGAGGGTCGCCTCGCCGGCTTGGTGACTCGGGCCGACGCGCTCTCCGCGCTCGTCGCCGGCTAGTCATGGCGCGGGCGGTGGCCCGGATCGACCTCGGCGCCGTCGAGCGCAACTGCGCCCGGCTGGCGGCGGAGCTCGGTGGGGCGTCGGAGCTGTGCGCGGTGGTCAAGGCGGACGGCTACGGTCACGGCGCCGAGGCCTGCGCCGAGGCTGCCCTCGCCGGTGGCGCGACCAGGCTGGCGGTCGCCACCGGCGCCGAGGCCTCCCAGATCGGCACCCGCTTCCCAGGCATCCCCCTGCTGACGATGGGGGCGCTCGATGCCTGCGATCTCGACGCTGCGCTCGCCGCCGGCGCGGAGGTCGCGGTCTGGCGCGAGGGCTTCCGGGAGCTGGTCGCGGCGCGAGCGCGGGCGCTGGGCCGGCCGGTCCGCGTGCACGTCAAGTACGACACCGGCATGGGCCGGCTCGGCAATCCCGATCCGGACGAGTCGCTGGCCCTGGCCCGCGCCTGTGCCCTCGCCGACGACCTGGAGCTGACCGGCGTCTGGACGCATTTCGCCACCGCCGACGAACCCGAGTCGGACTTCTTCGATGTCCAGCTGGAGCGGTTCGCTGCGCTTGCGGCGGCGGTCAAGGACGAGTTTCCCGGCGCGATCGCCCACGCCGCCAACAGCGCCGCCGTCTTCCGCGACCGGCGCTCGCACTTCGACATGGCCCGCTGCGGGATCGCCGTCTACGGCCTCGACCCCTTCCAGGGCGACCCCGCCGAGCGCGGCTTGCATCCGACCCTCTCGCTGCGCAGCTACGTGGCCGACGTCAAGCGCTTCGCCGCCGGCGAGAGCGCCGGCTACGGCCGCACCTGGCGGGCGCCGACCGACACCTGGGTCGGGGTGCTGCCGCTCGGCTACGGCGACGGCGTGCGGCGCGGCCTCTCCAACGACGCCGAGGTGCTGATCCGCGGTCGCCGCCACCCCCTGGTCGGCACCGTCTCGATGGACAACGTCACCGTGGACCTTGGCCCGGAGACGGAGGTCGAGCCCGGCGAGGAGGCGGTCCTGATCGGCGAGCAGGGCGGGGAGTCGATCCGCGCCGAGGAGCTGGCCAGCCGGCTCGGCACGATCAACTACGAGGTCACCTGCGGGATCTCCGCCAGGGTCCTGCGGGAAAGGGCATGACGGTCGCCGACCGCCTGCGCGCCGGCGCGCTGCCGCAACTGGCGCGGCGGGCGCTCGGCGACGACGTTGGGGTCTGGATCGCGGGCGGTGCGGTGCGCGACGCGGCCCTGGGGCTGGCGGTCGACGACCTCGACCTGGCCGTGTCCGGCGACCCCGAGGCCGTCGTCAAGGCGATCGCGCGCGAGGGAGGCGGGCACGCCTTCGAGCTCTCGGCCGAGTACGCGACCTGGCGCGTCGTCGCCGCCGACGGTTCCTGGCAGGTCGACGCCACCGCGTTGCGCGGGTCGACGATCGAGGCCGATCTGGCCGAGCGGGACTTCACGATCGGGGCGGTCGCCGTGCCACTCGTCGGCGGCGAGCCGATCGACCCCTTCGGCGGGCTCGCCGACCTCGACCGTCGTCTCCTGCGCGCGGTCGGGGAGCGCAGCTTCGCCGCCGACCCGCTGCGCCTGCTGCGCGCCGCCAGGCTGGTCGCGGGGCTCGACCTGGAGGTCGACCCAGCGACGGCCGCGCTCGCCCGCGCCGAAGCACACCGCGCCGGCGAGCCCGCCGGTGAGCGCCAGCTCGCCGAGCTGCGGCAGCTGCTCGGCGGTCCCGATCCCCTGCGCGGGATGGCGCTGCTCGACGAGCTTGGGTTGACGCCGGCGGTGCTACCCGAGGTGGAGGCACTGAAGGGGGTCGAACAGGGACCCAACCACCACCTTGACGTCCACGGTCACACGCTAGCCGTGCTCGAGCGCACGCTCGAGGTCGAGGCCGACCTCGGGCGCTTCGGCGGCGAGCGGGCGGAGGAGCTGAGGGCGCTGCTCGCCGAGCCGCTCGCCGACGAGATGAGTCGCGGCACGGCGCTGCGTTTCGGCGCCCTCCTGCACGACATCGGCAAGCCGGCGACCCGCTCCGAGCAGCAGGGCTTCGTCACCTTCGTCGGTCACGACCGCGACGGGGTCGCGATCGTCGGCGGCATCTGCGAGCGGCTGCGGGCGAGCCGGGCCCTGACCCGCCACCTGCAGGACCTCACCCTGCACCATCTGCGCCTCGGCTTCATGGTCCACGAGGCGCCGCTGCCGGCGCGTCGCGTCCACGAGTACCTGCGGGCGACCGACCCCGTCAGCGTCGACGTGACGCTGCTGACCGTTGCCGACCGGCTCTCGGCGCGGGGGTCGGGGCCGTTCGCGACCGAGGAGGCGATCGAGGCCCACCTCGCCCTGGCTCGCGACATGCTGGCCGCGGCGCTCGACTGGCGGCGCGACGGCCCGCCGCCGCCGCTGCTGCGCGGCGACGAGCTGGCCGCCGAGCTGGGGATCCCGCAAGGGCCCGCGCTTGGCGAGCTGCTCGAAGAGGTCGAGGCGGCTCAGTACGCAGGAGAGGTGGCCGATCGTCAGCAGGCCGTCGAGTACCTCCGCCGCCGCGGGTGACTGTTACGCTGCCCGCCGCATGGGGAAAGAGGAGAAGATCGAGATGGAGGGCGAGATCACCGAGGCCCTCCCCAACACGATGTTCCGCGTCAAACTCGACAACGGCCACGACGTGCTCGGCCACATCTCGGGCAAGATGCGCCGCCACTACATCCGCATCCTCCCCGGCGACCGCGTGAAGATCGAGCTCTCGCCATACGACCTCGACCGGGGCCGGATCACCTACCGCTACAAATAGGCCGCTTACCGATGGGCGAGCCGCGCTACCGCATCTCTCCGGAGATCGTCCACGAGGAGGTCGACGGCGAGGTGATCGCGATCGACCTCGGCGACGGCAGCTACTACAGCATCGCCGGCAGCGGGCCCGCGATCTGGGAGCTGCTCGTCGCCGGCGCCAGCGAGGCGGAGATCGGCGACGCGCTTGCCGCCCGACACGGGATCGAGCCCGGGGAGGTGGCCGCGGAGGCCACCGCCTTCCTCGCCGAGCTCGAGGCGAACGGGCTAGCGGTCCGAGGCGAGGAGGGTGCCGGGAACTGCGTCGCGCCTGCCCTGAAGCCGTCCGCCGACGGGTATGAGCCACCGCGCCTCGAGCACTACACGGACATGAAGGACTACTTCCTTCTCGATCCGATTCACGAGGTCGATCCGGCCGGCTGGCCCAAACCCGCCGCCTAAGTCAGGTGGCGAACCCGGCCGCCGTGGACGAGGAACGGGTCGGCGATGTCGCCGCCGGGTACTTCGCGCAGCTCCGGGAGCGCTTCGAGCGGGCCGCGTCCGCCGCCGACGGTGTCGCCGAGGACGAGATCGAGATCGGCGGCCTGCGGCTGCGGCTTCGTTGGGCTGGGGAAGCGATGCGCCGCGTCCTGCTTCTCCCGTTTGAGCATCTAGCCCGCCCGCCCGCTCCCGACCCGGATCTGGAGATCGCCCTCTTCGACACCGCTTCGACCGGGGTCGAGGCGCCGCCACCGGTCTGGCCGCCCGCCCCGGCGGCGCCTGGGACGAACCCGGTCGTCCGTCTGCAAACGGACCGGATCGGCATCCTGGCGGCGGCCGGCAGTCGTGCCCTCACGGTCGTCGAGCCGGGGGCGGGCAGAGCGGTGTTCCACCTGCCCGACGCCGCCGCGATTCCGGCCAGCGAGCGAGCGGCGCCGATGCGCGAGGCGCTGCAACTGCTGATGGCGCCGCGCGGACGGGTGATGACCCACGCCGGCGCGGTCGGCCGCGGCGGACGGGGGGTCCTGCTGGTCGGCCGCGGCGGCTCGGGCAAGTCGACCCTGGCGCTTGGCTGCGCCATGGCCGGCCTCGAGATCGTCGCCGACGACTACGTGCTGCTCGAGCCCGAATCCCTCTTCGCCCACGCGATGCAGTCGACCGCGAAGCTGACCGAGGACGGCGTCGAGCGCCTCGGTGTCCCCCCGGCGGCGATCGATCCGGTCGGGTTCGAGCCGACTCTCGAGGGCCCGGCCAAGGCCCTGACCGACGTCCGCGTCCTCAGCCCGGGAGCCCTGAGGCCGCGCCTCCGCATCGCGGCCCTCGTCGCTCCCCACATCCCGGTGACTTCGCCTTTCGTTCCGCTATCCGGAACGAAAGGCGAAGTCAGCCGGGGGGAGCCGGTTCCGCGGCGGGTGTCAGGGGCGGAGGGGCTGCGGGCGGTGGCGCCGAGCACGATCGCCCAGTCCGGCTTCTCCGGCGGCCAGGCGCTGGCGGCGCTTGCCGGGGTCGTCCGCCGGGTGCCCAGCTACGCCCTGGAGCTGTCCTCGGACCCCGCCGCCAACGCCCACGCCGTCGACCGTCTGGTGGCCGAGCTTGGCTGAGCCGTCCGTCACCGCCGCGATCCCGGTGCGCGACGGCGAGGCCTATCTCGCCGAGGCGATCGAGAGCGTGCTGGGTCAGAGCCGGCCCTGCGACCAGGTGGTCGTCGTCGACAACGGCTCCAGTGACGGCAGCGCCGAGATCGCGCGCGGCTACGCCCCCGCCGTCGAGCTCGTCGCCGAGCCGAGGCCCGGCATCGGCTCGGCGCGCAACGCGGCGCTGGCCGCCGCCCGCGGCGACTTCCTCGCCTTCCTCGACGCCGACGACCTCTGGACGCCGGAGAAGACCGCGCTGCAGCTGGCGGCCTTCTCCGCGCATCCCGGTTTGAGCCTGGTCTTCGGCTACGTGAGCCAGTTCGCGACCCCGGAGCTGAGCGAGGGCGAGCGCGAAGCCCTGCGCCTTCCGGACGAGCCCCAGCCCGGGGCCCATATCGGCGCGATGATGGCGAGCCGGGCGGCAGTCGAGGCGATCGGCCCGTGGTCCGCGGACGTCGCGGTGAGCGATGGGCTTACCTTCCTGCTGCGCGCCCGTGAGCTCGGTCTCGAGCAGACGATGCTGTCCGAGACCGTGATGATGCGTCGGGTGCACGGCGCCAACCACTCGCTTCGCAACCGGGACGCGCGGACCGAGTTCGCGCGCCTGCTCAAGGCCTCGCTCGATCGTCGCCGAAGGGCCTCGCCTTGAGCGTCGCCCTCGGCAACTTGCCGACGCCGGCGCAGCACCTCGTCCTCCACGCGGCGCTCGATCGCCCCGGCCTCGCGGGCGCGGCCTGGGAGCGCTGGCGCGCGACCGTCGCGTTCGACGACGTCGACCACGGCTCGATGCGGCTGCTGCCGCTCGTCTACCGGAACCTCGGTCCGGAGACCTTCGACGCCGAGGTCGCCGGGCGGCTCAAGGGTCTCTACCGGCGGGCCTGGAGCCGGAACCAGCTGCTCTTCGGGCGTGCCGCCGAGGCGATCGCCGCCCTCCAGGCGCGCGGCATCGAGACCCTCGTCACCAAGGGAGCGTCGCTCGCCCTGCTGGCCTACGGCGATGTCGGCGTCCGCCCGATGGACGACGTCGACGTCCTGGTACCGATCGACCGCACGCGGGAGGCGATCGAAACGCTGCGGGAAGCGGGTTGGACAGCCGATCGCGAGGATCCGCTGGCCTGGACCGAGGTCCACCACTCGCTCGGCTTCGCCGGACCCGGCGGCGGCAACGCCGACCTGCACTGGTACGCGCTCTGGCAGCCGGCGGGGGACGAGGAGCTGTGGGAGGCGTCGCTGCCGCTGGAGCTGGCGGGAGTCGCGACCAGGGCGCCCTGTCCCGCCGACCAGCTGCTGCTCGCCTGCGTCCACGGCACTCCCTGGAGCCCGCTGCCCCCCTTTCGCTGGGTTGCCGACGCGGTCGTCACCGTGCGCGCCGCCGGCGAGGGGTTCGACTGGGATCGCCTCGCCACCGAGGCCGAGCGCCGCCAGCTCACCGTCTCCATCGGGGCCGCGGTCTCCTACCTGCGCGACGAGTTCGACCTGCCGGTCCCGGTCGAGATCCTGGGGCGTCTCGCGACCGCCCCGGCCTCGCGCCACGAGCGCGCCGCCTTCGCCGCCGCCTGCCGACCCGACAGCCCCGTCCGCACCCTGCGCATGGCCTGGGACCGTTACCGGCGCCTGCGCGATCTCGACACCGGAGGGTCGCGCCCGCCACGTGGCTTCGCTTCCTTCGCGCGGCGCTTCTGGGGCCTGGACAGCGTCTGGCAGCTGCCCCTGCACGCGGCGCGCTCGCTCAGCCGGCGGCGCGGGAGCGGTGACGTTCGATCCGCTTCTTGAGCGCCAGGAAATGCCCGGCGCGGCCGGCGGCGGCGTCCTGCGTGAGGCTCGCCGGATGCACGCGCCGTCGCAGCAGCACCCGTGGCAGGCGGGCGATCTCGATCCCCGCCTCGGAGGCGCGCAGGAGCCAGTCGAAATCCTCGGCCGCGCGCATCCCCTCGTCGAAGCCACCGACGCGGTCGAAGGTCTCACGGCGCATGACCATCGTCATCGTGTGCACGTCGGGCTCCTCGGCCAGCTCCTCCGGCCTGTCCGGCATCACGGTCGGCACGCTCGACCCCTCGGCCCAGAAGGGCAGCTCGGCGCCCCCCTCCACCACCAGCTCCTGCTTTGCCAGCACGCAGCCCACCGCGGGGCGGGCCAGCATCTCCCCGACCTGGACCGAGAGCTTCTCGGGGAGCATCGCGTCGTCGGCGTCGTGGAAGGCGACGAACTCGCCGCGCGAGGCGGCGAAGCCGCGGTTGCGCGCCGCGGCGGGCCCGGCGTTCTCCTGGACGATCAGCTTCACCGCCGGGTAGGAGCGGGCGACCGCGGCCGTGTCGTCGCCGGAGCCGTCGTCGACGACGACGACCTCGACCGGCGCGTAGGTCTGGGCGAGCACGCTCTCGATCGCCTCGCCGAGGAAGCGCTCGGCTTCGTAGGCGGGGATCACGACGCTGACCAGGGGGCGCTCGGACACGGGCGCATTCTCCCTCAGAGGTGGCTGGCGGCCGCCGCCGGATCGGGCTCGGCCAGCTCGACCGCCAGCGCCGACCAGGCGAAGTCGTGGGCGCCGAGGCCGGCGCCGGTGCGGGGGTCGTAATACTCGCGCAGCCCTTCGCGCTCGACCGCGCCGACGATGCCCTCGGCGATGCGCTTCGCGGCCAGCTCGTAGCCGCGGCGGCGCAGGCCGAGCCAGAGCAGCCAGGCCGAGTTGACCCAGGTCGGTCCGCGCCAGTAGCGGCGCACTGGGCCACGGTGGCCGCCCGGCTCGTAGCTCGGCTCGGCCGCCGAGACGGAGGGTGGCGCGACGGGCGTCAGGAACCGGTCCTCGTCGAGCAGGTGCTCCTCGACCAGGCGGCGACCGATCGCCTCCGGCAGGTCGGGCAGGGCCAGCGGCGCCAGCGCCGCCCAGGTCGCGATCGCCGGTTGTGCGCCACCGGGCTGCGCCTCGTCGAGGAAGAGGCCCCGGCGCTCGTCCCAGAGGCGGTCGACGAGGGCAGGTGTGGCCGAGGGTCGGCCGAGCGCCTGCAGCGATAGCGACCAGAGCGTGTTGACCAGGACCTCGCAGAGGAGGGGCCCACCCGCGTCGCGGACGCGACGGGCATCGAAGCCGAGCCGCCGGTTGCGGTGGACGAGGAGCGGGAAGCCGATCCGGGCGCAACTCCGCCGCCCCCAGACCGGGTCGAACTTGGGCGAGGCGTCGAGGCCCGACTCGTCGGGCTGCACGATCCAGAGCAGGCCGTCGCCGTCGAGGTCGCGGTTGGCCGCCAGCCACTCGACCTGGGCCGCGATCCGCGGCTCCTCGGCTGGGTCGCCGACGGCGAGTCGCCAGGCCCAGGCGAGCAGCGGCGGCTGGATCGTCTCGGTCTGGAAAGAGCGCCGCGTGGCGACGTTGTAGAAGGGAAGGCGGGAGAGGGAGACGGGCCGCTCCCAGAAGATCGTGTGCCCGATGAACCCGTCGCCACGCTGCGCCGCCAGCAGCGTCTCCAGCTCGATCCGCGAGCGGTCCGGGTCGAAGCGCCGCCACGCGATCGCCGCGAAGCAGGAGTCCCAGTACCACTGCCACGGGTAGCGCCCCGGGCTCGGCCGCGTATAAGCGAACGGCACGCCCCGCCGCACCCCCTCGACCCAGCTCCCCCGCAACACCCCCTCCGCCAACTCCGGGGCCGACGGGCCGAAAAGCGCTGACATAGAGCGTTTTTCGGCCCGTCGGCCCGGGGTCATGCCGCGGTGCGGCGCATTTCGCGCAGCGCCCAGGCGCCGAGGATCGCGATCAGGCCGAGCAGAACCGCGATCGCGGGCCATGTCTCGGCCCAGGTGACGGCGCCGAGGAAGCCCTGGCGGGCGGCGTCCATGACCTGCGTGACCGGGTTGACTTCGGCGACCGAGCGCATCCACGGTTGCAGCAGTGCGAGCGGCGCGTAGGCGGTCGTGGTGAAGATCGCCGCCATCATCCCCGCCTGCATCAGCGGCGCCGCCGACTGGCTCTTGAAGCGCAGCGCCAGGGCCGAGCCCCAGCAGGCCGCTGTCGCCGCCATCGCGGCGACCATCAGGTAGGCGATCAGGAGCCCGCCGATGCCAGGCCAGCTCGCCCCGAGCAGGAGCGCGATCGCCAGCACGAAGGTCGCCGGGATCAGGGCGCGAGCGCTCGCGGCCAGGACCGTCCCGGCAAGCAGGACCCAGCGGGGCGCGGGGGAGACGAGCAGCCGGTCGACCCAGCCCTGCTCCATGTCGCGGGCCAGGTTGACACCGGCCGCGGCGCCGGTGAAGCCGGCGCCCTGGAGCATGCTGACCGGGACGACGAAGCTCTCGTAGGCGCCGGTGTCGAAGCCGCGCAGCTGGGTCAGCGCGCCGAAGACGCCGTTGATGCCGAGGAAGAAGATCGTCGGCGCCAGCACTCCCGGGATCGCCGCGCCCGGCACGCGCAGCAGCTCGTTCTTGGCACGCGCCATCAGTGCCGCGATCGTCGCCAGGTTCGCGCGCCACTGGGGGACGGCGGCCGTCGCCTCCATCAGCCGGTCCTCAGCCTGTGGCGCAGGGCGCGGGCGCTGAGCACCAGCCCCAGCACGACGATGCCGGCGATCGCCAGCAGCGCCTCGAGCAGGTCGGTGGCGTCGACGTCGGCGATGATCGGGGTGCGCACGCCTTCGACGATGAAGCTGAACGGGTTGTATTCGGCGATCGCCCTGGCGGGCTGGATCATCAGGTCGACGGGAAAGAAGGCGGAGGAGAGGAAGAGGACGACGAGGACGAGCGGGAAGAGCCCCTGGACGACGCTGGCGCTGCCGGTGCGCAGGGCGATCGCGGCGCCGATCCCACCGACCGCCGTCGCCGTGGCCGTGACGAGGAAGACCGCGATCAGGGCGCCGGCGACGCCGCTGTGGATTTCGGCGCCGAAGGCGAGGCCGATCGCGAGGAACCAGAGGGCGGAGAGGAAGCCGAGCGCGGCGACCCCGGCGAGCCGTCCGAGCACGATCGTGTAGCGGGGGACCGGGGCGGCGAAGAGCCGGTCGGTGAAGCCCATCTCGATGTCGACCGCGAAGGCGATGCCGCCGCTGTTGCCGGCCAGCATTAGCGACTGCATCATCGCCCCGGCCAGCATGAACTGGAGGAAGCCCTGCACCGGCGGGAAGCCGGGCAGGTTGACCGCGCCGCCCGCGCCCCCGGTCTGCACGGCGAGGAGCAGCGTCGGGAAGACGAGGATCGGCGCCATCAACTGCGGGCGGCGAAAGGTCTGGCGGATCGAGCGCATCCCAAGCGCCCGGATCACTCGCAGGTTCGTCGCCATCCCGGTCAAGCCTCCACCGCCTCCGGCGCCGTGCTTCCCTCGCTCCCCTTCTCGAGGTGGTGGCCGGTGGTCGCGACGAAGACGTCGTCGAGGGTCGGCCGGACCAGCTCCAAAGACTCGACTCCGATCCCCGCGTCGTCGAGGGCGCGGACGACGCGCGGGATGTCGGCGGCGCCGTTCTCGACCTCGACCAGCACCGTACGGCCGTCGCTCGGCGGCAGCAGCCTCCCGATCTCCGCGCATACGCGCTCGGCAGCGTCGATCGAGCCGTCCGCCAGCTGCAGCTGGACGTGGGGGTTGCCGATCTCCGCCTTGAGCGCGTCGGGAGTCCCCTCGGCGACGATGAGGCCATGGTCGATGATGCCGACGTTGTCGGCGAGCCGGTCGGCCTCCTCCAGATACTGGGTGGTGAGGAACACGGTCGTGCCCTCGTCGTTCAGCGCCCGCACCTCCTCCCAGATCGTCTTGCGGCTTACCGGGTCGAGGCCCGTGGTCGGCTCGTCGAGAAAGAGGACGCGCGGTTCGTGCACCAGGGCCGCGGCGAGATCGAGCCGGCGCTTCATCCCGCCCGAGTAGCCGCCGACGCGGCGGTCGGCGGCCTCGGCCAGGTCCACCCTTTCGAGCAGGTCATCGGCGCGTTGGCGTCCCTCGGCGCTGGGCAGCCCCTGCAGCGTCGCCTGCAGGCGGATCAGCTCGCGTCCCGTCATCAGCGGATCGAGCGCGGCCTCCTGCAGGGCGACGCCGATCGAGGCGCGCACGGAGCGGGCCTCGGCGACGACGTCGTGCCCGGCCACCGTGGCCTGGCCTCCGGTCGGCAGCAGCAGCGTGGTCAGCATGCGCACGGTCGTCGTCTTGCCGGCGCCGTTGGGGCCGAGGAAGCCGTAGATCTCTCCCTCGCCGACCTCCAGGTCGACGCCGCGCACGGCGAGCACCTCGCCGAAGGCGCGCTCCAACCCGTTGACGGCGATCGCCGGCACTAGATGGCTGACTCCATGGCCGCGTGCGACTGGGGACGCGCGTGGCCAAGCAGGTCAAGGACGCAGGGCGCAGCCTTTGGTGGTGCCAAAGGCAAGCCTGAGGACGCAGAGATGCGCAGCGCCACGCGCGTCATCCAGGTGCGCGGGGTCGTGGAGTCAGCCATCTAGGCTCCCGTGGCTTCGGCCTGGGCCAGCGGCGGCAGGGCCTCGACCCAGCGACGGCCGTTGGCACGCTCCAGCGCCTCGGCCGCGTCGAGCAGCAGGGCGTCGGCGCCCCAGGCGCCCTGGAGCTGCAGCGCCAGCGGCAGGTCGCCCTCGCCGAGGCCGACGGGCACGCTGATCGCCGGTATCCCGGTCAGGTTGGCGAGCGCCGCGCCGCGCACGTTGGCCTGGTCGGCGGTCTGGGTCCCCGAGGGCAGCCCGACCAGGGGCGCGTCCAGCGGTGGGGCCGACGCCGGGATCGTCGGCCAGGCGATCGCGTCGACCTCCTCGAACAGCGCCGCCAGCCGTCGCCGCATCAACGTGCGGACTCTCTCCGCCTGGGCGATCGCCGCCGCCGGCAGCAGCGTCCGGTACTTGACGAAGCCGCGGTTGATCGGGCTGATCGCCGGGTCGAGCCCGTTGAGCAGCTCGGGCGAAACGCCGCCGAGGCTCTCGCCGTTGATGATCAGGATCGCCGCCATCGTCGCCGCCTCGAGGTCGGCGAGCTCGATCTCGTGGACGGTTCCGTTCGTCCCGGCGCGCAGTGCCTCGATCGCCTCGTCGCAGGCGGCACGGACCTCCGGCGTTACGTCTTCGGAGACCGGGTCGCGGACGACCCCGATCCGCAGCCCGGCGGCGTCGCCGGCGGGGATCGGCTCGCCGAAGAGGGCCGAGCCGAGCAGGCGGCAGTCGGCGGCGTCGGCGCAGAGCGGGCCGGAGACGATCAGGGTCGTGGTGGCGGCCATGTGGTGGCCGGCCATCGCCGAGCGGCCGAAGGTGGGCTTGAGCCCGGTCAGCCCGCAGTAGGCGGCCGGGAAGCGGACCGAGCCGAGGCCGTCGGCGCCGACCGCACCGGCGACGAGGCGGGCGGCCGTGGCCGCCGCCGGGCCGCTCGAGGAGCCCCCCGGGCAGCGCTCGACGTCCCAGGGGTTGCGCGCCGTGCCGTAGACCGAGACGTTGCCGGTGCTGCCCGAGCCGAGCTCGTGCATGTTGCCGACGCCGACGATCACCGCGCCGGCGTCGCGCAGCGCCCGGTACGGGCCGGACTCGGCCGGCGCCGGCTGCACGGGAGCGGGCAGTTGCGCGGCGCCGAAGCGCTGCGCCCGCCAGGGCAGCGGCCACTCGTCCTTGACCACGACGGGAACGCCGTGCAGGGGCCCCGCGGGGGCGGCCGCCAGCATCTCCCGCGAGCGCTCGGGGAAGGTCTCGACCAGGGCGTTGATCGCGGGATTGCGCTCCTCGATCCGCTCCAGAGCCGCCTCGAGCAGCTCTCCGGCGTCGATCTCTCCGGCGGCGATCGCGGCCGCCTGGGCGCGCAGCGAGAGGTCGAGCGCGCTCATGTCGCCCCTTCCTCGGGAGCGCGCGAGAGGTCGGGATTGCGCTCCGCCTGTAGGTCGCCCAGATCCATCGAGAGCAGGTCGCGGATCGACGGCCAGAACATCGAGTGAGCGGCCTGCATCACCGCCAGCTCGATCTCGTCTGCCTCGATTCCCAGCGAGGCGAGGCCAGCGGGGACGAAATCCTGTGTGTGCTCGCCGGTCTGCATACCGGCAGGCAACCCTACCGAGGCAGGCTGGCCGGGATCGTGCAAGTCACGCGCCAGCGGCGCATCTCATCGGCACGGACGGCAGAATCGTGGCCGCAACCCTGGTTCCGGCCGGGGGTTTGCCCTTCAGATCGTGCTTTCAGCGGCCAAAAACCGAGTGACCTCGCGCGTCCCGGCGGCGATCGCGCTTGCCGGCCTGCTCGTCCTGCTGGTGGCCATAGCCTGGCCCGGGGCGGCCGACTCGGCACCGCTGCGCGTCGTCGTCCTCGGCAAGACGGCGGAAACCCCGCCCGCCTCCTGTCCGGGAAAGATCGTCAACAACGTCGAGGTCGTCCCCTGCCGCGTCGAGGGTCACGTGACCGGCTACCAGGTCAAGGCCGGTGGCGTGGAAAACCCCTATGAGGCGCCTTTCGACGGCAAGCTGGTCGCTTGGTCGATCACGCTCGCGCGGCCCTCGCGCGCCGATTCGAAGACGACCACCGACGAGGTCGGCTTCTTCGACGAATTCCTCGGCAAGCCCTCGCAGGCGCGGATCGGCGTGCTGCGCCCGGTCGAAGGCTCCAAGCCGCCCAAATACACGCTGGTGCGCCAGAGCCCGCTGGAGCGGCTCAACCCGTACTTCGGCAGCACTCCGGTCTTTGCCCTGGAACATCCGCTAGCCGTGCTGCGCGGGCAAGTCGTCGCCCTCACCGTCCCCACCTGGGCGCCGATGTTCGCCTTCAACACGACCTCCGAAGACACCTGGCGCGGCAGCCGCCTCACCGACCACTGCGCCTCCAAGGAGGACATCCAGGGCGGCCACCCCCAGCAGGGCGTCGGCAAGACGAAGACCTACGGCTGCTACTACTCCAACGCCCGCCTGCTCTACACGGCGACACTGGTCAAGGAACCGTGACGCTTTCTTGACGTTCAGCGCGCCACGCGCGCGTCCCCATCGATCAGCGTGGGGCGCATGCTGGCGATCCAATGGTCGATCTTCGCTATGGCTCTCCCCAGGGTCGAGGACCCCTGGCCGAGCAGCATCGGCATGGACCTGCCGTTCACGATTGCGGGCGCAGGTGGGGTCTTCGGCGCCGCCGTCTCCTTTCACGCCGCGTCGGAGCGGCGAGAAAGAGCCGTCCTGCTCTTCGGCTTCCTCGGTTTCTGGCTCGGAACCCTCTTCTACGTCGTTGCGTTGGCAAACCAGCTAGTCTTCGGATCGTGAAACGTTTTGTCCGATCCGAAATCTTCCAGGCCATCTATGTGGGCTTGGGAGCTTTGCTGCTCGTCGGGGTGGTCCAGCAGGAAACGGTGGTCAGTGCCCTGATCGTCATCGGAGTACTCCTGTTCACGATCCAACAGGCATGGGCGGGATGGCGATCGGAGCGATGATCCCGTGGCGACGCCTCTGAGTTGAGAGGCCTTAGCGGGCTTCTTGCCTGAGCCCGCAGTAAGGGCAGTCGCTGACGTCGAGGCCGATCAGCTGGTCGCAGCGACGGCAGGCGCGCAGGTTGTCCGGGGTGCGGGGCAGGGAGGAGGCCGAGGGGGCGAGGGGCAGGACCGCGGTGGCCGGGGCCATCTCCTCGCCGGTCTCGCGGTCGAGGTAGACCTCGCCCTGCTCGGCGTGTGCCAGGGCCTCGCGGCCCGAGGCCGGCGCCCGCATCCGGTAGAGCTGCTTCGAGTTCACGGCGGCGAAGACTAATAGCTTGCGCGGTCCCGATGCGCGTTCTCCTCTTCCACGGCTACATGCTGCGCGGCACCGGCAGCAACATCTACAACCTCAACCTGGCGCGGGCGCTGGCGAAGCTCGGCCACGAGGTCCATCTCCTCTGCCAGGACCGGCAGGTCCAAATCGAGGGCGTCGAGATCCACAATCCCGACATCCACGGCCTGCTCCCGGTCTACGTCAAGGACCCCTACGAGGGCTTCGAGGTCAAGGCCTTCCCGGAGCTGACCGACGAGGAGCTGGATCGCTACATCGACGCGAACGTCGAAGCAGTTCTCAACGTAGCTGCGCAAGCTGGAGATATAGACGCCGCTCTCGCCAACCACCTTGTTATGGGCCCCGCGATCTTGGCCCGTGCCGATATCGGGGACTTCGCCGTCAAGATCCACGGCTCCGCCCTGGAGTACACGGTCAAGCCCCACCCGCGCTTCCTGCCTTTCGCGGCAGAAGGTCTGGAAGCGGCTAGTGGCGTCCTCGTCGGCTCCCGACACACCGCCGAGTCCCTGTGGACGACTCTGCCCGATGTCCCCGGCCTGAAGCAGAAGACCCGCCTCGGCCCTCCTGGTGTCGACACCGAGGCGTTTCGCCCGACTCCCGCCCCTCCCGCGGGTGGCGCGGTAGGGGGAACCGCCCCTGAGGACGCTTTAGCGACCGGAAGGGGCGGTGGGTCCCCTGCCGCGACAGGACCCGCGGGCGACGGCAGTCCGTCCCGGATCGTCTTCGTGGGGAAGCTGATCGTCTCCAAGGGGGTCGATCTGCTCCTGGCGGCGTGGCCACTCGTCAGGGCCGAACATCCCGACGCGAAGCTCGAAGTCGCGGGCTACGGCGAGTACGAGGATGGGTTGCGGAAGCTGCTTGCGGCGCTCGAAGAGGGAGATCTGGATGTGACCCGCGGGATAGCTGCGGTCGGCTGGGGCCTCGAGGGCGGGGAGGAGAAGCCGCTGCCGATCCTCTCGGCGTTCCTGGCGAGCCCGCCCGAGGGCTACGGGGACGCCTGCCGGGCCGCGGCCGGCTCGGTCGAATTCATCGGGCGCCTGGAGCACGACGAGGTCGCCGAGCTGCTGCCGGGCGCCGAGGCCCTGGTCATGCCCAGCACCTTCCCCGAGGCGTTCGGGATGGTCGCCGCCGAGGCGGCGGCCTGCGGGGTGCTGCCGGTCTCGGCGGGCCACTCGGGGATGCTGGAGGTCTCACGGAAGTTGATGGAGGCGCTGCCGGTCGACGTCGGTCCGCTGACCTCGTTTCCGGTCGAGGAGGGGGCCGTAGAGGCGATCGCGGAGCGTCTCAACGGGTGGCTGGGCCTACCCGAGGAGCACCGCGCCGCCGCCCGCGAGGGGCTCGTCGAGACCGCCCGGCGGCTCTGGAGCTGGGAGGGCGTCGCCGGTGGCGTAATCGCGGCGTCACGGGGCGACCTCGACCGTCTGCCGGATGCATAGAATGCCCGGCCGATGATGGGCCGCCTCCCGATAGCGAAGATGCTCGCCGCCACGATCGCGCTGACCGTGGCGATCTCCGCCGTGATGGTCTCGATCAACTGGGACGGCCAGGAGGCCTCGACGGCGGCGCCGAAGATCGACGATCTGCTCAACGTGATGATCGTCCTTTCGTCCTTCGTCTTCTCGCTGGTGATGGTGATGCTCTTCTACGCGCTCTACGCGTTCAGGGCCAAGCCCGGCGACGAATCGGACGGCGAGCCGATCCACGGCAACACCCGGCTCGAGGTGGCCTGGACCGTGATCCCGACGATCATCGTCCTCTTCGGCGCCGGCTACAGCTGGTCGGTCCTGAACGACATCGAAGAGCCGGCCAAGAACCCGCTCACGGTCGACGTCTTCTCGCAGCAGTACGCCTGGAGCTTCGGCTATCCGGGCAAGGGCGAGGCCTACTCCGAGGGTGAGCTGCACGTCCCCGTCAACCGCCAGGTCCAGTTCAAGATGCACGCGCTGGACGTGATCCACTCCTTCTGGGTGCCCGAGTGGCGGATCAAGAAGGACAACGTCCCGGGGATCACGACGACCGCGATCGTCACTCCCGACAAGGTCGGCGCCTACCAGCTGATCTGCACGGAGCTCTGCGGCTTCGGCCACGCTGCGATGCGGGCCAAGGTGGTCGTCGAGTCGCCGGCCAGGTTCCGCGAATGGGTCGCCGGCTTGGGGGAGAAGATCCCGCCCGCGTACATGGAAACGATCAAGCAAGACACCGAGACGAACCCGGTGCCCGTCGGCGCCGGAGGGGCATAATGGAGACCTTCTAGATGGTGGCTGCGATCAAGCAACCGGGATGGATCCGCGGCGCCCTCGGGGCGTTGCTCGGGGCGGCCTTCGGCTTCGCCCTCGTCGTCGCCCTGCGCAAGGCGTCTGGCCTGCCCGCCTACCAGACCGAACAGACCGGCTATCCGCAGGTGGTCGTGCCGCTGGTCACCGGGCCGCTCGGCTTCCTCCTCGGCTTCGGCTGCTTCGACTACTGGCTGCGCTGGGCGGTCGGCATGCCGACGATCCCCGAGGACCACTCCCAGCACGGTGCCAGGAGCTGGAAGGACTACTTCCGCTTCAACACCGATCACAAGGTGATCGGCATCCAGTACATCTGCACCACCTTCTTCTTCTTCTTCGTGGGCGGCCTGATGGCGATGCTGATCCGGGCCGAGCTGGCTCAGCCGGGCACCCAGATCGTCGACGCGGCGACCTTCAACAGCCTCTTCTCGACCCACGCGGTGCTGATGATCTTCGTCTTCGTCATCCCGGTCTTCGCCGGGATCGCGAACTACGTCCTGCCGCTGATGATCGGCGCCCCCGACATGGCCTTCCCGCGCCTCAACGCGCTCAGCTTCTGGATGCTGCCGCTGGCCGGGCTGCTCTTCATCGGCAGCTTCCTCGCCCCGGGCGGCGCCTTCGACGCCGGCTGGACCGGCTACGCGCCGCTATCGACCGGAGCGCCGCTCGGCCAGTCCTTCTTCAACCTCGGCGTCCAGTTCGCCGGCGCCTCCTCGATCGCGACGGCGCTCAACTTCCTCGTCACGATCATCACCATGCGGGCGCCGGGCATGACCTTCTGGCGGATGCCGCTGCTGGTCTGGGCGAACCTCTCGACCTCGCTGCTGGTCGTCGCCGCGACGCCCTTCATCGCCGGCGCCCAGTTCATGGTCCTCTTCGACCGCGCCCTGCACACCAACTTCTTCCAGTTCGCCGGCGGCGGCGACGTGATCAGCTACCAGCACATCTTCTGGTTCTACTCGCACCCAGCCGTCTACATCATGATGTTGCCCGGCTTCGGGATCATCAGCGAGGTCATCTCCACCCACGCCCGCAAACCGATCTTCGGCTACCGGCTGATGGCGCTGGCGCTGATCGGGATCGTCGTCCTCAGCTACTCGGTCTGGGCGCACCACATGTTCGTCGCCGGCATGTTCAGCTGGCTGCGGGTGCCGATGATGTTCACGACGCTGCTGATCGCGGTGCCGACCGGGATCAAGATCTTCTCCTGGCTGGGCACGCTCTACTTCGGCAAGATCCACACGTACTCGACCGCGATGCTGTTTGCGCTCGCCTTCATCGTCACCTTCACGATCGGCGGGATCAGCGGCGTGATGCTCGGCATGGTGCCGATCGACATCCACGTCTCCGACACCTACTTCATCGTCGCCCACATCCACTTCGTGCTCTTCGGCGGCTCGGTCTTCACGATCTTCTCCGGCATCTACCACTGGTTCCCGAAGATGACGGGGCGGATGTACGACGAGCGGCTCGGCCGCGTCCACTTCTGGGGCACGCTGTTCGGCACCTGGGTCACCTTCATCCCGATGCACTGGGTTGGGATGGACGGCATGCCCCGCCGGGTCGCCGACTACGCGACCCAGTTCGGCGACTGGAACCTGCTGATCAGCTGCGGCGCCTTCATCCTCGGCGCCTGCCAGCTCGTCTTCCTCTACAACATGGTCGTCAGCTGGCGCTTCGGGCCGCGCGCTACGGCCAATCCGTGGCGGGCGAACTCGATCGAGTGGCAGGTCTCCTCGCCGCCGCCGATCTTCAACTTCGACGAGATCCCGCGGGTCGTCGGCGGCCCCTACGAGTACGGCGTGCCCGGCGCCCGGCATGCGATCATGGCCGGCGAAGGGGCCGAGGCCCCCGCGCCGGAGCCCGCGACGGTGGGCTCGTCATGAGCGAGGCGCGCCCTCTGCTCGTCTTCCTCAACGAGGTGGCGGGCGGTCGCAAGCTGTTGCAGGCGATCAAAGAGCGGGCCGGTGGGGTCCCCTTCGTCGCCGTCGCCGCTCCCCAGAACCAGCCCGCGGTCGGCCAGCTGATCGACTCCGAGGCCGAACTGCGCGAGGCCGCGCGGGCGCGGGTCGAGGTGACGATGTCGATCCTCGCCGAGTACGGGATCGACTCGGTCGGCGAGGTGATGGATCACGATCCGGCGCTGGCGCTGGACGACGCCGTCCGGGCCCACGAGCCCGGCGAGATCCTGCTCTCCTGCCTCCAGGAGACCCGCTTCGGCATCACCCGCAAGGATCTGGTCGAGTGGGCGCGGGCGCGCTTCGAGCCCGAGGTGAAGGTGACGCACATCCCGGTGCGGATCGAAGACGACTCGATTCGCTGGGACCTCAACCACAAGCTCGTCGTCGCCACCCAGACCGTCGCCGCCCCCGATCTCGTCGCCAGGCTCAAGGAGGACGCGGCCGAGCGTCCCCATCGCTTCACGATCATCTGCCCGCGAGCGGAGGACGTGACCGAGCCGCAGATCGTTCGCGACCTCGCCTCGACCCTGGCCGAGCTCTATCGCAACGACGTCGACGCGACCGGCCAGCCGATGAGCCCCGACCCGTTCCACGCGGTGCGGAACGCGATCGCGCACTACCGCATCGACGAGGTGCTGATCTCGACCTTCGCCGGCGAGAGCTCTCGCTGGCTCGAGGGCGATCTGCTCGGCCGGGTGCGCGAGATCACCGAGAAGCCGGTCGAGCACCTCGAGGTCGGCCGCCCGGCCGTCGCCGTAGCGGCCGCCGTTGCCGAAGGGGAGGAGACCTCCTGATGGAGAGCGCGACCGTCTCGCTGGGCCACGCCCACGAGGAGCACCACGGCCCGCCCGAGGCCAACCAGAGCTCTCGTATCGACCGCCAGACGCTGGGGATCTTCCTCTTCATCGTCTCCGAGGTGATGCTGTTCGGGGCCTTCTTCGCCTCGTACTTCTTCCTCCGCGTGGTCGTCCACCCGCCGACCTGGCCGCCGCATCCCTACGAGCTGCCGGTCGCCGTCGCCGGCGTCAACACCGCGATCCTCGTCTCCTCGAGCTTCACGATCCATTACGCGCTTGAGTCGATCAGGCGCGGCAACCGCAACGGGCTGAAGCTCGGCCTGGTGCTGACCTGGCTGCTGGGCGCGACCTTCCTCTTCATCCAGGTCAACGAGTACGTCCATCTCGGTTTCAGCGCCCGCGACCTCGGCTTCGGCTCGATCTTCTACTGCCTCACCGGCCTGCACGGCGCCCACGTCTTCGTCGGCCTCGTCCTGCTCAGCTTTGCCACGATCCGCGCCTTCCGCGGCCACTTCGGGCCGGAGGAGAAGGATCATCTCGGCGTCGAGGTGCCCGGCATCTACTGGCACTTCGTCGACGTGATGTGGATCATCGTCTTCACGACGGTCTACATCCTCTAGAAAAGCAGGGGCATCGCCACCGGGGTCGAAATGACGGCCCATGGAACGCAAGCTCGACGTCGGCGGCACGCTTACTCGGATCTTTCAGACGTATGGGGACCAGGCCGGCGTGCTGTTGCCGGTCGCTTTCTGCCTCTACCTGGTCGTTGCGGTGGTCAACGCATTGCTGGCGGGAAGCCTCGTCCTCTTTCCCCTCACCTTCGCGGTCTCGGTCGTGGCGGCGACTCTCTACCAGGGGATGGTCGTGGGTCTGGTCAAAGACGTGCAGGACGGTCGCCGCGACTCCTCGGTCGGCGACCTGATCGACGCCACCTGGCCCGTCGTCCTGCCGCTGATCGGCGCCGGCCTGCTCGCCGGCATCGGCATCGGCATCGGCATGATTCTCCTGGTCGTTCCCGGCCTCTTCCTGCTGACGATCTGGGCCGTGATCGCGCCGGCGATCGTCGTCGAGCACCGTGGCGTCATCGAGGCCTTCGGTCGCTCGCGCGAGCTCGTTCGCGGCAACGGCTGGCAGGTCTTCGGCGTGCTCTTCGTCATCTTCGTGATCGTCGCCGCCGTCGGTGTCGTGCTCGGTGCGATCGCGGCCGGGATCGCCGACGGCGTCGGAGGTCGGATCGTGGCCAACCTGATCGCCTCCACGATCACCGCGCCGATCGGAGCCCTTGCAGCAGCGACGATCTACTTCGCGCTGCTTCCGAGCGATGGCGGTCCCGAGGCGCCGCCCGCCGCGCCCCCGCCTCCGCCCGACCAGCCGGCCATCGTTGGTTAAACCGCGCGCAGCCGTGGTAGTACAACAAGGGAGATGCACAATCCGCTGAGATCGGAGGCGGACGCCTTCCGGTGGCTGGTGGTCATCGGACTGTGTGCCGCGTCGGTAATAGTCCTGACCCTGCTGACGCGGCCGGCCGTCGGTGCGGTCTGGGCTTTGCTGTTGCTCGTCGGCGGCGCGGCGGTCGGCTATCGCAGCGCCCGGGGCTCGCTGCCGCGGCGGGTCGAGGTCAGCCGCGGCGGCGACGGTCGCCACCGGATCCTCGTCGTCGCCAACGAGACGGTCGAGGGGGAGGCGCTGCTCGACGAGATCCGCGAGCGCTGCCGCGAGCACCGGGCCGAGGTGCTCGTCGTCACTCCGGCATTGGTTGCCTCGCGCACCTCGCACTGGGCCTCCGACGTCGACGAAGCGATCGAGCTGGCGCGGCAGCGGATGGAGCTCTCGCTGATCGCCCTCCGCGGCGCCGACGTGAAGGCGAAGGGGGAAATCGGCGACTCCGATCCGATGGTGGCGATCGAGGACGCGCTGCGAACGTACCCAGCGGATGAGATCGTGATCTCGACCCATCCGCCGCATCGCTCGCGCTGGCTGGAGCACAGGGTCGTCGAGCGCGCTCGCGACGAGATCGACCTGCCGGTAACCCACGTCGTGGTCGACCTGGAAGCGGAGCGAACGACGTCGGCGAAAGGTTAGCTCCGGTTTCGTTCGACGTCGGGTCTCACCGCGCTGTGATCCTCTCGCTCTAAGGCCTTAACTCAAGCGGCGACCGCGGACGAGGCGGCGGGCCGGGCATCGGCCGCTCCAGGGTCCTCGGCGGGAAGCTCGCGCGGCTCCAGCCGCCCCGCCGTGGCAACGGTCCAGAGCATCGCCAACCAGGTCGCGGTGGCGAGGGCGACGTGGACCCAGACGAGCTCGCCAGGCAGCTTCAGAGCCCACTGCAGGCCGCCTACGCCGCCCTGCAGGGCAAGGAGGCAGAGCACGGCGCTCAGGGGCTTCACCGCCCTCCTATCGCCTCCGGGCCTGCGCAGCAGGAACCAGACGCCGATCGCGGCGAGGCCGAAGACGGTGGCGAGCGCCGAGTGTCGCTGCACGACCCATTCCAGGGTGCCGGTTCCCTCGAAGGTGAAGCGATGCACCAGCTGGCCCGCATGCGCGCCAGCGTGCGGCCCCGAGGCGGTGGCGATCGTGCCGGCGAGGATCGTCAGCTGGCCGAGCGGGATCAGTCCCCGCACGGCCCAGACGCCGAGGCGGTCGCCGGAGCGCCGCCGCTCCCAGGGTTCGTAGCGCGAGCACCAGGCGAGCGCGAAGGCCGCGTCGAGGAGCAGCATCGAGAGGATGAAGTGGCTCATCACCAGGCCTGGGGCGAGGTGGTACTTGACGACCAGGGCGCCGAGGATGGCCTGCCCGATCACCCCCAGCGGCAGCAGGGCACCGAACAGCGCCAGATGGCCGCGAAACGGCACGCGGAACCAGGCGAGCACGCTGGCGGCGATCACGGCGATCCCGACGAAGCCGGTGAGCACGCGGTTGCCGTACTCGATCACCGCGTGGGTGTCGAGCGGGGGCACCGTCTGCCCGTAGCACTTGGGCCAGTCCGGGCAGCCGAGCCCCGAGCCGGTGAGGCGCACTCCCGCCCCGGTCAGGACGATCAGCGCGAGGGCGGCAAGCGCGACCAGGGCGACGTTGGCGTAGAGCTGCGGGGAGATGCTGAGGCGATCGCGCATGGGTGCCTCGGGGATGATGCCAGCGCCCGCCGCGCGGTCGCCGAAGAACGGCTCAGCCGCTCTTCTTGCCCTTGCCGCCGCCGGACGTCGATTCGATCAGGAACTGGACCAGGTCTTCGATTTCCTTCTTGGAGAGGCTCTGGCCAAAGGTGGACGGCATCACGTTGGGCGGGTAGCCGTGGGCGATCTGGGCGTTGGGGTCGACGACCGATTCTTCGACCATCGCGGCCGATTGGCCGGGCAGCACTTCGTCGAGGTTGGGGCCGGTCGTGCCGCCGGAATTGGCGGCGGCGAGCGTGTGGCAGCCGCCGCAGCCGTTGTTGGCGAAGACCTGGGCGCCGGGGCCTCCGGGGACCTTGGGGGGCGCTGCGCGGGGGACGCCGGCCCACATGCCGACGTAGGCGGCGACGTCCTCGAGGTCCTGGCCCTCGACGACGTTGGCCGGCATCGAGTCGGCGGGATTGTCGTTGCTCGGCCGCGGGTTCTCGACCTGCGCCTTGACGATCCCTTCGATCGTTTCGCCGCCCTCGCCGGCGCTGCGCGCCGCGGCGAAGGCGTCGTCGAGGTTGGGCCCGATCTGGGCGGACGTACCGGCCTGCGCCATTTCGTGGCATACGCCGCAGTTCTGGACGAAGAGCGCGCGGCCCCGCACGGGATCGGCTTCCGTGGTGCCGCAGCCCGAAGCGGTGAGGACCACGGCCGCGATTGCGGCAAGGGCGAGCAGCGAGGTTATTGCGGACGGAAGCTTTGGCATACGGCGCGGAGCGCGCCGGAGTCTATATGTCCCGGCCGCCCGAAAGCCGCCTTGTGCGGGCGTCGCCGTCGGGTACGCTTGAGGCGATCAGCACTAGCTCACTACGGTCGAGGAGGCGCTGCATGCAGGTCAGGGACGGGATGTCGGAGGTGGTTCTCACGATCGGCCCCACGCACACGTTGCGCGAGGCGGCGACGATGATGAGCGAGAAAGCGATCGGCGCGGCCCTGGTCAGCGATGACGAGCATCCGGTCCCCTGCATCCTCACCGAGCGCGACGTCCTCACGTCCGTCGGCAAGGGCGAGGACCCCGATTCCGAGCGCGTCGGCGACCACATGAGCGACGCCGTGATCGCCGCGTCCCCGGACTGGAGCCTTGAGCGGGCCGCCGCCGAGATGTCGCGCCGCGGCATCCGCCACCTCGTCGTCTACGAAGGCTCGGACCTGGTCGGCGTGCTCTCGATGCGCGACATCATGCGCGTCTGGACGACCGAAGGCGCGACCTCGGGGATGAGTCCCGACTAAGCGGGGAGGGCCATCGGGGTTCCCTCTCAGGCCGCTTCGCGGGAGTTCCTGAGAGGGAACCCCCGATGGCCTTGACGCACCGAGTCCGAGATCAGTCCTTGGGGACGCTGATCGTCTCGACCGGGAGCACTGCGCCGCGAACGCGTTGCTTGCGGGGGAGCTTGAAGTAGGAACTGGCGGCGTCCTTGATCATGCTGCGCAGGGCGAAGAGGGCGACAACGAGGCCGATGATCGAGTAGATCCAGCCGCGCACCATGAAGCCCTCGGCGAAGATGCCGCAGAGGGCGAGCGCGATGGCGAAGGCGAAGATCGCGGGCGCCCAAGAGGGGCGGGGCCGGTAGACCAGCTCGCCGGGCTCGGGGACGTGTCGGGGTTCGGGGCTCATGAGGCGATGTAGAGAACCGCGGCGACGAAGCTGAGGGCAAAGACGGCGGCCGCGACGCCGCCGGCGACGAGGCCGGCGGAGATGCTCGCTCTTGCGCTCTCGCGATCCACGGGCCGATTTCTACTAGAAGAGCCGGTCGAGCGGCATCGAGACGAAGAGCAGCGCCAGGTAGGCGAGCGAGTAGAGGTAGGTGCGCAGCGCCCAGCGCCGGTCGCCGCTGCGCAGCAGGCGCACGGCGCAGTAGATGAAGCCGGCGCCGAGGGTCATCGAGGCGACCAGGTACTCGACGCCGAAGCCGCCGGCGCAGAAGGGCAGCTGGGTGACCGCGTAGAGGAGGACGGTGTAGAGGAGGATCTGGCGGCGGGTCTCGTTCTCGCCGCGGACGACCGGGAGCATCGGGATCCCGGCCTTGGCGTACTCGTCCTTCATCAGCAGCGAGAGCGCCCAGAAGTGGGGCGGCGTCCAGAAGAAGACGATCGCGAAGAGGAAGAGGGCCGTGCCGCTGAGGCCGCCGGTGACGGCTGCCCAGGCGACCAGGGGCGGGACCGCGCCGGCGGCGCCGCCGATGACGATGTTCTGCGGCGTCGAGCGCTTGAGCCAGAGCGTGTAGACGCAGACGTAACCGAAGAGGCCGGAGATCGAGAGCGCCGCCGCCAGCGGGTTGACGGCGAGTGAAAGCAGGGCGAAGGAGGCGCAGCCGAGCAGCACGCCAAAGCCGATCGCCGCCTGCGGCGAGATCCGCCCCGCCGCCACCGGCCGGGTCGCGGTGCGCGTCATGATCCGGTCGACGTCGCGGTCGATCGCGTGGTTGATCGCGCCTGCGCCGCCGGCGGAGAGGGCGCCGCCGAGGCAGGTGAGGAGGACGAGCCCGACCGAGGGGTCGCCCGCCACGTACATCGTCGTGATCGTCGTCAGCAGCAGCAGCGACTGCACCTTCGGCTTGGTCAGCGTGACGTAGTCGCGCAGGACCTGCGGTACAGCCGCGCGCTGGGCGACGACAGCCGTCTCAGCGCCGCTCACAGTCTCAGGCTACCGGCTGGGTCTCGCGCGCCGCCGGCTCGGGCTCGGCCGGGCTGTCGCGGTGCGCGATCGCCACGCGGATGTCGCGCAGCGGCCGCTCGCTGCGCACATCGGGGAGCACGTCGAAGTTGTGCGGCTCCGGGGGCGAGAGCGCGAACCACTCGAGCGAATCGCCGCCCCACTGGTCGTGGCCGGCGCGGGAGCCGCCGGTGCGGCTGAAGATCGCGTTGACCAGCGTCAGCAGGATGCCGATCGCCAGCACGAAGGCGCCGATCGTGGCGATCAGGTTGAGCGTGCTCACCCCGGTGCCGGAGAAGAACTTGTAGGCGTCGACGACCTCGCCGTGATCGCCGCCGGCGACGAACAGCGGCACGAAGGCGACGAGCGTGCCGAGGCCCATCGTCCAGAAGGACATCCGCGCCATCGTCTCGCCCATCGTGCGGCCGGTCATCTTCGGGAACCAGTAGTGCAGCCCGGCGAAGCCGCCGAAGACGGCGCCGCCGACGAGCGCGAAGTGGGTCGCCGCCGTGGCGTCGGTGGTGTTGTGCAGGCGCCAGGCGACGGCGACCATCGAGTGCTCGATCTCCGCTGCCAGCCCGATCGAGATCGCCGAGACCGCGCCGAGCGCGAACAGCAATGGGGCCCGCATCTGCAGCGCGCCGCCGACCATGGTCGAGATCAGGTTGTAGAAGATCAGCCCGAAGGGGACGATCAGCGCCAGCGAGAGCAGCATCGCGAAGTACATCCAGCCGATCCCGATCGGCGCGGTGAGCATGTTCTGCATCCAGGCGAGCGTGCCGATCGCGGCGATCGCGACCAGGGAGCCGGTGACGACCCGGCGACCCTGCAGCGGTCGGCGCGAGAAGACGGGAACGATCTCGGCGAGGGCGCCGAGGGCGAAGATCAGGATCAGCATGTAGGCGCCGGTGAAGAAGATCCAGCTCAGGTGCGACCAGAGCAGCGGCGAGCCGCCCGAGCCGTCGGCGAAGAAGATGCCGTCGAAGTTGCGGTCGATCAGCAGCATCGAGATCGCGCCCAGCATCACCGGGCCGATGAACAGCATCAGCCAGGAGCAGACCCCAGCCGCCCAGGCGAAGACCGGCAGTCGCCGCCAGGCCATCCCCGGCGCCCGCAGGCCGTGCAGCGTGGCGACCAGGTTGACCGAGAGGAGGACGAAGCCCAGCGTGGCCAGGCCGGTGGCGGCGGCCCAGGCGTCGACTCCGTTGTTGGGCAGAAAGGCGAGCTCGGAGAGTGGCGCCAGCGGGTTGACGCCGGCCTCCGAGGGAGTGAAGAGGAAGCCCGAATAGAGGACGGTCGCGCCGGCCAGGTAGAGCCAGAGGCCGATCTGACCGACCCGGGGCAGCGCCGTGCCGCGAGCGCCCGCCTGCAGCGGCGCCAGGTAGTAGAAGAAGCCCAGCGCCAGCGGGATCGCGAAGAGGAAGATCGCCGTCGCCCCGTAGAGCGAGAGGAGCCGGTTGAAGGTGACCGGAGTAAGCATCGTGTTCTCCGGCACCGCCAGCTGCAGTCGCATCAGCAGCAGCTCGACCAGGGCGATGAAGAGGAAGCCGAGCGCGGCGCCGATCATCACCCGGCCGACGTCCTTGTGGTCGGCGCTGGTCGCGATCTCCGTCCAGCGCGGCCGGCGGCGCGGGTAGCCGTCGACGACCAGCTCGGGACGGTGCTCGGGTCGCTCCGCGATCATGGGACTTCTCCGTTTTCGATCAGGCCGACGACGCGGTCCTGAGCGGCCTGGATGTCGGCCTTCTGGGCCTTGAGGAATTCCTGGTACTTGGCGGGGGAGACGACTTCGACCGCGGTCCGCATCGGCGCGTAGGCCTGGCCGGAGAGGGTCGCCGCGTCGCCTTCGAACACGCCTTCCTCGTCGGCGCGGAAGACGACGTGGTTGGTCTTGCCGGGCACCGCGTCGCGCTTGCCGGCGAGCGCCGGCACGTTCCAGGTGTGGATCACGTCGGTCGAGACCAGGTCGAGCTGGACCGTCGTGTCGACCGGGACGACGAGCTTGTAATAGGAGAAGGCTTCGTTGGGGTAGTCGTAGCGCCATAGCCACTGCTGGCCGGTGGCCGAGATCGTCAGCGGCTCGGAGCTGGCCGAGGCGAGGCCGGCGGCCTCGGTCGTCGGGGTCTCGCGCGCCTTGTCGGTGTAGATGACGCTGAGCACGAAGACGACGGCGGCGAAGGCGGTGAGGACGGCGCCGACCCGCAGCTGGGAGCGGCGGCCGGTGACGGACTCGCTCGCCCGCGAGCCGCGCGTCCCCCGGTAGCGACGCACGGCGTAGATCAGGGCGCCGTTGATCGCGACGATCAGGATCGTCGCGGCGACGAAGCCGATCCAAAGCAGCGTGTCGATCTGGTCGGTGCCAGGGGAGTGCGGGGTCAAAGCGCGGCCATTCTAATCACGCCGGGCGGCTCCTATACTCGCCGACCTTATGGGTCGCCGATCGCGCTCATCTCCGGCGCTTCGCACGGCGCTGCGCGCCGGAGCCTGGAGCACCGTCGCCGCGGCTGTCGCCGTGCCGCTGCTGCGGCGCAGGCTTCGCGTCCCTGCCCCGGTGACGATCGCCACCTCCGCGGCGGGCCCGCTGGCGCTCGCCGTGCTCTACCCGCGCTCGCGCAAGCGCGACGTCGCCCTCTTCGCGATGCAGATGTGGGCCTTCACGATGGTCCACGAGCTGCCCTACGACGATCCCGAGCGCCTGCGGTCGCGGCTGCGCGTGCGCTACCCGATCGCGGTCGACCGGGCGATCGGCCTCGGTCGCCTGCCCAACGCTCGCCTCCAGCGCGCGCTTCGCCGCCTGCCCGGGGTTCGTGTGCTCGACCACGCTCTGACCTGGGTGCACTGGCTCTGGTTCCTCGAGCCCTACCTCGCCCTGGTCTGGATCCTGCTGCGGCACCCGCGGCGCTTCCCGCGGGCGGCGCGGCAGATGGCCGCCGTCTTCGACCTCGGCTGCGTCGGCTACTTCGCGGCGCCCACGGCGCCGCCCTGGTGGGCCTCCGAGCAGGGTGCCACCGGCGAAGAGGTGCGGCGGATCATGGTCGGCGTCGGCGAAGGCACCTGGGGCAAAGCCTGGCCGGCGATGTACGGGGCGCTGGGCGGAAATCCCTGGGCGGCGATGCCCTCGCTGCACTTCGCCACCTCGACGATGGCCGCGATCTCACTGTCGGAAGCGGGCGGGACAGAGGGCGCTGTCGGTTGGACCTACGCGCTCACCCTCGGCTTCGCCCTCGTCTATCTGGGTGAGCACTACGTCACCGACCTCGCGGCGGGGGGCGGGTTGGTGGCGGCGGTGCGGCTCGGCGAGCCGCTTGCCGAACCGGCGGTGCTTGCCGTGAACCGCGGGCTGCGCCGCCTGGAGCGCCTCGCGAGCGGGTAGCTTTTCAGAGTGTCTCCCGAGGAATCGGAGAACGGCGGTCGCGTCGCCGAGCTGCCGATCTTCACGCCGCGGCGCCTGATCCAGACCGCGGTCCTCGTCGTCGCGCTGCTGGTCGGGATCTACTTCCTCTTCCCGAAGCTGGTCGGCCTCGGCAACGCGCTGGGCAAGCTCGACGATGCCGACCCGCTCTGGATCGCGATCGCGATCGCCTTCAACGTCGTCGCCTTCGGCACCTACATAGCCCTCTTCAAGGCGGTGGTCGGCGGGGACGTGCTGCGTCTCACCTGGAAAGAGACCTACGAGATCAACATGGCGGGGCTGGCGGCGACGCTGATCTTCTCCGCCGCCGGCGCCGGTGGCATCGCGCTCACCTACTGGGCGCTGCGCAAGGCCGGGATGGAACGCCGCGACGTCGGGCGGCGGATGGTCGCCTTCCTCACCCTGCACTACGCCTTCTACCCGCTGGCGATCATCCTCTTCGGCGTCCTCCTGCGCACCGGCGTGGTCAACGGCGAGGACTCGGTCGAGTTGACGATCGTTCCGGCCGGGGTGGCCGGCCTGGTCCTCATCCTCGGCGCGCTGCTGGCGTTGATCCCGAAGGACCTCGGGCAGCGGATCGCGCGCCACGTGCACGGCGAGCGGGGCCAGTCGATCGCCCGCACGGTCGGCAAGGTGCCGGCCACCTTCGCCGAAGGCTTCCGCTTCGCGCTCGGTCTCTTCGCCCACCCTTCGCGGGGCGGCTTGGCGGTGATCGGGGCCGCCGGCTTCTGGGCCGCCAACATCGGCATCCTCTGGGCCTGCTTCCACGCCCTCGGCGTCCACGTGCCGCTCGCGGTCGTCGTCCAGGGCTTCTTTCTCGGCATGGTCGCCAACCTCTTCCCCCTCGCTCCAGCCGGCGTAGGGGCCGTCGACGCGGGAATGATCGGCGCCTTCGTCCTCTTCGGCATCCCCGAGGACGCGGTCTTCCCGGCGATCCTGATCTACCGCCTGGTCGCCTTCTGGCTGCCGATCCCCTTCGGCGTAGTCGCCTTCTTCCAACTGCGCAACCGCGTCCACGAGTGGGAAGAGGGCGAGTTGCCAATTGACCGGGGCGGTACTATACAAAGTGAAGTATTGGCCACGCCACTAGACTCGGGACGGACATGACAGAGGACAGAAAAGTCGAGAACGTGATCGTCGTCGGCGGCGGGCCGGCCGGCTACACGGCCGCGCTCTACACCGCGCGCGCCAACCTGGAGCCGCTCGTCTTCGAGGGCTTCCAGTGGGGCGGGCAGCTGCAGAACACGACCGACGTCGAGAACTATCCGGGCTACCCCGAGGGGATCATGGGCCCGGAGATGATGAGCCAGTTCCGCGCTCAGGCCGAGCGCTTCGGGACGCGCTTCATCACCGATGACGTCGACCGGGTCGAGCTCTCCGACGGCGGCGTGCAGAAGGTTTATCTGGGCGATGAGGAGTACCTGGCCAAGGCCGTGATCCTGGCGACGGGGGCCGAGCCCCGTCGGCTGGGCGTTCCGGGCGAGATGGAGCTCGGGGGCCGCGGCGTCTCCACCTGCGGTGTCTGCGACGGGGCCTTCTTCAAGGATCGGCGGGTGATCGTGATCGGCGGTGGCGACTCGGCGATGGAGGACGCGATCTTCATCTCCAAGTACGCCAGCGAGCTGACGATCGTCAACCGGCGCGAGGAGTTCCGCGCCTCGAAGATCATGCTCGAGCGCACGCGGGAGCGCCCGAACATCGGCTTCAAGACGCCGTTCGTCCCCAAGGAGTTCGTCGTCGGCGAGGACGGCAAGCTCGACCACGTGCGCCTGGTCAACGTCGAGACCGACGAGGTCGAGGACTTTGCCACCGACGGCGCCTTCATCGCGATCGGCCACATCCCCCGCTCGGAGGTCGTGACCGGCCAGGTCGACACCGACGAGGAGGGCTACATCCTCACCGAGGCGGGCTCGACCAGGACCAACCTCGCCGGCGTCTTCGCCGTCGGCGACGTCGTCGACCGCACCTACCGCCAGGCGATCACCGCCGCCGGCAGCGGCTGCAAGGGTGCCCTCGACGCCGAGTGGTACCTGCGCGACATCCCGCCCTCGCCCGAGGCCCACTGGATGCCCGGCGGCGAGCCGCAAGAGGTCGCCCCGACGCCTGGGTCGTAGTCAGACCTGCAATACAGCGAGTGCCGCGTGGGCGGAGGCGATCTTTTCGAAATCGTCGTCCTGGCTGACGACCGGTAGGCCGTGCTCCACCGCTGTGGCAGCGATCAGGGCGTCGGTGAGCTTGACCGTGCGATGAGTGCCTGCCTTCCTGCAGTCGGCGACGAGGCGGGCCCAGGCGGTCATTACCGCCTCGCTGATCGGGATCGGATCCGCTGACCTGGCGAGGGCAAGAGTGTCGGCTCGGCGCGCGCGCGCGTCGTCATCGGGTGCGTTGAGTACGCCGAGCTGAAGCTCGCCGATCGTGACCACCGAGACGGCGACCCGGTCCGGCAACTCGTCGAGCTCTCGGCCGGTCTCACGGGCGATGAAGACCGAGGTATCGAGGAGCCCCGCGGCCGGCGTGCTCAAAGCTCGTCGAGGGTCTGGCCGGCGAGTTCGTCGAGCTCATGTCGAAGTGCGGGGTCGGCGGCACGTTCCTTTAGCTGCTCGCGCAGGCTCTCGCCGCCAAGCCAGCGACTGCGCCGACCGTGGGGGACGATGTCTGCCATCGGGTCGCCGTTGACCGTGAGGACGACGCGCTCACCGGCCTTCACCGCATCGATCACGCTCGCGGTGCGATTGCGCAGGTCTCGGACTCCGATCTCCATATGCGACAGCGTAGCACCACAAGTTCGTAGAGCTAATTGATGGGTTGTAGTTGCTATAGCGCGGAAAACCCGTCAAGAAGAGGCCGACCCTCCTTCTCAGCCGACCAGCTTCTGGACTACGAAGGTGCGGGAGCCCTTCGGCGTCTCGATTTCGATCGGTTTGCCTACCTTGGCGTCGCGCAGGGCTCTGCCGATCGGCGACTCGGCCGAGAGGCGGCCCTCGGCGAGGTTGGCCTCGGTCGAGCCGACGAGGGTCCAGGTGTTGACCTCGTCCTTCGATTCGTCCAGGACCTTGGCGGTGCGGCCGAAGGCGAAGGTCTCGGCGTTGCCATCGACCTCGACGACGACGGCGGTGCGCAGGCGCTCGCGCAGGCGCTTGATCTTGGTCTCCAGGTGCGCCTGGTCCTCCTTGGCGATGTGATACTCGGCGTTCTCCTTGAGGTCGCCGAGCTCGCGGGCGACCTTGATGCGCGCTGCCATCTCGGTGCGCGCCGGTCCTTCCAGCTGCTCGATTTCCTCGCGCAGCGCGGCGATGCCGTCAGCGGTAATCGCCTCGCCGTTCGTCTCGGCGTCTCCCATGCGGACAGCGTGGCAGATGCGGGCCCCGCGCGCACCAATCCGCGTCGCGGCTGGCTATTTCAGCGTTCCACCGGTACGTCGCCGGAAAATTCCTCGACTGCGACCTCGCGCGCGAACAGCTCGACCAGGTCGGGGTCGAGCTCGCTGCCGGCGGCGCGGCGCAGCTCGGCGAGGGCCTCGGCTTCTGAGGACGGGTGGCCGTAGGGCCCCGACTCGGTCAACGCGCTGTAGGCGTCGCAGACGTGGATCACGCGCGCGGCGAGGGGGATCTCCTTACCCGCCAGCCCGTCGGGATAGCCGCCGCCGTCCCAGTCCTCATGGCTGGAGCGGACCACCTTGGCGACCTCGCGCAGGGCGGGGGCCGCCGCCAGCACCCGCTCGCCGACCAGGGTGTGCTTGTGCACGAGGTCTTCCTCGGCCTCGGTCAGCGGCCCGCTCTTGTGCAGGATTTCGTCCGGGATCGCGATCTTGCCGATGTCGTGCATCTCGGCGGCGCGCACGAGCACGTCCAGCTGCTCCGCTTCGAGGCCCATCGCGCGGCCCATCGCGGCGGCGAGCTGGGCGACGCCGCCGAGGCGCCGGTCGAGGTCGGGCTCGCGCTCGCGCAGCACGCCGAGCAGCACGCCGCGCGTCTGGCTCAGGGCCGAGTCGGCGCGCTGGCCCTTCTGCGTGTACATGCGCCGGTCGGCCGTCTTCAGCGCCTCTTTCGGAGTAGTCGCCTCCGCGGGCAGGAGGGCCATGCCCCAGGAAGCCCTGATCGTGAAGCTCGGTCCTTTCTCGCGCAGGGCGCCCTCGGCGGCCTTGACCGCCTTCTCCCCCTCGCCGTCGGCGTTGGAGACGAGGACGCAGAACTCGTCGCCGCCGAGCCGGTAGGCGTCGCCCCGGTCCTCGACCGCTTCCTGCAGCCGAGCGCCCAGACGGCGCAGCAGCTCGTCGCCGGCGCTGTGGCCGAAGCCGTCGTTGTAGGCCTTGAAGCCGTCGAGGTCGAACAGGGCGAGGATCGCGGGCTCGGGTTCGGCGGTGGAGAGCGCTCGCCCGAGGTCGGCGAGCAGCGAGCGCCGGTTGCGCAGCCCGGTCAGCGCGTCGGTGGTCGCTTCGCGCTCGCTGGTGGCGAGCATCCGGGTGTTGACCGCGAAGGTGGCCGCCAGACGAGCCATCACCGTGATCAGGGCCGCCGCGCCGAGTGCGACGGCGACGGGGCCGATCGGGGCGACGTTGCCGAGCGCGAGAAGGCCGACGACGACCGTGGCGAGGCCGACCGGCAGGGCGATCGAGCGGACGCTGCGCGCGGCCGTCGGCTCGGCCGCGGCGTCGGGGTACCAGGCGGTGGCGCCGAGCAGGATGAAGGCCAGCGGCCAGGCGACGCTGGCCAGGTTGAGCGCCTCGGTCGACTGGCCCGCGACCGAGAGGTAGACGACGTCGGCGAGGCCGAAGAGCAGCAGCGCCGAGGCGATCAGCGGCCATGCCCCGTGCACGCGCCAGCTCGACGTCGTCAGCGCCCCGGTGACGAGGCCGAGGAGGACGAGGTCGGCGCAGGGGTAGGCGAGGCTCACCGCGACGCCGAGGCTGCTGCCTTCCAGCGCTTCGAGCACCGGCGGGAAGATCAGCGCCGCCGCGACCGAGGCGACCGCGAGCGCCCCGATCAGGCCGTCGACCCAGGCGAAGCGGTCGATCCCGGCGGAGCGGCTGCGCAGGAGGAGGATCAGGGCGAGGTAGGCCGCCGGGTAGAAGGCGAGGAAGAGGACGTCCGACGGCGAGGGGAAGGGGGCAGGGCTCGCGTAGTAGAGGACGATCGAGTAGTAGCTCTGGCCCAGCGCCCAGAACAGCATGCCGGCGCCGAGGCAGAGCCAGGCGAGCCGCTCGCGCTCGACCCGCACGGCCCGGTAGAGCACGACGGCCGCGGCGCCGAGCACGACGGCGTCGTAGACCCAGCGCCCGAATGCGTCCTGGACCCCTTCGCCGAAGGCGATCGGGCCGACGGTGACCACCGCGTACGCGGCGAGCAGCGCGGAGAGCGCCCCGATCCAGATGGCGATGGGCCTGGGCGGGCGCCGGGCGAGGGGGAGGTGCATGGGATCGGCATCGGCCACCCGGGGCCCGGGCTTGAGCCGGTGGACGCCCCGAATATCGGTGCAACGCATTGCGGCTGCCGTGGAGCCGCAATGCGTTGCACCTGAGTCAGTCGGGCGTGACGATCGCGAAGCCGGGGTCGGGCTCATCGAGGAGGCCGAGCAGCTCGCCGAGCTTGGCGCCGTCGCCCTCGACCCGCAGGCGGCCGCTCTCGGCCAGCTCGCCGACGTCGGCGGCTTTGAGCAGGAGCTGATTGAGGGCCTCGCGCTCGACGATCAGGCCGGCGTCGGCGGGCGGGTCGTGGCGGCCAGGCCGGTGGCGCAGGACCCCGTTGCGGAGCTCGATCCGGTGCTCCTCGTCGGGGTCGGTCACGGTCCAGTCGATGCGCAGGTGCAGCCCGGCCGCGCGCGGCCCGTCGAGCCGGATCGCCATCGCGTCAAGCAGCTGGCTGACCGTCAGCCGGGCGACGACGTCAGGGGGCGCCGTTCCGGTCGGCGTTCCCGAGATGCCGTCGCGCAGCTCCTTGGCACCCATCAGGAAGAAGTTGCGCCAGGTCGCGTTCTCGGCGCCGTGGCCGAGCCGTTCGAGGGCCTCGGCCTGCAGCTCGCGGGCGGCGCGGTTCCCCGGCTCGGTGAAGACGACGCGGTTGACGACCTCGGCGACCCAGCGGTAGTCGCCCGCCTCGAGGGACTCGCGCGCCTTCGCCAGGACCGCGTCGGCGCCGCCCATGAACTCGACGTAGCGGCGTGCCTGCTCGACTGGCGGGTGCTCCCAGAGGCTCGCCGGGTTGCCGTCGAACCAGCCCATGTAGCGCTGGTAGATCGCCTTCGCGTTGTGGCTGACCGAGCCGTAGAACTCGCGGCAGTGCCACTCGGAGGCGAGGCTCGGCGGCAGCTCGATCGCCTCGGCGATCTCCGGGCCCGTCAGCCCCTTGTTGAGCAGGCGCACGGTCTGGTCGTGCAGGTAGGCGTAGAGGTCGCGCTGCTTCTCGAGGAACTCGACGATCTCCGCGCCGCCCCAGCGCGGCCAGTTGTGGCCGGCGCAAAGCACCTCGGTCTCGGCGCCGTAGAGCTCGATCGTGCGATCGAGGTGGTTGGCCCAGACGCGGGCGTCGCGGACTAGGGCGCCGCGCAGGGTGAGGACGTTGTGCATCGAGCAGACGGCGTTGTCGGCGATGCAGAGCAAGCGGGCGTCGGGGAAGTGGACGTTCATCGCCGCCGGTGCCTCGGCTTCGGGCGTGAGCTGGAAGCGCATGCGCACGCCGTCGACGGTCTCCTCCTGGCCGCTCTCGACCACGTCGAGGTTCGGTGGCAGCAGGCCGATCGTTCCCAGCGAGGTCGTCTGGCCGAGCCCGGCGCCGAGCTGACCCTCGGGCCCGCGCTCGAGCCGCGCCCCGTACATGTAGCCGGCCCGGCGCGCCATCGCGGTGCCGGCGAAGACGTTCTCGCTGACCGCGTGGTGGAGGAAGCCGGCGGGGGCGAGGATTGGGATGCGCCGCGCCGCGATCTCCTCCTCGGAGAGGACGCCCCGGGCGCCGCCGAAGTGATCGATGTGGCTGTGGGTGTAGAGCAGCCCCGTGACCGGGCGCTCGCCGCGGTGCTCGCGGTAGAGGGCGAGCGCGGCGGCCGCGGTCTCGGTCGAGACCAGGGGGTCGATGACGACGATCCCCTCGCGCCCCTCGACCACGTGCATGTTGGAGAGGTCGAAGCCGCGCAGCTGGTAGAAGCCGGGCGCCAGCTCGAACAGCCCGGCGATGCGGCCGAGCTGGGCCTGGCGCCAGAGGTTCGGGTGGGCGGTGGCGGGCGGCTCCGCGTCGAGGAACTCGTAGGACTCGAGCTCCCAGACGACGCGGCCATCCTCGTCCTCGACTCGGGGCGGGTCGAAGGGTGCGATCAGACCGCGGCGCGCCAGCTCGCGCTCGTGCTCGAACGCGCTCACCGAAACACCTCTGGTTCGCGCCCCAATCGCCACGGACTCGAACAACCGGTGATCACCGTGACGATTGGGGCGCTCATAGGGCTTCGGCGAGGAGCCGGGGGGCGGGTGCGTAGGCCTCGCCGCGCTCGGCGCGCAGCTCTTCGAGTAGCTCGATCGCACGGGCCGGGCCGATCGACGCCGTCAGCTCGATCGGGCCGCGCGGCCAGTTGAAGCCGAGCCGCATCGCGGTGTCCATGTCCACCGGTGAGCCGACCTCCTCTTCGAGCGCGAAGGCGGCCTCGTTGGCAATCTGGGCCACGAGCCGGAGGAGGATCGTAGGCGCCGCCGGGTCGATCTTCGCCAGGGTCACCGGGTCGAGGGTTGGCGCCTCGATGTCGAGGGCCGGGTCCTCCGGGCGGTGCGATCCGTCGCCGTAGGAGTAGAAGCCCGCGCCGCTCTTACGGCCCAGCTTGCCTTCGGCGACGAGCGCTTCCTGGATTGGGCTCGGCTTCCAGCGCTCCGGCTCGCCTCCCTGGGCGTAGAAGGAGCGGGCGACGCTGAGGTTGACGTCGAGCCCGATCAAGTCGATCAACTCGAAGGGCCCCATGCGGAAGCCGCCGCCGACGCGGACGACGCGGTCGATCGTCGCCGCATCGGCGACGCCCTCGGCGAGCATCCGCAGCGACTCCAGGCTGAAGGGGCGAGCGAGCCGGTTGGCGATGAAGCCGGGGCAGTCCCTGGCGCGGATTGGGGTGCGACCCATGCGCACGCCGACCTCGGTCGTCGCTTCCAGCGCCGTCGGCGAGGAATCGGCGGTGGCGACGACCTCGACCAGCTTCATCAGCGCCGGCGGGTTGAAGAAGTGCATGCCGACGACGCGCTCGCGATCCGGGACCCCGATGGCGACGTCGGTGACCGGCAGCGAGGAGGTGTTGGTGGCGAGGATCGTCGCCGGGCCGCAGGCCACCGCGAGCGAGGCGAACAGCTCGCGCTTCAGCGTCAGGTCCTCGGGCGCCGCCTCGATCACGAGGTCGCATTCGCCGAGGTCGGCGAGGTGGGGCGCGGCGCCGACCCGGTCCCCGGCCGCTCTCGCGTCGTCCTCGCTCCACAGCCCCCGCGTCGCACCCTTGGCGAGCGCCCGGTGCAGCCGGTCGTTGGCGGCCTCGAGCGCCGCCAGGATCGGGTCGTGCAGGCGCGTCTCGTAGCCGCCGAGCGCCGCGATCTGCGCGATCCCGGCCCCCATCGTCCCGGCGCCGACGACGCCGATTCGCTGGACGCTCACCGCTCCCTCCCGTTCCGGTGCGCTTTATGCCACCTATGACCACATAAAGCGCACCGGAAGGTCATTTGCCCTCGAACTTCGGGTCGCGCTTCTCGAGGAAGGCCTTCATGCCCTCGACCCGGTCCTCGGTCGCCATCGCCAGCTCGTAGAGGCGGCGCTCGTTCTCGAGGCCGGGGGAGAGGGCGGTCTCCTCGGCGACGAGCACAGCCTGCTTGGCGAGGCGCGAGGCGATCGGCGGCTTCTCGGCGACTTCGCGGGCGAGGGCGAGGGCCGCGTCGAGCCACTCGCCGTCGGGGACGACGCGGTTGACGAGGCCAAGGTCGCGCGCCTCGGCGGCGCCGAAGCGGCGACCGGTGAGGACCAGCTCCATCGCCCGCTGCTTGCCGAGCACCCGCGCCAGGCGCTGGGTGCCGCCACCCCCAGGGATGATTCCCAGGTCGATCTCCGGCTGGCCGAAGGTGGCGCCCTCGGCGGCGACGATCATGTCGCAGGCGAGCGCCAGCTCGCAGCCGCCGCCGAGCGCGTAGCCCGAGACCGCGGCGACCATCGGCGTCTTGATCGCGGCGAGGCGGCGCCAGAAGGCCGCCGCCGGGTGGCGCAGGGCCTCGGCGAAGCTGCGCTCGGCCATCGCCTTGATGTCGGCGCCGGCGGCGAAGACCTTCTCGGAGCCGGCGATGACGACGCAGCGAACGTCGGGGTCGGGATCGAGCCGCTCCAGCCCCGACGCCAGCTCCTCCATCACCTCGGGAGAGAGCGCGTTGCGCGCCTCGGGCCGGTCGATGCGCAGCAGGGCGACGTGGCCGTCGCGGGTGCTCTCGATCAGGTCGCCCACGCCTTGCTCCCTACAGCGGCGTCATCGCGTTGATCCCGGTCGCGGCCCGGCCGATGATCAATTTCTGGATCTGTGAGGTGCCCTCGTAGAGGGTGGTGACGCGGGCGTCGCGCAGGTAGCGCTCCACCGGGTAGTCGTCGACGTAGCCGGCGCCGCCGTGGACCTGGATCGCCAGGTTGGCGCATTCGACGGCCGACTCGGTTGCGTAGAGCTTCGCCACCGAGGTCTCCGTCGTGTTCGGCGCGCCTTCGTCCTTGAGCGCGCCGGCGCGGTAGACCAGCATCCGGCTTGCGTCGCGCTTGAGGATCATGTCGGCGATCATCTCCTGCACCAGCTGGAAGCGGGCGAGGGGGACGCCGAACTGCTTGCGCTCCTTGGCGTAGGCGACCGAGGCTTCGACGCAGCCTTCGCAGATGCCGACGCAGCCGGCGGCGACGCTGTAGCGGCCGTTGTCGAGGGCGCTCATCGCGACCTTGAAGCCGTCGCCGATCTCACCGAGCATCGCCTCCTCGCCGACCTCGACGCCGTCGAGCGAGATTTCGCCGGTGTCGGAGGAGCGCAGGCCGAGCTTGCCGTGGATCTCCTGCGTCGTGAAGCCCTCGCTGTCGGTCGGGACGAGGAAGCAGGCGAGGCCCTTGTGCTTCTTCTCGGGGTCGGTCTGGGCGAAGATCAGGGCGACCTCGGAGAAGTTGGCGAGGCTGATCCACATCTTCTGGCCGCTGATCGACCAGCCGGAGTCGGTCTTGGTCGCGCGGGTGCGCAGGTTGGCGGCGTCGGAGCCGGTGTCGGGCTCGGTCAGGCCGAAGCAGCCGAGCGCCTCGCCGGAGCAGAGCCGCGGCAGCCAGCGCTGCTTCTGCTCCTCGGTGCCCCACTTCTCGATCGAGCCCGCGACGAGCGAGGTCTGCACCGAGACGACGGTGCGCGCCGAGGAGTCGGCGCGGCCGACCTGTTCGACGATCAGGCCGTAGCCGAGGTAGTCGAGGCCGCGGCCGCCGTATTGCTCGGAGACCGGCGCGCCGAGGTAGCCGACCTCGCCCAGCTTGCTCGCCAGCTCGCGGTCGAAGCGGGCGGCGCGGTCGTTCTCCTTCACCCGCGGCGTTATCTCCTTGTCGGCGAATTCGCGAGCGGTTTCGGAAATCAGGCGCTGCTCGTCGGTCAACTGGAAGTCCAAGGTCAAAGCTCCTTTCCGAGCGTCGCCGCGAAGGCTTCCTGTGCCTCGCGGGTGCGGGGGCCGGGCGCCGAGGGCAGCCCGGCGCCGTCGATTGCGGATACGGCTTGGATCTCGCGCGTGGTCGAGGCGAGGAAGGCCTCGCGAGCACCGCGCAGGTCGGCGACGGGCCAGGTTCCCTCCTCGACGTCGAGGGTCTTGACGAGGCGGTCGCGAGTGATCGACTCGAGCACGCCGTTGTCGAGGGCGGGCGTGCGCAGCGCGCCCTCGGGCGAGACCCAGAAGATGGAGGAGGTGGGTGGCTCGAGCACGGTGCCGTCGGGCTGGATGAGGACGGCCTCGTCGGCGCCCGCTGCCTTGGCGAGCCGGGTGGCCTGCATGTTGGCGGCGTAGGAGAGCGACTTGACTCCGTTGAGGATCACGCTCGGGCAGTAGGTGACGGTGGCGACGCGGACGGTCTCCGCGTGAGCCGGGATCGGCTCGGTCATCGCCAGGCGGCGCCCGCCCCGGGTGACGATCAGCCGCAGCTGCCCGTCGGCGGGGCCGAGCTCGGCGAGCAGCGCGTCGACCTCGGCCTCGAGCGCGTCGCGGTCGAACTCGAGCTCGATTGCCGCGGAAGAGCGCCCGAGCCGGTCGAGGTGGTCGCCGAGCGCGAACGGCCGTCCCTCATAGAGCCGGATCACCTCGAAGGCGCCGTCGCCGCGGTAGAGCCCGTCGTCCTTGAGCGGCACAATGGCCTCGGCGGTCGCCGTAATCCGCCCATCCACGCTCGCCAACTCTCGAAGCTCGGTTGTCCGAGGGTCACCCGTCATCGGTCGGCGAGGCTACTAGCCGGCCCGTTCCGGTGCGCTTTATACGGGCTATGACCGCATAAGGCGCACCGGAGCGAGTGGGCTGGGTCAGACGGCTTCGAAGACCGTTGCCAGGCCCTGACCGACGCCGACGCACATGGTCGCTATGCCGTACTTGCAGCCGCGGCGGCGCAGCTCGCGGACGAGGGTGGTGGCGAGGCGGGCGCCGGAGCAGCCGAGCGGGTGGCCGAGGGCGATCGCGCCGCCGTTGACGTTGAGCTTCTCCTCGTCGATGCCGAGCTCGCGGGCGCTGGCGAGGACCTGGGAGGCGAAGGCCTCGTTGATCTCGATCAGGTCGATGTCGTCCAGGGCGAGGCCGGCGGCCTCGAGCGCGCGGGGGATGGCGAGCGCCGGGCCGATGCCCATGTAGGCCGGGTCGACGCCGGCGACGCCGAAGGAGACGACTCGGGCGAGTGCCGGGGCGCCCAGCTCCCGCGCGCCCTCCTCGGAGGCGATCAGCGTGCAGGCGGCGCCGTCGTTGAGAGTCGAGGCGTTGCCGGCGGTGACCGTGCCGCCCTCGCGGAAGGCCGGGCGCAGCTTCGCCATCTTCTCCAGCGAGGCGTCGGGGCGCGGGCCCTCGTCGGCATCGACCAGGACGGTCTCGCGCCCGCGCGGGGCCTCGATCGGGACGATCTCCTCGGCGAAGATCCCGGCCTCGGCGGCGGCAACCGCGCGCTGATGGCTGCGCAGGCCCCAGGCGTCCTGGTCCTCGCGGCTGACGCCGTAGCGTTCGGCGACGTTCTCGCCGGTCTCGCCCATCGACTCGGTCGAGAGGCCGAGCTCGGCCATGCGCGGGTTGACGAAGCGCCAGCCGAGCGTCGTGTCGTGCATCGTCTGCGGGCCGCGCGGCAGGCCGTGCTCGGGCTTACCGACGACCCAGGGGGCGCGGCTCATCGACTCGACCCCGCCGGCGAGGTAGAGGTCGCCCTCGCCGAGCTTCACCGCTCTAGCCGCGCAGTTGATCGCCTCCAGGCCGGAGGCGCAGAGCCGGTTGACGGTCGCCCCCGGGACGCTGTGCGGCAGGCCGGCAAGCAGCGCCGCCATCCGCGCCACGTCGCGGTTGTCCTCGCCCGACTGGTTGGCGGCGCCGAAGTAGACGTCGGTTACGCGCTCGGGGTCGAGGCCGGTGCGCTCGACGATCGCGGCGATCGTGTGCGCTGCCAGGTCGTCGGGCCGCACGCCGGCGAGCGCGCCGCGGTAGCCGCCCATCGGCGTGCGCACCGCGTCGACTAGGTAAGCCTCGGCCACGGGCGGGATTTAAGTGGACGGGGGGTCGGGGCGTATCCTGGGCGTCGTGTGGTTCGTCCTCGGAACGGTCGGTCTCGTGCTGGTCATGGTTGGGGTTCTCTTCCTGATCGACCACTTCTACACCGGCAGCAACGCCGAGCTGATCGACTGGAAGCCGACGCGCTCGCCCGAGGTCGAGGTGCAGAACGAGGTCGACGACGTGCAGCAGATGCTCGAAGCCCAGAACGAGATGCGCCGCCGGCGCGGCGCCCCCGAGCGCAACGAGCGGGAGCTGCGCGAAGAGGTCGAGGCGGAGGAGCTGGAGAAGCTGCGGCGCGGGCGCTCCGGGGCGCTCTGAGGCCGGCGGCTTGGCGCGGGCGCTGATCGTCGGCTGCGGTTGCCGCGGCCGGGAGCTGGGGCGGCGATTGCTGGGGGAAGGCTGGGCCGTGCGCGGGACGAGCCGGCGCGAGGAGGGGCTGGCGGAGATCGCGGCGGTCGGGATCGAGCCGGCGCGGGCCGATCCCGAGTGCCCGGCGACCGTGCTCGACCTCGTCGGCGACGTCGCGGTCGTCTACTGGCTGCTCGGCTCGGCGGTCGGAACGCCTGACGAGCTCACCGCGATCCACGGGCCGCGCCTGGAGCGCCTGCTCGAACGCCTGGTCGAAACCCCGGTGCGCCGCTTCGTCTACGAGGGCGCGGGCTCGGTCGATTCGGACGTGCTCGAAGCGGGTGCCGCGATCGTGCGCGCCGCCGGCGAGCGCTGGCGCATCCCGGTCGAGGTCATAGCCGGTCCAATGGGGGACGCGTCTGCTGCTATCCGTCCTATAGACGGGTGAATTGCAGACCGCTCGGCGCACTCAGCCGAGGCGCTCGAGCAGGTCGCCGAGGATGCGGGCCGTCGCTCCCCAGATCAGGTGGCCGTCGACCTCGTAGGTGGGCGTGTGGATCGGGACCCCGCGGCGGACGAGGCGCCGCATCGCGTAGCCCTCGCGCAGCGCCTGCACCGTGAAGGCTAGGACCGTCTCGACCTCGCTCGGGTTCGGCTCGAGGGCGAGCCGGGCCGGATCGGCGACCGTCCCGACGAAGGGGTGGATGCGGTAGCCGGTGACGAAGGTCGCGGTGGGGGGGAGGGCGCCGTGGATCTCGACCGCGGATCGGTCGAGTCCGATCTCCTCCTCGGCCTCGCGCAGCGCGGTCGCGATCAGGTCGGCGTCGCCATCGTCGCGCCGACCGCCGGGAAAGGAGATCTCGCCCGCGTGCCGGCGCATATCGGCACGCCGCTCGGTGAAGATCAGGCCGGGCTCGTCGGGCCAGCCGTGCAGGGGAACGAGGACCGCCGCCTCGGTGCCGCCGCGCGCGTTCATCGCCTGGGCCTCCTCGGGGGAGAGAAGGAGATCGTCGAGTGATCGATTGACCCCCTTATCCGGTGGTGAATGCATCACTCGTCGTCAGATGATGACCTGGACGGTGCCGCCGTCCACCGACCAAGCCGCGCCGCTCACGTAGGAGGCGCGCTCGGAGCAGAGGAAGACGATCGCGGCGGCGATCTCCTCCGCCAGGGCGAGGCGGCCGATCGGGCGCTTGGACCCGGCGGTCGTCAGCGCCTCCTCGCGGCTGGCGGCGCCGCTCAGCGCGTGCGACTGGTCGAGCAGGCCGCCGGGCTCCATCCACATCTCCGATTCGACCGGGCCGGGGCAGATCGCGTTGACGAGAACGCCCTCGCCGGCGTGGCGGTCGGCGAAGAGGCGCGAGAGCGAGAGCTCCGCCGCCTTCGCCACCGAGTACTCCGGCATCGCCGCCGAGGGTCGCTTGCCGGCGGTCGAGCAGACGTTGACGACGCGGCCCCAGCCGCGCTCGGCCATCGGCGGGATTGCGGCGCGCATCGCGCGCAGCGGCGCCATCACGTTGAGCTCGTACTGGGCGCGCCAGTCCTCGTCGGGGACGTCGTCGAGGTCGCGCCACTGGGCCGTGCCGGCGTTGTTGACAAGGACGTCGAGGGCGCCGAAGCGCTCCTCGGCGGCGGCCAGCATGCGGGTGCCCGCGTCGTCGGCGGTGACGTCGAGGACGAGGGTCTCGGCGCTGCCGCCGGCATCCGCTCCGGCAGCGCCCGCCTCCTCGGCCGCTGCCGCCAGTCGCTCCTCGCTGCGCGCGACCAGCAGGACACTCGCGCCCTCGGCGCAGAGCTGGCGCGCGACCTCGCGGCCGATCCCGCGGCTGGCGCCGGTGACGACGCAGCTTCGTCCCGCCAACCCAAGGTCCATCAGGGCGTCTCGACTCGGTAGGAGATCGCCACCGGGGTCTCGCCGGCGAGCAGCTTGTGGACCGGGCATCTGCCGGCGATCGTCAGCAGCCGCGCGCGTCGCTCAGCGCTCAGGTCTCCGGAGAGGTGGATCGAAGCGGCGAAGGAGGTAGGCAGGTAGTCGTCGTACTCGACGTCCACGTCGACCTCGACGGCTCCGACGCCCCAGCCCTTGCGCTCGGCATACATCTCGATCGTGATCGCGATGCAGCCCGCCAGGCCGGCGGCGACCAGGCGGGTCGGGCTGGGCCCGGTGTCGGCCCCTCCCGAGCCCACCGGCTCGTCGACGCGGATCGCGTGGCCGCCCTCGATCTCGACGTCGTGGGCGAACCCCTCTCGCCGTCGGGCGACGACCTTCATCCGCTCGACGGCTCCGACCTGCGCCGTCCCTCGAACAGCGCCGGGTCGTCGACGTCGGCGAAGCGGGCCATCGCGTAGGCGAGGTCGGAGGCGCGGTTGACGAAGTGGACCACGGTCTCGCCGGCCAGCTCGCCGGCCTCGGCGAGGGCCGCGATGCGGCGCTCGGCGCGGCGGATCGTGGCGCGGGCGACGTCGAGCTGGGCGGAGAGCTGGTTGCCGCCCGGGATCACGAACTGGGGTGGGAGCTCGACCTCGTCCATGTAGCGGTCGATCCGCTCCTCCAGCTCGGCGACCATCGCCTCCGTAGTGCGGCTGACTCCGTCCTCGAGCCGGTCGGCGGCCTCCGGGGCCGTCGCCAGCTCGGCACCGGCGATGAAGAGATCGTCCTGCAGGCGCAGGATGTCGGCCGCCAGCTCGGCCTCCCCGGGGTCGCAGAGAGCGCGCGCGACGCCCAGCTGCGAGCAGGCCTCATCGAGGGCGCCGTAGGCCTCGGTGCGGCCGTGGTGCTTGGGCACGCGGCCGCCGTACCAGAGCGAGGTGGACCCGTCGTCGCCCTTCTTGGTGTAGATCTTGACCACGCCCCGATCCTACGCGGCGGCGCGGATCAGGCGAGCGGGTTGAAGACGAGCCCGGTCGGGACCTTGGGGTAGAAGTAGGTCGACTTGGGCGGCATGTTGGCGTCGCTCTCGCAGATCGCCTTTGTCTGGTCGACGGGGATCGGGCGCAGGACGAAGGCGATGTCGTAGGTGCCGTCGTCGATCAGGCGCAGCGAGTCCTCGACGCTCTTGGCGTAGCCGATGCCGCGCTTGGCGAGGATGTCGTCTTCGCTGAGGCCGGCGATGCCCTTCAGCACGACGGTCTCGAGGATCGCAGCGTCGAGGCGGCGGTAGGCCTCGGGCATGCCCTCGAGCTCGCGGTCGAGCTCGGCGACGGCGGCGTCCTTGAGCCGCAGCCGGTAGGCCTGCTTGTGGTGGGAGTCGTAGAGGCCGAAGACGCCGGCGCCCTCGGCGCCGAGCGGGTCGATGCGCTCGAGCGGCACCTCCTCGATGTCGAAGGTGGCGCGCAGGCCCTCGCCGATGCGGCGCTGACGCTCGGGGTCGGCGGCGACGCCGGATAGCAGCCGGTGCGTGGGGTAGATCGAGAGGCCGGGGTCGTCGAGCCCGGTGATCGCCATCAGGGTGTAGTTATGGGCGCCCTCGCTGCCGACCTCGTCGCGGTAGGCAATCGCCGTCTCGTAGCGGTGGTGGCCGTCGGCGATCAACAGCTGGGCGTCGGCGAGCAGCTCTTCGATTGCCATGTGGACGCCTGGTTCGTCAACGCGCCAGAGGCGGGTGACGGTGCCGGCGGCGTCGGTCGCCTCGCCCCAGGGGTCGGTCACCTCGGTCTGGCGCTGGATCAGCGGCCAGGGGTCGCGCGTGGCGAGCGAGAAGATGGGGGAGAGGTTGCAGCGCGTGGCGCGCATCAGCTCGAGCCGGTCCTGCTTGGGGCCGGGCAGCGTGCGCTCGTGGGGGAGGACCTGGCCGGTGGCGAAGTCCTCGACCCGGACGCGAGCGAGGATGCCGTGACGGGTGTGGGCGGCGCCGTCGGGGCCGACGTACTCCTGCTCCATCGCCCAGATCGTGTCCCCGGGCTCCTGGACGAGGGCGCCGGCCTGCTTCCAGGCCTCGATCGCGTGCGCCGCCGCCGCGTAGGGGTCGCCGTCGCCCCCCGCCTGTGGCCCGGTCTCGCCGTACGGCTTGGGCAGGTCGATCGCGACTGCGTTGTATGGCGAGCGCGCGAGCAGCTCGGCCCGCATCGCGGGGTCGATCACGTCGTAGGGCGGCGCGACCACGTCCTGCAGCGAGCCGACCGCGTCAAGGTCGTAGCGCAGGGCTTTGAGGGGGAGGACCTCGGCCATCGCGGCGAAACCTAGCGGTTCCTCGCGGGCCGAGCCCTCGATGCGGCTGAGAGGAGTCGAACCTCCACGGAGTTGCCTCCACACGGACCTGAACCGTGCGCGTCTACCAGTTCCGCCACAGCCGCGGGAGCAGGCAATTTACCTGGTTGGCGCCAAAGGGCTCCCCAGCTCGACGCGGCAGCCCCGCCAGCCCACCCGCTAAAATGCTCGATCCTCGCCGCTATCGTCTAGGGGACTAGGACGCCGGATTCTCAGTCCGGAAACCGGGGTTCGAATCCCCGTAGCGGTACCAAGCTTTCGACGTTCAAACTCCCGACCTTCGCCAGAGGGTCGGGAGTTTTGACTTTGCGGGGAAAGACGTAGACGCTCTCATCCCAGCCCTCGGCAAGGTGCCGGAGCTGCTCGAAGGGGTCGGCGTCCTTGTCGGAGACGACCCGCTCGCCGTCAATCTCTAGCCGCTCAAAGATGCCCTGATTGAGGAGGCGGCGTTCCTGCGGCCCGGCCTGGACGTAGGCGGCTTGGATGTCCTCGGTCAGGGCCAAGGCCAGGTCGAGGCCCTTGAGCACCTTGTCATGCTCGACACTCAGCTCCTTGATGCGCTTCTCGGCGGCCACCCGCTCGCGTCGGATGCGGGCCTGCTCCTCCGCGAACAGCGACTCGCCTATTTGGTCGGCGTAATGGGCCTGGAGTAGCTTTCGTTCCTCCCGCTCAAGTCGGGTCAGCGTGGTTTCGGCCTGGGCGACCTTCTCAGCGGCAAGGACGGTGGCCGACTCGGTGTACCCCATCACGGCTGAGCGCAGTTGGTCGCACAGCATGTCATTCAATTCCTTGGTTCCGTAGTGCTGCTCGACGGCAGCTTCCACGGCCTGGACGCGGTGGGCGCGCTGCTTGCATTTGCCGTGCTGGCGACCGCCGCAGACGAAGTATTCGTAAAGCCCGCCTTTGCCCTTGGTCCGGTTGTAGATCAGGCGTCGGCCGCACTCGCCGCAGTAGATGCTGCCACGCAGGTAATGGAAGTGCCGCCAGGGACGTTCGCCGCTGACCTTCTTGGCGCTCAGCAGGTCTTGGACCTCCTGAAACGTGGCCTCGTCCACCAGCGGTTCGTGGCGTCCCTCGTAGACCTTGCCGCCGTAGGGAACCTGGCCCAGGTAGTAGACGTTCCGCAAGAGCGCCTGCAAGTCCTTGGCCTTGAGCACCCGCGCTGGGTACTTGCGGGTTGGGCGGGAGCGCAGGCCGCGCTCCTCCATGATGGCGGCCAGCTCGGAGAGCGAGTAGTCGCCGCTGGCGTAGAGCGTGAAGGCTTCGCGGATCAGCGGGGCGCGCTCCGGGTCAAGTACGACGGTGCGGATTTCGCGGCCGTCCACCACCAGGCGGTCATGCAGGTAGCCGATGGGGGCGCGGTACGGGGTGCCGCCGCGTTGGGCCTTCTGGGTCGTGCCCTTCATGACCTCAGCCGCCAGGTTGCGGCTGTAGAACTCAGCGATGGACGACATGATGCCGTGCAGCAGCAGGCCCGAGGGCGTCTCGTCAATGTTCTCGGTGACGGAGACGAGCTGCGCCCCCGCTTTCTTGATCGCCATGACGATCTCCACATCGTCGGCGCGATTGCGGGCCAGGCGGTCAACCTTGTGGACGATCACGTAGTCGATATCGCCGCGCTTTAGCCGCTCCAGCATGGCGCGGAGCGCCGGTCGGTTGGCGGTCTTGGCGGACTCGCCCCGGTCCATGTACTCGTCCACGACCTCGGCTCCGAGCTGCCCTGCTTCCCGCTGGCAGGCTTCGCGCTGAGCCGGGATCGAGAAGCCCTCGGTGTCGAAATCCTTGTCGGCCTGCTGGGCGGACGAGACACGTAGGTAGATCAACGCCTGCTTGGCGGCGATGGCTATGGAATCTGGCATGTGTCACCTCCTCTCTTTTTTTAGTGACGGTTTCTTAGTTGCTAAATGTAAGTATACAAGATGGAGCGGGCGGCATTTTCACTGTTTCTCGGATATTTCCTCCGTTGGTGTGTTAGTTACAACTTTCTCGGCTTCGCCGAATTCAATGGCCGCGAACAGCTCGCGCTGCTCTCTCGGCAAGCGCCGCACGCAGTCCTCAATGGCGCTCACGCGCCCTGCGTCTGGAGCCAGCCAGAGCACCTTGGGAAAGACGCCATGCTCGGCTTGCTCGCGGCCGGAGTCGTAGTAGGCGACGTAGGCCATGAGCTGGCGCATGAGTGCCCGGCTGCCCTCGCTGCCCATGTCTACCTCAATGAAATAGCTGTCCTCGAACTCCCCGGCACCTACGCGCAGGAAGCTGTCCGGCTTGAGGACGAGGGGCTGAGCGCCAACCCCGCCATAGGCTCGCCAACAAGCGGGTTCAGCCCTCAGCTCCAACAGCTCGATCCGGCCACCGCTGGCGGCCTCTGCGAGCCGAGCGTGCAGCTCGGCAACTTGCAGGGCGTGGTTCATGAACAGCATTCCCGGAATCCGGGAGCGCCGCCGGCGACGGTTGGAGATCCAGCCGCGCTCCAGTGCCAGGCGTTGCCCGGCCAGCCCCAGGCGGTAGACGAAGCCCGCGCTGCCAGCACGGACGCCGCCGACCTGGCGATCCAGGCGCTCCAGCACGTCCAGGCGCGTGAGGCGAAGGAGAGTGCGGCGAACGGCGCGAGGGTCGGCGTCCATGAAGTGCATTCGGGCGAGCTGCGCGCCGGAAACGAAGCGCAGTTCGCAGACGGAGCGGGTAATGGCCAGGTCGCGCTCGGTGAGCTTTCGGTCTAGGTCGCGGGCCACCTTCGCGGTGACGTAGCGCCCGCTCATTTCGTACTCCTATTGAGCCATATAGTCAGTGGCCAATTTGGACGGCGAAGCCGATCCGGGCTGGGAATCCGGGTGGGCCGACGCGACGCGAGCGGACGGGCGAACGGCGCGCTCACGGCTGCCTCCGGGGACCCCTGCCAACGGGTGCGGTCGGGGCTTTCGCCCTGACCTTGGCCCTGAGCGTCGCCTCGACCTCTCGGCGTAGGCGGGCGTAGTTTCGGTGTGACGCCTCGCGTACCGTGGCGGCAGTGCCAAGCGGGGCGACTGGCGCGGGCGTGGTCAGCGTCACCGGGCGGGCGCTGCCGCCGTCCTCCAACGCCACTATCGCCGCCACCGAGTACGGGTCAAGAGCCTGGAGATCGTCGGCGCTCAGCGCCGGAGCGAACAGCCGCTCCATGACGCGGGCGTCCGAAGCGCTCAGGGCAAAGACGGCCTTGGAGCGGGCGTTAGCCAGGATCACTTCGCGCAGTTCCTTGGGGAGCTGCTCCAGGTTCTGGTGGGCGACGGTCAGGCTCAGCCCGTACTTGCGCCCCTGGGCGAACAGCTCATCCCAAGGCACCGGGGCATGGGCGAAGTCCTGTACCTCGTCTACGTAGACGCCGAAGGCGTGGCGCTCGGCTGGAGCCAAGGCGGCTCGTTCGGCCATCGCCTGCCAGGCGGCGGTGAGGATGAGGCAACCGAGGAGCTGGGCGGTTTCCGCTCCGATCAGGCCCTTGGGCAGATTGACGAGCAGCACTTTTTTCTCCTCAATGATCTGGCGCATTGACAGACGCGGGCGGGCTTGGCCGACGATGGCCCGGATACTTGGCCGCGCCGTGAACTGGCGCACCTTGTTAAGGAGCGGCGAGACGACGTTGGCCTGTTCGCGCGGCGGCAGCGCTTCGTACCATTGCCAGTCCGGGCCGAGGCCCAGGGGATCGTCCAGGTCGGCCAGCACCTTCTCGCGGAAAAGCGGGTCGAGGTAGAGCCGTGGCAGATCGAGCAACGTGGAGCCTTTGCGCCTCGCCAAGGTGAGCAGGCCCATGTGGGTCAGCTGCGCCGTGCGTGGTCCCCAGAACGCCTCCCAGAGCCGCTGGAACAGCTCGCCGAGTTGGTCGGCGATGAGCGATGGGTCGGCGGTGCTGGCGAAGGGGTTGAAGCCGATCGCGTGCTCCTGGTCAAGCGGGTCGAGCAGCAGCACGTCCTTTATGCGCTTCTTGGGGATGGCGTCGGCCAGGTCGGTAATGAGGTCGCCGTTCGTCTCGACCACCACCAGCCCCCGCCCCTGCTCCAGGTCGTCGTGGATCAGGTTCTTGAGCAGCGAGGTCTTGCCGGTGCCGGTTGGTCCCAGCACGTACAGCCCCCGGGTCGAGGCGTTGGCGCTGATCGCCACCGGCCGGTTCAAACCGGCAAAGTCGCTGACGCCGAGGGTCCGTCCCCGGCTCGTTAGGGCGGCGTGCGGAACCAGCCGCTTAGCCGCGCCCAAGCCGAGGCCCGGCAGGTCAGGATCACCGACCGGCCAGCCAATGACGGCGGCCAGCTCCGGGGCGCTCATGTACCGGCCGCGCAGGCCAACCATCCAGGCGAGCTGGCCGAGCCAGTAAGGGTCAGCGCTCAGCCGTCCAAAGGGCGTCGCCAGGCTCCACAGCACCGACGCCGTGCGCTGGAGCAGTTGCTGTCGGCGGGCCGGGGTCGAGGCGACCACGGACAGCTCGCCGAAGGCAGCCAGGCCCGGCAGGCTCAGCTTGGCCCGCAGCGTCCGTTCGCGCCCGTCTCTCGCGTCATAGCGGCCCACCGGCAGGGGCGGCCGTGGGACGGCGCGCAGGTTCCAGCGCAAGGAGACGGCCTCGCCTTTGTCCAGCGGGAACAGGCTGGAGAGCAACGCCGCGCCGATGGCGGCCAGCTCGTCAGTTCTAAGCGAAGCGGTGCGGGGCGCGAGTTGCCAGAGCCAGCGGCGGGTACCAGCGCGCGAGAGTGCTTGGCTCGTTTCCAGGCGAAGGCTCGGAATGGCCGCGCGCAGGGCGGCGGCAATGGCGTCTTTTTCATTTGGCGTTACGGCCAGGCGGTGGGTGATGCCTTTATCCGTAGCGCTCAGCTCCAGTACTAGCCGAGCGTGAGACGGGACGCCGGAGAACGCTGACAGGGCGGCCAGTACGTCGCCTTGTTCGAGGCCCTGCGGGAAGCGCAGCGAGAACCAGTCCAGTCCCCGCCGGGTCATGGCGCGCTCTGCTCCGCTTCGTTCTCGTCCGCTTCCTCCAAGCGGCGTTTGGCCATGAGCCACAGCGCCAGGGCCAGCTTCGTCTCGTCTATTTCGGCGAGTGACTTGGAGCGGATACGAATCCGCTTAGTTGGTGTGTTTTTTATCCTCCTTGGCATGATGAACCTCCCTTCAATTAGTGCCTTGAAGGTCACGCCTTGGGGGATGAGCACTCCACCTGCTCAGGTGCAAACGTAACCTTCTAGCTTGACATGTTTTGTCTCGTTATGTCAATAGTGAAATTGACCGCAGCCTTCACCACCTTCGGGTGTGGAAAAAGACCAGGCGCACCGTTACGGCCACCACGCCGACGACCAAGACGAGCGGTACCAGCGCTCGGCTCAGTCCGATGAGCAGCGGCCCGGTGGCGGCGAGCAGCACCAAGACGATGAGAGCAGTTATGAGCCAGCCGCCCGGCGGTTTGGCGCTCGGGCTAGCCATCGCCCGCGTCCTTGAGGGTCTTACCGATCTCCCGCCGCAGCTGGGCGGCGTCGCGGCGCTGTTCGCTCTTGATCTGGGCAGCGTCGAAGTTGCGCCGGATGCGGTGCAGCTCGACGGCGACCTTCATTTCCTGCTCGGGATCAATGTCTGCCGTGCCGGGCGGGTCGCTGGCTTGGCGGATCAGGTGGGCGAGCAGGCCCAGGGCGAGCAGCGCGAGCAGGACAATGAGGACGGTCACTGCCACCACCCCCTGCGCTGCCCGATGCCGTGGACCAAGTGGAGCTTGTCGGCGATGAGGCCCTTGGCCTCCGGGCGACCCTGGGCGTTGGCCCAAGCTCCGGCCGTCCGCTCAATGTCCACCGTGAGCGAGGGATCGGGGAGCACGGCGGCCGGCGTGGTCGGGCCGGTTTGCCTCTTGCGCTTGAGCAGCCAGCGGGCGGTGAAAGCGCCGCCGATGGCTCCAGCGATCAGGGCCGGGATGAGGGTGAGGGCGATTTGGAGCAAGGCCCTCACCCGCCGAAGCGCCGGGCGATCCGGGCGTTGTCGATTTTGCTCTGCATGGACACCAGGCGGCTGACCAGCTCGGCCTTGGCCGGGCTACCGGCGGCCAGCGAGAGGCCGAAGTCGAGGACGTTCAGCCCCTCCTCCAGGGCGGTCTTGACGACCTCGGCCAGGGTTTCGGCGTCGATCCGATCTACTTCGCGGAGGTAGACGGCGACGAGCTGGTGCTCAAATACGGCCATTTCTGCTTTCTCTTGGGCTTGGACGGCCCGAGCGAGCTGGCGTTGGGTGGGCAGGTTCACGGCGTCACTCCTTTCTGTTTCAGGTGGTCAAAGATCGGGAGGGGTTCCGGCTTGGGAGCCGGGGGCAAGGTCGGGACCGGACGGCCCGCCGTCGCGATCTCAGCGCGGACGAGATCGGCGAGGCGTGGGCCGGAGTGGCGCTCGGTGAGGATCGCCCGGCGCAGCGGCTCGTCGGAGCCGTAGTTCAGGCGTTGGTCGTAGAGCGGGCAGTCCGGCGGCGGTGGGCAGACGAGCGGGGGCATTGCAATAGACGAAAGCACCGCCTTGGCTGAAATACTTTGCTCAAACCGTGCTCAATCGTGCTCAGAATTTATGACCGACGATTCCCGCTATCCCAGTACACCCGACCTTTTTGAGAAGGCCATCTACAAAGACGTACGGAAGCTCCTCCGCCGGGGGGTAGACCTTGAGTGGGCGGTTTCCGAGCTACGCAACATCTCTCATGCCGCGCGGGAAATTAGTGATAAATCAACTGATATTGAGAGAATAAGAGACGTTCTCGAAGCTGCAATAAACCAGTACGCCGACCCCGCGTTACGGAAGGCTCTCGTTTACTGGTTTGGCCTAGCGCCCGACCCTGAGGCTAAACCCAATCCATTTTCTTGGACGCCCAGGCTCGACGCAGCACACGACCGCTTGGGCGACGGTCAAGCTTTTCAGACATTCCGCACCCATGAAGTGAAAAGAATTTGCACCTTTTTGGCGCGCCACATCTTTGAAGAATATTGGCGGGCGACCAATCGAGTAGATAATCACTAACAATCTCTTGTCACATATCTAAGACTATGAGATAATAGTGTTCTAGTAGGAGTAGTGATGGAGCAACGGCATGATTGGTCTGATGGCGAACGCTTTGATGATGAAGCGGGCCTAGATTACGCCGCACTTCATCTGACGGTCGGAGAGCTAGCGCATAGGGCGCTTGAACCGTTATCGGTGGACGTTGACAAGGATGAACATGCTTGGACTCGGGCTGACGTTGATGCTTTATCCAACTTGTTTGAAATAGATTGGCTTGGGTCATTAATGGTTCCGCCGGCATCAACCTCTCTCGATAACCGTACGGAAGCTAACGACTTATTGCGGTCACTTCGCAACGCACTTCCTTTTGCTGACGCGGAGCGTTGGTGGCTTCTCACAGAAGTGCTTCAGGATGCGAGCTGGTCGTCGGCGGACAAATATGCCAGCGGCTACTTGGATTTCGCACGGAAGCAAACAACGACTCTAATCACCGGCGGAATCAAGCGCGAGATAGACGGAGGAGATTTGTTGGAGCGTTTTTGGTGTTGGAGGCGGCAGACTGGTGACTACGCAGGGGGCGAAGGTCTTTGTCAGGCCAACGATGCTCTACGGGGGCTAGTCGAGCTACTGACTCCCGATCTGAGCCGCTAGGGCGTCAACTGACAGATACGCGGCCTAACAGTGGGCGCTGGGTTCGATCTTGATCGGGTGGCTCTTAATCTTTCCCCGCGCTACAACCTTGCCGGTCGTGGCGCTGGTTACGAAATTCACGAATCGCACGCGGGCTGGCTCCCAACGCCCGTTGACGCAATGCTCGAACACATCGCGGGTGGCAAAAGCACCCATTGCGATTTTGTAGGCTTTGTTCTTGTCGGCAATATCGCCGTCTACCGGGTACCAGTAGTCCCCCTCCAGGTCGGCCCAATGACCGGAGTTCTTGATCTGCACCCGGTACTTGCCTTGGCGCTGCCAGCTATCGCAGCCTTCCACGTCGCTATACGACGCTTTCGTAATGACCTCCGGCCTGCGACCCGGTTTGTACATGACGGACCTGATTTCGTGGGGCGGTTGCAGCAGCTTTGACAGGCACGCCTGTTTCGTGCCGCTGGCACTGGCGACGGCGGAGGACCCGATGAGCAGTGCCGCCAGCATGAAGGCCGCTACTGCCAATAGAAGCCTCGGCACCATCACAGCTTCGTTGCCTCGAACCTGTCCCCGCCTTCTCCCCACGCGATCCGCCTCCTCGTGTCTTGTCTTGTCTCGCTCGTCGTGCGTTCTACAATATATGCTTTACAGAGCACGTTTTGCAGAGTCTAGATTGAGGAGCGTGCTTTGTGCAGGCTGTAGCGGCCCTTATGGCCCGCTCGCTGCCACCAGACCCAGACCTTGGACAGGCGCTCCGCCGACTGCGCCAAGAACGCAATCTCACGCAAGAGGGCGTCAGCCACGCAGCCGATCTGACGCTCGGCGCTTACGGCCGGATCGAGCGAAGCGAGGTCGCGCCCGCCTGGCCGACCGTGCGGGCGATTGCCCGTGGCCTCGGCATCACGATGCAGGAGCTGGGCGCAGAAGTGGACCGGCAGGCTGCCGACAGGTAGCTACGCTCAAGCATGGAGAGCCGACTGGCGTCCTTTTCTGCCGAGACCGGCTCCGTAGATGGGGGCCGTCTAGCGGGACTTGTAGACGTGCAGCTCGGTTCGGGCTGTCGTGTCAGTTGTTTTTTTGCTTGCGGCTTTTGCGCGGCTGCTTTTTCGCTTTCGGCGGCTGTTTGCTTCCCGACCCCTTTTCCCTTTCGGCCTGCGCCGAGGGGAAAACGAGCAGGACGGCGGTGACGCCGATCGGTTTCGGGTCGTCGCTCTCGCCCAGCCTGGTTGCGGCTTCGCCTGCGATTTTCAACATGTCATCGATGTAGTCGTCGCCACGTACATGCCCGTCTTCGCAAGCCTGCTCGTCAAAGATCATCGGGATACGGGCGACGTGGTAGTGGTTGCGCGAGTCGTAGAGCCCCGTCTCGTATGACTCGTTCACGTCCTCATTGACTTCGTCGAGGACGCCGCCGATCAGCTCGCGCCGGCTGTCCCTCGGTATTTCACTCGCCACCTTCATGCCGATGATGGTTCGCGTGGTCGCCTTGTAGAAATGCTGGGTGGCGCCGCGGGCGGGCTCGGTTCTCGTCAGCTCGATGAGCCCGTAGTCCTTGAGCACTTTGACGTGGTAGCTGACCTGGCTAAGGCCCTCGGCGAGGTGGTCAGAGAGTTCCTTCGGGCTCCACTCGCGGTCGTTCAGGTGGGTCAGGAGCTTGTAACGCAGGGGATGGCTCATCCCCCTCATCAGCCGTTCGCGAAGCGGTAGCGCGAGCTTTTCCGCTGCGATCCGTTCCTCGTCCTCTTTGGTGCGCTTTTTCTTGGCCGCCATCAGTCCTCCTCTCTGGCCCGCTGACGGTACTGCGAAGGCTAAAAGCGGTACGGGCCGTTCTTTTGGAACGGGAAAGTATCCGCAAACGGCCTAGAACTGAAATCACCTCCCTGATTGCTTTAATCTTTCCGAGTGATCTAAAAAATTAGATCAAAGGCGAGGGGAGGTGAGCCGGATGAAAATGCAGCCATGCGGAGCTATCGCGCCGTTGCTTTCCACGATCAAGTCGAGGTGAGCGCCATCAAGATCACGCTTGTTGAAGCGGCTGCGCCGCTACTGGGCACCGTCAAGCATCGCTAAGGTCTAGGAAGGGGTCGGCCTCCGGTCTGGCGAGGTTGTTAAGCCTCTTGGGACCGGCCCCGTCCTTGCCTAGCTCGCCCTGGTCTGCTGGAGCGATAGACGCCTCGGCTCATGCGCTCAAACAGAGCCTCCGCGCTCTGAACTCCGACAGACCAGGGCGAGCTAGACGATCTGCCGCGACCCAAGCGGCGATGAGCTTGCCTCCAGATGTTGCGAGGCGCGGGTCTATTGCCTGAGAACGCAGGCTAGCCCCGTAGCCGGTAGTAGCCCCGGGCGACGCGCTCGAATCTGGGGCGGCGCAACATAGTCCCTTCAGATAGGCGACCTTTGACAGAGCGGTAGTTGACCGGCCTTCCGAGCAGGCGCTCGACAGCATCTTGTATGTCCGAGACGTGCATCGGCTCGGCGGCGCCGGCCAAGACCTCGGCGATTACCCTTGGCAGCTCGCCAGTGCGGGGTGGGGGCGGCGTCGATTGACGAGGCGATGAGGCGGCGTCTTGGAGCAGTTTTCGGCGAAGCCGGTTCAGGCGGGCCAGCCGGTCGCTAGTCTCGCTTTTGGAAAGTGCGCCTATTAGGCGTATGGCCTTATCGGAGAGAGCGGGGTTTCCGGCAGTCCCGATGTCGGTCAAGTCCTTGGCGTCGCAGAAAGCGCTTGAGACCACAGCTTTCAGTCGGGCTTGCCCCGCATTGCGGTCGATTTCCACACGGAGGCGGAACGCGTCGAACACGGCGCGCCTGAGCTCGGGGTCCGCCCCCTGAAGCGGCTTGCGGAGATCGGGCAGGCCGGCAAGGAGCGCGCAGGCTTGGTCGAGGTCGAGTCCGTCATTACCGCGGGGTCGTGAGGCTTCGAGCTGGGCCAGGACTGCCTCCGCCTCTTGGCGTTCGACCTTCAGCGCGCGGATGCGCTTACCGACCAGAACAGGATCGACACCGGCCTCGATCGCGGCAAGCTGACGCTCAATCCGCTGCTCCAGCTCGCTGAGGCGCCGCCCGGCACGCTCGCGTTTGGCGTCATCACGGGTCCGTAGCTCGTTCGCCAGGGCGGGGTGCTCGGCGCGGAAGTGGGCGGCACTCTCAGGGCCGAAGATCCGGGTGGTGAAGAAGGCGTCGATCAGTGGCAGCGCGGTGTCCTCGCGTACGTACTGCCACTTACCGTGACCGACCGCCTCGGCGGCCCTGTCGCCGTATGCGGCTCGGTAGCCACAGGTGTAGTAGGTGGGCTCACCCTTCCGCGCGCGTCCCTGCATGCGAAGTGGGTTGTGTCCAGTCGCGCAGTGAACTATGCCCCGCAACAGGTAGAACCTTTGCTGAGGGCGACGACGGCCGCCGTGGGCGTTGCTGCGCCGCTTCATCTCGACCTGCGTGCGCTTGAATTGCTCATCTGAGACCAGCGCATCGTGGCGCTGGGCGGCCTCGATCCATTCGTCTGGGTCGCGGCGCACGCGCGGTCCTGCGCCCTGCTTCTGGGCGCGAGAGTCGAGCCGGTTCCAGTAGAGGCGGCCGGTGTAGACGGGGTTTTCGAGCATCGACTTGATCGTCGTCTTCGCCCACTTGCCCGACGTATTGCGCTTCGAGTCGACGTGGGAAGGGGGCGGGGGGCCGCTCGGGCGGTTCAGCTCGTTGGCGATCTCCTTGTAGCCGGCACCGGCGAGGAAGCGCTCGAAGATCTCGGCTACCACCGGCGCCCGCTCGCGGTCGAGCACGAGGCGTGACTTCGTGTCGCCGGCCTTCGCTCGCGCCGGGTCAGGATGCGCCTCGTGCCGTAGTCGGTAGCCGTAGGGGGCTCGGCCGCCGTTGCGGTAGCCCTGACGCGTGTTCTCCTTTTGTCCCCGTCGGACTTCTCGGCCCAGCTTCTCGACCTCGAACTGGTCGAGCGCTTGGAACATGTGCCGGATCAGCCGGCCCTCGGGGCTAGTCTGATCGCCGGCCGTGAGCGCGTAGAAGACCTCGACGCCAGCGCGGGTCATCTCGCGCTCGTAGGTGAGCGCGTGAAAGAGGTCGCGGCTGAGCCGCGAGGTTGAGTAGATGATTACGGCGTCGAAGCGGCGCGCCTCTGGCTCCTTGGCCTCCCGCAGCAGTTCAGCCCAGCCGGCGCGGTCGTCGCGCCTGCCGGCCTCCTGGTCGGTGAAGTCACAGACGATCTCGCCTTCCAGTTCGGCCGCTTTCTTGGCGCACGCCTCCCGCTGAGATGGGAAAGAGAGCGTTGGATCTTGCTTGTCCTTGGTCGAGAGTCGGCCGTACCAAGCGAAGCGGCGTCCGAGGCGCGACGTGGGGCGGGATCGCATCTCAGTGTTCATCGTCGCCATCGCCTTCTTGGCGGTCCAGAGGCCGCTGTCCTTCCTTGGCCGCGTAGGTGGAGAGGAGATCGAGGACCGCCTTCGCCTGCTCGCGTCGGAGTTGATCGTCCAGGGCCGATCCGCGTTTGGTGTACTCCACCGACATGATGGCTCGTAGCTCGCCGCCCGCGCCGCCGTGCCCTGGGCGTCGAGATAGCTTTCGGCTCCAACCGCTCGTGTGGGATGGGTCCCTCAGTCGGGACCTCCGGCGATGATCGGAGTCGGTGAGTTGCCTGAACGCTGCTCCGCATCATTAAGCTCTATGATAGCGAGCGAAGCCGCTCTATGAAAGAGAGCAATCCATTCCGATACAGCGAGCCCGTCCCACCCGACGAGCTGCTTGACCGCGACGGCGAGGCGCGGGAATTGCTGGAGCGTGCGGCGGGCGGAAACAACAGCCGCATGGTGGCGCCGCGCCGCTACGGCAAGACCTCTCTGCTCGCGCGGATCGCGGCCGACGCGCGCAGCGAAGGGTGGGCGGCGGTATACGTCGATTTCTTCGGGGTGCTCACGCTCGACGACATCGCGCAGCGGATCGAGCGCGCCTACGCCGCCGAGCTGCAAGGCCGGCTCGCGACCTGGTTCGCCGGCGTCAGGCGCCTGCTTCGACCCACCCTCCAGGTAGGGGGCGGCTCGCTCCCCGCCGGGGTCGAGGTGATGGTCGATCCGCAAGCCGAGCCACCCCTGGTCGAGCGCTTGGCCCTGCCTGTGCGGCTGCATGAGAAGCACGGGACCCGCACGCTCGTCATCTTCGATGAGTTTCAGGACATCCTCGCCGCCAAGGAGCGCGCCGACGCAGTGATCCGCTCGGAGATTCAGCACCACGGCGACGCCGCCAGCTACGTCTTCGCCGGCTCCCATGTCGGGATGATGCGCCAGCTTTTCGCCGATCGCCGCCGTGCCTTTTACGGACAGGCCGGGCCGGTTGATTTGCCGCCGCTTCGGGCTGACGACGTGGCCGATCACCTCTCGGCCCACTTCGAGGCCACCGGCCGGGAAGTTGGCCCGGCGCTCGGGCCGTTGCTCGACACCGCCGCCGGACACCCTCAGCGCACGATGCTGCTCGCCCACGTTCTCTGGGAGTTGACCCCCGAGGGTGAGGCGGCAACGGAGGAGACGTGGCTCGCCGCCTATGACCGGGTGATGCGCGACGTGCGCGACGAGCTGCGAGCCGTATGGTCGGCGCTGCCGACCTCCCAGCGCCGGGTGCTCGCGGCGGTGGCCGAGGGGCGCGAGGGCATCTATGCGGCTGGGCGCCGGCACGGCGGCTCGCGGGGTGGGGCTGCCGTCAAGGCGACCGAGGCCCTGGTCGATCGCGGCGAGGTCGCCGAGGATTCCTCCGCCGTCAGCGGCTTTCGCGTTATCGACCCCCTGCTCGCCGCCTGGGTCAATGAGGGGCGCCCAGGCGTATAGCCGCGCTTCGATCACGAGTCTCCCAGCCAGTCGATCGGCTGCTCGGGATCGCGGAAGTTGCGGAAGATCGGCGCGAAGGGACCCTCGGCTCGCAGGTCCTCGAACAGGCAGAAGGAGATCGCCACCTCCGGCGCGCGGGTAAGCTGGGGATCGCTTCGCAGCAGGGCGATGGCGGTCGAGCGGCGGCGCTCCAGCACAGCCCTGCTTCCTCCGGAGAGGACGCAATGGACTGGCGGGAACACCGGATAGCGCAAGCGCCACAGCGGCTCTCCATCCTCACCGGTCAGCCGATGCAGCTCGGCGTAGCGGACCAGCTCAGCGGCGAGCCGATCGACCGAGAGGGTGGCGCGGTCGAGCTCCAGGAAGCGCTGCTCGATCGCGACTCCATTCCCGTCGAGGCGCAGGTAGGTGAAGACGGCATCGGAGATCAGCGCCCGCCGTCGTCGGCCGCGTCCGTAGTTGAGCGGATGGGAGATCTCCTGGCGCCAGGCGAAGGGGCCGAAATCGTCGCCCCGCTCGTGGGCGGCGGTGAGGAAGCAGATCGCCGAGTCGTTGACCGCGAGCGTGTGGGCTTGAAGCGCCCCGGCCGCGTCCTCGGCGCCGATCAGGCGCGGCTCGCCGTCTAGGACGCCGGCCTCCCGCGCCAGGCGAGCGCCGCGCTCGGTGACGTGCCAGAGTCGGCGCGGCGCGCCATGTGGGGTCTCGATGTAGCCGGCGAGCCCCGCTTCGCCGAGGCGGGACAAGACCTTCTGCGCCCAGCGGTGGCTGCCATCGGGTAGGTGGATGGCCCGGACCTGAGCGGCGGAGAGGATGCGGTGCTGGGCGAGCGAGGCGACCACCTCGATCCCAGTCTGCGAGCACGCCGATCGGAGGGCGGCGAGATCGGTCACGGCTGCCCGCCTTCTCCGGTCGGCGCCCAAAGCGGAGCCGGCCGGGCCGCACCATCCTCGCTCGCCGGCGCGGATCGCTCGCTGGCGCCCGGCTTGCGCTTCAGCTCCTCGAGCTTGGCGAGGATGCGCTCGTCGAGCGTTTCGAGGTGGGCGATCACCTCGCCAGCCGGCAGTCGGCCCGCGGCTTCGCTTGCCGACGCTTTGCCGTGAGCGGCTGGCGCTTCGAGAACGTCCTCGACCCTGATCCCGCCGAGGGCGAAAGGCTTGCTCAGCTCGCCGCGGTGAGTGACCTGGGCGATGAAGCGGTAGCGGCCCAGCTTGGTCAGCGCGGCTGGGTTGGGTTGGCCCGCCCACTCCTTAGTGAGCAGGGCGGCAGCGTGGGAGTTCAGCGCGGTGGCGAGCAGGTGCGAGCGGTTGGTGGTGAGGGCGTTCAGCGTTTGCGGGTTCAACCGCTCGGGGTTCTGGTTAAGGACGACCGCGCGGAGCCCGAACTTGGCGCTCTGCTCCAGCAGGGCGGCGAGGTTGCCCGAGGCTGCGCCGTCGTAGCTCTGGACCTCATCGAGGAAGACCCAGAAGGGGCGGCGAGCAGCGGGAGCGAGCTCGGATCTGGTGCGAGCGGCGTGGAGCAGGTCGAAGAGCAGCAGGTTGGCGAGCAGGCGCTCGCGGGTGCCGCCCGAGCCGGGACAGGCGAGGACGATCTGCCCGTTGTCCATAGCGTCTCGCACTCGGTAGGTGCTCTGGCTCTGCCCGAGCAGGGCGCTGATCGGAGTCGAGTGGCGCAGGCGGTCGACGAGGTTGGTGAGCGGAGTGATCGCCTCCTGGGCGAGCAGCGGGAAGCGGTCGATCCAGAACGCCTGAGAGGCCTTCGGCAGGAACGGGAGGGCGGCGGCGCGCCAGCGCTCGTTGGAGAGCAGGGTGGGGAGCTGGAAGATCGTCGGCGCCAGCTCGGGCGGCAGGACCGGCGCGATCGCGGCCAGCGCTCCTGCGGCCTGCGTGGTCAGGTTGATCGCGCGGGTGCTCTGCTCTCCCCATTGGAGGGTCGAGGCGAAGGCATCGACGATCGCCTCCACCCGCGACTCGGCGGCGGCCGGCTCGCTGCCACTCAGCTCAAAGAGGTTCCAACCGGGCAGGCTTTCCAGCCGCGCCGAGCTGAGGTCGATCTCGACCACCCGGCAGGCGACGTCGGGATCGTCCAGGTAGGGCCTGATCCGCTGCAAAGCGTCTGCATGAGGATCGAGGAAGAGCCCGCCGTGGCTCGAGCGGACCAGGTGGACGAACTGGGCGATGGCGGTCTCGGTCTTGCCGTAGCGGCTGCGCCCGGCGACGTAGGAGAAGAAGGTGTCGGCGGCGCGGACCCCAACGACCCGCTCGCCGCCCTCCCCGGCGATCCGGCCGAGCGGGATCAGATCGTCCTTGGCCTTCTCAAAAGTCGGCAGCTCCGGTGGTGCCGGCAGGAGGGTGCCAGAGCGCAGCACGTTCTCGCCGAGGCAGTGGACGGTCGGCGGCTTTAGGAAGCCCGCCACCTCGCGAGCGGTGAGGATGCTGCGCCGCGCCGGCCGGAAGAGGCCCGAGGAGAGGCGGCGGTCGAAGCCCCGCCTTCGCGTCGGGAAGTCCGAGCCGAAGAACACCGCGTCGCCGATCCCGAGCCCGGCCGGTCGCAGCCAGTTCTGCGCGGCGAATGGCTCGAAGGCGGCGAGCAGGCTCTGCATCGCCAACTTCGCGCGAGGGCGCTCGGCGGCCTGGCAGCAGAGCAGGACTTGCGCCTCGAAGAGCGGGCCGGCGTCGCGCAGCTTCGCGTCGAGGGCCTGGCCGACCAGACGGCGGTCGATCAACTCGGCGGGATCGGCGGTGTCGCGGCGGCGCTCGCCGTCGAGCACCTCCATCAAGCTGCGCCGTTCGCCATGTGCCCGCCGCGCCTGTCGCTTCAAGCGGCGGCGAAGCCGGGTGCGGCGGCGCCCCGCTGCCGGCAGCAGGTCGAGGCAGACCGTTGATCGCTCGCCGTCCTGCGGGCGAAGCGAGGCCATCGCCGCGGCGAAGGGCTGGAGCGGGTCGGGCTCGTTGTCGAGCCGGGCCAGGGGTTCGACACTGGGGCGGGCCAGAATCAGCTCGGTGCGCAGCGTGACCCCGCCGGGCCGGTCGAGCTCGGATGCCACCTCGGCCGCATCGCGCAGCTCGACTCCCTCGTAGCCGCGCAGCGCGTTGCGCAGGAGCTGGCGGGAGCGGGCCGGCACTTCGAGCAGGTAGAGGAGCCGTCCCTCGCCGTCATTGGTCAGCCGCACCCGCATTGCGCAGGCGCGGCGATCGAACCAACCGCGCACGCTGCGATCTGCCCGTGCCAGCTCGGCGGCGACACGCAGGACGGCCTCGGGCTTCGCGTCGAACTCGTCGGCCGGCACGATCGCCGCTGCGGTTCGCGTCGCCAGCGTGCGGCGCGTGGCGAGGAGGCGCTGTGTAGCCAGCGCGGTGGCGATAGCGAGGGCGCCGAGTGCGAAGGGCGCGAGCGACGCTGCGGAGGCGAGGAGCTGATCGACGCGGATGCTCGACACCGCGCGCCAGATGGAGACGGCCACGAGCAGGGCGAAGAGCGCCAGCATCGGCCGCGGGTCGGAGCGATCCTCACCCATCATGCGCCGACCTCTGGGTCGCGTAGGTATGTCGGCAAAGCACAGGCCCCGCAATCGGCGCTGCGCTGCGGAATCTGGCGCTTTCGCGGCAGCGTCCAGGCGAACCGAGGGGCGGCCTGACGGTCGGCCCGACGATCGAACCGCCAGGCGACCCGTTGCGCTGCCCCGGCTTGGATTCCGTAAAAGGGCTCACATCTATACGGAGCAAGAAGCAGCCAAAGTGGACCGTCTTGTGTGACGAATCCGACATTTGCCGCAACGACTGTCGGGCTGCTTGCCTCATAACCCTTTTGTCGAACGAGGCGGGGTTTTGCGCCACGAATTTCCGCATCTACAACAACAGGGGGCCGAGCAGCGAAAGTGGACCCCCTTATGTGATGAATCCGACTTTGGCGGGCCGCATCTGGGTCAGTGAGGTCCACCGAGCGCCTGCAACTGCGCACCCTCGTTGAGGACTGTGAGGCGGGCTGAACTCGGCTAAACGTCAGCGAGGGCGGCAAGTCGCGCCGCGATGTGGTCAGCTACCTGCGCAGGGGCCTCGTGTTCCCAGGCTCGAAGGACTGACCAGCCGATATCTTCAAGGAGCCTGTCGATCAAGCGATCTCGCTTGACATTCCGCTCCAGCTTTGGAAGCCAGTAGTCAGCGTTCGTTCGGGGCAGCGTCGCGTGGATGGGGCACTGGTGCCAGAAGCAACCGTCGATGAACACCGCGAGCCTCTTCCGCGGAAAGACGATGTCCGCGCGGACTACCCGGCCGGGTAGTTGCACTCGGTGGTCAACTCGAAAGCGGAGGCCACGCCGATGAAGCGCAGAGCGGACTGCTACCTCTGGCTTCGTATCGCGGCGGCGATTGCCACGCATCCGAATCGATACGCCATCGTTCGTCGCTTGCGGATATTCCTCGACGGTCACGTCCAGCGTGGGAGCAGACATGCGCCGAAGCGTCCTCCGACTCCTTGTCTACCGGGGTGGTTCCACATCCTCGTTGCTGCCCATCTTCAATGCGTTTCGGTAGCGCTCAACATAGCGGCGCACCGACATCGGAAGGAACTTCGCTTCGCTAGGTGAGAGGTGCTTGGCTCGGCGGATGCCCTGAAGGTTGGCGAGGATGATCGAGCGCAGCTCGGTATCGAGTTGCCGCCCTAGCGACTTGCACATCTCGTGAGCGTTGAAGACGACGGCTGGGACGATCTTGACCAGGGTCTTGCGCGACATGAAGTTGTGGTCGCGGTCCGCCGAGAGGCCCGTGCGATCCAACGCCCCGACCAGGAGCTTGACGTTGCGCGCTACTCGCTTGGCGGCTTCATCGGAGGTCATTTCGCGCAGGGACTCAATGAACTCGTAGCGTGGCGCTACGGGCGCCGGGTCTCCGCCGGTGTGGCCGATGTAGAAGGAGATGTAGTCGGCGTGCCCGCACATGAACACGTAATCCTCGTCCTCAAGATCCGAAAATTGGCTGAGCCAAGAGGGCTCCGGGCGGAGGCCTGATTTGTAGTCTTCATCCTCCCGCGTCTGCTTGCCCCGGAAGTACTGCACCCACGAGTGTGCATCTTGGCGTGTTGGCCCCCGGTAGTAGTACTCAGTCAAGGAGTGGAAGGGGCGCATGACCTGGAAGGTCACGAATCGTTGCCCGGGTCCAAGACGTTCGTTAAGAGTCGCCAGCAACAGGCTCATTGCCTCGTTGTCAGCGATGTGAGCAGCCCGCGTCAGATCCCAGCCCGGATCGAGGGGCTGCCCGTGCCGTAACGTCGAGCCACGGGCGATGTACCAGTTAAGAAGCGAGGCGAAGAGCTGCGCCTGGGTCGTCTTTACCGCGCCAGCGAAGACGACGGGGGAAGGCGCCGAACGCACCCTCTCCAGGATCTCGCGGCTCAAGGAAATACCCTCGCGGACCATGTCGCCGTACTCGTTATGGCGACTGTAGTGACCGTACTCCCGCTCCTGCGGGGTGATCGTGCCGTCGCGGAAATGCACCCGAGGCTTCGGCAGCATCCCGCCCGTTCCGACTGCCCTCGCCCGTCCCGAGAACACCGCCTTGTCGACTCGCCATTGAACGACGTCAGTGGCGCACTTCGCCATATGCTCGTATTCGGACTCAGAGAGGTAGCGGTACATGAAATGCGCCATGACCATGCCGCGATTTGACTTGTCATCGATCGCACTGCGACTCATCGGCACCGAGTGGTACGGCTGCTCACCGCGGGGCAGCCGCTGGGCCGCGCCGGGCTGCACGTAGGCGACGCTGTTATTGAAGGTCACTACCTGGCTGCCCATGTCGTCCACGAAGCCCTGGGCGGTGTTGACCTGGAGCACGCTCGCATAGGTGCTCCCGTCGCTGCCGGCGACGGACGTTCGATTCCACTCATCGATGTCTCGCGCGCCATTGACATCGATCAGTTGGATCGCGCGCTCTCCGAAGACCCGTTCGGCTACCTCGGCGCGGAGTTGAGCCTCGTCTATGACGACCCACGGAGGCCCGGGTTGGTTCATCGCTTGCGGCGCGACAAGCTCGTAGGGAGCATCGATTGCTTGTCGCGAGAGCCCGATCATCCGATAGGCAAGCTGATGCAGCTCACGCAATTGGCCGCGAACGCGTCCTTCGAGCTCGGGATCACGAAGCTCGGCGGAGGCAAGCATCTCGACATCAGCGTCCAGCTCCCTGGCGCGATCAAGCAGCATCCGCATCATCAGGTCTCGGGGGTCCTCATCCAGCAGCGCCACGGCCGCCCGCGCGAGCGTGTCACGGCGCCGCTCCTCGAAGTACTCGCGGGCATCGATGACCCGAGCGATCGCGTCGGTGGGCTCTAGCTCTTCTATCAACGCGTAAACGTCATCTAGGCTCAGGGCGGTCTCGGGGTGCAGGTATGGGGCGACGGTGAAGCGCTTGTCCCCGTCGCCATTAGCCGACCCCTCCAGCCGGCCGGTCGCCTGCATGCGCGCGAGCAGCTTGTAGTAGGCCTGGATCGTGACCCCGTCATCGAGATCCTTGGTTACCGCTGCATAGATTTCCTTGACCGTTGCGCCGCCGTCACCGGCGACGCGCACGAAGTCGAGGACCGCGCGCTCGCGCTCGTCTACGGTGATGCGGCGCGTCGGGGCGCTCACGCATCCTCCCCTCGGGAGCCCACCACGCGCTTACCAGGCCATCCTTCGGCGGCGAGGTCGCCGAAGACGTCGGGAGTCGCGCCGCCGTGGGTGGTGTGGCGCTCTCGAACCTGGAGCAGCGTCGCGTGCCGCACCGTCTCGAAGGCGCCGGTGAGCACGCAAACTCCCTGAGGCAGCTTCGGCAGCGTGCGGATTAGATCCTGAGATGCATCCGAGAAGATGCCCTTCAACGCGTCGAGCTGGTCTGGCTCGATCGCGTGCAAGAACCGCGTCAACAGCCGCTTGAGGATTGAGCGATCGACGTCTGACGGGCTCTGGGTCGTGAGGATCAGGCCGAGGCGGTAGTGGCGGCCGACGCGGGCGATCTCGCGCAACACCTGCGTGGTGACGGCGGAGTCATCCGAGGGCGCGACGAGGTGAAACTCATCGATGCTGAGGGTGGTGAATGGAATGGCTCGCTGACGGGCAAGCTGCTGTAGGTCGCGGGCTACTGAGGCGCAGATCAGTCGCAGCTCGCCCAAGGGCATCCCAGTGCAGTCGATGTTGATGATCGCCCCGGGTCGCAGCTCTCCTGGCCAGTCGAAGGGCTCTCCCAGGAACGGCAACCGCTCCAGGCTGCGGGTCCTCAGCTTGGTCGGCTCAACAGTTCGGCGATCGGGGCGACGCTCCTCGCCAGAGCCGACGGTCATCTCAAGTTTCAAGGCGCACTCATCGATCCGCTCAACGAGCTCGCCGACGCCGAAGTGCTTTCGATCGCCCATCGCGACCTCTCGCAACAGCGTTTCGTGCGAGAAGCGCAGCAGCGTCTCCATGTTCGTGCCGCGGTTGATCGAGGGCACCGCGTCGACCACGTCGGCGGGAGAAAGGGCCGAGAGGGGCAACGTGAAGCCCTCCTCGCCGGGAGTGAGGTTGCGCCCCTCGAGCTCTTCGGTCGCTTGGCGCATCTCGCCGTTCACGTCAATGTTCACCTGCGGCACGCCCCATGCGTGCAGCTCCTCGGCGAGCACTCCACGCGTGTAGGACTTGCCCGAGCCGATCCCTCCGCCGATGAAGATGTGACGTTGCACGACCTCCTTCGCTGGGACGACCGGCACGTCGGCAGAGCCGTAGACGACTCCCATGTTTAGTCCCTCATCGGGATCACCACGCAGACCCAGGGCCGCGACCGTCAGGTCGGCGCCGGCCTCATAGACGAGGGAGCCCGCGAGCGGCATGGTCGCGATCGCGCGTATTGCGACTACCTCACCGTCCTCATCGAGGACTGCCTCCTCTAGAGGCTCGGCTTCGGCGACGCGATAGATCACCGTCGAAGCTCCCTCGGGGGCATAGGAGGTCCCGAACGGAAGCACCTCCCTGAGCGTGGAGGAGGCGGCGTCCTCATGCGGGTTGATCTCGTGGAGATCCTCCACCCGCGCGAGCAAGAGCACGTCGCGGCCGTCCTCGGCTTCGGCCTCGATCGCCACGAACCTGCCGGGCGCGCTTCGACGCCCGGGGTTCAGCCGAAACCGAACGTCGAAGAACGATGGCGAAGCATCGTCGCTGATGACCTTGCCGATTGGCTGGCGCCCGCCTGGACCCGGCTCATCTGATGCCTCAGCCCCGATCGCGGGCACCTCGGCGAGCTCGTCGGCGCGGCGATTGTCGTCTTCGTGGGGATCGGGCTCTGCGGTTACAGCGGACATGCGGCACCTCCTGCCGTCGTTAACCAATTCGCGGTGAGAGGTTAAGAACCCTGTCGGACGTCAGGGAAGCCGCACTTTCCGAGGCACCGCTCTGGCGAGCTGCCAGCCCTTCTACGGAAGGGCGCCGACGCCCCTGAGTTGCGCGGCCAGGTGCTGTGCGAGCGCTTCGGCGAGGACTGGCGGAAACGCATTTCCGACCAGGCGCTCCTGGAGCGCGCCATGCCCAGAGAATCGGAAGTCGTCGGATATCCCCTGCAAGCGGGCGGCCTCGCGAACGGTGAGCGTGCGCGGCTCTAGGGGGTGCGTGAAGCGACCACAACCAGCGTTATGGAAGTTAGTCGTGACGGTCCGCGAGAGGCCTTGGCGATGGAGACGGGCGTATGCCTGGCTGTAATAACGACGCTTCGTCTTGAGGCGCCCCCCCTCGGGGATCGTTGATAGGCGCTTAATCGTCGTGTCTGAGTGCCCCCACGGCTCGTGATTTTGGGGGCTCTTGGACTTTGCCCCGAGAGAGAGCGCGAATTCGCTTGGAGGAGAAGGTGGCGTAGGGCGCTCCTCCGCCAGCGCCGGCAGGTCTCCGATCGCGTCCCAAACGGTCACCAGATCTTGGAGTTGGTCGGGATCATCTGGCAGGGACTCGGTTACATCATGGCGCTCAGGGATGGGGATTCCGATCTGCGGGCTCGTTCCTATTGCCTTGCTCAGGTTCTCAACCGTCGGAATCACGAAATCTGCTGCGCTATAGCTGAATATCGGGCGAGCGCCTAGATGGGTTGGCGCCGGGAGCGACGGAGTCACGGCAAGCTCGCGGTCGATGCCGACTACGACAGCCCGCTCACGAGTCTGCGGCAAGCCAAAGAGCGCTGCATTGATGAGGCCGGCTCGAATCTCGTAGCGCTGATTCAGCGCCTCTTCCTGGGCTCGCAGCTCACTTCGATGCAGAATCGAAGGCACGTTCTCCATCACGAAGAACCTGGGAGATAGCGTCCGCACGACGTCGAAGAACGCCCCAAGCAGCTTGTTTCGATTGTCGTCAGCGCGACGGCGCCCTGCTGCCGAAAAGCCTTGACATGGGGGGCACCCCACGATTCCCGTGATCTCTCGGCCGTCAGCGCATTGCAGTAGCTCTCGCGCTTCTAGCCGCCGGACATCAGTTGCTAGGTAGTCGACGTGGGAGTAGTTGCGCTCCCAGGTTCGTCGGGCGTCGAAGTCGATGTCAACGAGCGCGACAGCCTCGAAGTGGTTCGTTGCCTCAAAGCCACGCGCGACGCAGCCGATTCCGGCGCACAAGTCGACGATCCCCGCCTTCGCGCCGTCGCCCGCGGCTGAGTTATCCGAGAACTCGCCCTCCATAGCATGGCCATGATCTTCCAGTAGCGCTGGCATCACTGGCCATAGTCAACAGAACTAGCGGTGCTGGGGGCTGCGCGGGTACGGGGGCTGCTGCGCCGAGCGCCTGGCCGGGAGAGCACGACATGGCTGTCATGCCTTCTTGGCGTCGCTGGCTGCATCATGGCCGAGTTCAGAAACCTTGTATTCCGCGGGTCCCGAGTCCTCGACCCAACCGGGCTTCCAGGTGACGCCCTCAACAAGATCGCCGACGGACATCGAGTAGGTGCCAGCGAGCCGGATCAGAACATCGAGGCTGGGGATGATTTCTCCGCCCTCGATCTTGTCGAGCCTGGAACGCGTGAGGGCCGCTCGTTTTGCTGCCTCCTTTTGAGACAGCTCGGCGCGCTCACGGGCGCGATAGAGGTTGTCGGCGAAGCGCGCCTTGGCCTTGAAGCTGAATGCGGCGGCGGGTTCGGCCATCAGGGGTCGCCTGCCGGCTGCTCGCCATTCTCCAACCCCGGCCGTTCGACTACGTCCCATTTGCCGGGTACGACGATCGTGTAGCCGGGCCTCCACTCCAGGCCAACTGCAAGGTCGTCAAGCGGCACGCCGAGGCTGCCGGCGATCCGCACCGCCGTGTCAACGCGGGGCATTCGCTCGCCACGCTCCAGCAGGCTGATCTCGGTGCGGTGCAGCGAGGCGCGGAAGCCCAGCTCTTCTTGGGAGACATTGGCCTGCTCGCGACAGCGGACCAGGTTTCGCGCGAAGCGCGCCTTCAGCTCTTCGGTCGGCGGGGCCAGGGTGGAGGAGCGCGCGCTCATGGCTGGTCTCCGTGCTCTCCATTGGGATGCAGCAGCGGCTTGCCGGGGGCCGCGGCAGGATGGCGGAGGCCCCAGCCCGGGGACTCCACACCCCTCCTGTGCCCAATGCCACGGCCCCCGGCAAGCCGCTGCTGCGTCGTCTGCTCGTGCATGCAGGCGGTCATGCCGGCTCGCCGTACCCGGAGTCGAGATAGACCAAGACCGCGTCGCAGGCCCTCATCGTCGACTCCAGGTCCGCGATGATCTCGTCGCCCGCCACTTCCTCGCGCTCCTTTAGTGCGTCCGCAAGGCCGCCTTGTGCTTCCTCTCGCAGTCGAGTCATAAGAGCCGCGAGGTCGGCGCAGGGCATCGTCAGCTCTACTTGGTCCCGGCCGTCGTCCTCCCGCCAGCCGATGTCCTCCAACAGCCGGAAGTCCTGGCTGAACTGCCTGCCCATCCGTTCGGCGGTGAGGATGTCGTCCTGTAGCTCCATCGCCGTGAAGACATCGCCCAACGCAGCGAGGTGATTGCGCACCTGCGCATAGATGGCGTCGCGCTGGTCACTGGTGATCTTGATCGTGGGGTGGGGCATCGCGCGCCCTCCTTTCGGGAAGGGCACCGAAGAGCCACCTCGGATCGAGGTCGTTTCTCCACCCGCACCCGAAGTGCTCTGGGAGAATCGGTCGCGCATCGAAGGCTTCGTCTTCGGTGCCAGGCCCCGGGGCGTTAGCCCGCCGCCGGGGCCACTTATGTCTAGCGGCCGGCGAACGTAGCGCCGCGCTGCGCCCGGATCAAGGCGACTTTTGGAGCGCGGCGGCCGGCGTGTGAAGCTGAGCTGCTACGCAGAGCGCCGCTTTCTCACTCCTGGAGCCAAATCTACGGCGCATTCGACCGGCACGACGATCTCCCCGTTAAGGCCGAAACGCTGTAGCGGTACTGCTCGTTGCGGGTCGAAGTGGAGATCGACAAATTCGATCGATCAGACTGAAGATTCTCCCTGGTCCGCCTGGGCCACCACGTTGTACTCGGGGACATCGGTCTGAGGGTCGCCACTCGCTTCGGGCTTGATCGTATAGAGCCAGTGTTCAGCGGAGGCAGGTCCAGGACGCCGGGGGACCGTTCCGGGTTTTACGGCCGTGATCTCGCCGGAAGGCCTTGGTCGACCAGTGCCGCCTGGCCAACCTCGAAGTGTGGGGGCTCGGTGCCGTTCATCGCTTAATCGCCGATTAACGGGGGTTCGGAGGATGGGGAACGCCCAGCTGCTGGCAGATCGCTCGGGCAAGCCCTGGACCGATCTCCTTGTGTCGTGGCAGGGCCGAGACTTCCTCTTGCGGCCCGCGCCACTTGGCGTGCTTCGATCCACCGATCTCGCGGCAGCCATGGTTGCGCAGGTGGCGCTCCAGGTCGCGGCGCTTCACACGGCGGCTACGAAGCGCAGGTGCTCGCGATCAGCTTGAGGAACCTGTCCAGCAAGCTCCTCGTCGGGGGTCAGCACGGTGCGGAGGGCGTCAAGGACGTTCTCCCTGGCTTCCTCGCGAGTGCGGCCCTGGCTCATGGCTCCAGGAACCTCCAGGATGCGGGCGACGATCCAGCCGTCCTCGTCGGGGCTGTCGAAGGAGATCGTGAAGTCGACCGATGCGGCCATGCGGAAACCGTAGCGCGTGTGCCGGTTCAACGGCGAAAGATCGATCTCGGACTGTGTCCGTCGTCAGCGGCTCGCGGATATGCCAGTGAAACTGGTCGACCTCGATCCGCGCGGCGAGGTTCGCCTTGTGTTCCGCTGGCGGTACTTCGTCTGCTCTCGCTCTCGGTATGTTGAGTCGATGAGCGGTGATCTCGTTGCGCTGGTGGTTGCGCTTGCGCTCGGCATCGCAGTCGTCGTCTTGGGGCTGCGACGGAATCTCTCCGAGACCACGCGAAACGGGCTGCCACGGTTTGGAAGGGACCCCGAGCAGGCAACCGCGAGGCTGGGGCTATATGAGGGCGGGGAAAGGCGACGACGTCCGCTCTCTTCGCGCCAAAGGAGGTGGATGATCGGCGCCTATCTGCTGATGAGTCTCACCTGGGCGGCGTTTGCGGTGCTGTCGACCCATGACAGGCTGTTCGACGCGATCCTTGCCCTCGGGTTTGCGTTCAACGCAGCCGTGCTTTGGTTTAAAAGGACGCCGTCTGCGTTAGATGGTCCCGCTTCCTGACTCGGATTCAGCGGCCGCACGACGAGAAAGCGAAATCGGGCCAGCTCCGATCAGCGCCACATGGTTCGTCTTGTGTTCCGCTGGGGGTACCTCGACAGAGCCTCGCTGGTGTGCTGCCGTGAAGCGCCCTCGCATGGAAAGCGGACTTTTCGGAGATACTGGGGGACCGTCCTACTTGACAGAAAGATCCCGATGAGTCGAGCTGACCGAGCCAACCGCGTCGTCACCATCGTCGTGGCCTGCCTTGCGACCGCGATGCTGATGCTCGACATCAGCGTCATCAACACCGCCCTGTCTTCGATCGCCCACGGTCTCGACACGGGCCTCAGCGGGCTTCAGTGGGTGGTCGACGCGTACACCATTCCGCTTGCGGCGACCGTTCTGACGGCCGGGGCAATCGCCGACCGGATTGGCCGTCGGAGGCTCTTCCTCCTCGGTCTTGTGATCTTCACGTCGAGCTCGGCTCTATGCGGAGCTGCCGGTGGGATCGAGTTGTTGGTGGGCGCGCGAGCGGTCCAGGGACTTGGGGCGTCGATGATGTTCGCGACGGCGCTGGCGCTGATCTCCCAGGTCACGCCCGACCGCGAGGATCGGGTGAAGGCGCTGGCCGCCTACGGCGCCGCGATCGGCGCTTCGTTCGCGCTCGGGCCCTTCATCGGCGGGACCCTCACCGACGTGTTCGGTTGGCGAGCGATCTTCCTGATCAACGTGCCGATCGGCGCGGCCGTCTTGTGGATCACCTACCGCTGGGTCGCCGAGGGCCGCGACCCAACGCCCCGGCGGATCGACCTGCCCGGGCAGGTCACCCTGATCGGCGGGCTGTTCCTGCTGGTGCTGTCGCTGCTGCGCGGCAACGAGAGCGGTTGGGGCAGCACGGGTATCGTCGCGGCGCTTCTCGGGGCGGCGGCGCTGCTGATCGCCTTCGTGATCGTCGAGGAGCGCTCGCGCCAGCCGATGCTGCCGCTTCGTCTCATGGGCCAGCGCCGGTTTGCCGGGGCACAGGTGGCCGTGTTCGCGATCGCCGCATCGTTCTTCGCCGTGTTTCTCTACCTCACCCTCTACCTGCAGACCGTCCTTGGCATGTCGCCCATACAGACCGGGCTGGTCTACCTTCCGGGCACCTTCCTGGTTTTCGCCGTCTCGGGGATGACGGCGCAGCTTGGAGCGAGCTACTCGCCTGCCAAGATCGCCAGCGCAGGGCTGGCCCTCGTCGGCGTCGGGCTTGCCGGGATGCTGATCGTCGGGGTTGACTCTTCGTGGACGGCACTCCTGCCGGGGCTCCTGGTGACGAGCTTCGGCACGGGTCTCTTCAACCCGACGGGAAGCGCGCTCGCCCTGAACGCATTGCCCGATCAGCAGAGCGGACTCGCAGCGGGCGCCAACGACACGTTCCGCCAGGCCGGCGTGGCGGTGGGAATCGCGGCGCTGGGGACGCTGGTGCCGGCGGGCGCCGCGCTTGGTGGAGACCCCCAGTCATACGTCGACGGGCTGCACCACGCGCTGATCGCGAGCGCCGTGCTGGCGCTTGCCGGGGCTGTCGCGACGGCGTGGCTGCTGATCCCGGCGAGTTCGCCCGCTGAGGCCGAGGGGCTGACGGAGGCCGCGTGAGGCACGGCCCCTTTACGAGGTAAAGCGGAATCGCTCGGCGAGCGATTCCGCTGCAATCTGATAATCGCTCGGATTTGAGGTGATGATTGCTCGGCCGTGGTTGCCTGCTCCGGCAACAGAAAGGCAACACGATGCTCGCGGGTGAACTTCGGCCCGCGCTTCAGAAGACCTAACTGAGCGGTATCCGATTACCTTGACGGTGGTCGAATCATGTCGGAGAGGAGCGAGCCTGTCGGGCGGCGAGCCAACTGGGCAAACTCGGGTCGCTTCCAGGCGGGGCTCAGTGGATGTCCCTCGACCTCTCGTCCTTTGGGTTGGAAAAGGACTTGCCGCTTCCCAGCAGCAGTTACGCAATGGGAACTGGAACTCCTCGAAGCGGCGACTGGTGGCGTGAAAAGCTTGAGACGGAAGACGTGAGAGGGGTGCGGACGACGCGGTACCGCGGCACGATAGGCGTCGCCGAGCAGGCCAAACAGCTTCGAGAAGAGGGGGAGGAAGAAGGCTTGACCTCGTATGCCGAAGAAAACGGCACCCTCTTCAGGTCGAAGCGTGGATTGACACCGAGGGGCTGGTGCGGCGCATGAAATATGTGAAAACCGATCCAGCCAAAAACGGTAAAGGTCCGACGACCATGGATATGCGCGTCGATTTTCTGAAGTTCGGCAACGTTCCCGAAATCGAGGTGCCCGACCGAGCGAAGTGTTCGACGGGACGGATTTGGCCAAGGGCGAGATTTCAAAAGGCAATTAGCTCGTCCGACCGGCCTGCCCAGCCCACCCAAACCCAGAAGAGGATAGGCCCGCATTAGTCTGATCGCCGAACGAGTCCGCCCGCCGGCTACTACACGAAGACCAGCGCGCAGGTGTGGCTAGACGACATGCTCGCAAAGGCCAGCATTGAGAGGGAGAGCGAAGAGCTGCTTCGCGACTGGCTGAACGAAAACGTCGCCAAGCAGGAGGGATGGAGCCGCCGAGCAGCCCTGAGGTTCGAGCGCACCATCACCGATCAGTTGCTCGCCGAGCGAGAGAGCAGCCCTGGCGCACGCTGCTGGGCTGCACTGGACATACTCGGACAGGGTTGAGCGTGGCGAGCGCAATCTGAGCTACAAGAGCCTGCTCAAACTGGCGCGGGGACTGGAGATCGCGCCGGAGTTGGCGCCGCGCGAAGTACCGCCAGGTATGTAGTAGAGGGACCGGGCAGGACCGCTACTCAGTCCCTCCCCGGCCCCAATGCTTCTTCGCGCTCTCAGCGGTTCTTGAGCAGCAGCAGCGTTGGCACGACCGTCGGAGTCGGCTTGATGGTCATTGCTCCCCTCCTTCCTTTATTGCTAAAACTTTTTTTAGTAAAAAAAGAAGATTAGAGCATTTAGCACAAATAGAATGAACGGCAGCTAGCTTTACGACCGCAATTTGCCCATACCGATCTGCGGACATGCCAGTACCGCAGCGGCAATAGAGAGGAGCAGGACGTGGCAGCAAAAAAGAAAGGCCGCAAAAAAGCCAGTCAAAAAGCCAAACAGCCACAATGGGAGGCAGCCAGCTATGCCATTGACCAGCGGCTCATCAAGGCCTTGGCACATGAGCTGCGCGTGCACATCTTGGCGATCCTCAATGACCGGATGGCCAGCCCCAAGGAACTCTCCGAGGAGCTAGAGGAAGGGCTGAGCCAGGTCAGCTACCACGTCAAAGTCCTCAAGGACCTGGAATGCATCGAAATGATCAAGACCGAGCCGCGTCGTGGAGCAGTCGAGCACTACTACCAAGCCAGCCAGAAAGTCTTCATTCCGGCCTGGATGATGCGGCTGATGCCCAAAACCGTTCAGCGCGGCATGTTCAGCGACGTGCTGGATGACATCGAGGAGGACGTGAGCACGTCGCTCAGTGCCGGCACATTCGACAAACGCCCGGATTGGGTCGTCGGACGCGATCCGAGGAAGCTCGATCCCAAGGCCCGCGAACGGGCCGATGAACTGGCTGGCGAGTTCTTTGAAGCGTGGGAGGAGCTAGAAGTCGATTCGCAGGCCCGGGTGGCCAGCGGCGAGACCGACCCCAAGGAATTGATCGACACGACGGCCGTGGTCTTGGTCTATGGCTCAGCCCAGGGCAAAAAACTGAGGCCCAGGAAGAAGCGGGGGAAGAGGAAGCGGCGCTAGGTCTTACGAAGCTCTCGCCGAGCTCAGAAAGCGAAGACGAGCGAGCAGAAGGCGCCCATCGCGATGCAGTAGACGCCGAACGGGGTCAGTCGGTTCGTCTCGAAGAACTTGAGCAGGAACTTGACCGCGAGGTAGGTGGTTAGCGCCGCTGCGAGGGCGCCGACCAGGGCCTGGCCGCGCACGCCGTCGCCCGCCGAGCCGAGCAGGTCGGGCAGCTTCAGCAGGCCGGCGGCGCCGATGATCGGGGTCGCCAGCAGGAAGGCATAGCGGGCCGCGTCCTCGTTGGAGAGGCCGACGACCAGGCCGCCGCCCATCGTGATCCCCGAGCGCGAGATGCCGGGGATCAGCGCCGCCGCCTGCGCGGTGCCGATCGCCAGCGCCTGCTTGAAGCTCATCTTTGCGATGCGGGGGTCGGCGTCGCCGCGGTAGTCCCCCTCGCGCGGCGGCCTTCGCCGCAGGCTCTCGAAGGCGAGCAGGAGGATGCCGTTGACGATCAGGAAGGCGGCAGCCGTCTGGGCGGAGGCGAAGAGGGTGCGCAGCGAGTGCTCGAGCAGCAGCCCGAGCAGGCCGGCCGGGATCGTGCCGACGATCAGCACCCAGCCGAGCCGGGCGTCGCTGTCGTCCGGGTCGATCTCGCGATCGCGCAGCGAGCGGCCGAGGCCCCGGAGGATTCGCTTCCAGTCGTCGAGGAAGATCAGGAAGAGCACCAGCGCCGTGGCGCAGTGGGTGGCGACGAGAAAGGCGAGGAAGTATTCATCGTTCTGATGGATGTTCCAGCCGAAGAGGCTAGGCAGGATCACGCCGTGGCCGAGGCTGGAAATCGGGAACGGCTCGGCGATCCCTTGGACCAACCCGAGCACGATTGCCTGCAGATAGGAGATCGGTTCCATCGGAGGCGCTAGCCCGACGCCCTCTGCGAGGGGCCGCTCTGGAACCAGGCGAAGACGAAGCAGCCGAGCGCGACGATCAGCGCCGCGATCCCGTGCTTGGTGTGGTGGTGACTCGAGCCCGCCTCGTGGCCGGGGAAGAAGGAGGGCAGCGAGCCCGCCGGCTCGGCGAAGTAGATGACGGCGATCGCCAGGAAGAGCAGGCCGACCACGACGGCGGGCACGATCAGCTTCGGTCGCTTGGTCAAGGCCGTGATCCTATGACGGGGCCTAAAGCGAAGATGAGAGCCCTCGTTGCTGGGGAAGCGCCAACCAGGCGTCGGCGCCGCCCCCTTCGCGATTCGCGACCTGCGCCTCGCCGCCGTGGGCGCGCGCGATCGTCGCGACTATCGCCAACCCGAGCCCGCTGCCATCCTGGCTTCGGCTCGTCTCGGCGCGGCTGAAGCGCTCGAAGGCACGCGCCCGAAACTCCGGGGGAAAGCCGGGGCCGCGATCGCGGACGTGAAGCTCGACCGAGCCGTCGTCGGCCTCGGCGGCGAGCTCCACGGGGCCCTCGCCGTGGCGGAGGGCGTTGTCGAGGAGGTTGCCGAGCGCCTGCTCGAGACGAAGCCTGTCGCCGCTCACCGTCAGACCGGCAGCGCTGCTTTGCGAGAGCGACCTGCCAGCAGCCTCGGCCCTATGAGCGAAACGAGTGATTACACCGTCGAGGACCTCGCTCAGCTCGACGCGCTCCATGCGCACCGGCAGCTCGCCGCGGTCTGTCTGGGCGATCGTCAGCAGGTCTTCGGCCAGCTGCGTCAGGCGGTCCGTCTCCTCCGCCGCCGAGCTGAGCGCCGCACGCAGCTCTTCGGGCGAACGGCCCTGCTGCAGAGCGAGCTCCAGCTCGGCCTTGAGGATCGCCAGCGGCGTGCGCAGCTCATGGCTGGCGTCGGCGACGAAGGCACGCTCGTGCTCGAGGGCTTCGCCGAGCCGCGCGAGCATCGCGTTCAGCGTGTCCCCAAGTCGAGCGATCTCGTCGTGGCTAGGGGGTACCGGAAGGCGTTGATCGGGCTCGGCGCTCGAGATTTCCGCCGCGCGGGCGCGCATCGCCTCCACCGGCCGCAGCGCGGCCCCGGCAACCCCATAGGCGGCGAGCGAGGCGAGGACGAGGGCGATCGGGCCCCCGATCAGCAGCAGCTGGAGCAGGTCCGAGAGCGACTCGCCGCGCGCCTCGGTCGAGGTGCCGACGACGACGACGCGGGGCTGGCCCTGCGCCTGGACCGGAACCGCCAGCAGGCGCGCCTCGTCCTGCAGGCCGGGGAGCGGTCCGCGGTCGAGGAAGATCGGCGCGCGCGCGGCGCGCGCCAGCTCGGACGCGGTGAGCAGGTTGTGGGCGCCGATCGCGGGGGTCGAGTCGAGCACCCGGCCGCCGAGGTCGAGAACCTCGGCGAAGCTCTCCGAGCGGCCGACCAGGTCTTCGCGGTGCCCGGCGAGGCCCGAGTCGGCCTCCCGGACCAGCACTGCCACGTCGGTCGCGCGCGAGCGCAGGCTGGCGTTGATCGTGGCGTCGAGCTCGGCGCGGAAGCGCAGGTAGACGAAGAGGCCGATCGCGCTGAGCACCACCGTCATCACCGCGACGAAGGCGAGCGTCACCCGCAGGCGGATCGGCATCCGGCTCAACGCCCGCCGTCCTTGCGCAAGCGGTACCCGGCGCCGCGGATCGTCTCGATCGACCTGACGCCGAACGGCACGTCGATCTTGCGGCGCAGGTAGCGCACGTAGACCTCGATCACGTTCGAGCGGTGCTCGTAGGCGTAGTCCCAGGCCTGCTCGAGCAGCTGCAGGCGGCTGAGCACGTGGCCGGGTCGCCGCATGAAGGCCCCGAGCAGGGCGAGCTCCTTGGCCGAGAGCGCGATCTCCGCCTCGCCGCGCCAGGCCTGGTGCGTGGCGGGGTCGAGGCGCAGGTCCCCGACTTCCAGCACCGCGGGCCGCTCGCTCTGCCCGCGGCGAATCAGGGCGCGCAGGCGGGCGAGCAGCTCGGCGAAGGAGAAGGGCTTGGTCAGGTAGTCGTCGGCGCCGCCGTCGAGCCCGGCGACCCGATCCTCCAGAGCGCCGCGCGCGGTCAGCATCAGGACCGGCGCCCAGACCCCGTCCTCGCGCAGCCGCCGGCAGGTCTCGAAGCCGTCGATCCCCGGCAGCATCACGTCGAGCACGATCGCGGCGTAGGCCGTCGAGCCGGCCATCGCGAGCGCCTCCTCGCCGCTCGCCGCGAGATCGACGGCAAAGCCATCCTCGGCGAGCCCGCGCCGGATCAGCGCCGCCATCTTCACCTCGTCCTCGACGATCAAGACGTGCATCGCCACGGAGGGTGGCAGGTGAGGTTAACGTCAGATGAGAGCTGACTGAGCGGTCTCAGCCGCCGCCGTAGGCGACGACGAGGTCGGTGACCACGCCCACGAAGAACCCCAGCGAGAGCAGCCAGAGGCCCAGCTCGCGGTGCCCGTAGCGGCGCATCGCGTTCCAGATCTCGCCGATCACGTAGAGGATCGCACCGCCGGAGACCGCGTAGAAAGCGAGCTCGAGCGGTTCGGAGGTGACGCTGTAGCCGAGCATCGCGCCGAGGAAGGTCGGCGCGCCGCCGATCAGGCCGACCAGGCCGAGCCAGGACCAGGAGGGTCGTACGTCGCCCAGCGGCCCGACGATGCCGAATCCCTCGGTCGCGTTGTGCAGGGCGAAGCCGACGATCAGCACGGTCGCCAGGCTGATCGCGCCGGTGCTCGCCGAGACGCCGATCGCGAGGCCCTCGGCGAAGTTGTGCAGGCCGATCGCGGCGGCGATCGTCACTCCCGTGCGCAGTGCCCTGGCGCGGGCCGCGGCTTCCATCCGGGTCGCCTCTTCGGCGCTGAGCACGTCGACCGCGCCGCCCGCGATCGGCGGCAGGGGCCTCATCGCGCGCAGGCGACGCTCGGTCATCGCCAGGCCGGCGAGGCCGACGCCGAAGCCGCCGCCGAGCAGAGCGGCCAGGCCGGCGGCGCCGGCGAGGCCTTCGTCCCCCTCCTTGAAGCCCTCCACCGCCGCCTCGACGATGCCGAAGGCGTGCTCCAGCACGTCGACGAAGATGAAGGCGAGCACGCCGACCGAGAACATCGCCAGCGCCACGCGGCTGCGGTCGCCGAGCAGCTGCAGGCGGCCGAAGGGAAGGCCGAGATAGATGGTGAAGCCCGCGAGCGCTCCGAGCGCCGCGGTTTGGGCGAATGACAAGGCGCCTACCTCCGAGTTGGAATTAGGGCACCCTAACAGACTTTGGCGATTCTCGCCCCGCGGGTGCCTCAGTGGGTCGCGGCGACCGTCTTCAGCGGGTAGCCGAGCGCCGCGACCCGCTCGGGCAGGTCGACGTGCAGCCAGTGCGAGACGTGGCTGGGGACGGTCTCGAGGATGATCTCGTCGTAGTCGCGCCGGTTCAGCTCCTCGACGATGTCGTCGTAGGCGTTGGGGCTGCTCGCGACCCGGCCGGCGAGGGCACCGGCGGCAGGTCCCTCGAGCTTGGGCAGCGCCCGGTCGAGCACCCGCTCGCCGGGGCCGGTGTCCTCGCTGACGCGGTCGAAGGCGACGTGCGCCGGGTTGGGGACGAGGACGAAGAAGCTGGCCGGCCCGGCGAGCACCCGCTCGCGCACGGCATCGAGAACGGCGGGCGTCGCCTCGGTCTTGTTGGGGACGACGAGCACGCGCGCCTCGCCCTCCGGTCGCGGCTCCTCGACCTCTCTCCCCGCAGCGCTCGGGATCACGTCCCGCTTGCTGACCGCCAGGAAGACGACCAGCGCCAGGATCGTGCCGAGGAAGATGAAGCTGGTCAGGTTGGTGCCCAGCCCGAGCCCGCCTTCTTCGGTCGGCGAGGCGAGGTAGTCGCCGATCGAGGCCCCGAGCGGGCGGGTGAGGATGTAGGCGAGCCAGAAGGAGAGGATCGCGTTCATCCGCAGCCCGAAGTGGAGGATCGCGACAACGACGATCGCGCCGGCGAAGATCCCGAGCGCGGCCAGGTAGCCGAGTTCGAGCTGCTCGGAGAGGAAGTCGCCGGCCGAGGTGCCGAGCGCGAAGGTGAAGAGGATCGTCAGCCAGTAGAAGGCCTCGCGGCGGGTGGTGAAGATGGTGTGGACCGAGAGCGTGCGCTCGACCGCGTACCAGCTGGCGAAGACGCAGATCAGGATCGCGCTGAAAGCGATCGTCGTCGTTTCCAGGGTGACGCCGTAGTTTTCGACCAGGTTGTCGCTGACCAGGGTGCCGACGACGCTGATCAGGACCACGGCGAGCCAGTAGATCCCCGGCACGTACTTCCTCGCCCGGAACTGGAAGACGAGCACCACGATCAACAGCGCTCCCATGATGTAGCTGGTGCCGCTGAGGCCGAGACCGAGGTTTTCGTTGAGGTTGTCGGCGAAGGTCTCGCCGACCGTGGTGCAGAGGACCTTGATCACCCAGAAGTAGACGGTGATCTCCGGGACCTTGTTCAGCATCTTGCGGCCGAGCGACCCGGTCCGCGGGGGAGGTGCCTGCCTGAGGGGTGCCTGCGCGAGAGAGCTCATGGCGCGGCAGGATGCAAGGCGGTCCTTAACCGTCGATGAGAGCCTGTCCGACTAGGATCGCGCGGCGGGCGACGCTCCCGAAGCGCCCATGACAGTGGAGAGACCATGAGCAAAAAAGGCATGACCCCCAAGGAAGCCGAGATCCTCTACGGCAACCGCTTCCTCCTCGAAGACGCGCCCGCGAACAAGTTCCCCGTCGAGGGCATGCCCGCTCTCGACGCGATGCGCCTGGTCGGCGAGGAACTGATGCTGGAGGGCGAGCCGTTCAAAAATCTCGCCACCTTCGTCACCACCTGGATGGAGCCCGAGGCGCAGCGGATCATCGCCGAAAACCTGCATCGCAACTTCATCGACCACGCCGAGTACCCGATCTCGGCCGAGATCGAGCAGCGCTGCATCCGCATGCTCGCCGACCTCTTCAACGCGCCCGGCGAGACGACGGGTGCCCGCACTCAGGGCTCCTCGGAGGCGATCATGCTCGGCGCGCTCTCGCTGAAGTGGAAGTGGAAGCAGCGCCGCGAAGCCGAATCGAAGCCGGTCGACGTGCCCAACCTCGTCTTCGGCGGCGACGTGCACGTCGTCTGGGAGAAGTTCTGCCGCTACTTCGACGTCGAGCCGCGGATCGTGCCGCTGCAGGACGGCAAGTACACGATCGGGCCTGAGGACGTCGAGCCCCACGTCGACGAGAACACGATCGGGGTCGCCGCCGTGCTCGGCACCACCTTCACCGGCCACATGGACGACATCGTCGGCATCAACAAGCTGCTGGTCGACCTCAAGGGGGAGAAAGGGCTCGACGTCCCGCTCCACGTCGACGGCGCCTCGGGAGCCTTCGTCTGGCCCTTCCTCTACCCGGACTCCGAGTGGGACTTCCGGCTCGAGCAGGTGCGCTCGATCAACGTCTCCGGTCACAAGTTCGGGCTCGTCTATCCCGGCATCGGCTGGCTCGTCTTCCGCGAGAAGTCCGACCTCGCCGAGGACCTCGTCTTCTACGAGAACTACCTGGGCAAAACCGACGCCACCTTCACCCTCAACTTCTCCACCGGCGCCTCGATGGTCCTGGCGCAGTACTACAACCTGGTCCGCTTCGGCCGCAAGGGTTACGGCCACATCATGGAGACGATGCAGCGCAACGCCAAGGCGCTGGCCGAGAAGCTGGAGGCGATGGACCGCTTCGAGCTGATCGGGGCCGATGCGGAGCAGCTGCCGCTGGTCGCCTTCAAGCTCGCCGATGAGCGGCCCTACGACGAGTTCGACATCTCCTGGCAACTCTCGGCCGAGCGCGGCTGGATGCTCCCCGCCTACACGATGCCGCCCAACGCCCAGGACGTGACCGTGATGCGCGCCCTGGTCAAGCTCACCCTGAGCCGCGCCCACGTCGACCGCCTCGCCGACGACATCGCCGAGGCCTGCGAGACGCTCGACAAGAAGGGCGCCGCCCAGCCCAAGGAGCGCAAGGCCATGAAGAAGGGGCCGGGCTACTAGGGCTGAAGGAACCGCATCCGACATTGACCCCGCTGGGGTGGGGTCAATGTCGGATGCGTGAGCCGAGCACCGGCCGCAGATCTTCGAGCTTGTCGAAGAGGTGCCAGACGTAGTTGCCGCCGCCGGCTTCGCGGTGGGGATGCAGATCGGCGAGCTCGGGGTCTTCGCGGTAGGCGTCGAAGTGGGCGCGGCTTTGCCACTCGACCAGGATCAGCACCTGGCGCGGCTCGACGTCGCCGACGATCGCGTCCGAGAATTCGCCCAGAGCGATTACCTTGCCGCCGTGCCGCTCCACCTCCCGCGGCGAGCGCCGCGCGTAGGCGAGGTACTCGTCGCGGTCGGCGACGTCGAAGAGGTTGAGGGCGTAGATCGGCTGCGGCTCTGTCATGTCCGCATCCTCACACGTCGCCGTCCGCGTCGTCCCGGCGGTGCCGGATCGCCCAGGCCTCGAAGACGACCAGCCCGACCAGCAGGCAGCCGAAAGCGACGAAGGGCGGCAGCCATCCGTCCGGCCGGGTGATCGCCAGCGCCGCGACGACGAAGGCGTCGGCGGCGAGCAGGAAGCCGCTGAGCACCGGGCGGATCGCCGACCACCCAATCACTTTTCAATATTTGATTGCTTGACAGATTTCTTGCAATCGTCCATGCTGTCCGCTTCGTGGAACCTCGGGCAGGGCGGAACGCGAGTTAGGTAAAGAACAATGTTGAAGAAGCGTCTTGGCGCTCCCATCGCGCTCATCCTCTTGACTCTTGTCGTCGTGTATTCGGCGGATGCGTGGTCTGGCCCGGAGGCGGCCTCCCGGTATCCGGATCGACAGATTGCCCTCTACACAGAGCAGGGGATCAGCCCCGCACGAGCGATCGAATCGCTGGACCTCCAGACCGCCGTTGCCAAAGCGCAGCTGACCGAAAGGTTCGTAGAGGCCCTGGGCAAGGATTACGCAGGAGCCTGGTTCGAACCCGCGGACGCGACGTACCACGTCGGTGTGACGTCGCAATCCAGCCGGGACGTCGCCAGCAGACTCGCAAGGCAAGCCGGCATTGGCCGGGTGGTCGAGACGCCGGTGAGATCAACGTGGGCCGAGCTCGTCGATGCCCAGGAACGCTGGAACGAAAAGATCGAGTCGCTTTTGGCGAGCGACATGGCCAAGACGGGGATTGGCGCATCGCACAACGCGGTCGAAGTGGCGCTCAGCTCAGAGGTACCCGTGTCGAGGTTGGTGCGGTTGAAGCAGGAAGCCGCAACCGACGGCGTCACGGTCTTGATCCAAACGGAAGCGCCATCGCAGTTTGGGCTCGATGAGAAGGCCACGACCTGCGAAGAACCCTTCACCACGAAAAAGGCCTTGTGTGAACCAACGCTCGTTGCCGGCGCTGGAATAACCCTTAACGACGAAGAACATACTCTCTGCACTGCTGGACCGATGCTGATTAAGGGTAGGGAAACTTATGTGCTTACAGCTGGCCATTGCTTCGGGAAAAATACCGACGAAGATGGAAGTGAGATCGAAGATCTAACGGTAGAGTCGGAATACCCAAGTGTCGAAGGTAAGAAGGAAGTTGGCCAAGAAGGCAAATGGTACGAAAACAAAGATCGCGATATTGCCGAGGTCAAGATCAAACGGCCGGACTCTCCCTTCGTCGCTGCACTCCCTACGCCGGTCCCGGCCCTGCTAGCGCTATGGGTGAAAAAAGCGAAAGAACCGGCCAAAATCGAACGTGCCCTAGTGCCAGCTGAAAAAGAAGAGGTTTGCCATTCGGGCGCCAGGAGCGGTGAACACTGTGGTGAAATCGGAAAACTCAATGTGGCATTGGGAGGAACCGAACATCTGGTGGAAGCTACTGCATGCTCTGATAAAGGGGATAGTGGCGGTCCGTACTTTCGTAAAACACCGGGAGCGGGCTATTCGGTGCTAGGCACGGAAGTAGGAGGGCCTGGCGATTGCATCGGAGGATCGCCACCTTATAAAAACTACTTCGAGCCACTCAAGGACGTCAGCACGCCAGGTTACGGCACCCTCTCAACGTTTAACCACAGACTGCTCACGATGTTCAATGAAAAGAGAGTGCCCCGACTCGGGAAGGCCAACGGCGAAGCGCTGGGCAAAAAAGGCTTTAGCAGCAAAAGCTCAAGCGTGACATTTGAAACTACCGCGGGGGCTAAATTTTCATGCTCGGCAAGCACCGGTACGGGCGAAGCCACTGGCACGGAAGCGGGCACGACGAAACTTACCTTCACGGGATGCGCTGGCTTTGCAGGGGAATGCAAAACTGCTTCTGCCGCTAAAGGAGAAGTCGTCCTCAGCGCCAAATACAGCCTGCCCTTCATCGACATAGGCGAAGAAAAAGTCGGGTTTGTGCTGGAACTGTCCGAAACGAGCCTTGAATGTCTGTGTCCGTCAACCGGGGTAACGATGGAGAAACTCAAATTGCGTGGGTCGGCTATCGGAGTGGCGACACCGGTCAATAAAGCAGTCACTTCTCCGGGCGTGTTCACGATAGCTTTTTCGCAGTCGACGGGCATACAGTCGCCGACGAAATACGAAAATGAAAAAGGTGAAGCGGTGACTAAAAACCTTGAACTCGAAGGCAGTGGTGGAATCGCGTTTGGCTTCACGCAGACCGGGTTGTCGGGTAAAAATGAACTTCTCTTCGAAGAAGAAGCCGAACTAGAAGCCCCATAGCTGACTGCTGGAGTGGGTGGTGACATTCAGCCAGTCATGTCGCCCGCACGCCGTTGCCCGTGACGAAGCCGCTGTCCTGCGGCGCCGGGCGCAGGATCATGACCTCGGCCGGCGCCGCGTCGAGCAGCCAGACGAGGTCCTCACCGCCGAGCCCGGCGCCGCCGTCGGCGCTGGCGGGGACGACGACGCGGTCGAAGCGCTCGCGCTCCAGCAGGCGGGCGAGCGCGTGGCGGTAGGAGCGGCCGCGCTCGATGCGGGCGTCGACCTCTACCCCCTGCGAGGTCGCTCGCTGCTCAATCGCCTCCAGCATCGGCATCGCCTTGGCGGCTTCGGCCGGGATCGCGCAGTCCAGCGGCAGGCGCTTCGGCACCGTCGCCAGGTAGGCCGGCATCAGCGTCGCCTCCTCGGCCCGGGCGAGGCGCAGGGCCGCGTCGACCGCTCGTCGCGAGATCGCCGTGCCGGTGAAGGGGAGGAGGATCTGGTGGATCGCCTGCGGGCGCTCGGAGCGGCGCCCGCCCAGCCGAGAGCGCGCTAGCGCGTAGCCGCCGGTAAGCCCGGCGACCAGCGCCACCCCGACGAGGACGTGCTCGACCGTCACCTCGTCCCCTCCTCCTTGAGGCCGCGATGGGCGACTATCCGCACGTCCACGCCCGGCGGAGTCGCTTCCATCAGGCGGATCGGCAGCGGCTCCCGCAGCCGGGCCAGGCCGCGACGGGGCTCGGACTCGCCGACCATGATGTAGGTGGTGCCGCGCTCGCGGGCGACCTCGGCGGCCCCCTTGACAAGGTCGTCGCTCTCCTCGATCAGGAAGTTCGCGCCGAGGACCGAGGCGAGGTGGCGCAGCGCCGTCACCTGGCGCTCGACCTCGCCCTCGATCCGCTCCCCGGGCGACTTCACCCAGAGCAGGTCGAGGTCGGTGCCCAGCCGCTGGGCCGAGCGCCAGGCGCGGCGGACGAGGCGTTGCGAGGAGGGCTGCGGGCGGACCAGCGCCAGCAGGCGCTCGCCGACCGCCTTGGGCGCCTCCGCCGCGACCCGCTCCTCGCGCCGCGTCCCCAGCGGCTCCTCGACCACGAGTCGCTTCGCCTCGACCTGCTGCGCGACCTGGCGTAGCGCGACCTCGCGCAGCGCCAGCAGGTTCTCGACGGTGAAGAAGTTGCTCAGCGCCGCCTCGACGTTCTCGCCCGGGTAGACCTTGCCCGCCCGCAGGCGGGCGATCAGCGCCTCGGGCGTGAGGTCGATCAGCACCACTTCGTCGGCCTCGCCGAGCACGGCGTCGGGAATCGTCTCCCGCACCCGCGTCCCGGTCAGCTCGGCGACCTGGTCGTTGAGCGACTCCAGGTGCTGGACGTTGACGGTCGAGAAGACGTCGATCCCCGCCGCCAGCACCGCGGCGATGTCCTCGTAGCGCTTGCCGTGCTCGAGCCCGGGCGCGTTGGTGTGGGCGAGCTCGTCGATGAGCGCCAGCTCGGGCCGGCGGCGGAGCAGGCCCGGCAGATCCATCTCCTCGAGCGGCACGTCCTTGTACGTCGTGCGCCGGCGCGCCAGCAGCGGCAGGCCGAT
>DASVFR010000026.1:0-14093 GCA_036379955.1 Solirubrobacterales bacterium
GGGACTCGAGCCGCAGGCGCTTCTCGGCGCTCGGCTCCTTGGCCACGACGAGCACGTCGAGCTCGCCGCCGAGGCGCTGGGCCGACCGCCACGCGCGCCGGACGACCCGCTCGTCGCGCTCGTCGAGCGAGACGAAGGCCAGCAGCCGCTCGGCGATCGGCGGCTCGTCGACCCGCCGGTCCTCGACGGTCTCCGCGAGCTGGCGCAGCGCGACCTCGCGCAGCGAGCGCAGGTTCTCCAGGCGGAAGAAGCCGTTGAGCGCGGGCGCGATCCGCGCCTGCGGATAGACCTTGCCGGCCTGCAGGCGCGCGATCAGGTCCTCCGGCGGCAGGTCCACGAGCACGATCTCGTCGGCGCGCCCGAGCTCGTCGTCGGGCACCGTCTCGCGAACGCGCACGCCGGTCAGCTCGGCCACGACGTCGTTGAGCGACTCGAGGTGCTGCACATTGACGGTCGAGAAGACGTCGATCCCGGCGGCGAGCACGTCGCGCACGTCCTCGTAGCGCTTGCCGTGCCCGGCCCCGGGCGCGTTGGTGTGGGCCAGCTCGTCGATCAGGGCCAGCGCCGGCGCCCGCGCCAGCAGCGCCGCCAGGTCCATCTCCTCCAGCTCGGTGTCGCGGTAGGCGACCCTTCGGCGCGGCACCGTCTCCAGCCCCTCGGCCAGGGCCGAGGTCTCGGGGCGCCTGTGGGGCTCCATGTAGCCGATCGCGACGTCGCGGCCGGCGTCCTGCTCGGCGTGGCCTTCCTGCAGCATCCGGTAGGTCTTGCCGACCCCGGCCGCCATCCCGATGAAGACCTTGAGCCGGCCCCGGGGAGCCGGCTGAACGGTTGACCCACCTATACGGGGGTCAATCGTGCAGTCGTCGCCCATGACTTCATGCTCCCAGCAGGTTGTGGACGACGAGGTCGATCAGCTTGATCCCGACGAAGGGGACGATCAGGCCGCCGAGGCCGTAGATCAGCATGTTGCGGCGCAGCAGCGCCGTCGCCCCGATCGGCCGGTAGCGCACGCCGCGCAGCGCCAGCGGCACCAGCAGCGGGATGACCAGCGCGTTGAAGACGATCGCCGAGAGGATCGCCGAGAGCGGCGTCCCCAGCGACATCACGTTCAGCGCGCCGAGCGGCCCCCGTTCGCCGGGGTGGGCGGCGTAGGTGAAGGCGAAGATCGCCGGCAGGATCGCGAAGTACTTGGCGACGTCGTTGGCGATCGAGAACGTGGTCAGCGCCCCGCGCGTGATCAGCAGCTGCTTGCCGATCTCCACGATCTCGATCAGCTTCGTGGGGTTGGAGTCGAGGTCGACCATGTTGCCGGCCTCGCGGGCGGCCTGGGTGCCGGTGTTCATCGCCACGCCGACGTCGGACTGGGCCAGCGCCGGCGCGTCGTTCGTGCCGTCGCCGGCCATCGCCACCATCCGCCCTTCGGCCTGGTGGGTCTTGATCAGCTCCAGCTTCTGCTCGGGCGTCGCTTCGGGCAGGAAGTCGTCGACCCCGGACTCCTCGGCGATCTTCGCCGCCGTCAGCCGGTTGTCGCCGGTCACCATCACGGTCGAGATCCCCATCCGGCGCAGCTCGTCGAAGCGGGCCTGCATCCCCTCCTTGACGATGTCCTTGAGGTAGACGACGCCGAGCACGTGGTTGTCGCGGCAGACGGCGAGCGGGGTCCCGCCCTCGCGGCCGATCGCGTCGAGCTGGTCGCGCAGCTCCCCCGGCGGCCGCCCGCCCTGCTCTTCGACGAAGGCGACGATCGCGTCGCCGGCGCCCTTGCGGTACTGGTTGCCGTTGACGTCGACGCCGCTCATCCGGGTTTCGGCGGAGAAGGGGACGAAGTGGGCCTCGTGCGAGCGCAGCTGGCGCTCGCGAATCCCGTATTCCTTGGCGAGGACGACGATCGAGCGGCCCTCCGGAGTCTCGTCGGCGAGCGAGGAGAGCTGCGCCGCCTCGGCCAGCTCGGACTCGGCGATCCCCGGCATCGGGACGAACCGGGTCGCCTCGCGGTTGCCGAGGGTGATCGTGCCGGTCTTGTCGAGCAGCAGCACGTCGACGTCGCCGGAGGCCTCGACCGAGCGGCCCGAGAGGGCGAGCACGTTGTGGCGGACGAGGCGGTCCATGCCGGCGATGCCGATCGCCGAGAGCAGGGCGCCGATCGTGGTCGGGATCAGCGCGACGAGCAGGGCGATCAGGGTGACGAGCGAGGCGTCGGTGCCGGCGAAATCCGCGAACGGCCGCAGCGTCGCCACCACCACGAGGAAGATCAGGGTCAGCCCGACGAGCAGGATGTTGAGCGCGATCTCGTTCGGGGTCTTGCGCCGCTCGGCGCCCTCGACCAGGGAGATCATCTTGTCGAGGAAGCTCTCGCCGGGCTCCTGGACGATCTCGACGACGATCCGGTCGGAGAGCACGCGGGTGCCGCCGGTGACGGCGCTGCGATCGCCGCCCGACTCGCGCACGACCGGGGCCGACTCGCCGGTGATCGCCGACTCGTCGACCGAGGCGATCCCCTCGATCACGGTGCCGTCGCCGGGGATCGTCTCGCCGGCCTCGACCACGACGACGTCGCCGCGGCGCAGCTCCGAGGCGGGCCTCTCGCCGCCATCTATTAGTCGGGCGACGGTCTCGGTCCGCATCGCGCGCAGCGCGTCGGCCTGCGCCTTGCCGCGCCCCTCGGCCAGCGCCTCGGCGAAGTTGGCGAAGACCACCGTCAGCCAGAGCCAGACGCCGATCGAGAACGAGAACCAGGCCGGGTCGTCGCCGCCGCCCAGCGGCGAGGAGCCGAAGACCTGGACCAGCCAGCCGAAGGTGGCGATCGTGGCGCCGACCTCGACCACGAACATGACCGGGTTGCGGAACTGGTGGCGCGGGTCGAGCTTGGCCAGCGAGTCGAGCGCCGCCCGCGCCATGATCGCGCGGTCGAACAGCGAGCGGGGCTCGTTGCGAAGGGGTTCGCCGGTCATCGAGCCGCCTCCCTGCCGACGGGCCTGAAACGTGTCGATATGTCACGTTTCAGGCCCGTCGGCCCCATTTTGTCGAGGGCGAGGTTGAGCTCCAGGACGTTGACTCCGGGCTCCCCGAAGAGGCCGAGGAAGCGGCCTTCGGTGTTGTCGTCGACCAGACCGAGGACCGTGTTCAGCGGCAGGCCGCGCACCGCCGCCACTCGATGGGCCTGGATCCGCGCGTTGGCTTCGGAGATCTGGGGGTCGACGCCGGAGGCGGAGGTGCTGACCGCGTCGACCGGGACGTCGGCCGCGGTCAGGCCCGGGTCGTAGCGGCGCTCCCGCTTCAGGTAGGCGGTGAGCTCGCCTTCCATCTGTTCGGACAGTTCGCGGTTGTTCGGGCCAAGGTTGTTGAAGTAGGTGACGTCGGCGCTGTATTCGGTCGCCGAGGGGCGTCCCTGGAAGTAGCGCTGCAGGCCGCGGAAGTCCTGCCCGATCAGCTTCGAGCCGACGACCCTGCCGTCGACTTCGATCTCGCTGCCGTTGGCGGCGTTCGGGAACAGCACCTGCGCGACGCCGGTGGTGACCAGCGGGTAGGCGACGCCCAGCACCAGCGTCAGCGCGACGATGGCGATCAGGGAGGTGGTGAGGTCCTTGCGCAGCGAGCTCATCTCAGAACAGTTGGTCGGTCAGTCCTTGCACGACGGGACCAAGCAGGAGGGCGGGGAAGAAGGTGAGGGCGGCGACGATCACGATCACGCCGATCAGCAGGACGACGAAGGTGGGGGAGTCGGAGCGGAAGGTGCCGGCGCCGAACGGGGCGACCCGCTTGGCGGCCAGCGAGCCGGCGGCGGCGAGGGCGGCGATCATCGGCAGGAAGCGGGCAAAGAGCATCGTCACCCCGCCGAGCAGGTTGGCGAAGCTGAACGCTTCCGCGCCGACGTTGCCCGGGGCGTGCGGTTGCAGGAAGCCGGTGTAGCCGGCGAAGGCGGAGCCGTTGTTGTTGGCCTGCGACATGTAGGCGTAGAGGGACTCCGAGAAGCCCTGCGGCCCGGGGTTGTAGATCGACTGGGTGCCGTCGGGGCCGGCCACCGCCCAGGCGGTCGCGATCAGCACCAGCAGCGGCGTCACCAGCACGCCGACGAGGACCAGCTTCACCTCGTGCGCCTCGATCTTCTTGCCGAGGAACTCCGGCGTGCGCCCCACCATCAGGCCGGCGATGAAGACGGTGAGCAGGACGAGCAGCAGCATGTAGTAGAGGCCCGAGCCGACCCCGCCGAAGATCACCTCGCCGGTCGAGAGGTTGGCGGTAGGGACCAGGCCGCCGATCCCGGTCAGCGAGTCGAACGCCGCGTTGACGGCGCCGCAGGAGGTGACCGTGGTGACCGCGGTCCACAGCGAGGACCCGGCGATCCCGAAGCGCTGCTCCTTGCCCTCCATGTTGCCGCCGGTCGAGCCGTCGAAGGCGTGGGTGAGGACGCCGGCGTGGTGCTGGGCCGGAGAGCCGTGTTGCTCGGCCGCGTAGACGACGCCGACGGCGATGACGAACATCAACGTCATCGCGACGTAGAGCGCCCAACCCTGGCGGCGGTTGCCGACCATGCGGCCAAAGGTGTAGGTGAGGGAGGCCGGGATGACCAGGATCAGCAGCAGCTCGAGGAAGTTCGTCAGCCCGTTGGCGTTCTCGAACGGATGAGCGCTGTTGACGTTGAAGAAGCCGCCGCCGTTGGTGCCGAGCTCCTTGATCGCCTCCTGCGAGGCGACCGGGCCGAGCGCCAGCGACTGGGTATCGCCCGCGATCGTGTGGACGATCTGCGTGCCGTCGAGCGTTTGGATCACTCCCTGCGAGACCAAGACGAGTGCCGCGGCGGTAGAGATTGGCAGCAGGACGTAGAGCGAGATGCGGGTCAGGTCGGCCCAGAAGTTGCCCAACGAGATGGCGCTGCGCGCGGCGAAGCCGCGGATCACCGCGGCCAGCACGGCGATGCCGACCGCCGCGGAGACGAAGTTCTGCACCGTCAGCCCGGCCATCTGGGCGAAGTAGGTGAGCGTGGATTCGCCACCGTAGTACTGCCAGTTGGTGTTGGTGACGAAGGAGGAGGTGGTGTTGAAGCTGAGGTTCCAGGGGCCGGAGTGAAAGCCCTCGGGGTTGAACGGCTGGATGCCCTGGGTGCGCAGGATCAGATAGAGCGCCAGCCAGCCGAGCAGGCTGAAGACGACCACCGAGCGGGCGTAGGCCTTCCAGTCCTGCCCCTCCTCGGGTCGCACGCGCAGCACCCTGTAGGCGAGGCGCTCGATTGGCCCGACGACGGGAGAGAGGAAGACGCGCTCGCCCTGGAAGACCCTGGCGATGTAGCCGCCGATCGGCGGCACCAGGGCGGTGAGCACGACCAGGAAGACGACGATCTGCGCCCAGCCCTGAACCATCAGACGCGATCCAGCGCGCCGATCGCGGCGTAGATCAGCCCGAAGGCGACCAGGACAAGGACGATGGAGACGAGATCCACGCCTTCGATCTTGCGCCGAACCCCGTCAAGGCCGCATCAAGGAAGCGGCCCTCCGTATACAGATTTCGTAAAGGTCCGGGTCAGCCCGCGAAGCGGTAGCCGACGCCGGGGTCCGTCTGGATGTAGCGGGGGCCGTCGGCGGGCTCGATCTTGCCCCGCAGGTTGGCAACGTGGGCGCGCAGGACCTGGATGTCGTCGGCGTACTCGAGCCCCCAGACCTCGACCAGGAGCGTCCGGTGGGTCATCAGCCGGCCGCGGTTGAGCGCCAGGGTGCGCAGTAGCTCGAACTCGGTCGGGGTGAGGTGGACGCGCTCGCCGTCGCGGCGCACGGCGCGGGCGACGAGGTCGACCTCGAGCCCGTCGGCGACGATCGTCGGCTCGCCGGCCTCGGGCCGGGCGCGGCGCAGCACCGCCTCCAGCCGCGCGACCAGCTCGGGCGGGCCGAAGGGCTTGGTCACGTAGTCGTCGGCGCCGGCGGCGAGGGCGCGTACCTTGGCCTCCTCCTCGCCGACGGCGGAGAGGACGACGATCGGCATCTCGCTCCACTCGCGCAGCCGTTCGGTCACCTCGACGCCGTCGATGTCGGGCAGCATCAGGTCGACGATCGCCGCGGCGGGCGGCCGCACGGCGGCGAGGTCGAGCGCCTCCTCGCCGCTGGCGGCCGGCACCGCCTCGTAGCCGGCCTCGCGCAGGATCACGCGCAGGGCGCGCACGATCTGCGGCTCGTCGTCGCAGACGAGAACTCGAACCGGCTCACTCATACCCGCCCCTTCCGGTGCGCTTTATGTGGATATAGACCGTAAAAGGCGCACCGGAAGCTCATCGGGCTCCTTTCATCGCCCGCCATCATCGCGCCGCGGGAAGGAGACGACGAAGCTGGTGCCCTGGCCGGGCATCGACTCGACTGCGATCTCGCCGCCGTTGGCCTCGACGAAGCCGCGGGCGATCGCCAGCCCGAGGCCCGAGCCTCTCCTCGCTCCCGCGGCGCCGCGCTGGAAGGGCTCGAAGATCCGCTCCCACTCTCCCGTGGGGATGCCGGGGCCCTGATCGACGACGCGGACTGCGACGCGGTCGCCGACGAGGCGCGACTGCACCGAGGCCGGCCGGCCGTCGCCGTAGCGGATCGCGTTCTCGAGCAGGTTGGCGAAGGCGCGCTCGAGCTGGGCGGGGTCGGCCTCGACCAGAGGCAAACCCGGATCGATCGCAACCCGGGCCACGGCTGGATCGGCGAGGCCCGCTCGGGCCGCCTCCACTACCTCGGCGAGGTCGACCGGCTCGCGGTGCGGCTCGGCCTTGCCCGCTTCCAGGCGCGACATGTCGAGCAGGTTCTCGACCAGGCGCGAGAGCCGTTTGCCCTCGCCGACGATCGCCTCGCTCAGCTCGCGCCGCTCGCCCTCGGTCAGCGTGCCGGAGCCGAGCGCCGAGCCGCTGGCGATGATCGAGGTCAGGGGCGTGCGCAGGTCGTGTGAGATCGAGCGCAGCAGGGCGGTCTTCAGCTCGTCGCTGCGGCGCAGCGCCTCGGCCTCGACTGCCTCGGCCTGCATCCGGTCGCGCTCGCGCGCCAGCGCGGCGAGCTCCGCCAGGGCGCGATCCGCCTCTTCGCGGCGCTGCTCGGCCTCGACCGCCTGGGCGCGGGCCAACCCGGCGACGGCGCTGCTCAGCACCGCCGCGATCGCGAACGCCGCCAGCGCCACCCAGTTCTCTTCGTCGGCGATCGTGAAGCGGTGCAGCGGCGGGATCTGGAAGTAGTTGAAGGCGACGGCGCTGGCCAGCGAGGCGAGCAGCCCGAGCCGCAACCCCCAGACGATCGAGATCAGCAGGATCCCCGGCAGGTAGACGATCCCCAGCGAGACGACCGGCGCGACCGACTTCAGCGGGTAGACGAGCAACGTCCCCAGCGCGACCGCCCCGAACGTCGCGAGCAGCCCGAGCCACGTCGGCGGCGGCTTGCCGCCGAGTCGGACCGCTATGCGGGGCCATTGCACAGGTTCAGCGTATGCGGTCCGCTCCCACGCACGACATGTCACTTACACCCTCTATAGGGGGGTGGAAGTGACATGTCGCAAGGTGGTGCACCCGAATCGTTTTCGTTTCGGTTGTGTTCTAAGTGCATGACGAGCAACGAGCGCCGCACCGACATCGCCCTCGCCTTGCTCGCCAGCGCCTCGATCGCCGGCATCTTCTGGATCGGCCGCGCCTCCTGAACCCGTCGCTTCCGGTGCGCTTTATCCCCGTATATCGACGATAAAGCGCACCGGAACGGGGGTGGCGCGAGTAGGGTAGATGCCCGTGAACGTCCTGATCGCGGCGGACATGGAGGGGATCGCGGGGATCGAGCGCTCCGGCGAGTGCCTGCCTGCATATCCCTCTGCCTACGCGCGCGGGCGTCGGTTGATGACCGACGAGATCCTGGTCGCAGTCGAGGCGCTGCGCAAGGGTGGTGTCGAGCGGATCGCGGTCGGCGACTGGCACATGGTCGGCACAAACGTCGAACGCGAGCGGATGCCGGCCGGGGTGGAGGTGCGGCCGATCGCCGACCTGGCTCTGACCGAGGCCGAGTCCTCGATGGCCAAGGCCAACGGCGGTCCACTCGATGCGGTCGTGATGATCGGCCATCACGCGAGCACCCCGAACCCGCGCGCCTTCTGCTCTCACACTTTCATCTGGGAGATGGAGGTGCTACTCGGCGGCGATTCGCTGAGCGAGGTTCAGGTCTATGCCCAGGCGCTCGCCGCCGAGGGCGTGCCCGTTCTCGCTGTCGCCGGCGACCGCTGGATGCTCGAGGAGCTGGGCGAGGAGATCGCAAGTGCGACCGTCACCGGCCCCGACGAGCTGCTCGGCGCCATCGCCACCGCCTTTCGCGCCAGTCAGGTCTCGCGCGAGTATCGCCAGCTGGCCAAGCTGCTGCCCGCCGGGCACGACTCGCGGACCCGCGCCCTGCAACGCCGCCTTGGCAGCCTCATCGCCACCCCGGTGATGCGCTCCAAGGAACGCCGCTGGCTCGCTGCCGCGCCGCGCGCGATCGACTGATCGACTGAACGGTTGACCCATCTATACGGGGGTCAAGCGTTCAGTCGCTGTCGATGCGAGGCTCAAACCCCCGCTTCGAAGGTCCGCCCTCCGACTCTGATGCCGACCGTGGCGGCGTTGGAGAGGTCGAGGGCGGAGGTGAGGACCGCTTCGGAGTCCTCGCCCCAGCGGTAGCGGAAGGAGCCGGCCGAGGAGCGTTGGCCGGCCTCGTCGCGGAGGAAGACGCGGCAGAGCGTGCCGGAGCGCACGCCGCTGACGTAGACGTGGATCTCGGTGCCGAAGGAGTGGGGGATAAGGGTCGTGTCGATCTCCATCCGAGATGGCAGCGAGTGGAAGGCGACCTCGCGTTCGGGTGGACCCTCGCCGCCTCCTCCGCCGAGGACGAAGATCGCCAGCGCGGCCGCTGCGGTCGCCACGCCACCGAGGGCCAGGCCGAAGCGCCAGCGCCGCCGCCCGCGGACGCGGCGCTCGCCGGTCCGCCGCTCGGACTCGACCGCGGCGAGGACGCGGTCGCCGAGCGCCGCCGGCGGCCGTGGCGCCGAGCCGAAGCGCTCGGGGTCGGCGAGCGGCATCAGTCGCGTCACGCCCGCCAGCGAATCGAGCTCGGCGCGGCACTCCGGGCAGCCTTCGAGGTGCGCCTCGATGCCGGCGCGCTCATCGACCGGCAGCTGGTCGAGCGCGTAGACGCCCAGCAGCCCCCGCCACTCGCGGCAGCTCTCAGCCGTCATAGCCGATCTCCTCCAGCGCCACCCGCAACGCCCGCAGCCCGTAGTAGACGCGGCTCTTTACGGTTCCCTCGGGAACGCCCAGCTCGGTGGCGACCTCGGCGTAGGGCCGGCCCTTGTAATAGGTCTCGACGAGGACCTGCCGGTGCTGGTCGCCGATCCGCCGCATCGCCTCCTCGATCTGCCAGCCGAGCAGCGCCTCGTCGATCGGCTCGACCGCGGGCTCGATCCCACCCTCGGCGACCCGCGGCCGCGCGGCCCGCGCCCGACCGAGGTCGATCACCACGTTGCGCAGGATCGCGAACAGCCAGGTGCGCAGCGAGCCGATCTCCGGGTCGAACCGATCGCCCGCCCGCCAGGCGCGCAGGAAGGTCTCCTGCACCGCCTCCTCAGCCAGCCCCGCGTCGCCGAGCGAGCGCACGGCGAACCCGTACAGCTCGCCGGCGTGCGCGGCGTAGGCCTCGCGCACGTCGCGCTCGTCGCTCAGCGCACCCGGGGGCATGGCTTCGATCTTGACGCAGGTCCGGTACTCACGCTGCCGGGGATACGGACGGGCGCCGTCGCTGGTTCAGGCCGGGTCGCCGGCGGCTCTCATGCGGGAGCCTTGCGACGCCGCCGCCGCCGACGGCGTGGCGCGCCCCCGCCCGCAGCCTTCGGCTCGGCCGGGGCCACGTGTCCGAGGCTGCGCTCGAACTCGCGGTCGAGGCCGAGGTCGCGGGCGATGCGCCGCATCTCGGTGGCCTGTTCGGCGAGGACGAAGCTGGTGCCGGTGCCGAGCCGGCCGGCTCGGCCCGTGCGGCCGACCCGGTGGACGTAGGCCTCGCGATCGCCCGGCGCGTCGAAGTTGACCACGTGGGCGATGTCGGCGACGTCGATGCCGCGGGCGGCGACGTCGGTCGCGACCAGCACTTCGACGTCGCCGCGCTCGAAGCGGGCGAGGGCGCGTTCGCGCTGTCCCTGACTCTTGTCGCCGTGCATCGCGACGGCCTCCAGTTCGCGGCTGCGCAGCCGCTTGACCAGCCTGTCGGCACCGCGCTTGGTGCGCACGAAGACCAGCGTGCGACCGCCGTCGGGCCCGCGCAGGTGACCGGCCAGGTGATCGAGCTTGGCGCTCTGCGACTCGACGTGAACGAAGCGGTGTTCGATCTCGGCCTTGTCGCGGGCGGGGGGAGCGTGGGTGTGATGGCGCGGCTCGCGGGTGTAGGCGGCGGCGAGCTTGCCGGTCGCGCCCTCCAGCGTCGCCGAGAAGAAGAGAGTCTGGCGCTTGGGCGGCGTCAGGGCGACGATCCGGTTGACCGCCGGCTTGAAGCCCATGTCGAGCATCCGGTCGGCCTCGTCGAGGACGAGGACGCGAACGCGATCCAGCTTGACGGCGCCGCGTGCGATCAGGTCCTCGAGTCGTCCGGGGCAGGCGACGAGGACGTCGGCGCGCTGCGCGGCCTTGATCTGGGGGCCGAAGCCGACGCCGCCGTAGACGGCGGCGACCCGCAGCGCGCGCGAGCGGGCAATCGAGGCGAGCTCGTCGACGATCTGGGCTGCCAGCTCGCGGGTCGGCGCCAGCACCAGGGCAGCGGGCCCTCCCTTGGCGCCGGGCTCGATCCGGTCGACCAGAGGGATGCCGAAGGCGAGGGTCTTGCCCGACCCGGTCGGCGACTGGACCAGCAGGTCGTGGCCGGCGAGCGCATCGCGGATGACGAGCTGCTGGACGGGGAACGGTTGTGTGATGTCGCGCTCGGCGAGCGCGCGCACCACGGCTTTGGAGATGCCGAGGTCGGCAAACGACACGATTTTCTTGGCTCCTTGTTGAGCGGTTCAGGGAGATCCTGCGACCCCGGAACGCTCAGAAGCGTGAGAGGAAACGGAACCTCTCGGGCGGCGGTCTCGCCTGGCCCGACCTCTCCACCGTAGCAGCCGGCACGGAAAACCCCTGGTGTGACGACGATATGTGCGTACACTCACCGAAGCCCAGAGCAGGTGCAACGCGTTGTGTCTCCATAGCGTGAACAAGGCGTTGCACCTGACGTTCGGAGGAGGAGGAGAGGGATGTACGACTACGTGATCGTGGGAGCGGGCTCGGCCGGCTGCGTCCTGGCGGCGCGCCTCACCGAGGACCCCGACGTCAGCGTCGCGCTGCTCGAGGCGGGGCCGCCCGACACGAACCCGAACATCCACGTGCCGCTCGGCTATCTCTCGCTTGCCGGGACCGAGGTCGACTGGGGATACGTCTCCGCCCCCGAGCCGAACTGCAACGGCCGCCGCATCGGCCTGCCGCGCGGCAGGGTGCTCGGCGGCTCCTCCTCGATCAACGCGATGGTCTACATCCGCGGCAACCGGCGCGACTACGACGGGTGGGACGTATCCGGCTGGGCTTGGGACGACCTCTTCCCCTACTTCCTCAAGGCCGAGGACAACGAGCGCGGCGCCTCCGAGTGGCACGCGGCCGGCGGCCCGCTGCCGGTCTCCGACCAGCGCTCCGGAAACAGGATCACCCCGGCGTTCGTCGAGGCCGGGGTCGAAGCCGGCCTGGCCCGCAACGAGGACTTCAACGGCGCCGGGCAGGACGGCGTCGGCATGTACCAGGTGACCCAGCGCGGCGGCATGCGGGCGAGCGCCTCCGTCGCCTACCTGCACCCGGCGATGGAGCGGCCGAACCTGACGGTGATGCCCTACACGCTGGTCAACCGCGTCCTCTTCGAGGGCACGCGCGCGGTCGGCGTGCAGGCGACCCGCTTCGGCGAGGCGCTGGAGCTGCGCGCCGAGCGCGAGGTCGTCCTCAGCGGCGGCGCCTACAACTCGCCGCAGCTGCTGATGCTCTCCGGGGTCGGCCCGGCCGAGCACCTGACGATGCGCGAGGTCGAGGTGCTGCTCGACCAACCGGCGGTGGGAGAGAACCTCGGCGACCACCCCGCCACCTACACGGTCTTCACCACGCCCGAGCCCGAGAGCCTGCTGCTGGCGCGCGAGCCGGCGGCGCTGGCCGAGTTCGAGGCCACCCAGACCGGGCCCCTCGCCTCCAACCTCGCCGAGGCCGGCGGCTTCGCCCGGGTCGGCACCGGCGCCGAGGCGCCCGACGTCCAGTTCCACGTCGCCCCGATCCACATCGTCGAAGAGGGGATGGGGGACCCCGAGGCCCACGGCGTCTGGGTCTCGCCCTGCCTGCTGACGCCGGAGAGCCGCGGCTCGGTGCGGCTCGCCTCCAACGACCCGACCGCGAAGCCGATCGTGCGCAACGCCTTCTACGAGTCCGAGGCCGACATGGAGCGCATGATCGGCGCCGTCCGCCTCGCGGAGGAGATCTGCGCCCAGCCCGCGTTCAGGCCCTACTGCGCCGAGCCCTACACCGCTCCCGACGGCGACTCCGACGAGGCCGTGCGCGCCCACGTCGCGGCGACCACCTATGAGATCTACCACCCGGTCGGCACCTGCGCGATCGGCTCGGTGCTCGACCCCGAGCTGCGGGTCGAGGGCCTCGAGGCGCTGCGCGTCGTCGACGCATCGGCGATGCCGATCGTGCCGCGCGGCAACACCAACGCGCCGGTCATCGCCCTCGCCGAGCGCGCTGCCGACCTGATCCGCCACGGCAAGGCCGTCGAGAGCGTGGGTGCAGCCGAGCCCACCGCCCAGGCCTGAACTCGCTTCCGGTGCGCTTTATGTGCGAATAGACCGCATAAAGCGCACCGGAACGGACCGGCGGGCCTCAGCTCGCGTCGGCGACCGGGACCGGCACTTCGACCCCGTCCTCGGGCGAGACCAGGATCGCTCCCTCGCCCGTCACGTAGGCCTCCTCGCCGTGGTAGGTGACGTCGAGGCCGAGCGCCTCCTCGTGCTCGCTCGCCCGCAGCGGCGTGAACAAGCCGATCAGCTTGAGCAGGACGAAGGTCATGCCGAAGGCGTAGGCCGGGCCGGCGAGGACGGCGAGGACCTGGTCCCAGAGCTGCGCGGCGTTGCCGTAGAGGAGCCCGTCGGAGACCCCGTTCCAGGCGAACGAGGCGACGAAGCCGATGAAGAGGATGCCGGTGAAGCCGGCGACGCCGTGCGCGGCGAGCACGTCGAGCGTCTCGTCGACGCGGGTGCGCGGACGCCAGACGATCATCGCGTAGCAGGGCAGGGCGCCGAGGAAGCCGAGCGCGATCGCCCAGCCGGGGCTGATGTAGCCGCCCGCCGGGGTGATCAGCACGCAGCCGACGATGATCGCGGTCGCGGCGCCGATCGCGGTCACTTTGCGGCCGCGGATCAGGTCGAGGACGAACCAGGTGACGAGCGCGCAGGCCGGGGTCAGCAGCGTGTTGGTGAAGGCGAGCACGCTGTTGTTCCCGGTCGAGAAGCCGCTGCCGCCGTTGAACCCGAACCAGCCGAACCAGAGCAGGCCGGCGCCGAGCAGCACGTAGACCGCGTTGTGGGGAAGCAGCGCCAGCCGCCCGTAGTCCTTGCGCGAGCCGACCACCAGCGCCGCCGCCAGGGCGGAGAAGCCCGAGCCCATTTCCACGGGGATCCCGCCGGCGAAGTCGAGCGTGCCGCGGTTGAACAGCCAGCCGGGGCCGAAGGCCCAGTGGGCGAGCACCGCGTACACGAGGATCGACCACAGCGCCGCGAAGACCAGGAACGGGCCGAAGCGCATCCGCTCGACCACGGCGCCGGAGATCAGGGCGACGGTGATGATGCAGAAGGTCGCCTGGAAGCAGAAGAAGACGAGCTCGGGGATCGTGGTGCCTTCGCGCGGCGCGAAGTCGACGCCGCTGAGGAAGGCGTTGCCGAGGCCGCCGACGATCAGCGCCGCCGCCAGGGCCGAGAAACCCGAGCCCATCTCGACCGGCACGCCGCCCGCGAAGTCGAGGGTGCCGAGGTCGGCGAGCCAGCCGCCGCCGAACACCCAGTGCGCGAGCACGGGGTAGACGATCACC
>DASVFR010000027.1:0-5950 GCA_036379955.1 Solirubrobacterales bacterium
CGTCCGACGCGAAGTCGACCGTCAACCTCGTCGCCTACTCCACGCCGCAGGTCGTCTACGACGAGCTGATCCCCGCCTTCAACAAGACGCCCGACGGTGAGGCCGTCGGCTTCAAGACCTCCTTCGGCGCCTCCGGCGACCAGAGCCGCGCCGTCGCCGCCGGCCAGCCCGCCTCGGTCGTTCACTTCGCCCAGGCCGGCGACATGGAACGCCTTGTCGAAGAAGGCGAACTCGTCGCCAAGGACTGGGAAAAGCAGCCTTACGGCGGCATCGCCCAGGACTCGATCGTCGTGATCAGCGTGCGCAAAGGCAACCCGAAGGGCATCCACACGCTGAACGACGTGCTCGAAAAGGACGTCGAGGTGGTCACCCCCAACCCATTCAGCTCCGGCGCCGCCCGCTGGAACATCATGGCCGTCTACGGGACCCTGATCAACGAAGGTAAGTCGTCCGAAGAGGCGCTGGAAGGCGTCAAGACGCTGCTCGAAAAGACCGTCGCCCAGCCGGGCAGCGCGCGCGATGCGCTCGCCGCCTTCACCCAGGGCCAGGGCGACGTCCTGCTCGGCTACGAGAACGAGGCGATCAAGGCAGAAGACGAGGGCGAAGACCTCGAATACGTCGTGCCGCCCTCGACGATCCTGATCGAAACGCCGATCGCGGTCACGACCAGTGCGCCGGAGCCGGCGGCCGAAGACTTCCTCAAGTTCGTCTGGTCGGATGAAGGCCAGGAAATATGGGCTGAAAACGGCTACCGGCCGGTCAATCCCAAGCTGGTCGACCCGAAGCAGTTCCCGACCCCGAAGGAACTGTTCAAGATCAGCCAGTTCGGTGGCTGGGGCAAGGTCAACGACGAGTTCTTCGATGACGAAACCGGCTCGGTCGCCAAGATAGAGACCGAACTAGGGGTCTCGACCTCAGGCTGATGTCCGCGCACCCGGCAAGCGCAACATCGGTTCCAGTACCAGCAGCCCGGGCGGGTCTCCGCCTGCCCGGGCTCGGCGCCGGCCTGGGCCGCGGCCTGGTCGTGCTCTACCTCAGCATCCTCGTCCTGCTCCCACTTGCCGCGCTGACGAACCAGTCGCTGAGCGAGGGTCTCGGCACATTCTGGGACCAGGTCACCTCACCCCAGGCCCTGCGCTCGCTGGAGCTGACCCTGGTCGCCTCGCTGATCGTCGTCGCGATCAACGCCGTCTTCGGCACGATCCTCGCCTGGCTGCTCGTTCGCGACGACTTCCCGGGCAAGGCCGCCATCAACGCAGTCATCGACCTTCCCTTCGCGCTGCCGACAATCGTCGCCAGCCTGATCCTGCTCGAGCTCTGGGGGGCGCGCAGCCCGTTCGGCGTCGACATCGCCGCCACCCAAGCCGCGGTCGTCGTCGCTCTCTGCTTCGTCACCCTGCCCTTCGTCGTCCGCGCGGTGCAGCCGCTGCTGATGGAGATGGACCGGGAGATGGAGGAGGCCGCCGCCTCGCTCGGCGCCAGCGGCTTCACGGTCTTCCGCCGCATCATCTTCCCCAACCTGCTTCCTGGCCTCGGCGCCGGGATCGCGCTCGCTTTCGCCCGAGCGCTGGGCGAGTTCGGCTCGGTCCTGCTCTTCGCCGGTGGCCTCCCGGACACGATGGTCTCCTCGGTCTACATCCGCCAGCAGATCGAGTCCGGCAACGACACCGGCGCCGCCGCGGTCTCGGTCGTGCTGCTGCTTGCGTCGCTCGCCTGCCTCGTCATCGTCGGCCTGATCCAGCGCTGGGCCGGCCGCCACGAACGGCCGGCGCCGGAGGTCGAGTCGACGATCATGCCGTTCGCCGGATCCGGAGGCGCGAGCTGATGAGCGGCACGGCGACAAGTCGCTGGGGACTGCGCGTGCTCGGCCTCGGCTACATCCTGCTCCTGCTCCTGCTGCCGCTGGGGCTGATCTTCTACAAGACCTTCGAACACGGGATCGCGCCGCCGCTCGACGCGATCACCTCGCCCGATGGGCTCAATGCGCTGAAGCTGACCCTGCTGATGGTGGCGATCGCGGTGCCGCTCAACACCGTCTTCGGCATCGGCTGCGCGCTGCTGCTCGTGCGCCATCGCAGCCGCAGCAACCCGCTGATCGACGCCGTCATCAACCTGCCTTTCGCAATCTCGCCGGTGGTCATCGGGCTCTCGCTCTTCCTCCTCTACGGGACGACGGGCTGGCTCGAACCGGGCCTGGCCGAAGCGGGGATCAAAGTCCTCTTCTCGGTGCCGGGCATGGTCCTGGCCAGCATCTTCGTCTCGCTGCCCTTCGTCGTGCGCGAGACGGTCCCGGTGCTGCAGGAGATCGGCACCGAGCAGGAGCAGGCCGCCTCGACGCTCGGCGCCAACGCCTGGCAGACCTTCTGGCGGGTGACGCTGCCGGCAATCCGCTGGGGCGTCGCTTACGGGGTGGTGCTGACCACCGCTCGGGTCCTCGGCGAGTTCGGCGCCGTCTCGGTCGTCTCGGGCTCGATCTCGGGCCAGACCCAGACGCTGCCGCTCTTCGTCGAGAAGCAGTACCAGAACTTCAACCTGCCGGGGGCCTTCGGGGCCTCGGTCCTGCTGGCCATGCTCGCTCTCGCCACGCTGCTGGCGATGAACCTACTGAAGAGAAAGGAGGACGCCTGATGGGAATCTCAGTCGAGGGAGCGCGCAAGAGCTTCGGTGACTTTCAGGCGCTGAACGACGTATCTATCGAGGTCCCCGACGGCTCGCTGACGGCGCTGCTGGGGCCTAGCGGCAGCGGCAAGTCGACGCTGCTGCGGGCGATCGCCGGCCTCGAGACGCTCGACGCCGGCTGCGTCCTGATCGACGGCGAGGACGTCTCCGGCAAGCCGACGCGCAAGCGCGAAGTCGGCTTCGTCTTCCAGCACTACGCCGCCTTCAAGCACATGACGGTCTTCGAGAACGTCGCCTTCGGGCTGAAGATCCGCAAGTGGGACAAGGGCAAGCTGTCCGCCCGCGTTCACGAGCTGCTCCAGCTCGTCCAGCTCGACGGTCTCTCCGCGCGCTACCCGTCGCAGCTCTCCGGTGGCCAGCGCCAGCGCATGGCCCTGGCTCGGGCGCTGGCGGTGCAGCCGCAGGTCCTTTTGCTCGACGAGCCGTTCGGCGCCCTCGACGCCAAGGTGCGCAAGGACCTGCGCGTTTGGCTGCGACGCCTGCACGACGAGATGCACGTGACGACGATCTTCGTCACCCACGACCAGGAGGAGGCGATGGACGTTGCCGAGCAGCTGGTCGTGATGAACGAGGGCAGGGTGGAGCAGTCCGGCAGCGCCGCCGATCTCTACGACCACCCGGCCAACGAGTTCGTGATGAGCTTCGTCGGCGAGGTCAACCGCCTCGGCGCCCACTTCGTGCGCCCGCACGACATGGCCGTTTCGCTCGACCGCGACGAAGGGTCCGAGGAGGCGCTGGTGCAGCGCGTCGTCGCGCTCGGCTTCGAGGTCAGGGTCGAGTTCGTGCTCGGCGACGGCACCGAGGTCTGGGCGCAGCTGACCCGCGGCGAGCTCCAGCGACTCGAGCTGCGCGAGGGCCAGATCGTCTACCTGCGCCCGGGCCAGACCAAGAGCTTCAGCGGTGACTTGCCGCCGGAGGGCGACGGGGCCTCGACTCCCCGCCGCCCGTCGTCCGGCGGTGGGGACGCAGAGGTATCTGCAGCCGCCTGAAGGGGCGATGGGCGGGGCGCGCTTTGCCGGGTGGCGCCCCGCCCGTCTTGCCACACTCCCCCATAGCTCTTGCCAAGTCGGTGGCTTTAGTGCTATTCTTGAGTTAGATGGTCAATTTACCCAAGAAAGGAGGGACGAGGTGAGCGACGCACCGAAGCACACGAGAATCGTCTCGCGGGGCCGTCTGCGGGGCGTCCTGCGTCAAGCGCCGAGCGGTGGCGGGGCGGGGGAGACCTCCACCCAGCCCGGCCGCGAGCGAAGCGCCGTCGAGGACCTCGACACCCAGGCCTTCGAAGCCCTCTACTACCGCGCCCGCCTGATCCTCGGCGAGCCGCTGCCCCGGCCCGGCCGGTTCGGCCTGCGGGGCCACTGATCTGCTCCGAAGGGGGCCGACGGGCCGAAAAGCGCGCTATGTCAGCGCTTTTCGGCCCGTCGGCCCCAGCGGACTACTTGCTCGTTTCGGGTGCTGGCGGGGCTTCGGGGGGCTGGGGGTATGCCTGGACGGCGAGGCTCCAGGTCTTCAGCGTGAAGGTCACGTTTTTGGCGCCGGCGTACTGGACGGCGACGACGTGCCCGCCCTTGCCGAGCACGGTGGTCTGCATCACCGTGTAGGTGATGGCGGCCGGGGTCGGAGACGCGGCGGTCGCGGGCGCGAAGTTGACTTTGCCGGTCGACTGGCCGTCGACCAGGATCTGAATCGGGCAGGCCAGTTCCGCCGTCGGTTTGGCGGAAGTGCAGGTCACCGCGCCCGAAAAGGTGATCACCGCCGAGCCGGTGCCGGGAAGACCGAACGAGGTGTAGGTGGTCGGCGGCGATACCGGCGCCGTCGCTTCGCTCGACCAGGTCGCGGTGCCCGCGGCGATCGCGACCTTCGGCGTGAGCGGGGCGTCCGCCTTCGCCACGTAGATGTTCCCGGCCGCCTTCTTCTTGAGGAAGAGCGTCGAGGCCTTCTTGTTGCCGAGGTAGAGGTTTCCGGCCGCCTTCTTGGTGAGGAAGGGCGAGCCGGCGAGCGAGGGAGCCACCGCGACGGCGGTTGCCAGGGCGGCGGCGAGCGCCACCACCACGGCGGCACGGGGCGTAGACAGTCTTCTTCTGAGCAATTGAACCTCCGGTTCGAAGGCCCGCCGGAGCGGCCTTTCTTTATCTAAGAGGTCAATAAAGTACAGAAACTGCTAGAGTGATGTCGAGTTAATACATCAAGAAACTCAGATACCCGGCAGGGAAGGAATCAAACCAGCATGAGAATCAGGACTCTCGTCGTCTCGGCGGTGGCCCTCGTGGCCCTCGCGCTGCCGGCCTCCGCCGGCGCGGTGACCCTGATCGGATCCGGCTCCGTCGCCGCGCAACCGGTCTTGCAGGCGCTCTTCAGCACATACACGAAGAAGGTCAACCACAAGGTCCACTTCACCTACACGGCCAACGGCGGCAACGCCGGAGTCAAGGACGTGCAAAACGGAACCAGCCAGTTCGCCGGCCAGGCGCGCACGCCCCTGCCCAGCGACGCCGGCACGACCTACGTCAAGTTCTATCTCGACGGGCTTTGCATCGACGTCAACCCGAAGAACAGCCTCAGCAACATCACGATTCAGCAGACCCACGACATCTACCGGGGGCTGCTCACCAACTGGAGCCAGGTCCCAGGCTCGGGCCTGAGCACGACGATCGACCCGGTCGGCCGCGACACCAACGGCGGCACCTACAACTTCTTCCTGCAGGCGGTGCTCAACAACGAACTGCCGGCATCCAACGTCAACGCCCTGACCGCCGACGGCCTCGTCGTCAACGCGGTCAAGCAGGACCCCAACGCGATCGGCTATGACGGCCTTGCCTGGCAGGGCAAGGGGCAGAAAGCGTTGAAGGTCAACGGCGTCCCCTGCACTCCCTCGAAGATCAGCGTCGAGCCGCTCAAGTACCCGCTCTCGCGCTACATCTTCCTCGTCCTGCCCGGCGACGGCAGCACCAGCCCGCCGGCCCTGACCAAGTTCATCGACTGGGCTCGCCGCAGCCCCCTTGCCGGCGAAACGATCGCCAAGGCCGGCGGCGTGCCCGCCTTCAACAAGAAGGCCAAGAAGAAGTAGATGGAGGAGGGCCAGTCCCCCGAGTACGGCCCCAAGTGGTCGGACCAGCGCGCCGAGCGGATGCTCGGCGCGCTGGTCTGCGGCGTCGTCGCGCTGCTGCTGGCGCTGATCGTCACCGTCTTCGTCCACGCCTGGCCCTCGTTCGCCCACAACGGCCTCGCCTGGTTCAGCGCCGGCGGCGATGTCGAAGAGCAGCTGAACGCG
>DASVFR010000028.1:0-19452 GCA_036379955.1 Solirubrobacterales bacterium
TGACCTTGCCCCAGCCACCGAACTGGGCGATCTTGAAGAGATCGGCCGGGGTCGGGAACTGCTTCTCGTCGACGAGCTTGGGGTTGACCGGGCGGTAGCCGTTTTCGGCCCAGATTTCCTGGCCTTCGTCCGACCAGATGAACTTGAGGAAGTCTTCGGCCGCCGGCTCCGGCGCGCTGGTCGTGACCGCGATCGGCGTTTCGATCAGGATCGTCGAAGGCGGCACGACGTATTCGAGGTCTTCGCCTTCGCCTTCGGCCTTGATCGCCTCGTTCTCGTAGCCGAGCAGGACGTCGCCCTGGCCCTGGGTGAAGGCGGCGAGCGCGTCGCGGGCGCTGCCCGGCTGCGCCACGGTCTTTTCAAGCAGGGTCTTGACCCCTTCGAGCGCCTGGTCGGGGGACTTGCCCTCGTTGATCAGGGTGCCGTAGACGGCCATGATGTTCCAGCGCGCGGCGCCGGAGCTGAACGGGTTCGGGGTGACGACGTCGACGTCCTTGGTCAGCACGTCGTCGAGCGACTCGATCCCCTCCGGGTTGCCCTTGCGGACGGTGATCACGACCACCGAGTCCTGGGCGATGCCGCCGTAGGGCTGTTTGTCCCAGCTCGCGTCGACCTGCCCTTCTTCGACCAGCCTTTCCATGTCGCCGGCCTGGGCGAAGTGGACGACCGAGGCCGGCTGGCCCGCCGCGACCGCGCGGCTCTGGTCGCCGGAGGCGCCGAAGGAGTTGCTGAAGCTGACGCCCTTCCCGGCCGAAGTCTTCTGGAAGGCCGGCTCGAGGTCTTCCTGATACACGGATTCCGGCGTCGAGTAGCCGACCACGTCGAGCTTGGCGCCGCCGGAGGAGCTGGCGCTGTCCCCTCCACCGCCGCACCCGGTCGCCACCAGAGCGAGAACGAGCGTCAGCAGCGCCAGCGGAAAAGCGACCTTGCCGCCGCGGAGATGGACTGCCTCGAGAGCCTTACGCATGTGCCGGAATCCTTCCTTTGTTGACTGACTTAGTTAAAGAAGAGCCGCACCGTAGCACAATGTCAATTCAGAAAGTCAGGAATCCCCCCCAAGGAAATGCCTGACCAGTCGAGGCTGACAACGGTTCCCGTCCTGGCCAGGCTGGGCCAACATACCGTAAGAACGGGCCATCTACTGGTTTCCGGGAAGCGGCAAGGGGACCGCGTGTTTATGCTCGAACACCCAGGTTGGCCATGGCCAACCCGAGAGCAGACAGCGATGCCAGCCGGGCGCTGGCCCTCGGCGCCCTGCTGCGCAAGCTGCGCCGGGAACGCGGCTTTACCCTCGAACAGCTCGCCCTGCGAATCCCGATGTCGGCCTCCAACCTCTCCCGCGTCGAGCTCGGCAGCCAGGGCCCTCCCCCCGACGAGGTGATCGAGCGGATCGCCAAGGCCCTCGACGCCGACGCCGGCGAACTCCTCCAGGCGGCGGGACGGGGCGGCAGCAGCGCCTCCTTCGAACGGGCCGTGCTCGAGCGGCTCGAGGAGATCGGCCGCGACGTGCGCGAGGTCAAAAAGGCGATCGTCTCGCGTCGCGAAGGCGAATCGGACGCTTCCTAGAGGCGAGCGCCGCCCAAATCAGGAGGAGAGGTCGCGACGCTCGAAGAGGAGCGCACCGAGCGCGGCGACGGCGAGTGCCACGGCGGTGACGCCGGCGAAGGCCAGCGGGTCGATGCCGTCTTCGATCGCGCGCCCGTAATAGCGGAAGACCGAGCCGTAGCGAACCCAGTCGAGACTCGTGTCGAGGCGGCCGACGAGGTCGGCGACGTACATCGCGACCAGCGCCCCGGCGACCGAGCCGGTGACGACCGCGGTGTGCAGCGACCATCCGGTGACGACTATGCCGAGAGCGGCGAAGAGCAGAGCCAGCGGCCAGACGTTGGCATAGCCGGCCAGCGTCAGGTCGAAGGAGAGGCCCGCGCCGGCGAGCACGCTGCCCAGCATCGCGATCAGCACGCTGACCAGGAGGACGGCCGCAAGCTCGATTGCCGTCGCCAGGAACCCGGCGGCGACAAGCCGCCTCCGCGACACCGGGGCCGAGAGCAGCACGTCGAGGCGGCCGCTTTCGGCCGCGCCGGAGAGCCCGCTGGCGACCGCGCGCACCGCCAGGTAGCCGACCGCCAGCGGCACGATCAAGCTCAGCATCTCGGCGTTCAGGTACTGCTCGACGCTGGTCAGCTCGGCGATGCCGAAGGCCTGCTTGAGCGCTTCGGGATAGGAGGCGATCGCCTTCGCCAGCGCGTCTTCGACCGACGGGTAGATGGCGACGACGAAGGCCGACCAGAGCCCGATCGGCAGCCCCCAGGAGAGCAGCGAGCGGCGCCGTTCGTAGAGCTGCGCCGCGACGATGGCGCTCACCTCTCCCCCTCCCCTTCGCGATAGTAGGTGAGGAAGACCTCCTCGAGGGTCGGCCGGGCGAACTCGGCGCCGACCACGCCGGGGATCGCGCGCACGTCCTCGAGCTCGACCGGCTCGGCGAACTCGACCTCGACCTTGCGCCGCTCCACCGTCTTCTGCAGCAGGTCGGCGACGCGCTCGACCGCGACCAGGCGGCCGTCGCGGATGATCCCGACTCGATCGCAGACGCGCTCGACCTCGTCGAGCTCGTGCGAGGAGAGGAAGACGGCGCAGCCGCGCTCGCGCTCCTCGCGCACGAGGGCGAGGAACTCCTCCTGCATCAGCGGGTCGAGGCCGCTGGTCGGCTCGTCGAGGATGAGCAGCTCGGGCGAGTGGAAGAGCGCCGTGATCAGGCCGACCTTCTGGCGGTTGCCGCGCGAGAGCTGGCCCAGCGGCCGGTCGAGGTCGGCCCGGAAGCGCCGCGCCAGCTCCTCGGCGCGGCCGAGGCCGTCGAGACCGCGCAGCTTCGCCAGCAGGCCGAGCGCTTCGCGTCCCGTCGCCCGCTTGCCGTAGCCGAACTCGCCGGGCAGGTTGCCGAGCCGGGCGCGGATCGCGACGCTGTCGCGGTGGCTGTCGAGGCCGAAGATGCGGGCGCTGCCGGCGCTCGGGTGCAGGAGGTCGAGCAGGGTGCGAATCGTCGTCGTCTTGCCGGCGCCGTTGGGCCCGAGGAAGGCGAAGACCTCGCCCGCCTCGACCGCCACCGTCACCTCCTCGATACCACGCGCGGAGCCGTAGAACTTGGATAGCCCTTCGGTCTCGATCACCGCCACGCCCGTCATCCTGCCAAAGCTGCCCCGAACGCGAACGGACCGGGATGCGCCGGATCAGTGTGGGCTGGCGACGCCCCCTCCGGGACCGACCGATGGCGGCGGCGTCGGAGCGGGTTCGGGCGCGGGTGCGGGTTCCGGGGCCGGAGCGGGTTCGGGCGTCGGTTCGGGCTCAGGGGTCTTGGCGTCGCCCTTGCCGCCCTTCTTCGCGTCTTTTTCAGGCGCTTCTTCGTATTCGGATTCCGATTCGGTGGAGTAGCTCGACCCGGCGGAGGTGTGACCGCCGTCGAGCCCGGAGAGGTCGGGCAGGCTGGAGGGTTCGGCGAATTCGGGACAGTCGCCGTTCGTCGCCGCTTCCATGAAGGAGCGCCAGATCGGCCCCGCCGTCGGCCCGCCGAAGCCGGTCGCTTCGCGCGACTGGGGATGGCCGACCCAGACCGCGGTCGCGTAGAGCGGCGTGTAGCCGACGAACCAGGCATCGGAGAGGTCCTCGGAGGTACCGGTCTTGCCCGCCTCGGCGTTGCAACCCATGTAGGTGTAGCCGGCGCCCGTGCCTTCGGTGATCACCGTCTCGAGGATCTTGGTCACGTCGTAGGCCTGGCCCTCGGTCAGCACCCGTTCGCCTTCATCGGTGCTGGTCTCGTCGACCTTGCCGTTGGGGAACTCCACCCTGCTGATCGCGGTCGGATCGTGGTGGATGCCGCCGCTCGCCAGCGTCGCGTAGCCGTCGGCCTGTTCGAGCGGGGTCACCCCTTCGGCGAGACCGCCGATCGCCTCCGCCGGCACCGATTCGAGGTTCGCTTCGATCCCCATTTCGTGCGCCGTCTGGGTGACGTTTTCCGGGCCGACGTCGAGGTCGAGCTGGGCGAAGATGACGTTGACCGAATCGGTCGTGGCCGCCGCCAGCGACATCGTGCCGCCGCCGGGCTCGGCGTTGTTGACGGTCCAGGTGCCGCCACCGGGGATATCGAGCGTCTTAGGCGAGGTCCCGTCGTAGTAGGTGCTGTAGGGGTCGATGCCCTGCTTGATCGCGGTCGTCAGCACGTAGGTCTTGAACGAGGAGCCGGGCTGGCGGTGCGCCTGCCAGGCGTAGTTGAATTCGCTTTCCGTGTCGTAGCCTTCGGTCGAGGCGAGGGCGACGATCTCGCCGCTGGAAGGGTCGATCGAGGCCAGCGCCGCCGCCGGCCCCCCTTCCGAGTAGCAGACACCGCAGGAATCGACCGCTTCCTGCGCCCGTTCCTGCAGCTCGGGGTCGATCGTCGTGTAGGCCTTGAGCCCGCCGTTGCGGACCGTGTTGATCCCGTATTTGTCGATCAGCTCCTGCTGGACGAGGTCGAAGAGGAAGGGGTCGCGGATCACCCGGTACTTGTGCCCGGGGCTGAGCTGCAGGCCCTTCTTCAGGGTCTCCCGGTATTCGGCCCCGTCGATGTAGCCCTGTTCGTGCAGGGCGGCGAGGACCTCGTTGCGCCGCTGCCGGGCGGCGTGGGGGTCGAGGAAGGGGTTGTATTCGGAGGGCGCCTGCGGCAGGCCGGCGATCAGCGCCGATTCGTTCAGCCCCAGGTCTTTCGCCGGCTTGCCGTAGTAGGTCTGCGCCGCGGCCTCGACCCCGACCGCGGTCTCGCCTTCGACCGTGCCGTAGGGCGCGGTGTTGAGGTAGGCGGTGAGGATCCAGTCCTTGCTGTGCGCGTCCTCCTCTTCTTCGGCGAGGTGCGCTTCCTTGAGCTTGCGCTTGAGGGTCTCTTCGGGGTTCTGGATGTAGAGGTTGCGGACCAGCTGCTGCGTGATCGTCGAGGCGCCCTGCACCGGCTTGCCGCCGGCGAGGATGTCCTTCCAGATCGCGCGGGCGATGCCCGTGTAGTCGAGCGCGCCGTGCTCGAAGAAGTTCTTGTCCTCGATCGCGATCGTCGCGTCGCGCAACATCTGCGGCATCGCGCTTTCGGGTACCGGCTGGCGGATGTTTTCGGACTGGATGAAGCCGATCAGGCTACCGTCGGCGGCGTAGATCGCCGAGGAACGGCCCTTCTGCACCGGTTTGAGGCTGGAGAGCGGCGGTGCCGATTCGTAGACGTCGATCGCCCAGCTCACGGCGACGCCGCCCGCGATCGCGGCGACGATGGCGAGGACCCCGAGGGGGACCAGCACCTTCTTCAACTTCGAGGTATGCGACGTGCGTCGTCGCCGTCGGGCCCGGCGCGCCATTCGACCGCAAATTGTACGGAGGGCGCTAGGCTGGGCCTGCGATGACGAGGTTCCTGCACACGTGCTACCGGATCGGCGACATCGATCGCTCGGTCGCCTTCTACGGGAAGCTCGGCTTCGAGGAGAGCGGACGGATGCCGATCGGCGACGAGGCGATCAACGTCTTCATGAACCTGCCCGGCGAGGACCCGATCCTCGAGCTCACCTACAACCACGGCGTCACCGAGTACGAGCACGGCACCGGCTACAACCACATCGCCCTCCTCGTCGACGACCTCGACGCCACCCTCGAGCGCCTCGCCGCCGAGGGCATCGAGCCCGAAAAGCCCCCCTACCGCCCCGGCGGCCGCACCGAGGGCCACTTCATCTGCTTCCTCCGCGATCCCGACGGCTACCGGATCGAGCTGATCGGCGCCGGCTGAGTCCCGGTGCAACGCGTTGTCCACGCATTGCGTGGACAACGCGTTGCACCGGGGTGGCGACGGACTAGCGCACGACCTGGAACTGGCCCATCAGGCCGTGGTCCTCGTGGTCGAGCATGTGGCAGTGGATGAGGAACTTGCCGGCGTGGTCGACGAAGTGGCCGGTGACGAGGAGGCGTTCGTTGGGATAGATGAAGAAGGTCTCCTTGAGGCAGTCTTCCCAGGGCGGGGGCGGGTTGCCGTTACGCGAGAGCAGGTACCAGTCAGTCAGGTGCATGTGCATCATGTGGGCGACGCTGGTGCGGTTGACGATCTCCCAGGTCTCGACCGAGCCGAGCTTCGGCTTGGCGTCGGCGCGGGCCGGGTTGAAGGTGCGGCCGTTGAGCAGCCAGACCGGCTTGAAGAGCCCGCCGATCGAGATCTCCCAGGTGCGGTCGGGCTTCTGCGGCGCCCGCTTTACCCAGCCCGGCAGCGGCCGTAGCCGGCGCGGCACCCGCGTGCGGTCGGTGCGGCGCCCCGAGTCGACGCGGAACTGCATCAGCGCCCCGACGTACGGCCGCGCCCCGACCGGGTGGCGCTTGCCGTGACGCGGGCCGCTACGCAGCTCGACCCTCTCTCCCCCAGCGCCGGCGAAGTCGACGACGACCTCGATCCGCTCGGCCGGCCCGATCGTCGCCTCCTGGCGCCGCACCGGCTCCGGCATCAGGCCGCTGTCGCTGCCGATCTGGATCAGCGGCGCGCCGTTGGAGAGGAAGAGGTTGTAGGAGCGAAACTGGGAGACGTTGAGGATGCGCAGCCGGTAGCGCTGGGGAGCGACGCGGTGGAACGGCATGTGGACGCCGTTGACCAGGATCAGGTGGGCCGCGATGCCGTCGGCGGGAGGCCGACGATCGGTGAAGGGATCGGTCAGCTGGTTGTGGCGGTCGAGCGTGCGGTCGCCGATCATCAGCGCCAGATCGCGCTCGCCGCTGGGCAGCGGCAGCCCGGCGTCGAAGCCGTCGTCGATGATCCACATCCCCGCCAGGCCGTGCCAGACGTTGCGCGCGGTGTGGTCGAGGCGATGGTCGTGGTACCACTGGAAGGCGGCCCGCTCCGGCCTGCCGTCCTCCATCAGGTCGTACACGTAGGTGCGCCGCCCGCCGGGCCGGATCAGCACGTCGTTGCCCGACTCGCGCGCCGAGAGCCCCGCCGGGACGTCGCAGTAGAAGGAGACCGGGTGGGCGTGCGTCAGCCCGCCCGGCTGGCCGTCGAACTGGGTCCGGTTGTGGCCGCCGTGCAGGTGGACGCTGAGCTCGCCGACCGATGCCGGCAGCCGGTGCAGGAAGGTGACCTCGGTGCGGTGGCCGGCCGGGCGCCTGATCGTCGGGCCGGGAAAGGTCCCGCCGTAGGTCCACATCTTGGTCCTGGCCCCGGGCACGACCTGGACCTCGGCCTCGCGAATCGGGATCGTCAGCCTGGCGCCGTCGAGCACGCGCGGCACCCGCAGAGGCGCGCGGAAAGGCGCCGGGGCGGACGCTGCGCGTCCTGACGCGCCCGAAAGGAGGGCGCCGGGGCGCAGGCCGAGGGGCAGCGCCGTAGCGAGGGCACCACCGCCCAGGGCGCCGAGGAAGGCTCGGCGCCCCAGGCGCTGATCGGAATCTGTGCGCTCGCCAGCCGTGCGCTAGCTCGCCGGGAGGACGTTGATCGAGCCGTGCATCCAGGGATGGACGGCGCACATGAAGTAGATCCGCGTCGGGCCGGCCGAGGTGTCCACGTTGACCTTCTGGGTGATCGTGGCGTTCGGCTTCTCGCCGGTGAACCAGGAGTCGCCTTTCTTGGTCAGGCTGCCCATCGTCGACCAGCCTTCGGGCCCGGCCTCGGCCGGGTTTTCCTTCGGCGGGCCGTTGCCCTTGACGCCGTGCCAGGCGGCAATCGCCTTGCAGATGTGGTGCGGCGTGAAGCAGAGCTGCCGCGCCTTCGGCGTCGTCGGCCGCGAGGACTTGGTCACCAGCGAGAACGTGTGCGGGCCGACCTTGTGCGCATCGGTCGTGTTGAGGATGGTCAGGTCTTCGCCGTCGACGATCGTCTTCGGAGCTTCGAAGCGCAGACCGCCCTTGGCGCTGATCACCACGGTGTTGGCGCTGCTGCCGTCGGCCGGCGCCAGGGCCGGAGCCGCGGCTGCCGCGATCAGGGCGGTGGCCAGGGCGGCGACCGCGATATGCATGGATCTAGAACGAAAAAGGCGCTGCTTCAACTTGCTTCCCCCTTTAGACGAGTGGCCGAGCCCGGATCCCGGCCGGTGCAATAGAAGGTATACAGGCTACTCGCGGCCGGAATCGTGATTACATAAGGAAACCGGTACGTAGAAGACGGAATCGACCCCAGGGAGACACAAGAAATGTCAACCGAGCAGAGCGAGATCGCCGACGGCACGCTGCTCGTCCGCATCGAAAAGAACGGCGACACCGAGGTGATAGCCCTCTGCGGCGAACTCGACCTCGCCAACGCGGGCACCGCTGAGGGAGCCCTGCAGGGCTCCCTCAGCGCCGGCCGCTCGGTGATCGTCGACATGCGCGAGCTCGAGTTCATCGACTCGACCGGGATCGCGATGCTGGTCGCCACCCTGAACGAGGACGACGATGGCGAATCGCAGATCAGGTTCATCCCCAGCTCCGCTCCCGCCGTCTCGCGCGTCCTCGAGCTGACCGGGCTGACGGAGCGGATGCCGCTCGCCGACGCCTGAGCGCGACGAGCTACGCGCGCAGCTTGTAGCCGCGCGCGAAGAGGCGCAGGTTGACCGCGAAGAGCGCCGCCGTCGCCGCGGTCAGGGCGAGCATCGAGAGCGGGATGCTGACTTCGGTGAAGCCGACGAAGCCGTAGCGGACCAGGTTGATCATGTAGTAGAGCGGGTTGAAGCGGGTCAGGGTCTCGAAGGGCTGCGGCAGCAGCGCCGCCGAGTAGAAGACGCCGCCAAGGAAGATCAGGGGCTGCAGGACGAAGGTCTGGATGAAGGCGACGTCGTCGAACTGCTCGGCGCGGACCCCGGTGAGGACGCCGAGCTGGGCAAAGAAGAAGCCGACCAGGAAGAGCGACGGGACGAGGACAAGGAGGTTGTCGACCGGCATGCCGACGAGGACCACCGAGACCACGAACGTCAGCGTCGCGACTGTCAGTCCCCGCACGAAGCCGCCAAGCGAGAAGGCGAGCAGCAGCTCCATCGGCGAGGCGGGCGAGGAGAGCTGGTCCTGGATCGCCCCCTGGAACTTCTGCTGCAGGATCGAGGAGGAGTTGTTGGCGAAGGCGTTGGTCGAGAAGGCCATCATGATCAGGCCCGGGATGACGAAGAGGATGTATTCGATCCCGTGCAGCTCCTTGATCCGCGAGCCGAGCGCGGCGCCGAAGACCATGATGTAGAGGAAGGTTTCGAGCAGCGGCGCGCCCAGCGTCTGCTTCTTGATCTTCATGAAGCGGTTGACCTCGCGCCGCCAGAGCGTCGCGAAGCGAATCTGGGCCGCCGTCACGAGGCGGTCACCTCGACGTGAGAGCGCGAGAGCTCCTTGCGGCCGACCAGCGCCAGGTAGGCGTCCTCGAGGCTGGCGACGCCGTAGCGGGCCGCGAGCTCGGCGCTCGTCCCCTCCCCCACGATCTGCCCCTCGTTGATGAAGGCGATCCGGTCGCAGAGCTGTTCGGCCTCCTCCAGGTAATGGGTCGTGAGCAGGATCGTCGTCCCCTCCTGGTTGATCCGCTGCACGTAGTGCCAGAGCTCGAGCCGCAACTCGACGTCGACCCCGGCGGTCGGCTCGTCGAGGATCAGCAGGCGCGGCTTGTGCATCATCGCCCGCGCCAGGATCAGGCGGCGCTTCATCCCGCCCGAGAGGGTACGCGTGCGCTCGTCGCGCTTCTCGGTCAGGGAGAAGGTCTCGAGCAGCTCGTCGGTGCGCTCGCGCCGCGCCGCCTTCGGCATGCCGAAGTAGCCGGCGTGGTAGTCGAGGGTCTCGGCGACCGTGAGGAACCAGTCGAGGTTGGGCTCCTGCGGCGCCAGCCCCACCGCCTGCCGCGCGTCCCCGTAGTTGCCGGTGGCGTCGTGGCCGAAGACTTGGATCGCGCCGCCGGTCGGCTGCGCCAGGCCGGTAGTGCAGTGGATCAGCGTCGACTTGCCGGCCCCGTTGGGGCCGAGCAGGCCGAACAGCTCCCCGGGGGCGATGTCCAGCGAGACCCCGCGCAGCGCCTCGACCCCGTTCGGGTAGCGCTTCTCCAGACTCTCGATGTGCAGCGCCGGCTCCCTCAGGCGGCTAACCGTAGTGGACCGCCCTCGCGGGCCGGCTCAGACCCCGGCGCGGCGACCCGCCCGGGTCAGCTGCGCCTCCGCGACGCGCATGATCGCCCAGTAGAGCGGCGGCAGATAGCGCTGGACCAGATAGAGCGCGTGGATGTCGGTCGACGTGAAGACCAGGTAGCGGTTCCTCTCGATCCCGGCAAGGATCCTCTCCGCGACGTGCTCGGGGCTGACCGCGTGGCGCTCGAAGCGCTCGACCAGCTTGCGCATCGCCGGGCTCTCGCGGTCGATGCCGACGATCTCGACCGTGCCGACCAGCGGCGTCCGCACCGCGCCCGGGCAGACGAGGCTGACGCCGATGCCGTGGCGGCGCAGGTCCGTGCGCAGCACCTCCGAGACGCCGCGCAGGCCGAACTTGGCGGCGCTGTAGGCGCCGTGCCAGGGCAGACCGAAGAGGCCGGCGGCCGAGGAGACGTTGACGACGTGACCGCCGCGCCCGGCCTCGATCATCGGCGGCACGAAGCACTCGAGCACCGAGACCGGCCCCATCAGGTCGACTTCGACCATCTTCCGCCAGTCGGAGTGACGCAGGCGCTCGATCGTGCCCCAGGTCGAGACGCCGGCGACGTTCATCACCACGTCCATCGAGCCGTGCTCGGCGTGGACCTCGGCCGCCATCGCCGCGACCGCCTCATGGTCGGTGACGTCGACGGCCTTGGCGTAGGCGACCGTGCCGCCGCGAGCCCGGATCTCCTCGGCGACCGATGCGAGCGCCTCGGTCTGGATGTCGGTGAGGAGGAGGATCGCGCCCTTCTCCGCGACGGCGAACGCCGTCGCCCGACCGATCCCGCTGGCAGCCCCCGTGATCAAGCAGCGCCTGCCGCGCAAGCCCCTCACGCAAACCACCCGTTCCAGTGCGCTTTATGTGGATATAGACCGTAAAAGGCGCACCGGAAGGTCATAGACGCGCGGGGAAGTCGGGCTCGACCCGCAGCGAGTTGAGGGTCATCGCCAGCATCTCGTAGTGGCCGATCAGCATGCAGAGCTCGATCAGGCGGACCTCGTCCAGGTGGCGCGCGAGCTGGGACCAGAGCTCGTCGCCGATCCTGCCGTCGGCGTGCATCGCGTCGACCGCGCGCAGCAGCAGCGCCTGACGCTCCGACCAGCCCTCGGCGTCCGGCCCCTCGCGCACCCGAGCGACTTCCGCCTCGCTCATCCCCGCCCGCACGGCGATCCGCTCGTGCTGCGCCCACTCGTACTCGCTGCCCGTGTTGTGGGCGACGCGCAGGATGACCAGCTCGGTCTCCGCACGCGGCAGCTTGCCGCCCGGCATCAGCGCGCCCGCGAACCAGAGCCAGCGCCGGAAGAGGCCGCGGTGGCGACCGAGCGTGGTGAAGACGTGCGGCGGCCGACCGCGGGTGGCGAGCCCGGCGACCTTCGAGATCCCGAAGTTGACCCAGCCGAGCTGCCGTCGGTTACCTGGCGCGATGCGTGGCGTCTCTCCGTCCACAGGGGGACCGTAACCGCATTCGCCGTCTATGCGACGGCGAATGCAGGGCTGACCGCCCGGGAGGCGGCATTTCTGCTCAACTCCCGCCGGTGCCCCAGCCCCTGCTCGCCGTCGACGCGCCCTCGATGCTCTTTCGCGCCTTCTACGCGCTGCCCGACTCGATCGTCGGCAGCGACGGCCGGCCCGTCAACGCCCTGCTCGGCACCGCCAACCTCGTCCTACGCGAGGTGGAGACGCATGAGCCGCGCGCGGTCGTCCTCTGCTTCGGCCCCGACGCGGCCTCCTACCGAACGGACCTCTACCCCGCTTACCACGCCGAGCGCGAGGCGGCGATGCCGGATGACCTCTCGCCCCAGTTCGCCGCCGCGCACGCCTTCTTCGAGGCCTTCGGCTGGACCGTGGCGACGAGCGAGGACCTCGAGGCCGACGACCTGCTCGGCACCTACGCGAAGCGCGAGGCCGAGGCGGGCGGCCGCGCCCTGCTGCTGACCGGCGACCGCGACATGTACCAGTGCGCCGGCGAGCGGGTCACGGTGCTCTACGTGAAGACGGGGAGCAAAGGCGCCGAAGAGGTCGGCCCCGCCGAGGTCGAGGAGCGCTACGGGGTCCCGCCGACGCTCGTACCCGACTTCATCGCCCTGCGCGGCGACCCCTCCGACGGGCTGCCGGGCGCCAAGGGCGTCGGCCCGAAGACGGCAGCCGAGTTGCTGCGCAGCCACGGCTCGCTCGAGACGGTGCTCGACAACGCGATCCGCGAGCGCCGCCCGGCCCTGCGCGGCGCCCTGCTCGACGCCGCCGAGGACCTGCGCGCCTTCAAGGACATCGCCACCCTGCGCGACGCCGGGGTCGACCGGCCCCCCGACCGCGAGACCGACTGGGCCGGCGGCGCCGTCGCGGCCCATGAGCGCGGCATGAACCGGCTGGCGGAGCGGCTGCTCGCCAGCGCGCCCGAATGACCCGGCGCGTCCCCTACGCTGCCTCGTGCCGCTGGATCAGCCCCTCCCAATCCTCGCGGCTGAGGCTCGCCGGCTCGGTCTCGGCGAGAAACACTCCCGGGGCGTGGACGAAACGCAGTGGCGCCTCTACCTGCGGCAGGTGACCGACGTCCTCGAAGACCTCGAGCCGGCTGCCTGGGATGTGGCGGTGGGCACCGACCTCCGCCAGCTTCTCGTCGAGCTGCCTGCGCAGACCGCCTCCACCTCGGCGTTGTAGCGCTCCGAGGGAGGGCACGCCGACCAGCACCTCGGCGTCGGACTTGGAAATCGTCAGGGTGATCGTCTGCTCGGCCATCGTCACGCTCCTTTGCTCGTCTGCTTTCGATTCTCTCGCGGCGGGCGGCTATTGCCTGCCATGAAGACGAGCCATCTCCCGCTCGACGTCGGCGTCGCTAATCGGCGTCCGCCTGTAGACCTCCCAGGCCCAGGACAGAGCTAGATCTTCGTCCACGACCCGCTTCGAGGCAATCGAGGAGCGGGCCGGTCGTCTGGACGGCGGACTCTCGCAGCGCGTGCAACAGTCTCGGAATCGCTCATAGAGCCGCCGCGTCGGAGCACGGATCGATAGCCGGTGATCTTAGAACCGAGGTAGGGCGAGAAGATTATTAGTCCATTTGCCATCTGCATAAGTGCTCAAATATGGGGGGCCGTGCGCCGGCCGGCGCACGCCCACATAGACCCAGGTCCCGTTGTTGGCAACCACGGCTTGGTTGGCCTTACTCTCTTCCAGCCACTTGACGATGGCCTGTCGGGTGCTTTGCCCGGTTGCACCAGTTTGGGTATTTCGCCATTGAAGTGAGCTGATGTGCTCGTGTCTCGACCCGCCACTGAGTCTTATTGCGCTGATTTCGATCATTCGGAAAGATGAGAAGAACGCCACTCTGTGGCGCCTGTGCGGTCGCTGGGATTTGTTCTTGAGTCCATGCTCGGGATGCCAAGGCAGCGTCTGGATTCGATTCGCTTCAAGATCGTTACCGAGGGTATTTGGTTGGCGAACCGGCTACGTCGACATCTCTGCGTTGAACAGATGGCGGAGATGGGTGGGCGCCGCTAGGCGGGGCTGGAACTTTGTGTTCGTATGGCTTCGCCCAATCGGGCCAGCTATCGATCTCATCGGTCTTGCGCTGTATCTCAGCAGCGAGAGTGCCGTCACCAGTCATACGCTGATCTCCTGCATTTGATCTCCTCCTAGATTCTTTTCTCGTCGGGTTGCCTAAGTCGTGGGCCGGGATGGCGCTGAAGCTTGGTGAGCAAGGACATGATCAGATACTCATGGACGCGATACGCAGGCCGAGCCTGTCGCAACTCAGGCGCCTCGCTATCCGCGAGCCTAGGCTTAGCAGTGCGCGCATTCCAAGTGAATAGCGTCCCGTCGTCTCCCTTTCGGCGAGACCAGGTAAAAAATTCGGCGTAGCGGCGCGGGGCGACCCCGACAAACGGTTCAAAAGATACCTTCTCTATGTCGGGTTCCCGTCGAGCGACGAGCAGAGAGTCGCTATGCAACATCGCGGCTTGGCTCTTCGCGTAAGGGGCGAGGAATACGCAGTTCCTAATTCCTGCCCCCACGATGTGGCGCGCGCAGTTATGACAGGGAAACGTCGTCACATACAGAGATGCCCCGGAGATGGCCCGGCCGTTGCGTGCGGCGTCGAGAATCGCAGACATCTCAGCGTGCATCGCTCGGCCAAACTCCGTCAGGTCGCCAAGCCGCGTCGTGAGAATGACTGCCAGGAGCTCATCGGGGTCTACGTCCTCGCGCAGCCACTGCCGCTCGGTTGCGTCTAGGGCAGCGGCGATCTCGCTAGCTATCTCGCGTTGAACACGGTCATTCGTGTCGACGGCGCGCTCTTGATCGTCGGCGCCAAAACGAAACTCACGCTGGTCCGGGATACCTGGCTCATTACTTCCTTCGCGATATACCCCGCCTCCCGGGCGTGGCACCTCGTTGGTGCCAAGCGCAATGATCTCTCCTTGCTCGTTGACGAGCGCTGCCCCAACCTGCCGCCCGGGCTCGGCAGACATGCGAGCGGCACCATGAGCCTCGTAAAGCGCGAACTCGTCTTTCGTCGGGGCTTTGAACGGGTTCGCGAGCACGATCTCAAGAAGGCGTTCGAGTTGGGAGCGAGTATCCGCGTCGCGTCCAGCGTTGACGAATAGATCGGCGCGATGAAACGTATCGCGGACGTTTTGGCCAAAAGGCGGATCCTCCGACTGGTCGCGGCGCAGCAACTCGCTGGTATCGACCACCCACTTGGTGCGGTCTGACGAACGGCGAGACTTGGTGATCGCCTCGTTCAATTTTTCCACCCGCTCGTCGTCTGGGGTGTAGGCGGCGACGAGGAAGAACCTCGAGCCATAGACATCGCGGAGGGTCTGCACCTCGCCAGGAGTCTTAAGTTGGTTCAGTATCCAGGCACGCCTCAGCGACGGCTCCTCCTTGCCCATAATCGTGTCGCGCTCACGGGCTATCTCGGCGGTAGCCAAAAGCGCAAGCGCGTCGGCTCGCCCCCATTCGGCACGAAGACGATCTCCTGCATCCATGTGCGCGGCGATGTACGAGTCGAGCTTCGCGTCCTCGTCAAGAGGCTCATCCCAGGCGATCTCTCGCAGCAGGGCGCTTAGCCTGATCTCGTGCACTTGGTAGTCCATTTCCTCAAACGCGAGATGAAGCAGCTCGCTCACGCGTTCCATCTCAGTCCCGAGTGCTCCGACAAGACCGAATACGAGCTCGGTTTCGGCGAGCTCATGCTCCAAAGCGAAGGATCCCTGCTCCGACTGAGCTTGCGGGGCGTTTTCAGCCGGTGTCGGTACTTTGTCGGCCACGACTTATATGCCTGGAGTTGCGGCAGCCAACATCAGACGAGCCTAGCCACGCGAAAGGACGCGGAACCGGGATCGCACTCAAACCCCCGCGCTACGACAACAAGCCAGGCTAAAACGAGCCTCCTCCGAGGGGCGCTGGTCTTTGAATCGAATATCGGGGCGCCCGGATTTGAACCGGGGACCTCACCGACCCGAACGGTGCGCGCTACCAGGCTGCGCCACGCCCCGAGAGCGGCGATTATCCCAGACTGCGGCGTGGCTAGCCGACCGCTTCGATCGCGGCTTCGATTTCCGCGAGCGAGGGGCCGTCCTGGAGGGTGCGGGTGCCGTTCGGGCCGCTGACAATCGCCGCCTGACCGGTGCGGATGCCGAGGTCGCGGCCGAGTTCCTCGTAGCCCTGCAGGCGTCGCTGGATCGCCCCGTCGGGGCCGCCCTCGTCTTCCAGATACGCCAGCCATTCGGGCTCGTTCAGTTCCTCGATCCCGCCGGCCACCGAGTCGAGGTAGTCCTGATCGATCCCGAAGCGCTTGGCTTCGTCCTGGTTGCAGAAGAAGAGATACGTGTACTGCCAGCCGTAGCCCTGGTCGGCCGCTGCCTCCGCCCCGTAGAAGCCGAGCTCCTCCGGGCTTTCGCTGTTGGAATAGTGGCGGTAGAGCAGCTTGACGTCGCCGGGGCGGGCGTACTTTTCGGTCAGCGCCGGGATCGTGCCGAGAAAGTCGTCGCGGCAGCTGGAGCACTGCAGGTCGTTGAAGACCTGGATCGTCACCGGCGCGTCGGAGGAGCCCAGCCGGTCGCCTTCCTGAGGCACGCCGCCGAAGATCTCCTGGGCGTCGCCGATCCCTTCCAGGTGGACGACGGCCGGCCCGGCCTTCTGCGTCGCGATGTCGACGATCGCGTAGCCGAGCGCGAACAGCGCCAGGGCAAGCCCGAGGATGACCCAAACGCGGCCGCGACGCGGGATCGCGACCGTGCCCGGAGGCGCGTCCCGATTCTCTGTGGCGGCCGGCATGCCGACGATTATCGCGCCCCCGGGCCCCGGACCTCCGTCTTCCGCAAGAGCCGTTTGACACGTACGACCCGGGGGGTAAATTGGGGCCTACCCGATCCACACGACAAAGGGAGGTCCGCCGTGGCCAATCACCTCACCCCGTCCGAGCTTGCCGCCGAGCTTCACATGAAGCGCCAGGACGTGATCGGCAAGTGCATGCAGATGGGGATTCCCATCTTCCACGGCCGCATCGACAAGACCCTCTTCCAGAGCTCCATGCGCAGCTTCGAGGCGGCCAACAGAAGCGGAGGGGCGCGCGCCACCTAGCCCGCTCGAACTAGACTCCCTCCCCGCATGGAGCGGGGAACCAAATCGTCCACGCTCGCGGATCTGCTGCCCCTTTCCGCGAAGCTCTACGGCAGCGCCCCCGCCGTCTGCTTCAAGCAGGACGACGCCTGGGTCAAGCGCAGCTTCGAGCAGGTGCTGGACACCGTCCGCTCCCTCTCCCTCGGCCTGATCGAGCTCGGCGTCGCCAAGGGCGACAAGGTCTCGATTCTCGGCAATACGCGCCCCGAGTGGACCTACATGGACTTCGCCGCGCTCTCGGCCGGAGCGATCGTCGTCCCGATCTACCAGACCAACTCGCCCGAGGAGTGCCAGTACGTTCTGGAGAACTCCGACGCCAAGGTCGTCGTCGTCGAGGACGAGGAGCAGCTGGAGAAGATCCGCGAGGTCCGCGACAGCCTGCCGCTGCTCGAGCACGTCGTGCGGATGACCGGCGCCAGCGAAGACGCGATCTCCCTCGAGCAGCTCGCCGAGCGCGGTGCCGCCCGCGAGGCGTCCGAGTGGGAGGCGCGCTGGCGCTCGGTGACCAAGGACGACGTCTGCACCTTCATCTACACGTCCGGCACGACCGGCCCACCCAAGGGCTGCATCATCAGCCACGGCAACTACCGGGCGATGCTGGACATGGTTCAGGAGAACAGCGTCATCGAGGGCGAAGACCTCACCTACCTGTACCTGCCCCTCGCCCACTCCTTTGCCCTGCTGATCCAGCTCGGCAGCTTCGATCTCGGCGCGACGCTCGCCTACTGGCAACGCGACCCGCTGAAGATCCTTCCCGACCTGGCCGAGCTGAAGCCGACCTACTTCCCCTCGGTGCCGCGCATCTTCGAGAAGATCTACGCGGCGGCGACCAGCGCGATCGAGAAGGAGAGCGGCCTGAAAAAGGCGATCTTCGCCTGGACGATCCGCGTCGGGGCGAAGATGCGCGAGGTCGAGCGCTCCGGCGACACGCCGGGCTTCCTGCTCCGCAAGCAGTACGAGTTCGCCGACAAGCGGGTGCTCTCCAAGATCCGCGCCCTCTTCGGCGGCAGCCTGCGCCTCGCCGTCTCCGGCGCCGCGCCGATCAGCCCCGAGATCCTGCGCTTCTTCGACGCCGCCGGGGTGCTGATCCTCGAGGGGTGGGGGATGACCGAGACCTCGACCGCGGCGACGATCTCCACACCCGACGACTTCAAGGTCGGCACGATCGGCAAACCCTTCCCGGGCTGCGAGGTGAAGATCGCCGAGGACGGCGAGATCCTGGTCAAAGGGCCCAACGTCTTCCAGGGCTACTACAAGAACGAGGAGGCGACCCGGGCGACGATCGTCGACGGCTGGCTGCACACCGGCGACCTCGGCGAGATCGACGACGAGGGCTTCATCACGATCACCGGCCGCAAGAAGGACATCATCATCACCGCGGGGGGCAAGAACATCACCCCCGCCAACCTCGAGAACGAGATCAAGCAACATCCCCTCGTCTCCCAGTGCGTGGTCGTCGGCGACCGCAAGCCGTACCTCGTCGCCCTCGTCACCCTCGACCCAGAAGAAGCGGTCGCCTACGCCGCCGAGCACGGCCTGCCGGAGGACCCCGAGCAGCTCGCGACGAACCCCGACGTCCGCAAATCGATCGAAGACCACGTCGCCGCGATCAACGAGAAGTTCGCCCGGGTCGAGCAGGTGAAGAAGATCGCCATCCTGCCGCGGGACCTGACCCAGGAATCCGGCGAGCTGACCCCAACCCTCAAGGTCAAGCGCGCGGTCGTCACCGAGAAGCACGAAAACGAGATCGAAGCGCTGTACGCAGCGGGGTAGATCGCCCGCCGCGGAACGGCGGGCTCCCTCTCCCTTCGACTAAGAAGCCTCGCCGGACTGGCGCAGGAGGACCGAGGTGGTCTGGCCCAGCACGCGGCGCCAGGCGGAGGCCTGCTCGGGCTCCTCCTCCGCCGCCCGCTCGACCACCCGCCGGACGCGGCGCTGGGAGATCTCGAGCCCGTGCCGCTCGGCGATCTCCTTGTAGCGGTCGTAGTCCTTGGCCAGCGTCGCAGTGACCGATTCGAAGCCGTGGCGGCCGATCTGCAGCCGCCGCGAGTAGTCCATGATCGGCGTGCCGAACATCAGCTCGTCGTTGGACTCGGGCTCGATCAGGATGATGTCGACCCCCGGGTACTTCTCCTCCCAGTGGGAGACCGCCTCGTGCAGGCGGGCGTGCGCGATCAGGCGGAAGGTCTGGTTGGCGATCGCCGGCAGCCCCATGTCGGAGACCCGCCGCACCCGGTTGCCGAAGACGGTTGTCATCGTCTTCTGGAAGTCGTTGACGAACGGCACCAGCGGGTTGACGACGATGATGAACTTGGCCCCCTGCTCCACCGCGATGTCGACGTTGGTGGTCGAGCGGATGCCGCCGTCGACCATCTGCCGCCCCTTCAGCTCGACCGGCTTGTAGACGACGGGCAGCGCGGTCGAGCACTCGATCGCCTTGGAGATCGGGACCTCCGACCACTCCTTTTCGCCGAAGACGATCCGCTCGGTGGTGTCGAGGTCGGTGGCGGTGATGTACAGCTCGCGCTCGAGTAGGCGGAAGTCGTTCTGGCGGCCGGATTCGGCGAGGACGCCCTCGACGTAGTCGTTGACGCCGGAGCCGGAGTAGAGGCCGGTCGGCAGCGCCTCGGCGAGGCCGACGCCGAGATCGATCGCGGAGAGGTCGCCGAGCCGCGCCAGCGAGCGGAGCAGCTCGAGGCTGCGCAGCGGCAGCGCCGCTGCCTT
>DASVFR010000029.1:0-49751 GCA_036379955.1 Solirubrobacterales bacterium
GACGTGCCGTGAGTTAGCCCCCCATATGGGTGGCTAACTCACGGCACGTCCTAACCGCCGAAGCGGTTGGTTATGGGGAGCCGCCGGTCGCGGCCGAAGGCTCTCGGCGTGATGCGGATGCCCGGGGCTGCCTGCCGGCGCTTGTACTCGGAGCGGTCGACCATGCGGATCACCTCGTCGACGACGTCGGCGGGCATGCCGGCGGCGATCATCTCCTCGCGCCCCTCGTCGCGCTCGACGTAGGACTCGAGAATGCGGTCGAGCAGGTCGTAGGGGGGGAGGGAGTCGCTGTCGAGCTGGTCGGGGCGCAGCTCGGCCGAGGGCGCCCGCTCCAGCACCGAGGCCGGCACCAGCTCGCGCCCGGCCACCGCGTTGCGGTGGCGGACCAGCTCGTAGACGAGCGTCTTCGGCACGTCCTTGATCGCGGCGAAGCCACCCGCCATGTCGCCGTAGAGGGTCGCGTAGCCGACCGACATCTCGCTCTTGTTGCCGGTCGTCAGGACCAGCCAGCCGTGCTTGTTGGAGAGCGCCATCATCAGATTGCCGCGGATCCGCGCCTGGATGTTCTCCGCCGCCAGGTCCAGCTCGGAGGGTCGGGTCGGATCGTGCGGCAGCGACCCACCCGCCGCCGCGTCGCCATCGCGCCGCGCGAACGCGTCGGCGAGGGAGCTCTCGTAAGAGGCCATCGCCGGCGCGATCGGGATTTCGAGCAGCTCAGCGCCCAGGTTGGCGGCGATAGTCCGCGCGTCGGCCTGTGTTTCAACGCTCGAATGCGGCGAGGGCATGACCACGCAGGAGACCCGGTCGGCGCCGAGGGCATCGATGGCGAGCAACGCGACCAGCGCCGAGTCGATGCCGCCCGAGAGAGCGACGCCGACGTGGCGGAAGCCGTTCTTGCGGACGTAGTCGCGCAGGCCGCGGACGAGGGCGGCGTAGACCTCGGCGAGGTCGTCGAGCGGCTCGGCGAGAGGGCAAGGCTCGGCCGGGGGGACGTCGCAGACCAGCAGCTCCTCCTCGAACTGGGCCGCGCGGGCGACGACGTTGCCCCCCGGGTCGACGAGGAGGCTGTGGCCGTCGAAGACCAGCTCGTCCTGGCCGCCGACCAGGTTGCAGAAGGCGAAGTAGGCGCCGTAGGCGCTCGCGCGCTCGGCGAACATCGCTTCGCGCTCGCGTCCCTTGCCGCGGTGATAGGGCGAGCCCGACGGGTTCGCGATCAGGCTCGCGCCGGCCGCCGCCTCGCTCGAGGCCGGCGACCCGGGCACCCAGACGTCCTCGCAGACGGTCAGGCCGATTGTCTCGCCGGCGACCTCGACCGTCGCCGGCTCATCTCCGGGGACGAAGTAGCGCTGCTCGTCGAAGACCGCGTAGTTGGGCAGCCGGTTCTTGCGATAGACGGTGCGCAGGGCGCCGTCGGTGAGCACGGCGAGCGAGTTGTGGGCGTGGCGGAAGTCACCCCCACCGGCGACCGGCTCGGCGAAGCCGACCAGCGCGGTGAGGCCGGCGGTCTGCCCCGCGAGCTCCTCGACCGCGCGCCGGTTGGCCTCGACGAAGTGACGCTTCAGGTAGAGGTCCTCGGCCGGGTAGCCCGGCACGCAGAGCTCGGGAAAGACGACCAGCTGCGCGCCCTCCTCGCGGGCGCGGCCGATCCACTCCGCGATCTTGGCCGAGTTGCCGTCGACGTCGCCGACGGTCGGGTCGATCTGGGCGAGCGCTACACGCACCCCGTGCTCCGACAAGGGCTCACGCCTGCAGTATCCCGGCCGGGTAGATTGCCGGGCGTGCGGGGCAGCTGGCGGGCGATAGGGGCTGGTCTGGCGACGGCCGCGCTGCTGGCGGCGCTGCCCGCCTCGGCCACGGCTTCCGGCCCGTGGTTCTTCCACCCGCCCGCGGCGCGGCCGACCGACCACCCCGACCCCAACCGCAACGCGTACACCGTGCCCGAGGCGCCGCGCTCGCCCTCCTGCACGCCCCACTTCTGCGTCCACTGGGTGGCCGAGGGAATCGACGCGCCGCAGCTGAACGACCCCGATGGCGACGGGGTGCCCGAGTACGTGCGGCGCGTTCAGGCCGTCGCCGAGCACGTCTACTCGATCGAGAACGGCAAGCTCGGCTGGCGCCCGCCCCGCTCCGACGGCGCCAAGGGCGGCGACCACGGCAAGACCGACGTCTACCTCGACGAAATCGGCGGCGCCCTCTTCGGCTACGCCGCGCCGGACCGCGGCCAGGGGGGCAAGGCGGGGCGGCTGCCGCGCCACTTGCACGGCTACCTGGTCCTCGACAACGACTACGACCCCGCACAGTTCCCCGGCACGACCCCCGAGCACGACCTCGAGGTGACCTTCGCCCACGAGTACGACCACATCCTCCAGTTCGGCTACGACGCCTATCAGGACGCCTGGTTCGCCGAGTCGACCGCGGTCTGGATGGAGGACCAGGTCTACAACGGGATCGACGACTACCTGCGCTACGTGCGCCGCTGGGTCGGGCGCTACGACACGCCGCTGACCGCCAACTCGATCAAGGAGTACGGCTCCGCGGTCTGGAACAAGTGGCTGAGCCGCCACTACGGCCGTCGGATCATCCGCAGCGCCTGGTCGCGCGCCGTGCACACCAAGCCCGGCGGCTTCTCGGTCTCCGCCTACGACTCGGCAATCAGGGCCGCCGGCAGCTCTGACTTCAGCCGCGACTTCGTCCGCTTCGCCGCCGACCTGCCCGAGTGGCGAACCGACCGCGTCTTCTCAGAGGGCAATTCCTACCCGGACGTCACCCGCCAGGGCACCCTGTCGCTCGGCGGGCAGGCGCTGTACCGGCGGCTCAACCACACGACCTTCCAGCTCCTGCGCCTGCACGCACATCGCGGCCGAGCGGTGCTGGTCCACGCCGTGGCCCCACTGGGGATCGCCGCCGGCCTGGCGATCGTCGGGCGCACGGGCAGCGAGCGCCACGGGCGCGTCGTCAAGATCGCCCGGTTCGCCGGGAACGGCGGCCGGATGACCGTGCGCCTGTCGCGGCCGGGGCGCTTCAAGCGCATCACCGCGGTCCTGGTCAACGCCGACGCGCGCGCCTCGGGCTTCAGCGCTCGCCGGCTCGACTGGGCCTACTTGACCGACAGCGCGCCGTTCCGCGTCTCGGCGCGGTTGGCGCGCTGAGTAGACAGCCCGGGAGTGCCGCTGAGTTCCCCCAGCGCCCCCTCGAGGTCGAGCCCGAAGCTCTCGAGGTCGGCCATCGCGTCGTAGTCACCGATCAGACCGAAATCGACCTGGCCGTTGTAGGACATGATCCCGACGCAGAGCGCCTGGCGGCGCGCCAGCGGCACCAGGGGGAAGATCGATTCCATCTCGCGGCCGAGCACGAAGAGCGGGAACTGCGGGCCCGGCACGTTGGTGACGACGAGGTTGAAGAAGCGCTGTGCGGGCTGCAGGCGGGCCGCCTGCGAGGCGATCGTGGTCGGGGCGAAGTCGACGATGCGGGTGAGGATCTCGGCGCCGACCGCCTGGCCGGAGCCCTTCAGGTCGCCCATCGTCTCGGTGAGGAGGTGCAGGCGGCGGACCGGCTCCTCGCACCAGACCGGAAGCGGGGCCATGATCGCCGAGATCCGGTTGCCGAGCGCGCCGCGCTCCTCCTCGGCGCGCACGCTGACCGGGACCATCGCCCGCAGCTCGAGGTCCTCGGTGTCGTGACCGCGGGCGCGCAGGTAGTTGCCGATCGCGCCGGTGACGACCGAGAGGACGACGTCGTTGACGGTTCCCCCGTGCTCGTTCTTGATCGCCTTGAGCTGGTCGAGGTCGGCACGGACGAAGGCGATGCGGCGATGGGGACCGATTTCGACGTTGAAGGGCGTCGAGGGCGCCGAGATGCCGGCGCCCACCACCTTGCCGGTGTCGCGCACGCCGCGCAGCACCTGACGCGGGCCGCGCAGGGCGGCGCGCATGCCGCGGACGATCTCGCGCGGGCTGGTGGCGCGCTCGCGCAGGGCCTCGGAGAGCAGCTGCAGGTCGGTGGGCTCGGGCCGCGGCGCCCACTTCGGTGGCTGCGCCGGCGGGTTGGCGGGCTCCTTCTCGACGTCGAAGAGGACGGTTGTGATGTCGACGCCCGAGATGCCGTCGACGAGCGCGTGGTGGCTCTTGCCGATGATCGCGAAGCGGCCGTCGGCGACGCCCTCGACCAACCACAGCTCCCAGAGCGGCTTGCTGCGGTCGAGCTGCTGGGAGAAGATGCGCGCCGCCAGGTTGCGCAGCTGCTCCTCGGAGCCCGGCGCCGGCAGCGCGGTCTGGCGCACGTGGTACTCGAGGTTGAGGTGGGGATCGTCGACCCAGACTGGCCGGCCCTGGCTGAAGGGGACGAAGCGCAGCTTCTGGCGGAAGCGCGGCACGAGGTGCAGGCGCGCGGCGATGTGGTCGCGAAACTCGGAGTGGTGGGGGGCGGGGCCCTCGAAGAGGCTGACCGAGGCGACGTGCATGTGGGCGCCGGCGCGCTCCATGTGGAGGAAGGAGGTGTCGAGCCCGGTCAGCCTGTCGCCGCTCATGCGGACGATTTTCGCATAGGAATCGCGGTTTCCTGCGAAAGGGCCGTAATCGCTCAAGCCGCGACGCCGAGCTGGAGCTGGCCGTCGTCCGCGGCACTCTCGACGACGGGCTCGCCGGGGTCGAAGCCGGCGACCCGCACGCCCAGCAGTCGCACGGGGCGCGGCGGGTCGTAGGCGCGGAGCAGGTCGAGGGCGACGGCGGCGACCTGGCTCGGCTCGTTCGTCGGCCCCTCGAGCGTGCGCGAGCGGGTGACGTTGGTCCAGTCGTCGAGGCGAACCTTGAGCCCGACCGTGCGGCCGGCGAGGTCGCGCTTGCGCAGGCGCTCGCAGAGGCGTTCGGCGAGCCGGGCGACGTGGGTCTCCATCTCGGCCCGGTCGGCGACGTCGAAGTCGAAGGTCGTCTCCGCCGACTGCGACTTGGTCTCGTGCGAGGTGAGGACCGGGGTGTCGTCTTCGAGCCGGCCGCGGCGATGGAGCCAGCACCCCTGGCGGGGGCCGAAGGCGGCCTCGAGGCTCCGTGAGCCAACGGCCCGCAGCTCAGCCAAGGTGCGGATGCCCATCGCCTCGAGCTTGGCGACCGACTTCGGGCCGATCCCGGGGATCAGCCCGGGCGACTCGCCCGAGAAGCGCTCCAGCGCCTCAGCGCGCGAGAGGACGACGAGGCCCGCCGGCTTGCCCAGCTCGCTGGTGATCTTGGCCAGCATGCGGCTCTCGGAGATCCCGATCGAGCAGGTGAGCTGCGTCTCCTCGCGGATCTCGGCCGCGATCCGTCGCATCGCGGCCTTCGGCGAGAAGACCCCGGTGAGGTCGACGTAGGCCTCGTCGAGCCCGACCACCTCGACCGTCTCGGCGTTGCGTCGCAGGGTCGCCATCACCTGGGCGGAAGCCTCCCGGTACGCGGTGAAGTCGGGGTGCAGGTAGACGGCGTTCGGCAGCCGCCGCCGTGCCACCGCGGCCGGCATCGCCGAGTGGATTCCCGCCAGCTTGCGCGCCTCGTAGCTCGCCGTCGTCACCACCGCTCGCGGCCCCGACCCGCAGACGACCACCGGCTTCCCCTTCAGCTCCGGCCGCCGCCGCAGCTCGACCGACGCGTAGAAGGCGTCCATGTCCAGGTGCGCGACGGTGCGCTCGAAGGCCATGACTCCGATGGTAGGAGGGAGGGGGGACGGCGATTGGGGCTTCTGGCGCCGCCCCGGCCCGGCATACGATCCCGGCGGAACGCTGTAGGGGTCCTAGACTTGGCTCGATGGCTTCCCCCGAGGCGAAGAACCTGGAGGCGATCTCCAAGGCGATCGACCAGCACAACTCCAACTGCCCGTTCCCGGCGGCGGAGGTGCGGATGAACCCGTTCGAGGTCGAGCGGCTGGGCTGGGAGGAGATCCGGGGCCTACCGGTCGTGCCCGATCCCGAGATCGGCACCGGGCGCTTCCGCATCGTCTGCTCGCGCGACGTCGACGGCGCGGGCATCGAGGAGGTCGAGGCAGTCGGCCGCGAGCTGGAGACGGTTGCACCTGGGCAATCCGCGGCTGATGCCTTTTGACCCCTATGGGGTCATCAAGCCGTCAGAAGCGATTCAGATGCCGTTCAGGAAGTTGAGGCCCATACCTTCGACCCAGGTTCGGGCTTCGGCGTTGAGCTGGGTCAGCTGGCCGGTCCAGATCAGGATGCCCATCGCGATCAGGATCACGCCGCCGGTCGCGACGATCGCCTGGTAATGGCGCTTGATCACCGCGAAGGCGCTGGTCGCCCGTGAGAAGGCGACCGCGGTGAGCAGGAAGGGAATCGCCAGGCCGGCCGAGTAGACGGCGAGCAGGAAGGCGGCGTGGCCCGCCGAGGAGGAGAGCGTCGCCGCCGAGAGGATGGCGCCCAGCGTCGGCCCGATGCACGGGGTCCAGGCGATCGCGAAGGCCGCGCCGGCGACGATCGGGCCGCCCTTGCCGGCGCGCTCGAGCAGAGCGTCGACGTGCCACTCGCGGTTCAGCCGCGTGACGAAGAGCGAGGCGACGAAGAGGACACCCATCGCGACGATCAGCGCCCCCGAGATCTTGGTCAGGAGTTGCTGATGGTCCTGCAAGGCCGAGCCGATCCCGGTCGCGGTCAGCCCCAGCAGCACGAAGATCGTCGAGAAGCTGGCGACGAAGAGCAGGCTGGGGCCGAGAATGCGGCGCCAGCCGGCGCTGTCGAGCTCCGCCGCCGAGACGCCGCTGACGGCGGAGAGGTAGCCGGGGACCAGCGGCAGCACACAGGGGGAGAGGAAGGAGACGATCCCCGCGGCGAGCGCGGCGAAGACTCCCACACCCGCGGCGGGATCGGTGCTGACGGCTGCGAGGATCACGACTCTGAGGGTATCTCGGCGCGTTTTCCAGGTCGCCTCTCATCGCACCCTCGTGGCTAGGATGCAGCGGTCACTTTTGGGAATGAAAGGAGTCTTATGAACGTCCCTCGCCTGTATCGCCGCATCGGCTTGACCGCTGCGCTTGCCGTCCTCGCCGTCGCCGCGCTGCCCTCGTCCGCCTCTGCCAGCGACAAGGACTGCGCCGATTTCCCCACTCAGCGCGCCGCCCAAATCTTCTTCCTCAAGCACGGCGGCCCGCAGCGAGACCCTCACCGGCTTGACGGAGACGACGACGGCCTCGCCTGCGAGGACAACCCCTGTCCCTGCTACTACAAGAAGCACCTGCCGAGGAACCACCTCTGGCAACGTGAGTTCGCCTTTAGTTCCGCATACCGCAACTAAAGACGAACTCAGCGAGAAGGGGACAGGCGCCGTCACGGTCGCCAGACTGCCCGGCGTGGAGTTGTTCGACGCCAGCGGGGTGGCGCGGCGGCTGCGGGCTTCGCCGCTCTTCGCGATCGGGCCGAGCCCGCCGGGGCCGGCGCTGCGGCGCGGCGCGCTGGTGGCGGTCCCGGTGGGGGCGGCGATGCTGCTCGAGCTCGGCCTCGGCAGCCCGACCAAGGGCGCGATCGGCACCGGGGCGCTGCTGGCCGGCTTCCCGGGGCTCGACGCGCCGGCCCGGACGCGGGCCGCCTGGCAGGCGGCGGTCGCGCCGCTGGTCGGCCTGGCCGCCGTGCTCGGCGTCCTCAGCGGCGAAAACGCGCTCCTTGCGGTGGCGACCATGGCCGTCGTGGGCGCTGCGGCCGGGTACTGCTTCGCCGTCTCGCTGCGCTTCGCGATCTTCGGCCTCTCGGTCGCGCTCTCGCTGCTGATCGCCCAGGGACTGCCGCTCGACCCCACCGACGCGCTTCCGGCCCTGCTGTTCGCCACCGCCGGCGGCCTCCTGCAAGCGGCCTTCTCGCTCGCCGTCTGGGCTGGCGGCGACAGGAAGGAGGAGGGAGGCGAGGAAGGCTGGGACCGGCGCGTCGCCCTGGCCGCGCTCCGCGCCAACCTCAGCCTGCGCGCGACCCCGTTCCGTCACGCGCTGCGCTTCGGCGCGGCGCTCGCCGCCGGGGTTGCCGCCTACTGGCTGCTGAGCATGGAGGAGCACGGGTTCTGGGTCCCGCTGACCATCCTCTTCGTCCTCCGCCCGGAGGAGGACGAGACGTTCCACCGCCTGATCCTGCGCGCAATCGGCACGGCGGCCGGCCTGGTCCTCGCCACGGCCCTCGCCGAGTGGCTGCGCGGCGACGGGGTCGCCATCGCCGTGGCGCTGACCGTCGCCACCGCCCTCGCCTACGGCCTGCTCACGGTCCAGTACGCGCTTTTCACCACGGCGATCACCGTCTACGCGGTGCTGCTCGCCGACTCGATCGGTGAGCGGGCACTCGACGCCGCCGGTCAGCGCGCGATCGCGACGGCGATCGGCATCGTTATCGCCGGCCTCGCCTTCGTCCTCTGGCCGAACCCCCGACCGCCGGACGAGGCGCGACCGGAACGAGGGAGGGGCGCGGTCGCCCCTACAGCCAGCCCACCCGCCTGAAGCGCCGGTGGCCATCGAATCGACTCGAACGGGTAGCCTTACTGGCCAGGCAGCCAAACTCGCCCGCGGGGGGCGACGACATCGGGAGAAGGCTTTGAGCAACCGCACGTTCGTGATCGGGGTCGGGATGACCAAGTTCGAGAAGCCCGGTAGCAAGGAGGGCGACTACCCGGACTGGGCGAAGGAGGCGGGGGAGAAGGCGCTCGCCGACGCCGGCATCCCCTACGAGGACGTCCAGCAGGCCTTCGCCGGCTACTGCTACGGCGACTCGACCTACGGCCAGCGGGCGCTCTACCAGCTTGGTCTCACCGGGATCCCGGTCGTCAACGTCAACAACAACTGCTCGACCGGCTCCTCGGCGCTCTTCCTCGCCCGCCAGGCCGTCAAGGGCGGCATCGCCGACTGCGCGCTCGCCGTCGGCTTCGAGAAGATGGAGCCGGGCAGCCTTGGCGTCAAGTACACCGACCGCACCAACGCGCTCGACAAGCACGCGATGCGGATGTTCGAGATCCGCGATCCAGAGGCCTCGCCACCGGCGCCGCAGATGTTTGGCAACGCCGGCCGCGACCACATGCAGAAGTACGGCTCCGAACCCGACCACTACGCCTGGATTGGCTGGAAGAACCACAAGCACTCGGTCAACAATCCCTACGCCCAGTTCCAGGACGAGTACACGATCGAGGACATCAAGGCGGCGAAGATGATCCATGACCCGCTGACCAAGCTGCAGTGCTCGCCGACCTCCGACGGCTCGGCCTGCGCGATCGTCGCCTCCGAGCGCTACGTCGACGAGCACGGCCTCTGGGGACAGGCGATCGAGATCGCCGGCCAGGCGATGGTCACCGACCTCTCCTCGACCTTCGCCGACGACACCGACTGCATGAAGATCGTCGGCGCCGACATGTCGAAGCAGGCCGCCGACGAAGCCTACGCCGAGGCCGGCATCGTCGCCGACGAAGTCGACGTCTGCGAGCTGCACGACTGTTTCAGCGCCAACGAGCTGATCACCTACGAAGCGCTCGGCTTCGCGGCCGAGGGCGAGGCGCACAAATTGGTCGAGGAAGAGGCGACCACCTACGGCGGCAAGGTCGTCGTCAACCCCTCGGGCGGGCTGATCTCCAAGGGCCATCCGCTCGGCGCGACCGGGCTGGCGCAGTGCTCGGAGCTGACCTGGCAGTTGCGCGGCCAGGCCGACAAGCGCCAGGTCGAGGGAGCGAAGACCGCGCTGCAGCACAACATCGGCCTCGGCGGCGCCGCCGTGGTCACCGTCTACAAGCCGGCCGCCTAGGAAGCGACCGGAGGAGGAGAACGAAGATGGCGAAGAAGGAGCGACGCAACCTCAGCGGCAAGGTCGTGGCGATAACGGGCGGTGCCCGTGGAATCGGCAAGGCGACGGCGACGGCGCTGGTCCGCAAGGGCTGCCGGGTGGCGATCGGCGACCTCGACGCCGGCCTCGCCGAGCAGACCGCCGCGGAGCTGGGAGGGGGCACCGTCGCGCTCTCGCTCGACGTCACCGACCGCGACTCCTTCAAGGCCTTCCTCGACGCCGCCGAACGCGAGCTCGGCCCGATCGACGTCGTCATCAACAACGCCGGGATCATGCCGGTGACGCCGCTGGTCGAGGAGAGCGACGCCTCGGTCCGGCGCCAGCTCGACATCAACGTCTACGGCGTCATCGTCGGCACCCAGCTGGCGATCGAACGACTGCGCCCGCGGGCCGGCGGCCACATCGTCAACATCGCCTCGCAGGCGGGCAAGGTGGCGCTGCCGGGAATCGCCACCTACACAGCAACCAAGCACGCGGTGGTCGGTCTCTCGGAGTCGGTCAGGGCCGAGCTGCGCGGCAGCGGCGTCGAGATCTCCTGCGTGATGCCGACCGTCGTCAACACCGAACTGACCGCGGGCGTCGGTCAGAAGCTGATCCGTCCGGTAGAGGCCGAGGACGTCGCCAACGAGATCGTCGACGCGCTCGAGGCGCCGCGCTTCGACGTGTTCGTGCCCCGCTACAACTCGGCGATGACCCGGATCGGCTTCCTCATGCCGCGCAGCTGGCGCGAGGCGATGGCCCGCCTGATGAAAGCCGACAAGCTGATGCTCGAAGTCGACCACGGCACCCGCCGCGCCTACGAGGAGCGCGCGTCGCGCGACGACATCGCCGGCGGCGGCGAGGGCGGCGCGGAGCAGTCCGCCGAGTCGAGCGCCGAGCGCAAGGCCGCCTGAGGACGCGCCGGTAGTTAGGTACCCATAGTGACCGCAAACAACCGGCACGTCGAGTAGAGGACATGGGCCGGATCTACGACGCGACCTGGGGGAGGGCCTTCTCGGCCCTCTACGACAGCCTGATGAAGTCGACCGAGGAGGCCGGCATGCGCGAGATCCGTCGCGAGGCCCTCGCCGCCGCGCGTGGCCGAACGATCGACATCGGCGCCGGCACCGGGCTCAACCTCGACCTCTACCCGGATGGCCTGGCCGAACTCGTCCTCGCCGAGCCCGACGAGCACATGCTGAAGCGGCTGCGCCCGAAGCTCACCGACGAGGGGCGGAAGATCGAGCTAGTCCAGGCTCCGGCTGACCGGCTGCCCTTCCCGGACGACACTTTCGACACGGCCGTCTTCACCCTCGTGCTCTGCACTGTGCCCGACCCGAAGGCCGCGCTCGCGGAGGCGGCCAGGGTCCTGCGCCCGGGCGGCAAGCTGATCTTCATCGAGCACGTCCGCGCCGAGGACCCCGGGCTGGCCCGCTGGCAGGACCGCCTCGAACGCCCCTGGCACTTCTTCGGCGACGGCTGCCATTGCAATCGCGACACCGTCGCCACGATCGAAGCGAGCCAGTTCGAGGTCGAGAGCGTCGAGCGCGGCGAGCTCCCCAAAGCCCCGCCGATCGTCAGGCCGCTGGCCCGCGGCACCGCATCCCTGCCCGCCTGACCGTTCCGATGCGCTTTATGGACCTGTGGGGTGCATAAGGCGCACCGGGAGCTGGTTGCCGATTTAACGCACGATAATGGTGGTTATGTGAACTTATGCGTGGGTGCAACGCGTTGTCCACCCATAAGGGGGACAACGCGTTGCACCCGGCCGCTGGGCTAGCTGGCGTTTGAGATCGCTTCTTCTAGGGCCGCGACGGATCCCGGCGTGCCGATCGGTTCGAGGCCCTTCGTGCCGGGGCCTTCGACCGCAAAAGACGGCGTGCCGTTGAAGCCCAGTTCCCGCGCTTCGGCGGTGGTTGCTTCGACTTCCCGCACGACGGCCTTGTCCTTGCGGTCCACGTTCCACTGGGCGATGTCCGGCACCCCGGCGCCTTCGGCGATCGCGGTGAGGAATTCGTCCGTGACGTAGCCGGAGTCCTCGGCGCCCTGGTTGCGGTAGAAGAGCTCGACGAACTCCCAGCCACGGCCCTGCTTGCCCGCGGCGACAGCCGCGGCGCCGGCGGGGATCGATTCGGGGCCGATGATCGTGTAGTTGCGAAACTCGAGCGTCGCTTCGCCACTGCGGACGCGAGATTCGATCACCGACGGCAGCACTTCTTCGGAGTACCCCTTGCAGACCGGGCACTGCAGGTCGCCGAACTCGACCAGCGCCACCTTGGCGCTCGGCTCGCCGAGGACCAGTCCATCCTGCGGTATGCCGTTCAGCAGGCGATCCACCGCGGACGTCTCCTTGACGTTGCTCGCATCGCCGCCGCTGCCACCGCCCTGGCTGACCACGACGGCGACAATGACCGCGACCAGAACCAGGAACGCAGCGGCGCTGCCGACCTTGATCAGCAGCTGACGGCGCCCGCCGGCGCCCGCCGCCTCGTCCTCGCGCAACCGCTCTTCGCGGCGCGCCTCGCGATCGTTGCGCCCGCTCACGGTTCCCTTCCCACGTAGCCGAGCATTCGGGTCGTATTGGTGACGAAGAGCAGCGTCATCAGCACGGCGCTGGCGACGCACCACTGGCAGATCGCTTCGATCTTGAACACCTCCAGGTAAGTCAGGTAGACGCTGTATCCGAAGCCGCCTAGCGAGATCAAGAATCCTCCCATCCGCGCCCCGTCCCCGCGCAAGAAGGCGCAGAGGAGGAGCAGCGCGTAGCCGACGATGCCGAAGACGGCGACGTTGATCCCGAGCACATGCGAGTAGGAGCTTTCGGCGACGGTCTGGCAGCCGTGGCCGCCCGCGACGCAGACCGGCGATCCGCCGCCGGAGTCGGCGATCGCGATGTACGTCGCGACGCCGATCCCGAAAGTCGCCAGGAAGGTGGCGATCCCGCGCAGCGTCGCCTCTCGCGGCAGCTTCACCGGCGCAACGCTATTCGACTCGCCTTTGGAAATCCTCAAGATCGACGGCGAAGGCGGCGATCGCGCGCGAGAGCCGCCCTCCCTGCCAGGCGAGCGGCGACTGCCCCTCGGCCTCGCTGGTCAGCTCAGCGCGCGGCAGGCGCTCGGCGTAGGCGGCGGCGACCGCGTAGGGATGACCTGGATCGGCCCGGTCGTGACTGGCGACGACCAGGGTCGGCACGTCGATCGACTCCAGCTCCTCCAGCCCGTCGAAGGGTCGCGAGCGCGGCACTTCCCGCAGCGCGGCCAGGACCGCGTCGAGGTGCCGGTGGCGCAGCATCCGCTCGCGGGTGAAGCGCAGCACCGAGTCGCGCCAGGCCGGGTCGATCGACTGCTCGCGATCGATGTATTCGACGAAGCCCTCGACGCCGCCCCGTTCGAGCGCGTCGGCGAGGCCGTCCCAGTAGGCGAGCGATTCGGGCCCCAGCGGAGCGACGTATGTCGGCCCGATCAAGACGAGCCCCGCTACCCGCCGCGGACGTCGCAGCGCGTACGCGAGCGCGGTGTGGGCGCCCATCGAATGCCCCCCGAGGAGAAACGCCTCCTCGCCCACCGCGGCCGCGACGACCTCCTCCAGGTCGTCGACCAGCTCCGGGTATCCATAACCCTGACCGGCGGGCGCCGGGTCGGACTCCCCGTGTCCGCGCGCGTCGTAGATAACGGTCCGGTAGCCCGAGCGCTCGAGCGCTCGCGAGCCGTGCACGACAGAGCCGCGCGTGGCGGTCAGCCCGTGGCAGAGCACGATCGGCGGCCCCTCCCCCGCCGTCGCGCCGCGCAGCACCGGGCCGGCACCCGCGGCGAACCGCCCGGCGCCGCCGCGGGACGCCGTCAAGCCAGCGCGGCGAGCGCCTGCTCGATCTCGCCGACGGTCGTGAAGCGAGCGCCGGTGCGCGAGACCTGGCGGAAGCGGACGATGCCGTCGCGGTCGATCACGAACGTCGCCCGCTTGATGTAGCGCCCGCCGGGCACGTCCTCGAGCTCGGTGAACCGGGCCAGCGGGCCGAGCCACGCGGTCACGCCATAGAGCCGGCTCACCGCGAGGTCCTCGTCGGCCAGCAGCGGCACGTTCAGCTGTTGCTCTTCGATCCAGTGCTCGTGCGAGTCGACCGACTGGGGTGAGATCCCCACCACCTTGGCGTCGAGCTCGTCGAGCTCGTCCGCCTTGTCGCGGTAGGAGCAGAACTGCTTCGTGCAGACCGTGGTCGCGTCGCCCGGGTAGAAGGCAAGAACGACGTTCTGACCGCGCTGCTCGGAGAGCTTGAAGGTCAGCCCGCCGCTTCCCCGAAGCTCGAAGTCGGGCGCCGCGTCTCCTAGGTCGACCTTTGCCATCGACGGGAGCCTAGGGCACTAGCCCTTTTCGATCGAGATTTCGTCGATCAGGACGGTCTGTTTCGGCGTTTCTTCCGGGGTGCCGAGCGCGCCGATCCGTTCGACCACGCTCATCCCCTTGCTGACCTTGCCGACCAGGGCGTATTCGGGCGGCAGGCCGGCGTCGGCGCCGGTGACGACGAAGAACTGGCTGCCCGAGGTGCCGGGCGGCTCGGCACCGGTCTTCGCCATCGCCACGACGCCCTTGGTGTAGGCGAGGTTGGCCGGTGGCTTCTCGACGATCGAGTAGCCAGGGTCTCCATTGGTGGTGTTTTCGGGACTACCGCCCTGGATCACGAATTCAGGGACGATCCGGGGAAAGGTGAGTTCGTCGTAGAAGCCTTCCTCAGCCAGGAAGGCGAATGAGTTGGCGGTCTTCGGCGCCCGCTGGGTATCGAGCGCGATCTCGAAGGTGCCACAGCTCGTCTTGACCACGGCCGTCGCGTCTTCGCCCTTCGCGAGAACCTGCTTGGGGGCCTTGAAGCCAACTGTCTTCGGCTGCGGCGTTTCGACTTCTTCGCAGCCCTCGGCGCCGCTCGTCCCGCTCGAGTCGTCGCCACTGCCGCTGCGCGAGATCAGAATGGCCCCGACGACGCCGACCGCGACGAGCGCGAACACGGCGAGGACGATCAGGCGACGGTCGAATCCCTGCTTCCCCTCCTCCATCTGGCGCCGAAGCCTAGATCATGGCCCCGGCGGTCCGGCCCTTGGGATGATCGGAAAGTGCGCGCTCTCCCGCTCACTCCGCTCGCAGCGGCCGTCCTCCACGTGCCGGCCCCGGAACGCGCTCTGGCGATCGGCTGCGGCGAAGGCGACGCCGCCCTCTTCCTGGCCCGCGAGTTCCCAGCCGCTCGCATCCGCGGCGTCGACCCTTCGGAGGAGCTGATCCACGAGGCGATCGAGAAAGTCGGGCTGGACCCGGAGGGACGCGTCGCCTTCAAGGCGGGCGGGCCGCGCCGGCTGCCCTATCCCGACGGCTTCTTCGACCTCGCGGTCGGAGCCGCCCACGACGTCGACCCTTCCGAGGCGGCCCGCGTCCTGCGCCCCGGCGCACACCTGATCGTCGCCCCGGCGCGCCCACCGGGCTTGCGCGGGCGCCTCGCCTTCGGCCTGCTGCGCCGGCGGCTGCTCGCTCGCGGCTTCTCGCCGCTGCCCCTCTCCGATGCCGAAGAGCGCAACTTCCTCGTCGCCCGGCTGGCCGGGCCCGACTGAGCCGCCGCCTCCATCTAGGCTGCCTGGCTCGATGGGGTCCGAGATCGAGGGAATGCCGCTCACGCTGCTCGTCAACCCGCACTCGGCGCACGGCCGCTCGCTGAAGCTGCTGCCCAAAGTCGAGCACGAGCTGGACGCCCGGCGCATCGCCTTCCGGGTCGAGCGCACGCGCGGCCTCGAGGATGGTGTCGAGCGCGCCCTGCGGGCGGTCGAGGCCGGTGAGGTTCCGGTCGTGCTCAGCGGCGACGGCCTGATCGGCGCCGTCGGCGGAGCGCTGGCCGGGGTCGAGACTCCGCTCGGGATCGTCCCCTGCGGGCGCGGCAACGACCTGGCGCGCGTGCTCGGCATCCCCGAGGACCCCGCCGGCGCCGTCGCCGTGCTGGCGGCCGGCGAGGCGCGCCCGATCGACGTCGGCGAGGCCAACGGCAAGCGCTTCCTCGGCATCGTCAGCGTCGGCTTCGACTCCGAAGCCAACCGCCTCGCCAACGAGACGACCTTCATGCGCGGCAACCTCGTCTACGCCTACGCCGCGCTGCGCACGCTCCTGGCCTGGAAGCCCGGTCGCTTCACCGTCAGCGTCGGCGAGGAGCACCACCGCTTCAGCGGCTACTCGGTCTCGATCGCCAACAGCCGCGCCTTCGGCGGCGGCATGTTCATCGCCCCCGACGCGAAGCTCGACGACGGCGAGTTCGACGTCGTCGCCGTCGGCGAGGTCGGCAAGCTGCGCTTCGTGGCTAACCTGCCGAAGGTGTTCAAGGGCACCCACGTCGAGGAGGACGAGGTGCGCGTCTTCCGCGCCTCCCAGCTCGAGCTGACCGCCAGCAGCCCCTACCCCGTCTACGCCGACGGCGAGCACCTGACCGAGCTGCCGGCCCGCTTGCGCATCCTGCCGCGGGCGCTGCGGGTGCTGGCGCCCCCGGCGCCTTGACCGCCTTCGGCGCGAAGCTCGCCGCGGCCCGCGCGATCGGGGCCGCCAGCCGCGCCAGCCGCCGCGGCGGGGGCACGACCCTGCCCGGCCGCGTGCTGCTGCGGCTCGAACCGAACGCCATGCGCCGCCTCGGCGCCGAGCTGCCGCGCGGCACGACGATCGTCAGCGCGACCAACGGCAAGACGACGGCGGCGGGGATGCTCGCCGCCGCGCTCGCCGCCACCGGCCGCCACCCGGTGCACAACCGAGCCGGCTCCAACATGACCTGGGGCGTGGCAACGGCGCTGCTCGAGCAAAAGGGCGACGAGGGCCTCTTCGAGGTCGACGAGGCCTGGCTCGCGCGTGTCGCCGAGCAGCTCGATCCCTCGCTGATCGTGCTCGGCAACCTCTTTCGCGACCAGCTCGACCGCTACGGGGAGATGGAGACGCTCGCTCAGGACTGGGCCGGCGTCGTCGAGAGCCGGGCAGGGCGCACCAGGTTTGCGCTCAATGCCGACGACCCGGCGATCGCCGACCTCGGCCGCGACGCCGCCGGCGCGCCACGCGAGGGCGTCGTCTATTTCGGCGTCGAGGACGTCTCGCAGGCGCTGCCGGAGATGCAGCACGCCTTCGATGCCAAGCACTGCCGCCGCTGCGGCGCCCCCTACGCCTACGAGCGCGCCTTCGTCGGGCACCTCGGCCACTACTCCTGCCCCAGCTGCGGCGCCGGGCGCCCGCGGCCCGAGGTGGCGGCGACGGCGATCGAGCTGCGCGGCATGGACGGCTCGCGGGTCGATCTGCGTACGCCGGCGGGCCCGCTGCGGCTCGACCTCCCCCTCCCCGGCCTCTACAACGTCTACAACGCGCTCGCCGCCGTCGCGGCCGCGCTGGAGTTGGGAGTCGAGCCGGGAACGATCGCCTCGGCGCTGGCCGAGATGCGCGCCGCCTTCGGCCGCGTAGAGACGATCGACGTCGACGGTGCGGCGCTCTCGATCCTGTTGATCAAGAACCCGGCCGGCGCCAACGAGGTGCTGCGGACCCTGCGCCTGGAGGCCGGGACCGAGGGCCTCGACCTCTGGATCGCGCTCAACGACCGGATCGCCGACGGTCGCGACGTCTCCTGGATCTGGGACGCGGACTTCGAGCTGCTGAGGGGCGGCGTGCGGCGCGTGGTCTGCGCCGGCACGCGGGCGGCGGAGATGGCCCTGCGCCTCAAATACGCCGGCTGGCCGGCGGAGGCGATCGAGGTCGAGCCGGGGATCGCCGCGTCGCTCGACAAGGCGGTTGCCCACGGCGATCGGCTCTTTGCGCTGCCGACGTATACGGCGCTGCTCGAGCTGCGCAAGCTGCTGGCGGCGCGGGGGCACGCCAAGGAGTTCTGGCGATGATGCCAGGGACGGAGGCACACAGCGGGCGGGTCCTGTCGCGGCGCGGGGGCTCCTCGTCCTCGCAAGCTGCGGGCGAGGACCCCCGCACCGCGCCACCCGCCCGTGGGGCGTCTGCCATCTGGCACGACGTCGAGTGCGGGGCGTACGCCGCTGACTTGGAGCTTTGGGAGGAGCTGGGTGCGGAGCGGGGTCGGCGGGTGCTCGAGCTGGGGTGTGGGACGGGACGGGTTGGGATTTGGCTTGCCAGGAGAGGGCAACGGGTCACAGGGTTGGACAGAGACCCTCTGCTGGTCGAAGAGTTCAATTGCAGGGCAGAAGGACTGGTGGCGGAGGCCCGTGTTGGAAATGCCGATGGCTTCTCGCTGGAGGGGGGTTTCGATCTGGCTCTGGCTCCGATGCAGCTGGTGCAGCTGCTGGACGGGGCCGCCGCACGAAGAGGGTGCCTTGAAAGCGCGGCTCGGCATCTGCGGTCGGGAGGGGTGCTTGCGCTTGCGATCGTGGACGGGCTGCCGGATGGCCATGCGGGAGAAGCCGCTCCTCCCCTGCCCGACGTTCGGGAGGTCGACGGCTGGGTCTATTCGAGCCTGCCGCTGGAGACGGCGATCGACGGCGAGGGGATCGTCGTGCGACGGCTGCGGCAGGCCGTCTCGCCCGACGGCGATCTGAGCGAGGAAGTGAACGAGATCGAGCTCCGGTCGCTCACGGCAGAGGACCTGGAGTCCGAGGGAAGCGCCGTCGGCCTGCGGCCCGCCGGCCGCCGCGAGATCGCGGCGACCGAGGCGCACGTTGGCTCCACCGTCGTGCTGCTCGAAAGGGAGGGATCGTGATGGAGCTGCGGCTGCTGGCGCTCTACCCCGAGCAGATGAACATCTACGCCGACCGCGGCAACATCCTCTTCCTGCAACGGCGCTGCGAGTGGCGCGGAATCGGGTTCGAATACGCGGCGACAGGCCCCGGCGAGGGCTTCGACCCCGGCGCCCATGACCTCCTCTATCTGGGCGGCGGCCAGGACCGCGACCAGCGCGCCGTGGCGGCCGACATGGTGGCGACCAAGCGTGAGGCTCTGATGGGCGCCGTCGAGTCCGGCGCCGTGGTCCTCGCCGTCTGCGGCGGCTACCAGCTGCTCGGCCACAGCTATCAGCTCGGCGATGAGCGGCTGCCCGGGATCGGCCTCGTCGACCTGGAGACCGTGCGCGCGCCCGGCCCACGCCTGATCGGCAACGTCGCGATCGAGGTCGACCTCGGCGGCGGGCCGCGGACCGTGGCCGGCTTCGAGAACCACGGCGGCCGCACTCACCTCGGCCCCGGCGAAACCCCCCTCGGGCGCGTGATCAAGGGGTTCGGCAACAACGGAGAGGACGGCTTCGAGGGAGTCGTCAAGGGCAACGCGATCGGCACCTACCTGCACGGCCCGCTCCTCCCCAAGAACGCCTGGCTGGCCGACGAGCTGATCGCCCGCGCGCTGGAGCATCGCTACGGCAAACGCCCGGAGCTGAAGCCCTTGGACGACACCCTCGAGCGCGACGCCCACGCAAGCGCCCGCGCCGCCGCAGGCCTTCGTTGAGGGATTACCCGGGCTTCCAGCCCGGAGAAGGCTTCAACGAAGGGGGCTAGCGACCGCTGGAGCCGAACCCGCCGTCGCCGCGCACGGAGTCGCCTAGCGCTTCGGCCTCGACCGGCTCCGCGAGCACGATCGGCGCGATCACCAGCTGGGCGACCCTGTCCCCCGGCTCGACCCTGAAGGTCTCCGCGGGGTCGGTGTTGAGCAACAGAACCCGAATCTCGCCGCGATAGCCGGAATCGATCAGCCCCGGCGCATTGACCAGCGCGATCCCATGCTTCATCGCCAACCCCGATCGAGGCAGCACCAGCCCGGCCTGCCCCTCGGGAATCTCCACCGCCACCCCGGTCCCGACGCTCCACCTCTCCCCCGGCCCGATGTGCGCTGCCTCGCAGGCGTAGAGGTCCAACCCGGCATCTCCGGGATGCGCGCGCGTCGGCATGGTGGCCTCGGCCTTCAGCTTCGCTATCGGCAATTCCACGTGGCGACAGTATCGAAACGTCGCGGTCCGGGACTAGGACTCAATCCACATTTTTTCCGAAACGGGGTATGTGGCGTCCCATTTCGACGTTTTCGGGCAGAAGGCGCCTTCACCAGTGAGCGTGGCTTCGTTCGCTATCAGCTGGGTCACGCCTTCCGCAGACGATTTCGCTTCGAGGACGGGTTCGCCGCCGTAAGTGCAATTAACGAGAACGCCGCATTTCACGGAAATTTTCATCCCGCCCGTAGATTGAACCGATGCCGATAATGATCCTGTCTTTAATATGTGAAATAAACCTGTGTTGCTGGGGACGGTCAAGGTACACGAAGTTCCACCAAGGTGACAAAGGGAGAAAAAGCTCAGTTCGAGGAGATGTCCCACTAGGGACAGCGATAACGCATTTAAAGGAAGAATCCTCAGATGCGATTCACCGCATTCAATCGTCCCAAGGCTCGTTAATATCTTCGGTTCTTTGGCGAACCCGTCGAAAGTCACACCGACGGAGGGGAAGGGATTTTCACATTCTAATTCTGCCGCTTCGCAGATGGAGATCCATGACGAGCTTGCCTGAGCCTGGGGCATCCATGCAAAGGCAATCAAGGCCATTGTCCCTGTCATTGCCAGAGCTGCGGCGCCAATGGATTTCACGACTGGTCTCCCTCGGTTCAAATCCGCCAGGCGAATCGTTGTAACCGATCCCGACATGTGGGTCCAGTGAACGACGGCAGGCCTGATCGAATCGAGGCCGATGCCTCCCATTTGTCCAGCAGTGACCAGCATTCATGTTTTACGCGTGCGCGAAATGGCGCGCTGCGCCCATTCGCCTAGCCGCGGCCTCCACGGACCAAGGCGACTCGCCTAAAGCCAGTCGACTGCGGGCTTGGCCTCACCCCTGCTGTTCGTCCCCAGGTCCTCGAACCGATGCAGCTCCGCGAGTGGGACCCTCGCCCTGACCAGCACGCCGTCGGCACGGTCCTCCCGGTCGAGCTTGCCGGCCACCTCATGTAGCTCGGACAACCGCGCGCCCTCGGCATAGGGGATCAGCAGCTCGACCTCGGCCAGCGTGTCCTCGAAAGCCCGCTCGATCCGGCCTCTCAGCTCGTCCAGCCCCTCGCCCGTCAGGGCCGAGACGAGCACCGCATCGGGATGGTGCAGCACCTCGTCGCGCTCGTCGTTCTCGAGCAGGTCCGCCTTGTTGAGAACGAGCAGGCGCGGTTTGTCGCCGGCGCCGATCTCCTCCAGCACCGTGTCGACAGCCCGCATGTCCGCCAGGCGTCGCTCCTCGGGAGCCGCGGCGTCGACGACGTGCAGGATCAGGTCGGCGAGGATCGTCTCCTCGAGGGTTGCCTTGAAGGCCTCGACCAGCTGGTGCGGCAGCTTCTCGATGAGGCCAACGGTGTCGGTCAGCAGGTAGTCGCGGCCGGAGAGCTCGACCGTGCGCGTGGTCGGGTCGAGGGTGTGGAAGAGCCGGTCGCCGACCGCCACCTCCGCGCCGGTCAGGGCGTTGAGCAGCGTCGACTTGCCGGCGTTGGTGTAGCCGGCGAGCGCCACGCTGGGCAGCGAGGAGCGGGCGCGCCTGGCCCGCATCACGCCCCGGTTGCGCTCCAGCCGGACGAGGCGGCGGCGCAGGGCGGCGATGCGGTCGCGGGCGAGGCGGCGGTCGGTCTCGATCTGGCTCTCGCCCGGCCCCCTGGTGCCGATCCCGCCGCCGAGCCGCTCGAGGTGGGTCCAGAGCCCCCTCATCCGGGCCAGGTTGTACTCGAGCTGGGCCAGCTCGACCTGCAGCTTGCCCTCGGCGGAGTGGGCGTGGTCGGCGAAGATGTCGAGGATCACCGCGGTGCGGTCGATCACGGGCACACCGAGCGCCGCCTCCAGGTTGCGCTCCTGGCGCGGCGCCAGCTCGTCGTCGCAGGCGACCAGGTTCGCGTCGCAGGCTTCGATCTGCGCCTTCAACTCGGTCAGCTTGCCGCGACCGACGTAGCGGTCGGGGTCCGGCCTGTCGCGGTGCTGCACGGCCTCGCCGGCCGTCGCGACCCCAGCCGTGCGGAGCAGCTCCTTGAGCTCGGTCAGCGGCTCAGCCTCCTCCCGCCCGCTGGCGATGCCGATCGCCAGCGCCCGCTGCCGCGCGCGCGGGTTGGAGAGCCCGGCGCCGTTGCCGCCGTAGCTGCTCTCCGCGGTGCGTCCGTTTCTCGATCGCTGCACTCGAACCGATTGTAGGAGTCGAGCATGGATAGGCTTAGCGGCGTGAAGGTCTTCGTCACGGGAGGCACCGGGTTCATCGGCGGCGAGGTCGTGCGCCAGCTGCGCGCCCGCGGCGATGAGGTCGTCTGTCTCGTCCGCTCTCCGCAGAAGGCCGGCAAGCTGACCGAGCTGGGCTGCGAGATCGTCGCCGGCGACCTCGGCGACGCGAGCGCGATCGAGGCGGGCATGGAGGGTTGCGATGCCGTCGTCCACGCCGCGGCGATGTACGAGGTCGGGATCCCGGCCAAGCAGCACCCGGCTATGTATGAAGCCAACGTGCACGGGACCGAGACGGTGCTGCGCGCGGCGCTCGCGGCCAAGATCCCGAAGGTCGTCCACGTCTCGACCGTCGGCGTCTTCGGCAACACGCACCGCCAGGTTGTCGACGAGAGCTACGAGCATCCCGGCAAGGAGTTCACCTCCTACTACGAGGAGACGAAGCTCGAGTCGCACCGGATCGCGAAGCGGATGATCGCCGAGGAGGGCCTGCCCTGCGTGATCGTCCAGCCCGGGGGCGTATACGGCCCCGGCGACACCTCGCAGGTGGCCGATCTGCTGCAGGAATTCTTCGCCGGCAAGCTGCCCCTGATCCCCTTCCCCGAGCTCGGCATCTGCCTGACCCACGTCGAGGACATCGCCGGCGGCATCCTGCTCGCCCTCGATGGGGCGAAGCCGGGCGAGACCTACGTGCTCAGTGGCCCCGCGACGACGATGCGCGAGGCGGTCGAGACCGTCGCCCACCTGAGCGGCCGCAAGGCCCCCAAACACGCGCTGCCCACGCCGCTGATGAAGGCGATGATTCCGATCGGCCCGCTCGTCGGCAAGCTGATGGGCCAGCCGCCGAACCTGCGCGAGCTGATCTCCTCCGCCGACGGCGTCACCTTCTGGGCCAGTCACGAGAAGGCGAGCCGCGACCTCGGCTACGCCCCGCGCGGCATGGAGGAGGGCTTGCGGCAGACGCTCGAAACCGACGAGCGCTTCCCGGCCCCGGTCGCCTGATACTGCGTCGATGCGCCTGATCGACGTCCTGCACCTCGGCCGTCCACATGTGATCGGCTGCTGGGAGGTCGAGGGGGCGCTGGTCGACCCTGGCCCGGAGTCCTCGCTAGACACCTTGCTCGAGGAGCTCGGCGGCGAAAGGCCTCGGGCGCTGCTCCTCACCCACATCCACCTCGACCACGCCGCCGCCACCGGGGCACTGGTCCGCCGCTGGCCCGACCTCGAGGTCTACGTCCACGAGCGCGGCGCCCGCCATCTCATCGATCCTTCGCGACTGCTGGCCAGCGCCGAGCAGCTCTACGGCGAGCGGATGGAGGAGCTCTGGGGGGAGATCGTGCCAGTGCCGGAGGAGAACGTCAGGCCGCTAAGGGGCGGCGAGGACGTGCTCGGCATGCGCGTCGCCTACACACCCGGCCACGCCTCTCATCACGTCTGCTACTTCCACGAGGCGAGCGGTACCGCCTTCGTCGGCGACGTCGCCGCGGTCCGCATCCTGCCCTGCGATCTGGTCGTCCCGCCCACACCGCCCCCCGATATCGACGTCGAGACCTGGATCGAGTCGATCGCGATCGTCGAGTCCTGGCGGCCGGAGCGTCTCGCCCTCACCCACTTCGGCCAAGTCGACGAGCCGATCGAGCACCTGGAGAAGGTGCGCGAACGTCTGCGCGAGGAGGCCGAGCTGGCGCGGCTGCTCTCCTCCGACGAATACGAGCACCGCCATCGCCATCTCGTCGCCGAGCACGCCGACCCGATCGCCGCCGAGACCCTGCTCCAGTGCGTTCCCCCCGAGTACCAGTGGCGCGGCCTCAACCGCTACTGGCGCAAGCGAGCGGAGCGCGAAGAGGTCGCCTAACTCAGGCCAAGTGCTCGCGCATCCGCTCGACCGCCTCGGAGATGCGCTCGTCCGGAGTGGTGAGCGAGATGCGGAAGAATCCCTCGCCGCTCGGCCCGTACATCGAGCCCGGCGAGACGACCACAGCCGCCTCTTCGAGCACCAGCTCGCTGAACGAGGTCGAAGTGTGACCGTCGGGAACCGGCGCCCAGACGTAGATCGTGCCCTTGGGTGGGGTGACCTCGACGCCGATCTCGCGCAGGGCGCCGACGACGAGGTCGCGGCGGCGGACGTAAGTCTCGTTCATCCGCTCCAGCGGTCCGCTCGGTCCCTCGAGCGCGGCGACGCCGGCCAGCTGCACGGCCTCGAAGAGGCCCGAGTCGACGTTGGTCTTCAGCCGCCAGTAGGTCTGGATCGCCTCGGGGTTGCCGAGGATCGCGGCGCAGCGCCAGCCGGTCATGTTGTAGCCCTTGGAGAGCGAGAAGACCTCGACTCCGACCTCCTTGGCGCCGGGCGTTGCGAGGAAGCTCGGGGCGACGTAGCCGTCGTAGGTCGTCTCCGAGTAGGCGTTGTCGTGGACGACGAGGATCTCGTGCTCGCGAGCGAAGGAGACGACCCGCTCGAAGAAGCCCTCGGGCACGGTGGCGCCGGTCGGGTTGTTGGGGAAGTTGAGGAACATCAGCCGCGCCTTGGCGGCGACGTCGGCCGGGACGGCGGCAAGATCGGGGGCGAAGCCCAGCTCGGGGACGAGCGGCAGCAGCGCGGGCGTCGCGCCGGCGAGGATCGGGCCGCCGGTGTAGACGGGGTAGCCGGGGTCGGAGGCAAGGGCGACGCCACCGGGGTCGAGGAAGGCGAAGCAGAGGTTGTAGATGCACTCCTTGGCGCCGATCGCCGGGATCACCTCGTTCTCGGCGTCGATCTCGACCCCGAAGCGGCGGTCGTAGAACTCGGCGAAGGCGGCGCGGAACTCCTCGCGACCGCGGTTGGTCGGGTACTTCTGGTTGCCGTTCCCGGCCACCGCCTCCTGCATCGCGGAGACGATGTGCGGGTAGGTCGGCTCGTCGGGATCGCCGATGCCGAGGCTGATCACGTCGATGCCGGCAGCGCGCTTGTCGGCGATGCGCCGCTCCAGCTCCTGGAACATGTAGGGAGGCATCGCCTCCAGCCGCTTGGACGGATCGGAGATTCCCATCGGCGCGAAATCTATTCGCTCGCCCCGGCAAGCGCCGCGAGCAGCTCGGCCGAGAGCTCGCCTGAGCAGACCGGCTCGGCCCAGCCCGTGAGACGCACGTCAAGGTCCTCGGAGATCTCGACCTCGAGCTCACCGCCGTCGAGCTCGACCGTGAGCGGGCTGGGCGCGCCGCGCAGGAAGGCGGCGATCGCGGCGCCGCTGGCGCCGGTGCCGGAGGAGAGCGTCTCCCCCACCCCGCGCTCGAAGATGCGGGCGCGCACCCGACTCCCCTCGACGCGGTAGAAGGAGACGTTGGTGCGGTTGGGGAAGAGCTCGTGACCTTCGATCCCGGGGCCGACGGAGGCCAGATCGAGGGACTCGAGCTCGCCGCCGACCTCGATCGCGCATTGCGGGTTGCCGATCGAGACGTGCTGGAAGGACCATTCGCGACCGCCGTCTTGCAGGGTTCCGCGACCGTCCCCGGGGCCCCCGGGGAAGTCCTTGGAGGCTGTCACGGCCTGCCCCATCTCAACCGAACAAGTCCGCTCCGAGGTGATGGTGGGCGTGACCGGCCCGGCCGCCGTGAGGATCGAGAACTCGTCGGCGTCAGTCCAGCCCTTACGGCGCAGGTAGAGGATCGCCTCGCGCGCCCCGTTGCCGGAGAGCTCGGCCTCTGAGCCGTCGGGGTTGAAGATCCGCAGCTCCGCGACGTAGGCGGGGTCGTCGCTTCGCGAGAGCAGCAGGATCCCGTCGGAACCCAGCCCGAAGTGCGGGTGGCAGATCAGCCGCACCCGCGCGGCCGTCAGCTCCCAAGGCAGCGAATCCGCCTCGACGATCAGATAGTCGTTCCCCAGCGCCTGCCACTTCTCGAATCGCATTCACAGCAGACTACAGGTGGCCTACCGTTTCATTGACTCCTACGGGCGCCTCTCACGCCAATCTCAAGGGGCTCTGCTCAAAAACATTGGATTCGGATTGACAAATTTGTATTTGGCCTGGAAGCTCGGGAAGAGTTTTTTCGATAGGCAAAGCGGTTCCCCCGTAGGATCTTCCAGCGAAATTGAGTTTGATGTCAATGGTGTTTTTGCAGGATTCCCGCCTTCTACAGTGTAGAAAAGGAGCGAGTCTCTATACAGACATGTGAACGTGTCGCACGTAAATAGAAATTCTGGCGCGCCGGAGCCACCGCTTTCAACGTGCATTACCCCATCACTACCGATCGTAAACGGCGGTTTCCGCGCTTCCAGCGTCACTCTATATGGAGTGCGCGTAGATGTTACCGCACACGGCTGACAGCCAGTAAAATCTAATGTGCTGATTTTGGCAAGCGCCGGAAGACCCGTCGCCCCGACTTCACCGTGTATTTCCGACGTCGTGCACTTGACAAACTTTTCAGCACCGTTGTATTCGAATTTAAATTCAGCTTCCCCGCCGGCCAGTTCAGCATCGAATTTTTCTCCAGAACTCCAAATCTTTGCTCCTGGGCAGGGATTTTGCGCTTCTTTGCAAAGGACCGTTTTGTTCAGCCTCTGTCGACCTGCATACATGCGCCCACCGGCTGGCTGCGCTAGCTGAAATTCAGCTGACCAGATAGCTTCGGAGGGGCACAAGAATTTTCCGCCTTCATCGGACATTTTGACTTTACTGACTAAGAACTTCGCCGAACCTACACTACCGCCATCATAAGTAAGTGTTGGTTCGGAAATACCAAAATGGCAGTTCAACAGAGATCCACATTTAGCATAGGTGCTGACCAAGGCAAGGTGCACCGAAGCGTCGTAACCAGAGGTCCATTCGAGAGAAGTAACATAGGGGAGTTTTTCAGCTTCAACGGTGCAACTTGTTTTTCCTAGTTTGCAACCAGAATAGGCCCATTCCGTCAATTTTGCACTAAGGGGTTTTTCTGCTTCTTCCGAAGCTTCCTGAGTTAGTTCCCCTTTCATTATTGAACTCGAACACATTACCGTTCCTAGTGTAGTCATCCACGTTGAATTGCTTGATTCCGAGGTAATAGTGGTTTCGCTTGGATACGCATAGGTTGTATCGCAGTAGGATTCGACCGTCACTTCTTCACACATGACTGTCGCGAAAGCGGTGGATGGGCCAAACGATGCAATGACCGTAGTCGACCCGAGCACACCGACGATGAGGCAAAGGGACAGTCGCCAGAGTGATCCTAGTTGGGAGTGCTTCGTGATGGTCTCCCACATGTGCCACATATATCATAAATTTGATGTTAGTCAAATAAACTAGCTCAATTGCTCGGCAATAGACCTTGCGGCCTCGAGGTCGGATAGGAAAGTGCGGTCGATCCAGCGCAGGTTGGGGATCTTGCGCATCCAGGTGAGCTGGCGGCGGGCGTAGTTGCGCGAGCGCTTCTGCATCGTCGCCAGATCGCCGCTGAGGACCTCCTCGAAGCCGAGGGCAACACGGGCGGTGCGCGAAGGGCCCAGGCGCTCGGCGCGTTCGACCTCCTCTTTCGCCCCAGCGGCGAAGATCGCCTCGGTGCGGGCGTCGATCCGCTCGTAGAGCTGCTCGCGGTCCATGTCGAGGCCGAAGATCGTCGTCGGGTGGCGCGTCTCAGGCGACCATAGCTCGGAGTCGGGCGCTTCCGGCTCGGCCTTGACCAGCGACAGCTCGGCCAGCGCCGCGCGCAGGTAAAGCCCCGTCCCCCCCACCACGATCGGTATCCGCCCCGCGACCAGCGCCGCGTCGACCTCGGCGTGCGCCAGCGGCATGTAGTCGCCGACGTTGAAGCGCTCGGTGACCGGCACGAAGCCGATCAGGCGGTGCTCAAGCTTCGCCTGCTCCTCAGGGCTGGCGACCCCAGTAAGGACCGAGAGACCCTCGTAGACCTGCAGCGCGTCGCAGGAGATCGCCACCGGGTCCTCGCCGCGCTCGCGCAGCAGCTCGGCAAGAGCCACCGCTACCCCGGTCTTGCCGACCCCCGTGGGGCCGAAGATCGCGATGATCTTCACAAACGGATCGGCTGGGCGACGACGCCGGCGAGCGTCTGCGAAGTGGCCTCGGTGATCTCGACCGCGACCAGATCACCGGGATCGGCGTCCCCATCGAAGTTGACCGCCTTGTTGTGGCGGGTGCGGCCGCGCAGCTTGGTCTCGTCGGTGCGACTCGAGCCTTCGACCAGCACCTCCATCTCCCGGCCGACGAAGCGCTGGGCGCGCTCATTGGCGCGGCGCTGCACCAGCTCGACGAGGCGTTCCATGCGCTCGACCTTGACCGGGTGCGCTACCTGGTCCTCGAACCCGGCGGCCTCGGTTTCGCGGCGCGGCGAGAAGACGAAGGTGAAGGCACCGTCGTAGCCAACCTCGTCGACGACCTCGAGCGTCTGCTCGAAGTCGGCGTCGGTCTCACCGGGGAAGCCGACGATGACGTCGGTGGTGATCGCGCAGTCGGGCACGTGCTCGCGGATGAGCGAGACGCGGTCCATGTAGCGCTGGCGGTCATAAGTGCGTCGCATGCGCTTGAGGACCGCGCTCGAACCCGACTGCAGCGGCAGGTGAATGTGCTCGCAGAGCGCCGGCAGCTCGGCGTGGGCGCGGATCACGTCCTCCTTCATGTCCTTGGGGTGCGGGCTGGTGTAGCGGATGCGCTCGATTCCATCGACCGCGTCGACTCGCGCGAGCAGCTCCGAGAATCCGATCCGCGCCCCGAGCGGCAGGTCACGCCCGTAGCTGTTGACGTTCTGGCCGAGCAGGGTGACCTCAAGCACCCCGTCGACTGCCAGCGCTTCGGCCTCGCGAACCAGCTCGGCCGGATCGCGGCTGACCTCGCGGCCGCGGGTCGAGGGCACGATGCAGTAGGCGCACTTGCAGTTGCAGCCCTGCGACACCTGCAGCCAGCCCTGGAACTGACGCACGCGCCGGGTCGGCAGGCTGGCGGAGAAGTCCTCGAACTCGAAGTAGCCCTGGGCGCTGAGCGAGTCGGAGTTGAGGAACTCGGCCAGCTTGTGAATCTGCCCCGGGCCGAAGGCGACGTCGACGAACGGGAAGCGCTGGAAGACCTCGTCCTTGACCGACTGCGCCCAGCAGCCACCGACGCCGACGATCCGGTCCGGGTCTTCGGACTTGAGCCGCTTGGCCTCGCCGAGGTGGGCGACGAAGCGGTTGTCGGCGGACTCGCGGATCGAGCAGGTGTTGAAGAGGATCAGGTCGGCGCCCTCGCGACTGCCGGCCTCCTCATAGCCCAGCGACTCGAGCATGCCGCGCATGCGCTCGGAGTCGTGCACGTTCATCTGACAGCCGAACGTGGTGACGTGGTAGCTGGGCATGCGCTCAGCGTACCGGGGCGCGAGCGCCCTCTACTACTACTGCGCCTCCTGTTGTTCGGCCTCTTCGGAGGCCTTGTTCAGCTCGGCCTTCTTTTCCTTCTGCTCGTCCTTGGCGTGAAGGACAGCGAAGGTGGTGCTGGCGCCGATCAGAGCGACGAACCAGATCGCGACCAGCGGCGCCGCTTTGCCGGGAAAGCTCTTGACCCGCAGGCCGATGAAGCTGACCAGCACGGCCGAGACCGCGAGCGCGATCCCACAAACATAGAAGAGGTCCCCGTTGCTCATGATGCGGCGAGAATCCTATTGAGTGCGCGCGGGCGCCGTCAGGCCGCCTGCGCCTCCGCGACCGGCGGTGGCGATGCTTCCGCCGCGGCCCCTGCCTCGGCGCCGATACCGAGAGCGGCGCGGATCTTCTCTTCCAACTCCGCCGCCAGCTCTGGGTTCTCGACCAGGTACTGCTTGGCGTTGTTGCGGCCCTGTCCGAGGCGGGTCTCGCCGTAGGAGAAGAAGGCACCCGACTTCTTGACCATGTCGTGCTCGATGCCGAAGTCGAGCAGCGCCCCCTCGCGCGAGATGCCTTTGCCGTACTCGACCTCGAACTCGGCCTGGCGGAAGGGCGCCGCGACCTTGTTCTTGACGACTTTGACGCGAACCCGGTTGCCGACCGCCTCGGTCCCGTCCTTGAGCGTCTCGATGCGGCGGATGTCGAGCCGCTGCGAGGCGTAGAACTTGAGCGCCCGACCGCCCGGCTGCGTCTCCGGCGAGCCGAACTGGACGCCGACCTTTTCCCGGATCTGGTTGGTGAAGAGGCAGACGGTGTTGGTCCGGTTCAGGTTCCCGGCCAGCTTGCGCATCGCCTGCGACATCAGGCGCGCCTGCAGGCCGACGGTGGTGTCACCGATCTGGCCATCGAGCTCGGCCTTCGGCGTCAGCGCCGCGACCGAGTCGATCGCGATCACGTCGATCGCCGCCGAGGCGATCAACCGGTCGGCGATCTGCAGCGCCTGCTCGCCGTAGTCGGGCTGGGAGACGAGCAGCTCGTCTGTGTCGACGCCGATCGCCCGCGCGTAAATAGGGTCCATCGCGTGCTCGGTATCGATGAACACGCAGACTCCGCCCTTAGCCTGAGCCTCGGCGATGATGTGGTAGATCAGCGTCGTCTTGCCCGAGGACTCGGGGCCGTAGATCTCGACGATCCGCCCGCGCGGCACGCCGCCGATGCCGAGCGCAAGGTCGAGGGCGAGGGAGCCGGTCGGGATCGCCTCCACCGGCACCGCGGCGTCGGCGCCGAGTCGCATCAGGGCGCCCTGGCCGAAATCCCGCTCGATCTGGGTCACCGCCGCCGCGAGGGCCGCGTCCTTGGCCTTGGCCTCCTTCGCCGAGGCGTCCTTCAACGTCGCTTTGCTGTCTGCCATCTCTTTCTCACCTCAGCTTGACTTGTGCCAGCGGGAGATATTCCGCTCCCGACGGCTTGAGTTCAGAACGGTAGAGGCGCGTCCGGACGGCCCGCGCCGGTTGCAAGAGGTCTTTCGGGAGGCGGCCCGGAAGCCTCTCCACATGCCGCGATCGCTTCGACCCACGCCCCTCGGGCTTGACTCTGGCCACCGTCACGTGGGGCCAGAAGGGCCGCTTCTCCGGCTTATAGAGACGAGCAGCGACCAGCTTCTTCTCCGCTTCCGCCTGTAGGGCGATCGCTCCCGGAGAGTCGACCGGCAGCGCGAACAGCCGCGGGCGTCGACCCGAGGGCTTAGCCACCGGCTCGCCGAGCTGGATCTCCGGCGCCAGCGCACTTAGGCCCTCGACGATCTCGCCCAGGCCCCCGATCTCCTTCTCCGGCAGATAGCCGAGAAAGGCCAGCGTGACGTGCAGCGACTCGGGCCGCACGACCCGCAGCGCAGGATCTCTCAGCTCGCGCCTTCCCCACGTCACGATCCCCTCCCGCATCTCCTCGGGCAGGTCGAGCGCGACGAACAGCCGCGCCCGCGGGCTCTTCAATCTTTCCTTCGCCACGCCGCCCCACGCTAGGGGGTCCCAGCGCACGGAACAACACCGGTGTGTGACGAAACCGTGTCGGCCCTCGCTACAGCGGCGGCTCTTCGCCGCTGAGCAGCATGCGCAGCAGGTGCATGCCGACCAGGGCGGAGCGCTCGCGAATGTCGGCGCGGCCGCCGGGGATGACCGGATCGCGGGCGATCGCAGTGCCGTCGGCGAGGCGGGCGTGGAAGCAGACGTAGCCGACCGGCTTCTCCTCGCTGCCGCCGTCCGGGCCGGCGATGCCGGTGATCGCGACGGCGACGTCGGCACCGAAGCGGTCGAGGGCGCCGATCGCCATCGCCTCGGCAACCTCGGCCGAAACGGCGCCCTTCTCTTCGATCAGATCGGGGTCGACGCCGAGCAGGTCGACCTTGGCCTCGTTCGAATAGGAGACCACCCCGCCCATCATGTACTTGGAGGCGCCTGGTAGGTCAGTGATGCGGGCAGCAAGCAGGCCGCTACTGCAGGACTCGGCCAGGCCGAGCTTGTGCCTCCGCAACAGCCGCGCGACCTGCGAGTCGATCGTCTCCCCGTCGAGGCTGAAGAGATGGCGCTCGTGGCGCTGGGCGAACCCGGCGCGCACCGCCTCGGCCGTTGCCGCCGCGGCGTCGCGATAGCGGACGTCGATCTCGATCTCCCCCCGCCGTAGGCAGGTGGTGATCTCGACCTCGGGCAGCGCGACGCCCTCCTCCTCCATCTCACGCATGCTCTTGGCGATCTCCGACTCAGGCACGCCGAACATGCGCAGCGTGTAGCCGTGCAGCGGAGTGGCTCGCTCGAGCAGCGCGCGGACAGGGGGCGTGGCCAGCGCCGCCGGCCACATCGGCCGCAGCTCGCGCGGCGGGCCCGGCAGCACGACGACGACGCGGCCGTCGGCGGGCACTACGAGTCCGGGCGCGGTGCCGACGGGGTTCAGTGGCGTCGCGCCTTCGGGGACCATCGCCTGCTTGCGGTTGGCCTCGCGCACCGCCTCGGGGTCGAAGTTGAAGCGACGCGCGAAGCCGCGCAGGATCTCGGCGATCTTCTCCTCGACCTCCTCGTCGAGGACGAGCTCGCGACCGGCGAAGCCGGCGACGATCTCGGCGGTGAGGTCGTCCGCGGTCGGCCCCAGCCCACCCGAGGTGACGATCAGGTCCATCCCCTCTCCGGCCATGAACCGCAGCGCCGCCTCCAGGTCTTCGGGGCGGTCGCCGACGACGAGGATGTGCGCGACCTCGACGCCCAGCTCGGCGAGGCGTTCGGATATCCACGGCCCGTTCAGGTCCGCGATCCGCCCGGTCAGCACCTCGGTGCCGGTGACGACTATCCCCGCTCTGAGCTCGCTCATGTGCAAGTCGGGCGTTCGGCTTCGGAGAGCTCCGTCAGCTCGCCCGAGGAGTCGATTGAGTACCCGATCGGGCTCGCCGTCGCCGGTATGTCCGCTTCCCTGCCGTCGATCAGCATGGTGACCTCTCCGTTGCCGAGGGACACGGTGAAACTACCGGAGCGGAAGGGACCCTCATCGACACCTCCTTCGAGAATCTGGCCGTCGACCAGGGGCCGACCCGCCGCGTCCAGCACGCAGACCCAGACTTCGGCGGTCGCCGCCAGCTGCATCGAGACGCCGGCCGGAGCCCGCTCGAGCCGATGCTTGGGCGCGCTTGCCCCCCGCGCGGGAGTCGGCCCATGCCCAGGCCGAGACGAGGACGTGCGCTCCTCCTCGCCGCCACCAAGTGGAAGCGCCGCGAGCACCAGCGCCGCGACGGCGAGGACGGCGACAACGGCGATCCAGGCCAGACCGCGAGCCCGCCGCGCCGCACGAGGCGGCCCCGGACGCACGGTGGGAGCGGCGGCCCCATCCTCGACGGAGCGGGAACCCCCTCCTTCGACCTCCCGGCGGTACTCGACGGCGAGTCGTTCCCCGTCGAGACCCAGGAAGGACGCGTAGGTCCTGATGAAGCCACGGGCGTAGACACCCTCGGGCAGCGCGTCCCAGTCTTCCGCCTCTATCGCGCGCAGGTACTTGAGGCGGATGCGCGTCGCGGCTTCGACCTCGGCCAGCTCGATGTCGCGACGGGTGCGCGCCTGACGAAGGATTGCGCCGATTCGGCGTTCCATTCCCCCATTGTCCTACCCGTCCGCCCCGGTACCCGCACCCGCGGGCAAGGGACGCTACTCAGGCAGAGCCGAGGGTTCCGGCGCTGCGTCGGGCTGCTCCGCCCCGGCGCCACCGCCGAGAAGGCGAGGAAGGTCCGCCGCTGTGATCAGAACCTGGCGCGGCTTGGACCCTTCGTAGCCGGAGATCACACCGCGCCGCTCGAGCATGTCGATCAGGCGGCCGGCGCGGGTGTAGCCGACGCGCAGGCGACGCTGGATCATCGAGACCGACGCCGTTTCGGTCTCGACCACGACGCGGATCGCCTCGTCGAGCAGATCGTCGCTGTCGGGGTCGTAGTCGCCCTCGGCTTCGACGCCCTTCTCCTCGTGCACCTCGAGCAGCTCCGCCTCGAATTCCGGTTCGCCCTGCTTGGCCCAGTGCCCGGTGATCCGGGCGATCTCCTCCTCGGTGACGAAGGCGCCCTGGATCCGCTGCAGCTTCGAAGTTCCGGCGCCGCGGAAGAGCATGTCGCCCTGGCCGAGCAGGGCCTCCGCCCCGCCCTGATCGAGGATCACCCGCGAGTCGGTCTGGGAGGAGACCGCGAAGGCGATCCGGGCCGGGATGTTGACCTTGATCGTGCCGGTGATGATGTCGGTCGACGGACGCTGCGTCGCCAGCACCAGGTGGATGCCGGTGGCGCGCGACTTCTGCGCCAGGCGGATGATCGAGTCCTCGACCTCGGCCGGCGAGACCATCATCAGGTCCGCGAGCTCGTCGATCACGCAGAGGATGTGGGGAAGCGGCGGTTCGCCGGCCTTGGCGCGGGCGCGGTTGAGCTCGCCGAGGTTGCGGCAGCGGGCCTCCCCCATGATCCCGTAGCGGCTCTCCATCTCGCCGATCAGGTTGGCGAGCACGTTGGCGGCCAGGCGCGGCGAGGTGACGACCGGCGTCAAGAGGTGGGGCACGTTCTCGTAGTGGTTGAGCTCGACCTGCTTGGGATCGACGAGGACGAGGCGTACGTCGTTGGGCGAGGCCTGCATCAGGATCGAGGAGAGGATCGCGTTGACGCAGCCCGACTTGCCCGAGCCGGTGGTGCCAGCGACGAGCACGTGCGGCATCTTCGCCAGGTCGGTCCAGACCGCGTTGCCGTCGATGCCCTTGCCGAGCCAGGCGACCAGCGGCGAGGTCTTCTCCGGCCGCCCGGCGTAAATGTCGCCAAGGCGGACGATGCGCCGGCGCGTGTTCGGCACCTCGACGCCGACCGCCTGCTTGCCGGGGATCGGGGCGAGGATGCGGATGTCGGTCGAGGCCAGCGCATAGGCGAGGTCGTTGGCCAACTCGGTCACCTTCTTCACTTTGGTGCCGGGCGCGAGGCGCAGTTCGTAGCGCGAGACGTGCGGGCCGCTGACGATGCCGACGATCTTCGCCTCGACCCCGAAGTGGCCAAGCGTCTCGACCAGCTTGCGGCCGACGACCTCGTGGTCGCGCGGATCGACGCCCGCGTCGCCTTTGCCGCGCTCCAATGCCTTCGCCGGCGGCGCCTTGTAGTCGAGCCCCTCGGAGATCGTCACCCCGCGTTTGTTGCCTTGAGGAGTCAGCGCAACCTGCTCGGGGACGGAATCGGACTCAGCCTTGACAGCCTTCTCTTCTTCGGCCTCGATCTCGGCGAGCTCCGCGTCGAAGTCCTGCGTGGCGGGCTCTTCGACCTCAGGCTCGGGCTCCTCGGCAAGCGCCACCGTCGGCTCGACGTAGTCGTCCTCCGGGTAGGCGCTCATCACGTCGGTAGGTCCGGCGAGCGTCTCGAAGGAGAAGGCGCCACCCTCCTCGCGGCGGTCGCGCCGGGTCTGGATCGCGGTCTGAGCGGCCCCGCGACTGCCGAAGAAGAGCGCCCGCAGCCCGCGTCCGATGCCACGGAAGAGGGTCGAGATCGAGGTGCCCGTGACCAGCAGGCCTCCGACCAGCAGCATCAGCAGTGTGAAGATCCGAGCCCCAACCTCGCCACCAAGGTAAACGAGCGCCGTTTCGAGCCCATAGCCGACCTTGCCGCCGTCCCAACCGAAGAAGAGAACGAAGGAAAGGAAGACGCCAAGCGCGATCAATCCCAACCCGATCAGATCGAGATGGCGCTGCTCGAGCGCCCGCGGCAGGTGCAGTCGCGGACGCAACCCGCCCGCTTTGGCTTTGGGCTTCTTTCGAGCAGCAGATTTCCTCTTGCGCACGAACATGGTCGCTGAATTCGACATCCAACCTCCCTCCCCTGCGCAGCGACCCTCGACTGTCTCAGTGTGAAGCCGCCATGCACTTGTTTGTTTTGCCCAGGAGCGGCAAGGGTCTCAGCCATCTGCCATTTTGACGGCCGCCCAGACAATCCGGGCGGCCGCCCCACCGACCTTTGCAGCCTGAACCATCGAATCAGGCTAGCGACTAAGACTCAACCCACATCGAGCCTAACCCAGAGTAAGTCGCGATCCATTTCATTTCGCCGGGGCAGATGAATTTTTCACCTTCTTCGGCCAAAATAGTCGTTTCAGTAGCTAATAACTTGAATTCGCCACCTTCCGAATGGATTGGGGAGGTCGGTTCGCCGCCATATTTGCAATTAACTAGCGAGCCGCAGATGGGCACAAATCTGGTACCACCTGTTGACTTGGCGTTCCCGGTTAATGCTCCTGACTTAGTCCAGGTTAATAACCCAAGAGTTTCAACTGTCACAGTGCAAGCCGTTTTACCCAGATTGCATTTTTCGAACGTCAGTGATAAAAAGTGCTCAACCAGGGAATTTGCTAATACGTTTAACAATGTCGTTTCTAGTAACGATTTTTCGCAGATGATAGTACCTATCACAAGTCTCAGTTGCACATTGGTTGCGTGCGCAACAATCGTTGTGGGATTTGGAAATGGGCTCTCACATTCTAATTCCGCATTTGCGCAGAGTACGATGGTGTTGCTGTTTGCTGTCGCCGTTGAGGTTCCGATGAAGACCATCGCACCAATCGACGCAATGGTGGCGAGACCAAAAACCTTGGCGTGCTTCATTACCTTCTCCATTCCTCAGTCGCCTCGGTGGACGAGTTGGACCGATTACGTACGCCAGACGACCTCACAAGTCAAACGAACGACACCAAGCGCACTGAACATCACCGCCCCTTCAATACATCGCCCCTGCAAGACCCAAGACTCGACAAATTGACGCGCGCGGTCTCGCGCATGCTCGCGGAACGCGCATCTTCGCGCTAATGCAGGCAAACCTCAACAGTGCGGTCCAAACTTGCCAAGAATGCTCAGTAATGCCCACACTGAGGGGCATCCGGATTCCGGATGCCCCTGCAGCCAAAGCTCTTGAATACGCTTAAGACTCGATCCAGACCGTGCTGAGGAATAGATCGTAGGTGGCTACCCATTTCGCCGTATCTGGACAAAGGAATTCTTTGCCTACTAGCGGCAGAATGGTCGTCTCGGCAGCTAAAAACTTGGTTAACCCTCCCGCGCTTGAATGGGCTTTGAATAGAGGTTCGCCGCCGAATTGACAATTTAGAATTTTGCCACACAGGATCGTGAATTTCGTGCCACCCGTTGATTTAGCGGACGCTTCTAAAGCGCCAATCTTGGTCAGCGAAAGTAATCCCAACGTATCCACGGTCACCGTACACGCCGTTTTCCCGAGTTTGCAATTCAAGAACGACAAAGCTAATAAATGAATTACAAGTAACGTGCTTAATGTATTTAATGTTAGCAATTCAATGAGTGATTTTTCGCATTCCACCACGCCGAGGCTGGTTTTAAGTTCAACCCCCACAGCACTCGCCGCTGTGTTGGTGTCGGCGGCGGGCGATTCACAAGTTAATTCTGCGTGTTCGCAAAAGACGATGGTTTCGGAGTTGGCCGATGCCGAAGAAGCGACCAAAGCCATCGTCACTGCGGCGGCAATGACAGCCGAGCCGAGCATCTCAATGAATCTCATCCTGGACTCCTCCTCCCGGTGAGAATCTCGCCGGTTAAGTAAATAGACGTTGACGATTGTCATATTCGGCCGCGCTGCGATAGTCCACGCCGCCAACGCCCGTACCTCCGGGGGTCAGGCTGAGCGTCGCGGTTTCCCTGCAAACACCTGGATGCATTCGATTGCCGTGCGCGGTTTTCGCGCACGCACAATTCCGCACAAACCGCCTCGCAGTTCGCTGGGGATCAGCCGCACCGTGCAGCTGGGCGGCTCAGCAGAACATCATGCCCAAGGACTCGGTGGCCGCCTGCCTGCGGCAAACTTGCGTGCTCGATCTTGCGCGTTCTCCAGGTCGCGCAAGGGATGTTGAGGTAAACGCTGACTAAATCTCGGTGACGTTGCCCTTCCTCCCCTCTAACATCAGTTCCAATGCTGGCCGGGGATATCGAGACGGCAACCGGGCGCGTCCTCGTCGTCGAGGACGATGCCGAGATCGCCGACGTGCTGCGGCGCTCGCTGCGTCAGGAGGGCTATGAAGTGAAGACTTCGGCTGATGGGGTCGAAGCTCTTGACGTTGCCGCCGGCTTCGTCCCCGACCTGGTCGTGCTCGACCTCGGGCTGCCGCGCATGGACGGGATCGAGGTCTGCCGTCGTCTGCGCGAAGAGGGCGACGTACCGATCCTCATGCTCACCGCCCGAGCCGAGACCGAGGACCGGGTCGACGGCCTTGACAGCGGCGCCGACGACTACCTGGTCAAGCCCTTCGAGCGCAAGGAGCTGCTGGCCAGGATCCGCGCCCTGCTGCGACGCCGGCCACCGCGCGGCTCGGCCTCGCTCTCGGTTGCGAATTTGACGCTCAACCCCGACACGCGCGAGGTCAAGCGCGGCGAGCGTGAGCTGGAGCTGACCAACCGCGAGTTCGAGCTGCTCGAGTTCCTGATGCGCAACGAGCGTCTCGTCGTCTCGCGCGAGCGCCTGCTGGACGAGGTCTGGGGCTACGACCCAACGGCGGCGACCAACACGATCGATGTCTTCGTCTCCAACCTGCGGCGCAAGCTCGAGGCCGACGGCGAGGGCCGCCTCCTGCACACCAAACGCGGCGCCGGCTATGTGCTGAAGGAGTAGATGGGCCGGCTGCTTCGCAAGCCCACTCGCTGGCCCGTCCGCTGGCGCCTCGCCGCAGCCTCGGCGGGTCTGACCCTGGTCATCCTACTCGCCTTCGGCGCCGTGATCGGCCAGATGACGACCAGTCGGGTACGCGACGACTTCAACCGCGAGGTCACCGGCGCTTCTCAAACCCTGGCGCGCGAATTCCGCATCGTCTACACGCCACTCGGGCGGATCTCCTTCAAGCAAGGCCCGAAGCTGGACGACTTCGTGCGCCCCGACGACGCAAGTGCAAGGGTCTTCGACCTCAACGGAAACCTGGTGGAAGAAAGCAAGGGGGCGGTGAACATGGGTCCCCTCTCCCCCGGCCTCACCACCCACGACGGAATGCGGATATACACGGCGCAGATCCTCAACGGCACGCTCGTCACCGGCTACGTCCAGTACGGCCGCAGCGTCGACCACGTCGATTCCACCGTCGATCGTCTCTGGCTCTTCATCTTCGCCGGGATCGTCGGCGGCACGCTCCTCGCCAGCCTGGCCGGCTTGACGATCGCGGCGCGGGCGATGCGCCCGATCTCGGCGCTGACCGCGACCGCCCGAGAGGTGGCCGACACGGGAGACCCTTCCCCCCACATGCCCGACCCGCAGGTCGACGACGAGGTCGGCGAGCTCGCCCGCACGCTGGAGCAGATGCTGCGCTCACTCGACGCTGCCCGCCGCGAGCGCGAGGCGACGATGAAGAAACAGCGCGAGTTCGTCGCCGACGCCTCGCACGAGCTGCGCACGCCACTGACAAGCGTCCTCGCCAACCTCGAACTGCTCGAGGCCTCGCTGCGCGAGCCCCGCGACGAGGAGGAGCGGGCGATGGTCGATTCGGCCTTGCGCTCCTCGCGACGCATGAGCCGGCTCGTCGCCGACCTGCTGCTCCTCGCCCGCGCCGACGCGGGTCGGATCGGCCGGCACACGCCCTGTGACCTGGCCGAGGTGGCCGGCAACGCGGCGGTCGAGATCGCTCCGACCCTGGCCGAGCACGAGCTGACGGTGGAGAACGACGCGCCGCTCGCGATCCAGGGCAATCCCGACGAACTGCACCGCATGATCCTCAACCTGCTCGACAACGCGGCTCAGCACACCCCGCCCGGCACCGCGATCGAGCTGCGCCTACGTCGCCAGGAGGGCGACGCGGTGGTCGAGGTCGCCGACGACGGCCCCGGAATCCCACCCAGCATGCGCGAGCAGATCTTCGGTCGTTTCGTCCGAGGCGACGGCCCCGCGGACAGGGCGATCGGCGCCGGCAGCGGCCTCGGTCTGGCGATCGTCGCCGCCGTGGTCACCTCGCACGACGGCAGAGTCGAAGCGGTGGAATCCGAGAACGGAGGTGCGCTCTTTCGCGTTTGCCTCCCCCTCTCCAAGTCTGAGCAAACCGTTACGCCGGCTTAATCCCCGCTTTACCCACCCTTCGTAGGTTTACCCACGGACGAGACACAAGGCCCGTCGGAGCTCTCCCCAACATTGTTCCGACGGGCCTCCAAAATCTCACTTCTCCCCAATGCGACACCCACCCGCCCAAGGTGCAGTCAAAGTACTCTAACGAGCGGGTGGCTGTAAATACGAGTCGGCAACCCCTACCGGCCCGTAGTCGTTCACGATCTATTTCGTGATGTACATCGGATTGGGTTCAGAGAAGAGATAATTAACTGTCCACTTCGGCACAGCAGGACATAGGAAGCCTTTGCTTTCACTGAGTTCCAGTTCGTTAGCTTCCGCTTCGGCTTCCAATTTAGATTCTTCTTCCCCTCCTTTGCCACCCGTTCCCCGGAGCGCCAAAACCGGCCATCCCGCATATGAACAATTAACGAGTGAGCCGCATTTTATGTTTACTGCCGTTCCTAAGAAAGTGCCGCTCCCAACGTTGTGACCCGTCTTTAAGAAATCGAGTTTGCCAAGAACAAGAGTTGTGAGTGCGCATGCTACTTGTCCAAGTTTGCATTCTTCGAAAGTAAATGCTTTAAGATCTACAGTGAGAGGGTTGGCTAAGCTCTGTAATGTTTCGCCTTCAAGATTCGATTTTTTACATTCAATAGTGCCTAGTGCACTCTTAAACGTCAAGTTGACAGCCGATGCCTTGACTGGCGTAAATGCAGGGTAAGTGTTACCTGGCATGCATTCTAATTCATTGCCCTGACAAAGCGCTGTCGATTCAAGCGCAAGAGCGGACGATGCATTGAATATTGCCATCACCGTCGTTACACCGACGGTAGCAATGTAGAGTCTTTTGATGGGGTTCATGGTAATGCTCCTCTCCGGTCGAATTACGTCCGACGATTCACCGAATCTGCAGCCATCGACCTGGAGACCATCCGCTCCTTTTGAGGTCAATGGCACTTGGGCAGGTTTAATCTATTTCTGCTGGCAAATCAAAGGTCAAGCCGAAGCTCTGAGGGCAATTTAGCCCGCAAATCGTAAGAAACACTGAGTTTGCGGACGCGCGAGATGGTGCCAAATCAGTCTTCCATACCTCAACGACCCGGGGGATGATCATCGGCTGCCGCTCCAGCTGCTTGTAGACCAGATTGCATGTCGCGTCGCGCAGGTCTTCCTGGATCAGGTGAAGCTCGCGGGTCCCGGCCTCGGCGGCGCCTTCGAGGCAGTCCTCGAGCACGCTCCCGACGAACTGCACCGCATCGTCCTCAACCTGCTCGACAGCTTCGTCCGCGGCGACGGCTCAGCCGACAGAGCGGTCGGCGCCGGCAGCGGCCTCGGCCTGGCGATCGTCGCCGCCTCGCACGGCGGTAACGTCGAGGCGATGGAATCGGAGAGCGGCGGCGCCCTCTTCCGCGTCCGCCTTCCCCTTGCCAAGTCTGAGCAAACCGTTACGGCCGCTTAATCCCCGCTTTATCCCCCGTCCATAGGTTTATCCGTGGACGAGACACAAGGCCCGCCGGAGCTCTCCCCAACATTGTTCCGGCGGGCCACCAAATCTCACTTGACTCTCCCTTTCTCCGAGCCACCTGCGCGCGTCAGCGTCCCCGAGTCTCAACGCTCCTCGCGCGGGTGGCTCGGAGCGCAGGAACAGCTTCCCGAACGAGAGGTCGAACGCCTCTCGCGCGGGTGGCGCCATAGGGGCATCTACCCGTACGAGAGGTCAGACGCTTCTCGGGCGGATGGCGTTGGTGAGGGGGGGGGGTCGAGGACAGCCCGTGGACTGCCCGCAGGGGCCCCCTCACCCACGACAGGACCCGCCCGCTACAAACGTCAGACCTCGACGACGACCGGGATGATCATCGGGCGGCGGCGCAGCTGCTTGTAGACCAGCCCGGCGACTGCGTCGTGCAGGTCTTCCTGGAGCAGGTGCAACTCGCGCGTCCCCGCCTCGGCGGCGTCCTCCAGGCAGTCCTCGACCACGTCCTTCAACTCGTCTACCAGGGCGTCGGCTTCCTCGAGGAAGGCGACGCCGCGGAAGATCACCTCGGGGTCGGCGACGACCTGGCCGTCCTCGGAGGAGATCGTGGCGACGACGATGAAGATCCCATCGGCCGAGATCTCGCGCCGGTCGCGCAGGGCGACGTCGTCGGGCTCGCCGACGTTGACGCCGTCGACGAAGATGACCCCGGCGTGGATGTCCTCGCCGAAGCGCGCCCCGTTCTCGTCGATCTCGAGCGGCAGCCCGTTGCGGCCCTGGAAGATCCGGTCGCTATCGACCCCGACCGCTTCGGCCAGCCCAGCATGGAGACGCAGGCGCTGATGGTCGCCGTGGATCGGCATCACGTAGCGCGGCTTGGTCAGGTTCAGCATCAGCTTCAGCTCCTCCTGCCAACCGTGCCCGGAGGCGTGGATCGGCGCGTCCTTGGCGGTAACGACCGAGGCGCCGATCTCGTGAATGCGGTCGATCGTCTCGTTGACGGCGCGCTCGTTGCCCGGCACCGGCGTCGCCGAGAAGACCACCGTGTCGCCCGAGTGCAGCTCGACGTCACGGTGGTCGTTGTTGGCCATTCGGCGCAGCGCCGAGAGCGGCTCGCCCTGGCTGCCGGTGGAGATCACGATCACCTTCTCGTCGGGAAAGCTCTCGATCTCACGCGGCTGGATGAAGAGCCCGGACGGGGCCTCGGCGATGCCCAGGTTAGAGGCGATGTTGAAGTTCTTCCGCATCGAGCGACCGACCAGGGCAACGCGCCGGTCGAGCTGCACAGCAGCGTCGATCACCTGCTGCACGCGGTGGATGTTGGAGGCGAAGGAGGTGACGATGACGCGTCCCTCGCAGCCCGCGAAGGTCTCCAGTAGCGCCGGCCCGACGCTCGCCTCCGAGGGGGCCACTCCCGGCCGGTCGGCGTTGGTCGAGTCGCCGCAAAGCAGCAGCAGGCCGTCGCGGCCGACCTCCGCCAGTCGCGAGATGTCAGCCGGGCGGCCGTCGACCGGGGTCTGGTCGAACTTGTAGTCGCCGGTCATCAGCACCGTGCCGAGCTCGGTCGTGAGCAGGACGCCGCGGGCGTCGGGAATCGAGTGCGAGAAGTGGACCGTCTCGATCTCGAAGGGGCCGGCCTGGATCTTTTGCCCAGCTGCCAGGTCCTGCAGCGGGGCGTCCCCGAGCTTGTGCTCGTCGAGCTTGGAGCGGACCATGCCGATCGTCAGCAGGCCGCCGTAGATGACGGGCGGCATGCCGATCTCGCGCAGGACGTAGGGCAGCGCGCCGACGTGGTCCTCGTGGCCGTGGGTGAGGACGATCGCCTCGATGTCCTCGGTCCGCTCGCGCAGGTAGGAGAAATCGGGCAGGACGAGGTCGATGCCCAGCATCTCAGCGGTCGGGAACATCAGGCCGGTGTCGACGACGACGATGCGCCCGCCGTACTCGACCACGGTCATGTTCTTGCCGATCTCGCCCAGTCCCCCGAGCGGAAGAACGCGCAGCTTGGAGCTCGGCACTAGCTGCTCACCGGGGTGAGGCCGACGCCTTCGAGGGCGCTCCTGATGACGGCGCGCTGCTCGGCGTCGGCGGGCACGAGGGGGAGCCGCAGCGTGTCGGTGGGGATCAGCCCCAGCATCGCCAGCGCCGCCTTGACCGGAATCGGGTTGGTGGTGACGCCCATCGCGGCGTAGACCTCGCGCAGGCCGGCGTCGATCTCGCGCGCCCGCTCCAGGTCACCGGCCTGAGCCGCATCCCAGACTTCGCGCATCTGGGGACCGACCAGGTGCGAGGCGACGCAAATTCCTCCCGCGCCGCCGATCTCGAGCGTCTTGCAGAAGACGTCGTCGTTGCCCGCGAGGATGTCGAGCCCCTCGATCGGACGCAGGTCGTCGTTGTTGGCCTGCTTGACGGCGACGACGTTATCGATCTTCGCGATCTCGGCCAGCTGCTCGGGTGGCACATTGACCACCACGCGCGAGGGGATGTTGTAGGCGATCAGCGGAAAGCCCGGAACGGACGCAGCGATCTTCTCGAAGTGGGCGAGGATGCCGGCCGGGTTCGGCTTGTTGTAGTACGGGGTGACGATCAGGGCCGCGTCGGCGCCGGCCTCAACGGCGCCCTTGGTCAGCTCGACCGAGTGATCGGTGTAGTTGGTCCCCGTGCCGCAGATCAGCAGCACCTCGTCGCCAACCTCATCGCGGATCGTGCGAAGCAGGACCAGCGCCTCCTCGTCGGTCAGCGTCGGCGCCTCCCCGGTCGAGCCGGAGATGACGAGGCCGTGCGAGCCGTTCTCAAGCAGGTGGTTCGCCAGGCTCAGGGCAGCGGAGGTATCGACTGCTCCGCTCTCGTCGAACGGGGTCGCCATCGCCGTTAGGACACCGCGAATCTCCTTCATCGCGCCAGGGTATCGCGTGGGTGACTCAGAGAAGCTTCTCCAGCCCGACGGTGAAACGGTCGGGTAGGGATCCAACCTTGCGCGCCGCGAGGAGGACGCCGGGCATGAACGAGCGCCGGTCGATCGAGTCGTGGCGGAGGCTGAGCGTCTGCCCCTCGCCGCCGAAGATCACTTCCTGGTGGGCGACCAGGCCCGGCAGGCGCACCGAGTGGATCGGCTCGTGCACGTTGCCGCCGGCGGCGTCGATCAGCTCGGCGGTGCGCTTGGCCGTGCCCGAGGGGGCATCGAGCTTGCGGTCGTGGTGCAGCTCGACGATCTCGCACTCGGGCATGTGCGGGGCAATCGCCTGCGAGACCTGCATCAGCAGCACCGCGCCGATCGCGAAGTTGGGAGCGACGAAGCAGTTTGCCTTGGCGGCCTCGGCGGCGGTGCGAAGCGCCTCGAGATCGAAGCCGGTGGTACCGACGACGGCGTGGACGCCGGCCTCCAGACACGCGGTCGCGTTGGCGAGCGCCGTGTCCGGCGTGGTGAAGTCGACGACGGCGTCGGCGTCGCCGAGAACCTCCGCCAGCTCGACCCCGAGCGCCGGGTCGGCGCGGCCGGTCAGCTCGGTGTCAGCGGCGCCCTCGACCGCTTCGCAGACGGCCTGGCCCATGCGTCCGGCGGCACCTGAGACGGCGACCCTGATCACGCGGCGACCAGCTCCTGGCTGACGGGGCCGAGCGCCTTGCGGAAGACCCCCTCGTCGGAGCCGACGCAGGCCGCCGAGAGTCGCTCCGGCGCGTATAGCTCAGCCGCCAGCGTGGTCAGGTCCTCGACCGTGATGGCGTCGACCCTGGCCAGCATCTCGTCGAGGCTGTCGATCGGCAGGTCGAAGAGGGTCGCGCGCGAGATGCGGCTCATCCGCGCCGCGGTCGACTCCGAGGAGAGGACGAGGCGGCCCTTAACGCTCTCCTTCGCCCGGCTCAGCTCCTCGGCGCTGACCGCCGTGGCGCGCAGTCGCTCGAGCTCCGCCCCGATTACCGCGCAGGCCTCCTCGACGTTGTCCTTGCGCGTGCCGACGTAGCTCGCGACCAGGCCCGAGTCGGTGTACTGCTCGCTGTAGGAGCCGACCGAGTAGGCCAGACCGCGCTTCTCTCGCACCTCAATGAAGAGGCGCGAGGAGCTGGAGCCACCGAAGATCGAGTCGAGCACGGCGAGCGCGTAGCGCCGCTCGTCGTCGCGGGTGATTCCCGGCGCCCCAAAGCAGATGTGGTACTGCTCGGTGTCCTTCTCGTAGAAGCAGGTGCGGGCGGCACTGTCAGGAGCCTGGCCGAGTGGACCGTTGGAATCCCCGGCCGGAGGCCGCACGAGGCGTTCGGCGAGCTCGGCGACGTGGCCGTGGTCGACGTTGCCGGCGGCACCGACGACGACGTTGCCAGCCGTGTAGCGGCCGCTGCGGTAGGCCTCGATCTCCGGCACTGGCACGGACCTGATCACCTCGGCCTCACCCAGCACCCGCCTCCCAAGCGGGTGTGCGCCGAAGACCGCCTCGGCGAGGATGTCGTGGACCCGGTCCTGCGGCTCGTCCTCGTACATCGCGATCTCCTCGAGCACGACGTCGCGCTCGGAGTCGACTTCGGGGTAAGTCGGAGCGAGCAGCATTTCGGCCAGCAGATCGAAGACCTCCTCGGTGTGCTCGTCGAGGAAGCGGGCGTGGATGTGGGTCGTCTCCTTGCCGGTCGCCGCGTTGACCGCGGCGCCGAGGCCATCGAGGCGCTCGGCGATCTCGATCGCCGAGAAGCGCTCGGTGCCCTTGAACAGCAGGTGCTCGAGGAAATGCGAGACGCCCGCCTGGGCGGGCGTCTCGTCGCGCGAGCCGGTGCGCACCCAGAGCCCGAGCGCCACGGAGCGCACCGAGGGAACCTCCTCGGTGACGACCCGTACGCCCGAGTCCAGGGTGCTTAGGACGGCCTCGCTCAACGTCGCCTAGTCGCGCCGCTCACGCTCGCGCCGCGGACGCCGCTCGCGTCCGCGTCCGCGGTCCCGGTCGCCGCCGTTGCGCCGCGCGCCACCTTCGCCGCCGGAGCCGACCGCGGCCAGCTCCTCCGGGCTCTTGCCGGCGATCGAGGGGTCGTCGGAGAGGCGTAGCCCGATGCGGCCGCGCTCGCGGTCGACCTCGACCACGGTGACGTCGATTTCCTCACCGGAGCTGAGCACGTCGTCGACCGAGTCGACCCTCTCTCCCGGCTTTACGTTGGAGATGTGCAACAGCCCGTCGGTGCCCTTGACCAGCTCGACAAAGGCGCCGAAGGTCGTCGTCTTGACGACCTTCGCGGCTTCGTAGCGGTCACCGATCTCGGCCTCCTTGGTCATCGACTGGATGCGGCCGACGCAGGCTTCGACCAGTTCGCCGGTCGGCGCGTAGATCCGCACCGTGCCGTCGTCTTCGACGTCGATCTCGGCTTCGAACTCCTCGCAGAGGGCGCGGATCGTTTCGCCGCCCTTGCCGATCACGGCGCCGATCTTCTCCGGGTCGATCTTGATCGATTCGATTCGCGGCGCATGCGCCGAGAGCTGCTCGCGCGGCCCCTCGATCGCTTCGGCCATCTTGCCGAGGATGAACTGGCGCCCCTCGTTGGCCTGGGCGAGCGCGTCGCGCAGGATGTCGAAGGTGACGCCGGTGATCTTGATGTCCATCTGCAGGGCGGTGATCCCGTCCGCGGTGCCGGCGACCTTGAAGTCCATGTCGCCGAGGTGGTCCTCGACGCCGGCGATGTCGGTGAGGACGGTGTAGTCGTCGCCCTCCTTGATGAGGCCCATCGCGATGCCGGCCACCGGCTTGCGGATGGGCACGCCGGCGTCCATCAGGGCCAGCGAGGAGCCGCACACGCTGGCCATCGACGACGAGCCGTTGGACTCGAGGATGTCCGAGACCACGCGAATGGTGTACGGGAAGTCCTCCGTGCTCGGCACCACGGGCACGAGCGCGCGCTCGGCCAGCGCGCCGTGGCCGATGTCACGGCGCTTGGGGCCGCGCATGAAGCCCGCCTCGCCCACGCTGAAGGGCGGGAAGTTGTAGTGGTGCCAGTAGAACTTGTGCGTCTCGAGGCCCAGCGTGTCCAGGCGCATCTCCTCCTTGAGCGTGCCGAGGGCGGCGACGCTCAGGGCCTGCGTCTGGCCGCGGGTGAAGAGCGCTGAGCCGTGCGCGCGCGGAGCGACGCCGACCTCGATCGAGATCGGGCGGATCTCCCGCTCACCGCGCCCGTCGGGGCGCTTCTTGTGCACCGCGATGCGCTCGCGGATGATCGACTTCTCGAGCTTGTCGAACGCGAGCTGCGCGCGCTGGCGGAACTCGGCGTAGGTCTCGGAGTCGGGGTCGCCCGAGTACTGCTCGAGCACGGCCTCCTCGACGGCCTTGGTGGCCTCCTGGCGCTCGAGCTTGTCCTCCACCTGCGTCGCGGCGTCGAGCTGCGCGCCATGGCTCTCGGAGATCTGGCGCACGAGGTCCTCGTCGATGACGGGCGGCTCGATCGTCAGCTTCTCCTTGCCGGCCTGCTGGGCCAGCTCGCGCTGCGCGGCGCAGATCTTGCGGATCTCGGCGTGCGCGATGTCGAGCGCATCGAGGATCTCGGCCTCGGGGATCTCGTTGGCGCCGGCCTCGACCATGAGGATGGCGTCGTCGGTGCCGGCCACGATGAGATCGAGGTCGGTGTTGTCGACGAGGTCGGCCTCGTCGGGGTTGACGACGAAGTTGCCGTCGATCTTGCCGATGCGCACCGCGCCCACAGGCGTCGGCAGCGGCACGGGCGAGATCATCAGCGCCGCGGAGGCGCCGTTCATCGCAAGGATGTCGTAGGGGTTGACGTGGTCGACGCTCAGCGGCATCGCCACCAGCTGCGTCTCGTAGTGCCAGCCCTTGGGGAAGAGCGGGCGGATGGGACGGTCGATCATGCGGGCGGTCAGGGTGCCCTTCTCCCCCGCGCGACCCTCGCGCTTGAAGAAGGAACCGGGGATCTTGCCCGCTGCGTACATGCGCTCCTCGACGTCCACCGTCAGCGGGAGGAAGTCGACGTCGCGCAGGTTGCCGATGGTCGCGGTGCTGAGGACCATCGTGTCGCCCTGACGGACGACGACCGCGCCGGAGGCCTGCTTGGCCATCTTGCCGGTCTCGAACGAGATCTCCTTGCCGGCGATCTCCACCGAGACCGTCTTCACGGCGTCAGTGCTCATATGTGCTGCCTTTCCTTGGCCGGCCGTCGGTCGCCAGCCTCTCTGTCGTGTCTCTCACGGAATTCCGAACCAAGTCAGTGTATTAGCTCCCCGTCGGCGAAGAGCGCGGGCGTCGTCGTCGCCCCCGCGCGCAGCGCGTCGCGCACGTCGCGGCGCACGCGGTCGGCGATCGCGGGGTCGCGGCGGTCGCGCTCGAACCGCTCGACGTCGAGGCCGAGGGCGGTGCAGCGGGCCCACAGGTGCGGGTCGTCGATGCGCCCCTGGTCCTCGTACAGCGCGTCGTGGAAGGCCCAGAACGCCCCCTGGCGGGCGGCCGCCTCGGCGGCGAGCGCGAGGGGCACCGCCCGCTCGTGCTTGGCCTTCAGCGCGAAGTGGCGGAAGGCCACCAGCGCGCTGCCGTCGCGCAGGCGCTGGGCCTGCACCGCGCAGCGCGGGCAGGCGAAGTCGCCGTAGAAGACGATCAGCGGCCCGTCCGGACCCCCGCGGACATGGTCGTCCTCGCGCAGGGGCGGCACGGGTGCGCTGCGCAGGTCGCTCATCTGGCCAGCTGAGCTTCCGCGAGCACGTAGAGCTCCCGCGTCGCCTCCTCCGCGTCATCGGCGCTGGCCGCCGGCACAGGCAGCGCCCGATACGACGCTTCAACGCGCATGGCTCGCGACGCATCGAGAGCCTCGAAGAGATCGCTGGTGTCTTCCGGAAGCTGATTCAGCGCGGTCTCCAGCCGCAGAACATGCCCGCGCTCGCCAACCGAGACGCGGAGCCCGGCGGCGAGGAGGATCGCGTCACATGCGCAGATGGTGGCCTGATGGAGCAGGACCTGCCGGCTCTCGGTGGAGAGCCCGCCCTGCACCGCATCGTCGAAGAACAGCTTGCCCTGGGCCAGGTACTCGCGAGCGCTTACGCGATCTGCTGGCACCTGCTCCACGCGGGCGTCCGTCATCGCTCGACCACCGCGCGCACATCGCCCACGAGGTCGATGAGCGGCTCCTCGAGAAGCCGCTCGACGAAGCCGTGGCCGCGCGCATGCCGTTCTCGCAACTCATCCGCGCTGAACAGCGTGAGATCTACCGCGCGTCCGGCACGCGCCCCCACGTCGCGCACGCGACGGCGCAGGTCGCGCAAGCTGGCGTCTCCCACGACGATGACGTCGATATCGCTGTCGGGACGCCGGGGCGGATGCGCCCATGACCCGTGGATGGCGGCAGCCTCCACGCCATCGGTCGAGAGCGCCGAGCGCAGCTCGTCCTCCACTCCGACCGTGCGCTGGAGCAGGTCTCGAAGCGGAACGAAGATCGGACTCGTCTGCGCAGCGGCGAGGCGATGCGGACGTGCGGAGTCATCGCGCGTGACGATGCCGGCGTCCTGCGCTC